>NZ_NCSQ01000163.1 GCF_002105465.1 Aquidulcibacter paucihalophilus
GGGGAAAATGATCCCGGATCGGCTGCGCCGTCCGGGATGACTCTACGCCGACAAAGGGGCTTTGCTACACAAGGCCCCATGTGAAAGCGCATCGAAGCACAAGACAAGCTGGCCCCTACTGCACCCTCTTATACGCCGTATACTCCTTGGTGGGATCTTGGAGCACGGGGCGCAGGACCATCGCCGTGTTGGCGGGGACTTCGACGCGGATGAGGCCGGCGCGCATACGGGTCTGATAGCCAGTGAAGACGTCCTTCAGCGCCTCATTATTCATCAGTTTTGAATCGCGCACCGAGATGAATTCCGAGACTGGCGCATCGGTTGGATTGACCAGCACCACCGCCAATTCACTCACTTTGTCGGTATAGCGGGTAAACGCCAGAATGGTTTCGGTGTCGAGACGACGGAACTCACCCATGCGGAGGGCACGCATTTCCTTGCGCAATCGGGTCAATTGCCGCAGCCAGACAAATTCTGGATGGCTGTCATTGGCTTTCGACCAATCCATCGGCGCGCGGTTCATCGGGTCATCGGCCCCCTCAAGACCCACCTCGACGCCATAATAGAGGTTGGGCGAGCCTGGTAGGGTGAATTGAAGCACTTGCGCCATCCGCCGATTGGCCAGATCGGGCAAGCGATTGGCCAAGCGCGGCCGATCATGATTGTCGAGCACGATCCATGAACGTAACAGACCTTCATAATCGCTGTCCTCGACCATGCGTTCGAGGATGGAGCCAGCTTGGCGGCCTGAAACCTTGCCATCGACCAATTCATAAATCACTTCGCCCGCGGTGATGTTCAACATCCCGTCCATCGGCCCCAGCCATTGTTCAGGATAATTATAAATCTCGCCCAGCATGAGCGATCCGGGTTTTGCACGGTGCGCCGCCTTGGTGGCATCGCCCAAGAATTTAAAGCCAATGTCATAAGCGACATCGAGCCGCCAGCCATCCACGCCATCGCGCAGCCAGCCTTGGATTACCGAATCTGGATCGCCAAACAGGCGCGCTTGGACCGCAGGGGTTTCCCATTTGACGTCGGGCAGATTGGCAATATCCCACCAGCCGCGATAGCCCATCTTATATTCTGGGCCGATGAAATACCAATCGCGATAGGGGCTTTTGGGGTTTTTCAATGCGTCTTGGAAGTGGGGCGAATTGCGGCCCATATGGTTCAAAACGCCATCGAGCACCAGCCGCATGCCCTTGTCATGCAGGCTAGCAGCCAATTTCTTCACATCCTCCCGCGTGCCATATTCGGGTGAGACTTTGAAATAATCATTGGCGTCATACTTGTGATTGGTGAAAGCATCGTGGATCGGCCCCAAATAGAGGACATCGACATCGAGACTTTTGATATAGTCAAGTTTGCTGGCCAGACTGTCGAGATCGCCACCCCAGAAATCAAGCTCGTGGGTCCAAAGCCCCTGTTCGGGCAAGAGTTTTCCGCGCTTGGGTAGATTTGACCACGGATGCAGGGTTCGCGGTGCCGCATAAAGCGCACGCTTGGCATCTAGATTTCGCGAGGGCGCAAACCGATCCACAATCACCTGATAGACCACTGGACCAATCCGCCAATCGGCTTCACGTGCGGCGAGCTTGGGCGCGAGCGCCAAATCATGGGGATTGGCGAACGATATGGGTTCAGACACTTTCGGGCGTTCCTTTTGTTGCGAGGCATTTGGGGCTTGTGCCAAAGCCCATGTGCTGACAAGCAGGGCACCCACCGCACAGGCCCCTGCCTGCAGCCGCAGCTTCCAGCGATTCGTCGTCATGAGGCGACCTCCCCTCAGTCTCTTGTTGTTTTACTACATACTGCCGGAGTGTCGCGAAAATGCAAGGGTGTGAGATGCGGCTCGACCCTTGCCACAAATAGGCCTAGAGCAGAGTTTAGAGGTAATCTGCCGGTCCGTGTGATGCAAACTTAGCTTTGAATTCAGATGGATTGAACAGGCAAGGCAGGTAAATAGATCGCGGGACGCAAGAGGCTTGGAATGACCCCGAGGGGATTGTCACGATGAACCGGCGCTGGATGATTTTGGGTGGTACAGGCCTTGGCTTGGCTACTGGCTTTGGCATTTGGACGTGGTTTTCGCGCCGTAAAGTGACCCTCGAGGATCTGCCAAACCCAGAACCTGCCCCTGCTGCGCCGCCGCCTGCATCCGCCCCTCCCCCACCCAAGGCGGAAGGTGTGAAAGCAGTCCCCCCTAAATCCTCGATCCGTGAAGGCCTGATTAAGGACCCGACCGTGCGGGAGAGCCCGGAAGATGCAATTGCCCGCGGGACAGGCCTTGTCTGGCGCAAACCGCAATTGGCCGAAGTGGTCACGCCGGATAAGTGGCTTGCAGTCCGCCCCTTGAGCGAGCCGGGCTTTGCCGCACGGGCCGGTACGGGCGTCGATGTGACAGATGCGGTCCTGCGCGAAGTGGTCGGAGACCGAGAATTGGCCCCGGGCCCTGTGGTTTTTGCCATACGCGGTGCCGCTTCGGACCGACAGATCAATCCATTTGCCTCCGGCCACCGCTTGACGGTGGTGCCGCCGGACCATTTGAACTTCTGCTGCACCATTGGCATCTGGGACCCAGAAACCAAGCAATTGTCGACCTATGCGGCCTCGACCGTGCCAAACCGGACGGCGATTGTGTCGTCCGCACTTGGCGTGCAGGCGGCCAATATGCTGTTGCCCGGGGTTTTTGACTATGTACCGGGTTCGCACTCCAATTATAAGAAATATGGCTTTCCCTTCTCCATTATCGGCGCGCTACGCCAAAATGGGGCTGGCGGGGGCGCTGGGGCGCTCAAAGTGTTGCGCGCGACGACCCCGTCTGGGATGCAGGGGGCAAGTGTTTCCACCACGACGGACGATAATATTCATTGTGCGGAGACCCCACTGCTTGAGCCTTATGACCGCTTTTCCTCGGAGGGCTGTTTGGTGGTGGCAGGGCGCTATACGCCCCAAGAGGGCCACACCGGGCCTTGGGCGCGCTTTTTGAAGGATGGAAAGTTTAAGGGCCGCGCAAAGGTCACCGTCATTCTGGCCAATAGCACGCAACTGCCAGTCGTATGACAGGCTTGCCTTAACAAGGGCGCTTAACTGGGCTATGAGGCCCGCCATGAGCATCGCCCACGCCCTTTTGTCCCTGTTTCGAATTATCAGCCCGGCACGCCGCTGACTTCGATTCCGCGTGCCGGGAAGACATCGCCACAAAATCAAGTCATGACACGCGTGGCGTGAAACCACGCAGCGCGCTTAGATAAAGACCAAACCGATGACCTCAGAACCACGCGACTATCGCCCCACCATCTTCTTGCCCGACACCCCTTTCCCGATGCGCGCAGGCCTGCCGCAAAAGGAGCCGCAATTTGTCGCAAAATGGCAGGCAGAAGACCTTTATGGCCGCCAGCGCAAAGCCAGCGCCGGACGCACGCGCTTTGTCTATCATGACGGCCCTCCCTATGCGAACGGCAACTCTCACATTGGGCACTCGTTGAATAATAGTCTGAAGGACTTTGTCTGCCGCTCACGCCAAGTTCTGGGCTTTGACGCCGACTTTGTGCCCGGCTGGGACTGCCATGGTCTACCGATTGAGTGGAAAGTCGAAGAAGAGTTTCGCGCCAAAGGCCGCAAAAAGGATGAAGTGCCAGCGGCGGAATTCCGCGCCGCCTGCCGTGTCTATGCACAAAAATGGGTCGATATCCAAAGCGGTGAGCGCCAGCGCATGGGCCTGATGGCCAATTTCGCCAATCCTTACCTTACGATGGATTATGAAGCCGAGGCCACGATCGCTGAAGAGTTTTTGAAAGTCGTCAAAACCGGCCTCGTCTTCCGCGGTTCCAAGCCCGTGATGTGGAGCCCGGTAGAGCGTACGTCGCTGGCTGAAGCCGAAGTTGAGTATCAAGAAAAGGTCAGCCCGACCATCTGGGTTAAGTTTCCAATCCTGACGGGCCCTGCGACGGGTGCGAGCCTCATCATCTGGACCACCACACCTTGGACCATTCCGGGCAATCGCGCCGTGAGTTTTTCGCCCGATATTGCCTATGGGGTCTATGAAGTTGAAGCCATGGAGGCCGATCTCGCGTTTGAACCTTGGGCAGCCCCCGGCGACCGCCTTGTTGTGGCAGATAAGCTGAAGGATGATGTCTTTGGCGCGGCCAAGATTGCCACCGCCACGCGCGTTGCGGACTTTGATCCGTCAACAGCCACGTGCGCCCACCCCTTGCGCGGCAAGGGCTATGACTTTGACGTCCCCCTCCTTTCTGGCGACCATGTGACCGATGAAGCAGGGACGGGCTTTGTCCATACCGCGCCCAGCCACGGGACCGACGATTATCTGGTTTGGATGAAGTCTGGCCTGCCCCAAGCCGATATCCCTTTCACCGTTGATGCCGATGGCCGCTATACCAAAGAGGCACCAGGCTTTGAGGGCTTGGCGGTTCTGGAGCTTGAAGGCAAAAAGGCCGGTAAAGAAGGCCCTGCCAATGGGGCGGTGATCGCCGCCTTAATCGAAGCGGGCGGGCTTTTGGCGCGCGGCCGCCTCACCCACCAATATCCCCATTCCTGGCGCTCGAAAGCCCCCCTCATCTATCGCAACACGCCGCAATGGTTCATCGCCATGGACAAGCCCGTCCCCCATCTGGGTGGCAAGACCTTGCGCGACGTGGCGATGGCAGAGATTGCTGCTACCGATTGGGGCAATGAGGCAGGCTCTAACCGCATCACGGCCATGGTGAGTGAACGGCCAGACTGGTTGATCAGCCGCCAGCGCGCCTGGGGCGTTCCGCTGGTGATGTTTGTGCACAAGGATACCGGCCAAATCCTGCAAGATGAGGCGGTCAATGCCCGCATTTTGGCGGCGATGCGCACCGGTGGAGCAGACGCTTGGTTCACCAATGATGCGAAATTCTTCTTAGGCGATGCCTATGATCCAGCCGACTATGAGAAAGTTGAAGACATTCTCGACGTTTGGTTTGACTCCGGCTGCACCCATGCCTTTGTCACGCGCAAGCGCTATGGCGAAGAGACCCAAGCTGACCTGTATCTTGAAGGCTCTGACCAGCATCGCGGCTGGTTCCAATCCTCGCTACTCGAAAGCTGCTCGACCCGCGGCAAAGCGCCTTATAAAGCGGTGCGCACCCATGGCATGATTGTGGACGAGCAAGGCCGCAAAATGTCCAAGAGCTTGGGTAATGGCATCGAGCTTGACGATGTCTTGCGCCAGAACGGCATGGAAATCCTGCGTCTGTTATTTGCAGCCGCCGACTACACCAATGAATTGGCTCTGGGCAAAACCATTCTGGATCAAGCAAGCGAAACCTATCGTAAGCTGCGCAATACATTGCGCTACATGCTGGCAAGCTTGAAGGATTTCACCCCCGACACGGCGGTCGCTTATGCCGACATGCCGCTGTTGGAAAAGTGGCTGTTGGGGCGCGCCTATGAGGTCGGCAAAGAAGTGCGCGCGGCTTGGATGGATTATGACTTCAAGCGGGCTTTGTCGGCAGTTAGCGATTTTGCCAATCTTGATGTGTCAGCCCTTTATGTCGATGTGCGCAAGGATGCGCTTTATTGCGATGAATTGGACAGTGTGCGCCGCCGGGCCAGCCAAACTGTGCTGGATCTGTTGTTTGAACGCATGCTGTTGTGGCTGGCCCCTATCCTGCCTTTCACCACTGAAGAGGCCTGGGGCACGCGTTTTCCTGACGCCGATTCGATCCATTTGCGTGTCCTCCAAGAGGATCCAAAAGAATGGCAGGATACGGCTCTGGCCACCCGCATGGGCCATTTGCGCGACTTGCGCCGGGTTGTGACAGGGGCTTTGGAAGTTCAGCGCCGGGAAAAGACGATTGGCTCCTCGCTAGAGGCTGCCCCTGTCGTCTACGTCACCGATGATGCCATTCGCGCTGCCATCGGGCAGGAAGATTTGGCCGAATTGTGCATCACCTCGGGGTTAGAGCTTCGCAATGGCGAGGGGCCAGCAGAGGCTTTCCGCCTTGAAGACGTGACGGGCGTGGCCGTTGTGTTCGAACGCGCCCCCGGCATCAAATGCGCCCGCAGTTGGAAGTTCTTTGACCCTGCAACCGCTTTGCCCGGCTTCCCCGACATCACCCCCCGGGATGCGCGGGCCGTGATGGCGTGGGACCAAGCCAATCCCGCCTAAGAGATGCGTTTCAGAGTGAGGACAGGCCTTGCGCACCTGCGCGGGGCGTGGCACGCCCATGCCTGTGTCGTCACCTACCAGCCCTTCCCGCCCAGGCCTGCTTGACTGGAGCCTTTTGGCCATTTTGGTCATTTTGTGGGGCTCTGCCTATGCAGGCACCCATATCGGTGTTGAGGTCGTGCCCCCGTCGGTTCTGGTGGCCTGTCGGCTTTGCATTGGCGCATTCGTCTTGGGCCTTGGCTGTATCGGCATGCGGGCGCGCTTGCCCCGATTAGGCGATTATAAGACGTGGGGCGTGCTGACCTTGATTGGGGCTACCGGCACGCTTCTGCCTTTCTTATTGATTTCTATTGCGCAAAAGACAGTGCCTTCAGCTTTGGCGGCGATTTATATTGCCGCAGCCCCGCTGACCGTCGCCATCCTCTGCCATTTTCTGGTGCCGAGTGAGCGTTTGAACCTAAAGCGCGCGGTTGGCGTCGGGGTGGGCTTTCTAGGGGTTTGCCTGCTGTTTGCCCCTGCCCTGTCAGACCATGGAATTGGGGCGACGCCCGTTGTCTCCCAACTTCTCCTGCTGGTCGCAGCCGTCCTTTATGGCTCTACCAGCGTGATGGTGCGCATGGTCAATCCCAATTTGAACCCTGTCGCGATGAGCTGTGGCTTTGTGCTGGTAGCCGCCATCCTATCCTTGCCGCTTGCCATGCATGACTGGCCGGCGGGAGGCATACATCTTGAGGTCCGTCACATCCTCGCCATTTTGGGCCTTGGGATCTTATCAACCGGGGTTGCCAACCTCGTTTATGTCGTAACCATCCGCCGCGTTGGACCGGTCTTCATGTCCAATGTGGGCAATTTGGCACCATTCTGGTCTATCCTTGTTGGTGCCTTGGCCTTTGGCGAGGCCCTACCCGCAACGACCTTTGCTGCCTTGGCGATCCTATTGTTCGGTGTGTGGTTGGTTCAACGCCAAGGCGCGCGTTAGGTTTTCGCGCGCATCCGGCATTTGTCGCTGCAATAAAGCACCTGATCCCAATCACGCGCCCATTTTTTGCGCCATGAAAAGGGTCTGCCGCAGGCCTTGCACGGCTTGTCAGGCAGATTGGCTTTGGCAACGACTTTACCTTTAGCGTTTTTCACGGGCCACCATGATGGTTTGCAAACGGGGGCGCACTTTCAAAAACTGATCATAGAGCCAATCCAGAAAAGGCAGAATGATCGGTAATTGCGCCAGATAGCCCAAGGGCTGAAACGGCGTGACTTGCTTCCACATGGCGGCAAAAGCCTTCGCGCCCGAGATCACGGGTCCACCGCCCTCTTGGGCATGAAAGCGGGCGAGCATATCGGCTCGATTGAGGGGGCAGGTGCCATCGCCGGTTAAATCCACAAAGGCCACACGGCCAGCCTTTCGATCAAGCTTTTGGTAAAGCGCGATCTCGGCGCGACACAAGGGGCAATCACCATCAAACCAGATTGTGACGCGGGGTGTTTTTTGCCCATTGGGCGCAAGCTGGCTCATCGGCAGGGCACACCCGACAGATAACAGTCGCAGCCCGGATACGATGTTGACGCGCTGTCAGCTTTTCGCCAAGCTGTTGCAACTAGGTGCATTTGGTACCCCCAAGAATAGAGATTCATCCCGGTGCAGGTGCTAAGAGCCATGAAATCCACTTCCGTATCCACCCAGAAGGATAGGGCGGAGAGCCGTGAAGGCAACCAAGCAGGTAAGCGCGAGCAAACCAAGCTGGCCAATCGGGCGGCCATTCTTGAAGCCGGACGGCAGATTTTTGCAGAACTGGGCTATGAAGGGACCACCGTGCGCGACATCATTCGCCGCACCGAACTCGCCTCGGGCACCTTTTATAATTATTTCAAATCCAAGGAAGAAGTTTTCCACGCACTCCACGATGATGGCGTTGCGCGCTTTAAGCCCTTGCTGCGGGCCGCCCGGGAAAGCGCGGGGCAAGACTTTCAAGCCTTTATGATCACCGCCTTTGAGGCTTACTTCAATTTTCTTATGAACGATCAATCCGTTGATCGCGAAATGGCAGCCATGCCAGAATGGACCCGCGTCCGCTTTGACACGCCAGAAAGCCTCGCCCTGTTTGACGAATTGAAGGCCGACATCATCGCCTTTGCCACCGAGTTCAAGCTAGACCATGTCGACCCTGAACTTTTGACCGCTTCGTGTGTTGGTATTGCGCAAGAAATTGGTGACCGCCTGCTACGGGGCCGGATCAAGGATATTCCGGCTGCAGCCCGTTTTGCTGCCTATTTTGTGCTGGGCGGATCTCAGCGCGTTCAAAGCGAGATGCAAGCATGAGCCTTCAAAAAACCATCGTCAATTTGTTGTTAAAATTACCGGACCCACTTCTGGTCTCCATGGCCGGCGGCAAACCAGTCGTGCGCGATGGCCGGACTTTGGATGCGCGCTTTCAATTCATCGCCTATAGCGTCGCAAAGCGGGGCGCGCCGCCAGTACTGACCCCGGAATTTGCTCGGCAGGGAACCGAAATTCTAACCATGCTGTTTGGCGGCCCGTTGGAACCCGGGGTAAGCTGCCAAGACCGCCAACTTGAGCTGGAAGGCCGCACGATCCAGGCCCGCAGCTATCGCCCGTCCAACCAAAACCCACAGGCGCCCTTGTTTGTCTTTTATCATTTTGGTGGCGGTGTGGTGGGCAGTCTTGAAACCTGCCACGCCTTTTGCTCGATTCTTGCCAAAACAATTGGGTGCCCGGTCTTGTCGGTCGATTATCGCCTTGCGCCCGAACATCCTTGGCCAGCCGGCCTGAATGACGCCATCGATTCCTATCTTTGGGCGCGCGAGCATGCAGCCGAATTTGGTGCCCCAGCCGGACTTGCCGCTGTGGGCGGCGATTCTATGGGCGGGAATTTTAGCGCGATCTTGGCCCAAGAGATGCAAAGGCGCGAGTTGGCACAGCCCTTCCTGCAGCTTCTGATCTATCCTGCCACCACCATCCTTGCCACCGATGGCTCGATGCAATCCTGCGCCGATGCTTATCCGCTGACCGCTGAGATTATGGCGTGGTTTATGGCCAATTACCTGCCTGATCCTAATTTGGGCGCAGATTTGCGGGTCTCACCCGCTCTGGCCCCAAGCCTTGTAGGACTGGCCCCGGCGATTGTCATCACTGCCGGTCACGACCCCCTGCGCGATCAAGGAAAAGCCTATGCCGAGGCGTTAGAAGCGGCCGATGTTAAGGTGCATTATCACTGCTATGACAGCCTCGCCCATGGCTTTACGGCTTACACGGGGGCCGTGCCTGCTGCCGATCGGGCATGTCGGGAGATTGCGGCAATTGCCGCGCGCGCCTATCGCGCCATGGGTGGGTAATGCGGGCCTTTGTGTGCCATGCCATTACCGATGATTTGTCGGGCACAGGCCTAGCGGAGCGCGCCATACCAGAGCCGCGGGCGGGCGAAGTCCTGATCGCAGTTCGGGCCACCAGCGTCAATTTCCCAGACATCTTGATGTGTCAGGGCAAATATCAATTCAAGCCTGACCCACCCTTTGTGCCGGGCCTTGATTGTGCCGGCGAGATTGTCGCCCTTGGTGAGGGCGTGACGGATTGGGCCATTGGCGATGAAGTAGTTGGCGGGGCCCGTTTGGGTGGTTTTGCCGAATTTGTAGTCCTGCCAACCCACGCCATTCAGAAAAAGCCGCCCAATTTGAGTTGGGAAGAAGCAGCAGCCTTTCAGGCCGCTTATCTAACCGCTTATGTCGCTTTAGTGAGGCGGGCTAATCTGCAAGCAGGTGAGACCCTGTTGGTACATGGCGCAGCAGGTGGGGTGGGGCTCGCGGCAGTTCAATTGGGCCTGCATATGGGGGCACGTGTCATCGCGACCTCAGGCTCATCGACCAAGTTACATGCCTTGCGTGCCTTGGGCGTGGAACACACCGTGTTGGTGCAGGATGGGTTTCGAGAGGCGGTCAAGGCGATTTCAGGTGGACGCGGGGCCGATGTGGTGTTTGACCCCGTGGGTGGCGATGTCTTTGATGAAAGCGTGCGCTGTATGGCTTTTGATGGCCGCTTGTTGGTCATTGGCTTTACGAGTGGCCGGATTCCAACGGTGTCGGTCAATATGCCTCTGATCAAGGGTTTTTCGGTTATGGGTGTGCGGGCGGGCGAATATGGCCGCCAATTCCCTGAGCGAGGGCGCGAAAATGTGCAAGCTGTGTATGATCTGGTGGCCAGTGGCAGCTTAAAGCCGCATGTGGGGGCTGTATTCGGCCTGACAGACGTCCGCGCTGCGTTTGATCTCATGGTGTCGCGACAGCTTGTCGGGAAAGCAGTGATCGTCCCGGAATACTGGCAAGCTGGCTAAGCGACGCCGACTTTGGCGACCACTTCTTCCAGTCCGCTAACCACTTGATCGCGCATGCGGATCTGCAGATTGGGCGTCTTGAACAAGACATCAATCGCGTTCAAATGGGTTTGAATCACATCGGGTCGTACGGCTTCGGGGCTGCTGCACCTTGTAAGATAGGTCCGCAAGAGCTGCGCAACCCGTGAGACATGGAAGTCTTGGATCTCGTCCGCGATCGAGTGCACTTCGCTGACTGCCCGCATCATTTGCGCAAGGACATCTGTGCGCCCATCACGCAAGGCATTGAGAAGTAAACCAATTCTAGCGACCGCAAGGTTCATGATCGAACGCATGGATTCAATCATTTCTTCCTCGGTTGCAATTTCGAGTGGGTCGTCAAACCGACGATAGGGCCCTTTAAAGCTGGGTTCGGCGCGGCGGCGACGACAGGGGCCTGAATAGCCTGGATCGTCAATGAAGTTGCGTGGCCGCTCGATCACTTCGCGCAGGCGATCACAAACCGACTTCACCGAAACGGGCTTTAGGATGAACTCATCGACGCCGGAATTGCGGGCAAATTCGATCTGGCTTTTGCGATTATTGGCGGTGACCAAAATGATCGGGGTTACTTTCAGCGTCTGATCTTCAGAGGCACGGATACGCCGTGTTAGCTCGATCCCATCAATATTGGGCATCATCCAATCGGTGATGAGGACATCGGGACGAACGGAGTCAAACGCATCAAGCCCGTCCTCGCCATCGACGGCGACCGACACACTGCGCACGCCTAAATTGCGCAAAATCTCGGTCAATAACACGCGAAAAAACGGCTGATCATCGACGACAAGAATCGACAACGCAGACAAATCGAGTCGTTGTGGAGTCCTTTGTTTGACCGGCACGCGCGAATTTCCTAAAAATCAGCCCCCAAACTAGCCTGTTTGAGGTTAAGATCGCCTTACCAAAGGCAGCACGTTTCTCACCCGTTACTGCGAGAAACACACCTAGGGTCGATCTGCTGATTTGCTCAAATCTGCAACCGCGTCGCGCTTCACACGTGCAATTGCATCCAGCACGGCTTGGCCATAAATCGGGCCGAGGATGGTCGTGTGATTGGCAGCTTCAACATTGATCGACGATCCGCGCGCAGACAGGCGTGCCGGTCGCGCCTGGGCCTCTTTCCACGCGCTACGATCGGGGGTCACGGGGCCAGCAGTTAGGGTAGCAACGGGAATGTTCTTCAAATAGGGATCAGCCGCCAGCGCCGCCGCTGCGCCATCAATCGTTGCGGCAATTTCAGCTGCTGAGGCGCGCATGTGCGAGGGTGCGCCAAACATGCGACGCTTCTCCTTCAAGGGAACACCGCTGAGGCCGATGCGATTGGCGTAGAAGGGTGCCAAGGGCTTCACAAGGCCGAACTGGGCAAAGCCTGCACCCACGCGGGCAAGTCTTTGATAGCGCCTAATCCAGACTTGCGCCTCCGGAATCGAAATCGCGCTAGGGTCGGCAGCATCGATGAGGACAAGCCCGACCACATCTTGCGGGTATTGGCTGAGATAGGCCCGCGTCAACAGGCCAGCCATCGAATGACCCACCAGAATGTATGGCCCCTCCTCGCCTGCTGCATCCAACAAAGCTTTAAGTTCACGCGCCAAAGTTGCCGGATCGCGCGGAGCTTTGGAGGGCTCAGACCAACCCATCCCTGCCCGGTCATAGGAACAGGTTCGGCTTGTCTTGGCCACTTCGGGCTGAAGATACCCCCAGTCCGCAGCCGCCGAATAAGCGCCGGATTCAAAGATGATGGTGGGCTCGCCAGGTCGGGCCTCGCCTTCACAGACCAAACGCTGCTTGCGGCCCTCAACCTCAATAAAAACCCCGCGAGGCGGGTTCTTCCAGCCCCCAGCTGCCATGGCTAACCCCGTTCCTGTCCAGGCCAAAACGCTCGCCAAGAAGACGAGGCCGATCCAGCGCAGAATTGTCAAAGCTAATCTTTTCACCGCTTGTTTAGCCCGCGGATGGCAGTTTTTGCGCCAAGAGCGACAGCCATAGGCGAACGCGCTTTTCATTCACACCCATGTCGCGAATGCCGTATTTTGAGCGGGAGAACACACAGATGGAGGCTTTGCCGTCGCCCAAATCAACCGGCATAGAAGTAATCCAATCGGGAAAACCAACCAGCGCCGTCCGCTGCACCGCCTCGATCTGGCCTTCTTCCTCGCGAATGTCGGACACACGCGACTGGCTGCGCGCGATCTCCAGCCACGCTTCGCGCACTTGGGATACACTGGCTTGGAACACGCCGGATTGCAGATCAGGTGTTTCAGCAGCCTGAAAGCCCACCGGCAGCGCCAAGCATTGATTGGGCTTCCAGATTTTCTTGAAGCGGGCAAAGTCGAGCGGAAAATCTTTGATCATGAGGGCTTCCTTAAGGGGCCAAATTAGGCGCGCAGGTTGGGTTGATTAGAGGGTAATGACAAGGCCCTCTTTGGCGGAAACTTCATTATCTAAGAGCCGCCGCCAAGCCGATTGGGCCGCGTCAAAGCCGTGTGCCTCAACCACATCCAGCCAAGCCCGCGATTCATGGGCAAAGCGGTCAAAGGCTGCATCCACCGCGCGATTAAACTCTGCCCCACCCCAAGCCGCGCTGAGGCGTGCCATATGCGCCGGGGCAAAGAAGAATTGCGGTTTGGGACCGGGCAAAGCGGCTGGGGCCGCTGTACGCTCGGCATCCCAATGCGCGCCGCCTACTATGATGGATTGCTGCAAGAGGTCACCCAGTTTGGTGTGCACACCAGCCGTCAGCGCAGGATCGCCCGCAAAGTCCACATAGACAGACGCTTCAGGTGGCAAATCGGCTAAATTGTCATAGGTCACTACCAGATCATAATAGCCAGTTCCCTCGACAAAGGCCTTGGATCGGGCCGAGGTGAGGCCGATCAATTTCACGCCGCCTCGGCGCTTCAAACAGGCATTCATCGACAAAGCGGTTTTGCTGGACGCACTGGAAGAAATCACATAGGCGCTGCCCCAATGCCGCTCATCAGCAATCCAATCATCCAGTAAAAAGCCTGTCATAAAGAGGGGCTTTAAAAGGGCTACCCGGCCTTCGGTCTCGCCATCGTGAGGCTGGACGACGCTATAATGATTATAGGCAGCCGCCATTTCCTGCCGATGCGCCGCCCCATCGCGGAAGCCCGCAGCACTGACTTTGACGGGCTGAACTTTCAGCGTGTTGGCCATGGGGAAATAGCCATAAACGCGGGTGCCCACCGCCACCCCTTCAGCTTTCGACGCGATCACATCGGCAAACCCCCAAACTGGCACGCGGCCGAAACCGGCGCTGCTGGCTGGAAAGAAGTTCCAGTATTTCATGCCATCGCCGAACATCGCATAGGTCACATTATTGGCCGTCAAGGAGAAACGGGAAATGGCAAGAATGGCTTCGCCTTCGGCCAAATCGTCTTGGCTTTGTGCCGTCAGCTGCATGTCGCGAAACGATTGACGACCCATTTCCAGCACGAATTGATTGACGCTCATGGACGTAACTCCCTAAAATCTTTGTTTGGGCACCTTGCACGGACTGGATCAAAAGTGCGAGGCCCCTCGACCATTCCTTAAAGTCCGTCTATCGGCTTGTCATCATGACTTCCGCTTTGCAAATTCTTCGTTTGGACATTGGCCTGCCTTTAGACAGCGGCGCGATCTTGTCGCCTCTGGAAATTGGCTATGAGACCTGGGGTGCGCTCAATGCCACCAAATCCAACGCGGTGCTCATTTGTCATGCTTTGACCGGCGACCAATTTGTGGCTGGACCCAATCCGGTGACCGGTCAGCCCGCTTGGTGGGCGAATTTGGTAGGGCCAGGCCAAATCATCGACACCAATCGTTATTTCGTCATCTGCTCCAATGTTTTAGGCGGCTGCATGGGAACATCGGGTCCAGCCTCCTTCGGGCCAGACGGCCAGCCTTACGGCCTGTCCTTCCCCGTCATTACCATTGCCGACATGGTGCGCGCACAAGCGGCTCTTATCGACCATTTGGGGATAGACCGCCTGTTTGCCGTGATTGGCGGCTCGATGGGTGGCATGCAGGTGTTGGAATGGATCGCGAGCCGTCCTGACCGCGTGGGCGCTGCCATGCCAATCGCCTCTGCCGCGCGTCATTCTGCCCAGAACATCGCCTTCCATGAAGTGGGTCGACAAGCCGTGATGGCAGATCCTGATTGGCAAGGCGGAGCCTATCAGATCAAGGGCACCAAGCCGGTCAAGGGCCTGTCGGTGGCGCGCATGGCAGCACATATCACCTATCTGTCGGATGCAGCCTTGCACCGCAAATTTGGCCGTAGGCTGCAAGACCGCAATGAAGTCGCCTTTGGCTTTGACGCCGATTTCCAAATTGAGAGCTATTTGCGCTATCAGGGCAGCCGCTTTGTCGACCGCTTTGATGCCAATTCCTATCTCTATATCACGCGAGCCATGGATTATTTTGACTTGGCAGCAGGTTTTAATGGGCGGCTGAGCGATGCCTTCACAGCCTTCAAAGGTCGGGCCTGTGTCGTGTCCTTCTCGTCTGACTGGCACTATCCCCCAGCCGACAGCCGCCACATCACCCGTGCGATGATCGGGGCAGGTGTGGAGGTTTCCGCCTTTGAAGTGGAAACCGATAAGGGCCACGACGCCTTCCTACTCGATGAGCCGCAATTCCACGAAGCCATGGCAGGCTTTCTGGCTGCCAGTGCCGTAGATCAGGGCTTGTGATGATGAAGGCTATCTCGACCCGCGCTGATCACGAAATCATTCTCAATGCCGTGCCCCAAGGTGCTCGCGTACTCGATGTTGGCTGTGGAGATGGCGTTTTGCTGCAACGCTTGAAGCACGAGCGCAACGCCATCGTGCGCGGCATGGAGTTAAGCCAAGCCGGTGTGAATGCCTGTGTGGCCAAGGGCCTTTCGGTGGTGCAAGGCGACGCAGACCTAGACCTTGCGCTCTATCCCGATGATTCCTTTGACATTGTTGTGCTCTCGCGCACCATTCAAGCCACACGCAAACCCGAAATGGTCCTCAAGCAGATGCATCGAATTGGGGCGAAAGCTGTCGTCTCGCTACCCAATTTCGGCTTTTGGCAAGTGCGTCTGTCGCTGTTGTTACGTGGTCGGATGCCGGTCACTGAAGGTCTGCCCGATTCTTGGCATGAGACCGAGAACCTGCATTTGTGCACGTTGTTGGATTTCGACGATCTGGCGAAGCAATCGGGTTTTGATCTGGAATCGGTCACGAGAATTGCCGCGGGAAGAGCCAGCGCGCCATCGCGAGCTACGTCCAACTTACTAAATTGGCTCTCAGAAGAAGCAGTCTTTGTGTTAAAGCGTGCCGGGATGTCTGCCCGGTGACGGCCCCTGCCCGTTCACAGCATGCGGTGGGCCTGCAGATCAAAGGGCTTGCCCTCCAGCGTGGCTTTCGCCGTTTGGTGACGGACTTTGATCTGACCTGCACGCCCGGCGAAATCCTGGCCTTGCAGGGCCCGAACGGCAGCGGCAAGACCACACTTTTGCGCGCGATTGCAGGCTTTCACATCCCTGCCGCGGGCCGGATTACATTTTCGCGCGCACAGGGGGTGGGGTCAGAGGGGGCAGAGATAGAAGAGCCGGGCGAAGTTCTTTCTTTTCTGGGCCATCAAGACCCGATCAAAGCAGGTGAAAAGCTGATCGACCAGCTTCGCTTTTGGGCCGATCTGTGCGGCGCCAGTCGCGTACGGGTCGGCGAAACTTTGGCCCGTGTTGGCCTTACCAAACAAGCCGATTTGCAAGGTGGGGTGCTTTCAGCAGGCCAGCGTAAGCGCGCCGCCCTTGCCCGCTTACTTCTGGAAGATCGTGCCATTTGGCTGTTAGACGAGCCTGCCTCCCCCTTGGATCAAGAAGGTCGCACTTTCCTGGGTGCCTTGCTGGATCAGCATGCCAAGCAAGGCGGAATTATCTTGGCCGCCGTACACGACCCGCTGCCGACGGTCACCGCGCGCCTTCTCACGCTTGGCACGCTGGAAACCAGGGTGCCTGCATGAGCTTAGCACGCGCCTGTGTGGCAATTCTCACCCGTGAAGTCCGGCTCGGCTGGGGCGCGGGGGGCGGTGCGCTTTTATCGGCCAGCTTCTTTGCAGGCTCGGTCATGGTGGCGCCCTTTGCCTTGGGCCCAGCGCCCGATACTTTGGGCAAAATTGGCCCGGGCTATTTGTGGTTAGCCCTAACTTTGGCCAGTCTCGTGAGCCTTGAGCGCTTGTTTCAAGCCGATCTGGAAGACGGCACGCTCGACCAGATGCTGCTCAGCCCCGTGCCACACAGCTTGCAGGTTTTAAGCAAAATTTTGGGCCAATGGTTGGCCACGGCCATGCCCTTACTGGCCGTCAGCCCGATTGCTGCGCTTCTGGTGCGGGTAGACCCTGCGGTGATTTTGCCGCTATGCGCCCAGTTGGCGGTGGGCAGTCTGGGTCTGTTTCTGATTGGTGCGATTGGGGCAGCTTTGGGGGCCAGCATCCGACGCGGTGGCCTCTTGGTTGCGCTCGTCGTCCTGCCCCTTTATGCGCCCAGTGTGATTTTCGGCGCGAGTGCCGCCGCTGCCCTTGCCACCGGCGGCGACTTCTTCAGCCAGCCATTTCTGTTTTTGTGTGCACTTGTATTGGCAGCCTTGGCCTTTGCGCCGGTTGCAGCGGCGGCGGCCGTTCGTTTACACGTGGATTGAGGGTGATTCAGGAACTCCCCTCTCCCCCAGAGGGAGAAGGGCTGTTCCGTCTGGAAGGCTTTGGTGCAGGCCCTGCCTGGACCAAAGGCCGCTGGTGATTGTCTGTGGGCAATTTGACGGGTCACGCTAGACAGAGCGGTTTGGTGTACCAGAGGGATCACTAAAAACGCGTCCAAATAAAAAGCCATCCAAAACAATGTCATCCCCGCCGAAACGAAGTGGAGAGCGGGGACCCCCTCGGATTTTGCGGAATAAGGTCCTGGATCGGCTACGCCGTCCGGGATGACAAGTTTGGGAACTCGAGGCTCATGGGAACTTACCCTCCAACTACTGCTCCATCGCCGCCTGAATAAGCGCGCGCGCTTCAGGGCTATTCCAATCGGCTTCGCCTGCAAGCCGCGCAAGCTCATTGCCTTGCCGATCATAGAGGATGGAGGTTGGAAAGCCGCGTGCCTTCAGAGGGTAGACAATGGCCATTTTGGGGTCGTGATAAAAGGTCAGGCTTCCTTGGCTTAGCTCGGCCAATTCTTTTTTTGCGGCTTCGGCTTCATTGGCTTTATCGACGCTGATGGCGACCACCTTGAAGTCTTTGTCGCCCATGGCTTTTTGTAGGCCTGCCAAAGTGGGCATTTCGGTGACGCACGGGGCGCACCAAGTCGCCCACAGATTGACCAAAACCACCTTGCCGTGAAAGGCGCTCAGCTGAGTGGGGGCACCGTCTGGGCCTGCAAAACTGTTCGGCGGTTGGGGAACGGGGTTTCGAACGATCTCCAACCCCTTAAGCGAGCCCGCCGCAAATGAGGCGAAATCCTTCCCACTTGGGGAGATTGGCACTGCCCGATAAACTCCGTAAAGAATAATCCCAATCAGCAAAGCCCCAAGCAGCGCCCATTGCGCCCGTTTGGGCTTTCCCGTTGTCACAGGTCCATCGCGCTCAGGTTGCTCTTCACTCATGTCGTCCTCAGATTCCTTTATCCCGCCCGCTTCTGCCAAAGGCCAACAAATGTGGGGCGGTCGCTTTGCAGCCAGTCCTGATGAAACCATGAAGGCGATCAATGCCTCCATCGATGTCGATCAACGTATGTGGCGCGAGGACATCGCCGGGTCAAAGGCCCATGCTGCAATGTTGACCGCCACGGGCATTCTTACGCAGGAAGATGGCCAAGCGATACAGGCGGGCTTGGATGAAATCGGGGCGGAAATTGCGGCAGGCCAATTTCCTTTCTCCATTGATCTGGAAGATATTCACCTCAATATTGAAGCCCGCCTGACCGAGCGGATTGGCGATGCGGGCAAGCGGCTTCACACGGGTCGGTCGCGCAATGACCAAGTGGCGACCGACTTTCGCCTGTGGGTGCGTCGGGCGTTGGGCGAAGCAGACGAGGCGCTATTGGGTCTGATGCGCATTCTGGTGCTTCAAGCCGAAGCCCACGCCGATTGGATCATGCCGGGCTTTACCCATTTGCAAACCGCCCAACCCGTCACCCTTGGCCACCATCTTCTGGCCTATGTGGAAATGTTTCAACGCGACCGCGCGCGGCTGGCCAGCGCGCTCAGCCACAGCAATGAATCGCCCTTAGGCTCTGCCGCTTTGGCAGGAACACCCTATCCGATTAATCGCGAGCAGACGGCGGCCGCGCTTGGCTTTGACCGGCCAATGGCCAATTCGCTCGATGGTGTCGCCAGTCGCGATTTTGCGATGGAGGCGCTCAATGCGCTCTCGATTGCTGCGGTGCATTTATCTCGTTTGGCCGAAGAAATTGTGCTGTGGACCTCCTCGCACTTCCGCTTTGCGCGCCTGTCAGATGCATGGTCGACCGGTTCTTCTATCATGCCGCAGAAGCGTAACCCCGACGCAGCAGAACTGGTGCGCGCCAAAGCCGCGCGTATTGCCTCGAACGCCCAATGCCTGATGATGATCGTCAAGGCCTTGCCGCTCACCTATGCCAAGGATTTGCAGGACGACAAGGCCATGACCTTTGAATCCTTTGACGCTTTTATGTTGAGTGTCGGATCGATGGCCGGCATGATGCAGAGCATAACCTTTAACCGCGACGCCATGCGGCAAGCCGCCACCTTTGGCTATTCCACCGCGACGGATCTGGCCGACTGGCTGGTGCGGGTTCTCAATATGCCTTTCCGCGAGGCTCATCATGTCACCGGGGCGGTGGTGAAAGCCGCTGAGGCGGCCGGCATTGCCGAGCTGTGCGATGTGCCGTTGGCGACCTTCCAAGCAATCGAGCCGCGCATTGATGCTTCTGTGATCGCGCTCTTGTCGGTGGAAGCTTCGGTTGCTGCGCGGGATTCTTACGGAGGGACGGCACCCAAACAGGTGTTGGAACAGGTAAAGCGTTTGCGCCACGCGCTTCAGTTAGATGCGTGATCGGCCTTTGATTGCTGGGCCGTTTCGCTCTATAGCTGTGTTTCTTCCCCAATTTTGATTGCAAAGATATCGCCCATGAAAACCCGCCTCGCCTTCGCTTGTGCCGCGCTTGGTTTGCTTAGCGCCTGTGGCGTGAGTGGCCCGCTTGAAACCGCCCCACCCATGTGGGGGCCAGATCGCGCTGCCTATGAGGCAGAGCAAGCAAAGAAGGCGGCAGAAGAAAAAGCAAAGAAGGCAGCCGAAGAGGCTGAAAAGGCCGAGACCACATCCCCCTCCCCCTCGCCCCAATAGGCCTGCCATGCGCTTTTTTGATTATCGCGATGGCGCGCTCTACGCCGAGGACGTGCCACTGGCAGATATTGCCGAAGCTGTTGGTACCCCAGTTTATGTGTATTCGCGCGCGACGCTGGAGCATCATTACCGGGTCTTCAAAGCCGCGATGGGCGATTTGCCCGTCCATATTTGCTATGCGGTCAAGGCCAATACCAATCGTGCCGTGATCGCGACTTTGGCGGCTTTGGGTGCCGGTGCGGACACCGTGTCGGAAGGCGAAATCCGTCGCGCGCTGCACGCGGGCGTGCCACCAGAGGGCATTGTGTTTGCCGGCGTCGGCAAGACCGACCAGGAACTGGCCTATGCGATTTCGGTGGGCGTGCGGCAAATCAATATTGAAAGCGCCAGCGAGCTGAACCGAATTGCGAAGCTGGCAGAGCAGATGGGCAAGGTGCAGCACGTCTGTATCCGCGTGAACCCTGATGTCGGCGCAGGCGGGCATGCCAAAATCACCACGGGCAAGGCGGACAATAAGTTTGGTGTCAGCTTTGAGTTGGCTGAAGAGCTTTACGGGCTCGCCGATGGCCTGCCCGGCGTCGAGCCTGTGGGTCTGTCGGTCCATATTGGCAGCCAGATCATCGACTTTGCCCCGATGGAAAAAGCCTATCAGAAGCTGGCCGATTGCGTGTTGCGGCTGCGGGCGCGTGGCCTGAAAGTCACCCGCTTGGACCTTGGTGGGGGCCTTGCAGCTACTTATGACGAGACCGTCAAAGGGCCGGACCTTGCCGCCTATGGGGCGATGGTACAGCGCGTCGTTGGCCATTTGGACGTGGAGTTGGAGTTTGAGCCCGGTCGCATGATCGCCGCCAATGCGGGTGTGCTTGTCTCCCGCGCGATTGTGACGAAGGATAATGGCGGCAAGTCCTTCTTGGTGGTGGATGCGGCGATGAATGATCTGATCCGCCCCGCCCTTTATGAGGCCTATCATCAGATGCTGCCGGTCAAAAAGGCCGACGATCACGACAATCTGGCCCCGCTCGATGTGGTTGGCCCCGTTTGCGAGACGGGCGACACTTTTGCCGAACAGCGGCCCATGCCAGCCATTGCAGCAGGTGAGCTCTTGGCCTTTATGAGCACGGGCGCTTATGGCTTTGCCATGGCCTCGACCTATAATTCGAGGCCCTTGGCCGCCGAAGTCATGGTCAGCGGCGACCAATGGCAGGTGGTGCGGCCCCGCCAAACCTATGAAGAAATGTTCGGGATGGAAACCCTCCCCGATTGGCTAGGAAACAAGACATGAGCACGCAAGAACCTGCGCCTACACCGGCCCCTGCTGCAAAGGGTGGGGCAAGTTGGGTCCGTCTGGTCAGTGATTTAGGCCCCGCCGTCGTCTTCTTCCTGTCCTACCAGCATGCAGAAAAGCACGGCGTACCCGAATTTGCCCGTGCGATCAGTGGCGATCAGGCGGTCTTGTTCGCAACCGTCCTATTCATTCCAGCAGCCATAGCCGGCTTTGCCTTCTCTTATTGGAAGGAGCGCACCGTCAGCCCGATGGGCATTTTCACCTTTGCGATGATCGGGATTTTTTCGGGTCTGGCGCTGTGGTTGAAGAATGACATTTTCATCAAGATGCGGCCCACCTTGGTTTATAGCCTGATCGGCTTGATCTTACTGGGCTCGGTCCTGTTTAAGCGCAATGTGCTGAAGGCTTTGTTTTCAGGGGCTTTAAATATGCCTGAGCCCGTTTGGCATGCCCTCGCGCTGCGCGCTGGCCTGATGTATGTCGCCCTTGCGATCATCAATGAAGTGGTTTGGCGCACCCAGCCTTTAGCGACATGGGTGACCTATAATACCTGGGGCGACATGGCGATTAACATGATCTTCTGGATCGTAAACTTTGCGCTTTTGGCCAAATATTTCACCGATGCCGACGGCAAGCCCTTGCTCGAGAACACCAAAGACAAAACCTAAAATTCTGGTAACAATTCTGCGTCTTGACCTATCGTAGAAATGGTTATTTGTGTGACCCACAAGATAAAGGGGATCACATGAACCGCCGTAACCTTTTGGCCGCCATTTCGACCACTGCTTTGGGATTTTTGACGTTGAACACATCTGCCCTCGCCCAAACTGCCGCGGATGCGGCGAGCCAAGATCCCTTTTTGTGGCTTGAGGAAGTCGAAGGCGAAAAGGCGCTGGCTTGGGTGCGCAGCCAGAATGCACGTTCCCTGCCGAGGCTGACGGAGGACCCACGCTATGCCAAGTTGGAAGAGGACGCCCTCAACATCATCCGCGCCAAGGACCGTTTGACCTTTGGCTCTTATGCCAATGGCTATGTCAGCAATTTCTGGCAGGACACCAATCATGTGCGCGGCATTTGGCGGCGTGCCGACTTTACGGCGTGGCGTCTAGGCAGCCCAGCTTGGGAAACTGTGCTGGACGTGGATAAGTTGGCTAAAGATGAGGGCAAAAACTGGGTTTATCAGGGCAGTAATCCGCTAGACCCACATGATCTTTGGAATACCCGCCTGTTGCTGGAACTATCCAATGGCGGCAAGGATGCCGACACCAAGCGCGAATGGGACGCCAAGACCCGCAGCTTTGTTGAAGGCGGTTTTGAACTTCCCGAAGCAAAATCTGGGGCGGTTTGGGTTGATAAGGATACGCTTTTGGTCTCCACCGATTGGGGTCCAGGCACCATGACCGAAAGCGGCTATGCATTTATCGTGAAGCGCTTAAAGCGCGGCCAAAAGCTGGAAGATGCGGTGGAAATTTATCGCGGCACGGAAAAGGACGTGGCGGTCAGCGCTTTCCGCATGGATGATGGCACCCGCTTCCATCATTTCATCAGCCGTGCGCCCACCTTCTTCACAACAGAGACCTATTATCTCGAAGCCGACGGCAAGGTCGCCAAATTGGACTTGCCCAGCAAGCATAGTTTGCAAGGCCTGCGCGCGGGCCAGATCTATCTGACCCTGCAAGAAGACTGGACGCCACGCGGGGCGAAAAAGGCAATTGCCGCCGGTTCCCTTGTGTCGGCACCGCTGGCCGCATTGAAATCCAAGACCGGGCCCATCGCGACAACAACCATCTATGCACCCGGCCCCCGTGAAGCCCTGCAGGATGTGTCGATGGCCAAGACCGGCCTCTATGTTACGCTTTCAACCAATGTGAAAAGCGCGGTGCGGCATTACACCCAAAACGCCAAGGGTGCTTGGTCGTTTAAGCCGGTTGCTCTACCAACCAATGGGGTAGCCGGTGTGGTGGACGCGGGCATCCGCCAAGAAGAAGCCTTCTTCTCCTATAATGACTTCATTACCCCACCGTCGATCCTATTCGCGGCCAAACCGAGCGATAAGCCAACCACGGTGCAGGCCCAAGCCGCCCGCTTTGAGGCCTCCAACCTTGAAGTCAAGCAGCACGAGGCAACCTCTAAGGACGGCACGAAAATCCCCTATTTCGTGATTGCGAAGAAGGGCTTGGTCTTGGATGGCAGCAATCCGACCTTGCTGTATGGTTATGGCGGCTTTGAAGTATCGCTTCTGCCCAATTATTCGGCCATGAATGGCAAGTTGTGGCTCGAACGCGGGGGTGTTTATGTCTTGGCCAATATTCGCGGCGGTGGCGAGTTTGGCCCCGCTTGGCACACAGCGGGCCTGAAGGGCAAGCGGCAAGTCATTTATGATGACTTTATTGGTGTTGCCGAAGATCTGATTGCGCGCAAAATCACCAGCCCCCGTCGTTTGGGCATCCAAGGTGGCTCAAACGGTGGGCTTTTGATGGGCGTGATGATGACCCAACGGCCAGAATTGTTCCAAGCCGTTGTCTGCCAAGTGCCGCTTTTGGATATGCTACGCTATCACAAGCTGTTGGCCGGTGCCTCGTGGGTGGATGAATATGGCGACCCTGACGTGCCCGCTGAACGGCCTTGGTTGGAGAAATTCAGCCCTTATCAGAATCTGGTCAAGCGCAGCCCCTTCCCAGAGCCTTTCTTCATGACCTCGACAAAGGACGACCGCGTCCATCCAGGCCATGCGCGCAAATATGCGGCTAAAATGGAAAGCTTTGGTATGCCCTTCCTCTATTATGAGAATATTGATGGGGGGCATTCCGCTGCTGCAAACTTGGTGGAAAGCGCCAAGCAGCGGGCTTTGGTTGCCACCTATCTGATGCAGAAATTGGTCGATTAGGTCAGAAAGCTTGGCCTGAGGGGCCAAGCGATCTATCTGGCTTCATACAGGGACGCAACCGAGCAGGAGACAGGCGATGAAGCCTATTCAAATCATGCTGGCGTGTGGGCTTTTGGCCCTCACCGCAGCTTGCGAAACAATTCCCTTTGAAGAGCGGGCGAAAGCCTATGAAGACCAAATGGTGCAGCGCTTTGTCGGCAAATCAGCCGACGAATTGGTGTTGGCGTTCGGGCCACCGCAATCATCCTACAAGCTGACCGATGGCCGCGAAGTGCTGCAATATGAGCAAAAGCGCACCAGTACCCAAGGTGGCGAAAGCTATACCAGCTTTCGCGAAGTAACCCGCTTTCGCACCGAAACCGATGCGGCTGGCAATGTGCGGACGGTGCAATACACCGAATCCGTGCCGGTTCTGAACGCCTCGCCGATATATACGGTCAATCAGAATTGCATTCGACGATTTGTGGTCTCAAGCGATAAGAAGGTGGAAAGCTTCCGTTGGGAAGGCAATGCCTGCTTTCGCTAAACACGGCTTTAAACGGTAAGGCCTGCCCCGATTAGGCGAGCAAATTGGGTGGTGAGGAGGGCTAAATCCTCAAAACTCGTTGCACTCGCTTTAATCCCCTGCAGCGCGGCGGTTATGGCGCGTGCTTGAACGGGAACACGCTCTGCCTCCACCAGCGGGGCCAGGCGGGCCTGTACCAAGGCCTGCATGCGACTGTCGACGGCAGCGACAACATTGCCAACCAGGGCGGAATTCGTTGCCATCAGCTCGGCACCATGGGGCGAGGTGTGAATGGCCTGCCAAAGAGCCCCATGTAGAGCAAGGCCCGCCGCAGCCAAGCCCTCGTGAAACGGCATTTCGGCTGGCCAAGCAGCCTCGGCAGCATCACAGCTTGCTTGGCCCAAGGCCACCGCCAAGGCCGCAAAGATCGCCGCCTTATTCTCATAAGACTGATACAGTGCGGGTCGGGAAATGCCCGCCTCACTGGCCACATCCTCCATCGTGGCGCGCTTAAAGCCATAGCGCGCAAAAACAGCCAAGGCTGCTTGGAGAATCTGGTCTCGACGCGGATCGCCGTCTAAACGTATTGACATTTCGCGATAATAATGTCAGATCGTCATAATGTCAATTTGTGGAAATGAAGGATAGGATGATGGCAGGCAAGGGCTTAGTGCTGGTGACGGGCGGATCTGGCTATATTGGTGGCTATCTCATCGCCCAGCTTTTGGAAGCTGGCTATCCTGTCCGCACCACCATCCGGAATCTGGGCAGAGAGCCTGAGGTTCGCGAAACCCTGAAAAAGCTGACCCCTAATCTGGATAATCTAACTTTTTTTGCTGCAGATTTGACGCACGACGATGGTTGGGCGGAAGCTGTTGAAGGCGTTGAATTTGTTCACCATGTTGCCTCTCCCTTCCCGGCGGTGATGCCGAAGGATGAGAATGAATTGATTGGCCCTGCCCGTGAAGGGGCCCTACGCGCACTGCGCTTTGCCCGCGACGCGGGGGTCAAGCGGGTTGTGCTAACCTCCTCTATGGCCGCCATCGCCTATGGGCAATCACAACCGCGGACGACCGCCTATACTGAGGCAGACTGGACCGATGAAACCAGCCCCGACACGGGTGCCTATGTCCGGTCCAAAACAATTGCCGAGCGTGCGGCGTGGGACTTTATCAAGTCCGAAGGTGGCACCATGGAGCTTGCGACCGTCAATCCAGGGGCTGTTTTGGGGCCAATTCTTGGACCGGACTTCTCCACCTCCATTCTCTTGGTGCAAAAACTGCTGAACGGGGACTTCCCGGCTTGCCCGCGCTTGGGCTTCTCGCTGGTGGATGTTCGCGATGTCGCGGACCTGCATATTCGGGCGATGACCCATGAAAAAGCGGCCGGTGAGCGTTTCATGGCGGCCTGCGACTGGTATTGGGTCGAAGATGTGGCGCGTGTCCTGCGTGAAGATTTGGGAACCCAAGCGCGCAAAGCCCCAACTGGGCGTCTACCAAGCTGGCTGGTCCGGATCATCGCCAATTTCGACCCCGTCATTAGAGGGGTGGCCTTTGAGCTCGACAAAGTCCGGATGGCCGACAATAGCAAGGCCAAAACCCTCGTCGGCTGGGCCCCTCGCGATGTCCGCACCTCCATCACCGACACGGCCCGGAGCCTGATCCGCGAAGGCATCGTGCGGGCTTAAAGCCCCTGCGCCAAAGCTTCTAATTGATCGGCGGCGGCGTTCCAACCGGCTCCAAAGCCCATAGCTTCATGTTGGGCTTTGGTTTCTTCGCTCCAATGCCGCGCGCCTCATTCCATCAGGGTGCCACCGTCTGGCGCATCTTCTAACACGACATAGCCGGTCATGAAGGGGGCGTTAGTGCTGGGTATCCAGTCGCCAACATAGGCATCGGTGAAGGTTTGCTTATGGCCTTCGATCACCTCAAGATATTGACCATAAATCTGATTTTCTTCCCCGGCCGGACCATTCATAACGATGTGGCTAGCACCACCCGCGCGTACATCAATCTTGGCCACCGACACATACCACGGCTTAGGGCAATACCATTGCTTCAGGAGGTCGCCTTCAGACCAGCAGCGCCAGACCTTGGCGCGCGACGCTTTGAGATGACGGGTGATTTTAAGAGTTCGTGCGTCAGCCATACTCAAGCGTTTTCTTCCTTTTTGGTACCCTTGAACAGCGCGAAAACAGCCATGGCATGGCCATGACCCAAATCATGATGTGCCTTTAGCCAAGCCACTATCGCACCCTGCCTTGGTGCTGGACTTTAAAATTCCTGCCTCGGTCCACCCTTGCTCGTCTGCCAGATGGCGAAGATCGTTTGGGGTTAGGCCCGTCTTTTTGTGGATGGTATCTAGATAGGCTTGAAAAGACATACGGCACGCACCTGCTGGCAAAATGGGCACTTAGGTCGGCTTCACACTTCCTAAAAAGCCAATCACCAACAGCAAAGCATAGGTCAACCAGACCCACAAGCGGGCGCGGTCCATCGCCTTGCGCAGTGGAATTTCGGTTTCATCGCTCGAGCCCTTCTCTATGACTGCCAATAAGAGCGGGCCAACTGGCTTGCCTGCGACATCAATCATGATTGCTGCGCCAAAAATGGCAGCAAAAACCAAAGCCTTTTGGCTAAGCCAGCTTTCAACCAATGGCCCCCAGCCCAGAAGTGAAGTGATGCCGATACCGGCATAAAAGGCTGTGATGGCAAGTTTCAACCAGAATTCAATCTGCTTGAGCTGGGGCACAATGGGCTTGCCCGTCATCACATGGATGGCCCAGGTCAGGCTCATCCAGACCGCCCCCACCAACCAAGCTAGCCACAGACCCCAATCGGGCACAGCCCAATAGCCTGCCACATCAACCAGCGTGATCGACAAGGGCACCATCACGACCCAAGCCGTGCGCGGCCCCATATCGACGACGCCCAACAGCCTTAAAAGCTCTAGCCGCGTGGCAAGTGGCTTTGCCCGATTGCGAAAAGCCGAGCCTAAGATTGCCACGCCAAGATCGCCGCCTAGCCAGAAGACAAAAGCCAAGACATGGACATAAACGAGGATGTCATAGAGGCCCATGAAGTCTCCTCAAGGCGGGCAAACAAAGAAAAAGACTTACTTCACACGCCGCTCTTTGATGCAAGTGCGCTTCACCAGCTTGTCGTTTTCAAACCAATGCCAGGTGCGACCGCGATCATTGCCGTCATCGGATAACTGGATCATCTCATACAGATAGGTGCCAGGGCTGTCTTTGCGGGTCCAGGTCAGCACAACTGTCTTATCGTCAATTTCCCAAGCCCGACCGAAGATGCGTTCGGTGTCCCACCAAATCTGCTTATCCTTATAGGTTGCGGGGAAATGGATTTCCTCGCGGCGCCCGTCGGGCCACGTATAGGTATTGATCTGATAATAGGGATAGGTCGCGTCATCTTGGAATTTGCATTGCAGATGCGAGGCATGGCGATCCAACTCGACATTATTGGCATCAACATGGATATATTCGCCCACCCATTCGCCCTCATGACGGGCTAGAAGCGGCATGCCGGTTCGAATTGTGTCCATAATGCAGAATCCCTTTTGAAGCAGACCAAAGACGTCTAAGCTGCGCCAGTAAATGATATATCCTATACCTCTGACAAGGCCTTCCCGTGGAAAACCTCATCCTTCTGCAGCGCCATGATAATCACTCTGCCACTTTGTGGATCAATCGGCCAGAGAAGCGCAACGCGCTGACGGTGGCCATGTGGGCAGCTTTGCCAGATCGTGTGGCTGAAGCGGTCGCTGACCCAGAAATCAAGCTCGTGTTCCTGAGAGGGGCTGGTGGGGTATTTGCTGCTGGGGCTGATATTGCCGAAATGCCGGAAGTCTATGCTACAGCTGAAGCTGCGCTTCAAAATGATGAGAAGATTCAAGGTGCAATGAAGGCGCTGGAAGATTGCCCTAAACCTGTGATTGCCTTGATCGAAGGGGCATGTGTGGGTGGGGGCTGTGGCCTTGCCTTGGCGTGTGACTTGCGGATCGGGACAGAAGATAGCCGCTATGGCGTCACCCCCGCTAAGCTGGGCCTTGTTTATGGTTCGGGCGATACGCGGCGTTTAATCCAAGCCGTTGGCCTTTCCAAAGCCAAAGACATTTTGTTTACTGGCCGCCTGCTCGACAGCGCCGAGGCCTTATCCTGTGGCCTCATTGACCGCCGGGTGAGGCGGGAAGAATTGGAAGCGGTGGCTGCCGATTATGCCGCCAAAATCAGCGCGGCCTCAGTCTATTCGATCCGGGCCCAAAAGCAGATATTGGCGATGCTGCGCGGCGGTTGTGACGATGCCGAAGCCAGCAGGGCTTTATTTGGTGCAAGCTTTACTGGCGACGATTTCAAAGAAGGCTTTGCCGCCTTTATGGCAAAAAGGCCTGCGCAATTTCCTGTGCGCTGATCCCAAGTGCGCTACTTCTTAGCGCGTGACTTTGGGGCCAAGAGCCCACCAAAAAGAGGACGACAACGTGGCCAGTTTTGCCATTATTGGCGCGGGGATTAGTGGTTTAGCTTGCGGCAAGGCTTTGGCTGACGCCGGACATCAAGTCGCCTTGTCTGATAAGGGACGTGGGCCGGGTGGTCGCATGTCGACCCGGAGGGTCGATACCCCCTTAGGACAAGCTTATTTTGACCATGGCGCGCAGTTTTTTACCCAGCGCAACCCGGACTTTCAAAAGACCATCGCGGCGTTGGAGACACAAGGTGCGGTCGCCATGTGGCGTGGCACATTCGTGCGCATGGATCGCGACGGCCAATTCCAGACGCTGGGGGATGAACCCCGCTATGTCGGCACGCCGGGCATGAATGGCCTTGTACGCGGCCTTGCCACAGGCTTGAACCCGGCTTGGGGCAAGCGGGTCAGAGCCCTTTCGGGGCAAAAAGGCGCGTGGCACCTGCAATTTGAAACAGGCGAGACTTTGGGACCGTATGACCAAGTCATCTGCGCAGTGCCCGCCGAACAAGTCAGCGACCTTTTGGCAGCCCACACACGCCCAATCAGCGAACAGGCCAGAGCGATCCGCTCTCTGCCCTGCTGGGCTGGACTGATTGCCTTTGACGCACCCTTGGCACTTGATTGGGACATGGCACGCTTTGACGCCCACCCTGTGTTGGATGTGATTTCTTCTAGCGTCTCTAAGCCTGGCCGCACGGGGCCTGCGACTTATGTTGTGCATGCCCACCCCGCATGGTCGGCGGCACAGTTAGAAGAAAGCGCCGACCAGATTAGCGTGGCGCTTTTCGAAGCCTTGGCTGAACTGGCCGGCCCTCTGCCAAAGCCACTTGTTCAAGCCGCCCATCGCTGGCGCTATGCGCGGGTCGAAACCAGCCACGGACCCGGATATCTTTATGATGAGGGTCAAGGCATTGGCGCGTGCGGCGACTGGTTGTCTGGGCCACGGGTGGAATCGGCTTGGCTATCTGGCCACCACTTGGGCCGGGCCCTGTCAGCTTAGCTGACAAAATGAAAAGACCGCACTACAAGCTCTGATACAGCGTTTCTCTCAGTCGGATTGTCCAAAGGAAGCCCACATGTTCTTGTCCTTAGCCACATGGCCCGAAATTGATCAGCGGCTGAAAGCAGGCAAACGCGGGATCATTATTCCGATTGGTAGCCACGAACAGCATGGCCCAACGGGCCTGATTGGCACCGATGCGCTCTGCCCCGATATCATTGCGCGCGAAGCCGAAAAGCAGGCTGATATTTTGCTGGCTCCCCCTTTCTCCATCGGGATGGCGCAACACCACATGGGCTTTCCAGGCTCGATGACTTTGCGGCCGTCAACCATGATCGCGACCATCGTCGACTGGACGGCAAGCCTCACGCGCGCGGGCTTTGACCGCCTCTATTGGGTCAACGGCCATGGCGGCAATGTTGCAACCATCCAAGCCGCTTTTGCAGAAACCTATGCCCCTTACTCGCTGCGGGGCGAAGCTGCCCCCTTTGCGCATATGTTGAAGAATTGGTGGGAATTGCCGGGGATAGAGCGGTTGTGCCTCGACATGTATCCTGTGGGCCATGGCTCACACGGCACGGCGTCGGAAGTTGCAGTCACCTATTGGGCCTATCCCGAACGCGCCGACCTCGCCAAGCTGGTGCTAGATCCCAAGATCGCACCCAATGGTCCGATCCGCGATGCTGCCGACTATCGCCGCCGTTTCGCCGATGGCCGCATCGGTTCTGACCCAACCCAGTCGACGCCAGAGCAAGGCGGCAAAATTGTTGAAGCCGCAGCCAAGGCCCTGATTACCGACGCCACCAATTTCTTTGCTGAGACCGCCTGATGGCCCAAGCCCCCAATCGTTTCGATGTCCTGATTTCTGGCGGCGGCTTAGTTGGGCTAACCTTGGCTTTAGCGTTAGACCAAGGCGGACTGACGGTTGCGGTCATTGATCGGCTACCAGCAGCGGATTTGTTGGAAGAAACCTTTGACGGTCGCGCCACCGCGATGGGATTTGCCACATATCGCATGATGCAGAGCTTGGGCGTCGCCGGTCATATTGGCGAGGTGCAGCCGATTGAACAGATTTTGGTGTCAGACGGTCGGGTCGGCAGCCCCTCGCGCAAGGGTGGTCCGTCTTCCCTCACCTTACATTTTGACCATCGCGAAACAGGGGCAGGCGATGAGCCCTTAGGCTGGGTGATTGAAAACCGCCGGATTCGCCTAGCGCTCGATCAAGAGGCAGCGGCGCGGCCTAACATCACCCGCTTTGCCCCCGATGAGATTGAGGATGTGCAAATTGGGACAGGCCAAGTCTCGGCGCGCCTAAAATCAGGCAAGGAAGTAACCGCACCAGTGATCATCGGTGCAGAAGGTCGGGGATCATATATCCGCAAACAAGCAGGCATCCGCACCTATGGCTGGTCCTATGATCAAACCGGCATTGTAACGACCGTTGCGATGGAGCACAGCCATCAAGGGGTTGCGCATGAATATTTCCTGCCAACCGGCCCATTTGCCATCCTGCCTTTGATGCATAATCGCGCCAATATCGTTTGGTCAGAGAAAACAAGCCGCGCCAAGGCGCTCCTGGCCATGAACCGCGCCGATCTCGAGCAAGAATTAGCGCGCCGCTTTGGTGATTTCCTTGGCACCGTCAAGCTTGATGCCCCTGTTTGGTCTTACCCCTTGTCGATGGAACTGGCCGCGACTTGGGCAAAACCACGCGTGGCGCTCGCCGGCGATGCGGCTCACGGTATTCACCCGATTGCAGGCCAAGGTCTGAACCTTGGGCTCAAAGATGTTGCAGCTTTAGCCGAAGTCTTGGTGGAGGCCCGAAGTCTTGGTCAAGATTTAGGCGATTTGGCCGTACTTGAACGCTATGCCCAATGGCGGCGGACCGATACCATGACCTTGGCCATTTCCTGTGATGCTTTTGTGCGGCTTTTCTCCAACGATATCGCCCCAGTCCGGGCCTTGCGCACCCTAGGCCTTGGAATTGTTGACGCCATTGGCCCGGCGCGCCGCTTTTTTGCCAGTCATGCTGGTGGCGCCGTGGGCGACTTGCCGAGACTTCTGCGCGGTGAAAAACTGAGGGCTAATGCGTGACCGATTTTGCCACACCTAATTTGCCCGCGATCGATATGGTAGCCACCTCTGCCTTTTACCAAAAGCTGGGTTTTGTTGAAGATTATGTCTCGCCCGGCTGGATGATCCTCTCGCGCGGTGGCCTGCAATTGGAGTTTTTTCCCTATCCAGATTTGGACCCGGCCACCTCATCATTCGGGAGTTGCTTGCGGGTTGATGACTTGCCGGGGCTTTATCAAGCCTGTGTCGCCGCTGGCATATCGCAAACCGCCGTTGGGATGCCGCGGGTGCATCCGCCGCAAAAGGAAGCCTCTGGCTTGACGATTTCCTATATGATCGACCCGAACGGGTCATTGATCCGGATGATCCAAAACGACTAACGCCTACAGCCGCTCCAGCACGGCTTGGGCAAAGAGTTTCGCGCCATGTTTGCCACCTTGGCGGTCGAGTGCCAGATAGAGCCACGGCTCGATCAATTCCAACTCCATCAAGAGCCAGTTTCCGTCCGCCCCGCGCACAAGATCAACCCTAGCATAGGTCAAGGGCGTGCCGTCTGCCTTGGCCAGCACGGCTTGAGCAGCTTCCAGCGCACCTTCGGGTGCATCGATGCCAGTTTCGACTGCGCCATGCTGGCCTTGCGTGCGATAATCACCGGCTTTGGGCCGCTTGATGAGGGCGTGGGAAAACCGTCCACCAAAGTAAAGCAGCGACAATTCGCCTTCTTCGGTGACGGCAGGCAGAAAGGGCTGGATCAGGGCCGCTGCTGGCGGCAAAATATCAGCGCTGGGCACAGGCTCCCCGCGCTTTAACCGGGCTTGCCGCCACGCGCCCGCACCGATGCGCGGTTTGATGATGATTTCATCGGCCTGAAGTTGATCAAAGCTTTGTAGGATGACTTCAGGGCTGCAAGCCTCAATCGCCAAAGTCGGAGGAACAGGCGCGCCGCGGCGTTCAAGCTCTGCCAAATAGCCCTTGTCCATATTGGCGCGAATGACGTCACCACCATTCAACAGACGCGCGCCGGAAGCTTCAATTTCCGCGATACGCTTCAAGAAAGTATCTGTTGCTTGAGGATAATTCCAAGCCAGCAACGGCAAAACCGCACCAAAGCGCGACCAAACTGTTCCCTCATCCTGCCAGAATACCGGTTCAATCTCGACACCGGATGGGGCGAAGGCCTCGCGCAACAGCACAAGTTGATTATGCGCATAATCGGGCTCGGCCCGATCCGGACGGCTAGGATAATAGTCGTGGGTGACAAGCAGTGCGATTGGTTTCATGTCCAAGCCGCTAGCCGCAACGCGCGCAAACGTCTAGAGCAAGCCCGCACTAAATTGCTTGCGGCAAGGAGCCCAAAAATGACGACCCAATTTGATGTTTGCGGTGTAGGGAATGCGATTGTTGACGTGATTGCGCCTGCTACGGACGAATTCCTCGCAGAACATCAAATTGCCAAGGGCGCCATGACGCTGATTTTTGATGAGCCAGCGGTTGAGCGCCTCTATGCAACCATGGCGGCAGGTCAAGAAAGCTCAGGTGGGTCAGCCGCCAACACCTTGGCTGGCATCGCCTCACTAGGTGGCAAGGGGGCCTATATTGGCAAGGTTGCCGATGACACATTAGGCAAAGTGTTTCGCCACGACATGAATGCAGGCGGCGTCGCTTATGACACGCCACCCCATTCGAACGGCCCTTCAACGGCACGCTGCTTGATCAATGTCACACCCGATGGTCAGCGCTCCATGAGCACATTCTTGGGCTGCTCGCCGCTTTTGACGCCAGAGGATTTAGACCCAGCGAAACTGGCTTCGGCCCAAATCGTCTTCCTTGAAGGCTATTTGTTTGACGCCGAAGAAGCCAAAGCAGCTTTTGTAAAGGCCTCTGAAATCGCTCATACCGCTGGCAATAAGGTGGCACTGACCTTGTCAGACCTGTTCTGCGTGGACCGTCACAAAGCTGCTTTCCGGCATTTGGTGGCCAATCATATCGATATTTTGTTTGCCAATGAGGCCGAGATTATCGCGCTATATGACGCACCAGACTTTGACACCGCTTTAGCCGCAGCGCGCCAGGATTGCGATTTGGTCGCGCTCACCCGCTCTGAAAAGGGCTCTGTTCTGGCCCGCGGCGACGAAGTTGTGACAGTTGCGGCCGATCCGGTTGCCGCAGTGGTCGACACTACCGGTGCAGGCGACCTTTATGCGGCAGGCGTGCTTTTTGGCCTCGCCTCGGGTCGCGAGCTTGAGGCCTGCGGCAAATTGGGCTCCTTGGCGGCGGGCGAAGTGATTTCCCATTATGGCGCGCGTCCCCTGGTTAGCCTTGCAGAGCTGGCCGCTGCGCGGGGCCTATAAAGGCAGGTAGATTGGCGTAAAACTTGCGGTGGGTGTGTCATGATTAAGCATGCGGCCTACCTTGGAACACTCGTTGCCTTAGGCTTTGCCTCTAGCGGGCAAGCCCAAAGCGTTTCCACCTATCGCTCTGACGGCGTAACTGCGCCTCAGGTAAAGACTGAGGGGCGCAAAGAACGGCCTCGCATAGTCCGCATCACGCGGTCGAGCGATGCGTTGCCACCTGTCGGCAGCTTTATCGATACGATCGAGCCTGTCGGTGGGGGTGTACGCCTAGCTCCGGCTTCTAGCGAAAGTCAAAACCCGCCGATCGCCATCTTTTTTGATGTCAAGGCACAACCGCGCCCAAAGCAAGCAATGCGTAGACCGCAGCCAACCCGCCCACCGCGCAGTTGAGCCCCCGGCGCGCCGCGCTGACGTGCGGGCTGCCCTTCCCCTGTCCGGCTCTGAGAGCTAGAAAGCCCAACCTGCGACGGGAACACATACCAGCATGCTGAAACTTGACGGGCTTACCAAAACCTATGCTGGCCAAAGGGGGGTGAACTCTGTCAGCTTTGAGGTTGCACCCGGCGAAGTGGTGGGCTTTGTCGGTCCCAATGGTGCGGGCAAGACGACGACGCTGCGGATGATTGCGGGCACGCTTGAGCCCGACCTCGGCCGTGTGCACCTGCTAGGCCATGATATGTGGTCGAACCGCAAGGCTGCCCAAGCCCTACTGGGCTATTTGCCCGAACATGCCCCCCTATATGAGGATATGACCCCGCGCACCTATTTAGACTTTTTATTGGCCGCGCGCGGGCTTGGTCGTACCCAGCGCCCCGCTTTGGTTAGCCAGGCCGCCACACGCACTCAGATTGAAGATGTGCTGGATCGCAGGATTGAAAGCCTCTCGAAGGGCTATCGCAGGCGCGTAGCGCTGGCCGGTGCCCTGGCCCATGACCCACCTGTCCTTGTTTTGGATGAGCCAAGCGATGGTCTTGACCCCAACCAAAAGCGCGTGACGCGGGCGCTAATCCGGGATCTTTCCCCCGGACGGATCATTGTGATTTCAACCCACCAATTGGACGAAGTCATCAGTTTGTGCAGCCGTTTGATTTTGATAGCCGAGGGTCAAATACGCGCAGACCAGAGCCCAGCTGACTTTGCCGCACAAGACCCCAAGGGGCGGATTGAAGACGTGTTTTATCGCCTGACCGTAGCGTCAAGCGACGGGCCGGATCAGCCGGGCGAGGCACACGCATGACTGCCTTTTGGACCGGCTTTCGCGCCCTCTATTGGCGGGAGTTGCGCCAAGATGCCGGCAACCCCCTCGCCTATATCTTTGGTGCCAGTTTTGTGTCGGCCTCAGCCCTTTTGGCATTTCAAGTGGGCGGTTTATTTGAAGCGGGCCGCGCTGAACTGGTTGCCTTTTTCCAATTCCACCCATGGCTGTTTGTGGTCTTAATGCCTGCGCTCAGCATGCGAGCTTGGAGTGACGAGGCAAGGACCGGCACGCTGGAAACCTTGCTGGCGTTACCGGTGCCGACCTCCGCGCTGGTTCTGGCGAAATTCATGGCAGCATGGACCTTGGCGTGCCTGATGCTAGCCTTCACAACCCCGCTCTGGTTCGGTGTTAGCCTACTTGGCCCGGTGGACCATGGTGCGACTGTGACGGCTTATCTGGGATCGTGTTTGTTGGCGGGCGCATATCTGGCGATTGGCATGGCCGCATCTGCGGCCAGCCGCAGTCAGGTCTTAAGCTTTGTTCTGGCGCTAAGCCTGAGCTTTTTGGCTACAGCGGCGGGCCTGCCCTTGGTAAGTAGCACGCTGGCAGGTTTTCTGCCGCTGCCCCTAACTGAAGCGCTTGCTGCGCTGTCCATGCTGGACGCTTTTGCAGGGTTTGAGCGAGGTGTGATCGAAGCCCGTGCCCTCAGCTACTTTCTGGCTGTTATGGCATTGGGCCTCGCTCTGACTGGCCTGTGGGTTGACCATAAGCGCGGGGGGCAGGCATGAAACGGCCCCTTTTTACCCGGCTTGCTGCAACACTCTTGGTGACCTTATTTCTGTGCAGCCAAATGATCAGCCAGAATTGGTTTGCCACACTGCGCCTCGATACCACGCAAGACCAAGACTATACGCTTTCGGCCAGCACACGAGCAGTATTGGGCGACATGAAACAGCCTTTAGAACTCCGCCTGTATGTGTCCCGCGACGCCCTAACCGAGGACCCCGTCCTGAGGAGCTTTAGCAAGCGGGTGGCTGACTTGTTGTCTGTCTATGCCAGCCAAGCCGCTGGCCAGATCAAACTGACCATTACCGATATCAAGCCCTTTTCAGCCGCAGAAGACGAAGCGCTGAAAGCGGGACTAACCCCTATTCCAGGCCCTAACCCGGATGATGCCGCAGCCTTTTTCGGTTTGGTTATCAAAAGCCCCTATGGCCGCGATGTGGTGCTGCCGTTGCTGGACCCGCGTGACGCAGCCAGCCTTGAATTTCACCTGACACGTGCGGTGGTCAAACTTCAGGAAGCAAAGCCAACACGGGTTGCCATGCTGACAAGCTTGCCTTGGCTCGTCACGTCGGACCCGCAAAGGGGTGGCCTGCGACCTGTGGCTGAGGTTGCGCAGCTGTTGACGCAGGAAACGGATTTCTCGCTGCTTAGCCCCGATTTTCAGGCAGTTCCAACTGGCATCGACGTGCTGATTTTGGCCCAGCCAGAGGCTTTGACCGATGCACAGCAATTTGTGCTCGACCAATATGTCCTCTCTGGCGGCAAGCTCATGATCTTTCTCGACCCCGCCTCGACCGTGTCGCGGGATGGTGGCGGCGGACTCGAACAGGGCAGCCAAGCGCTGGGTCGGTTGACGCAAGCGTGGGGCTTTAGCGTCCAAGGCGATGTGATTGCAGACCGCACTTTTGCGCTACCCGTACAGACCGGCCTTGCAGGGCGTAACGCGATTGCCCCCCAGCCCCTGATTTTTCGCGTGCCAGCTAGCGGCCTTAATCAGGACCAAGCCATCACATCGGGCCTAAGCCAAGGTGTGCATGTCGCGACGCCGGGAGAGGTGGTCCCCCTTGGTCAAACCAGCAGCCGCTTTACCCCGCTTTTGACGTCGTCGCCCGATACCATGCGATTAGAGGCCCAACGCGCCTTGTCGGGCATTAGCCCACAAGATGTGCAATTAAATTGGCAAAGCTCAGGCCAGCGCCAAGTCTTGGCCGCAGAGGTGCAAGGCACATGGACCACCGCCTTTCCTGACGGAAATCCGCGCGATCAAAACGCAAGCACACTCAAAACAAGCACCCGCCCCGGCCAAATCCTCATCTTTGGCGACGTCGATCTTTTGGCCGACAGCCTCTATGTCGATGACACCGGCACGGTGGCCGATAATGCGCGCTTGCTCCTTAATAGTGTCGATTATCTTGCGGGCAAAACGCAACTTCTAAGCCTGCGATCCAAAACGCCCCGCCCGCGCAACTTGGTTGAAGTTGAAAAATTGCGGCAGGCCGCTCAAGCCCGCATTCTAGAAGAAGAGCAAGCATTAGAAACCCGACTGGCGCTTGCTGAAGCCCGCTTAAAAGACATTGAGACCACAGAAGCGCTTGAAGGGGTGATTGCCTCTGATGTGACAGACAGGGAACGCGCCCAAGCCCGCCAAGAGGTGCAAGAGGCACGGACGCGCTTGCGAGCCGTGCAAGAAGGTGTGCGAGAGGGCGTGACCCGTATCAAAACGCACCTCATGTTAATCCCCGGAATCGTGATCCCTGCCCTCATGTTGCTGGCGGGCCTCTTGGTCCAGATGCTACGGCGACACCGCGCCAGAAAGGTCGGCGCATGACTGGAATGGGTTCGACCACCGGCGACCTCAAGCGGCGGGACATTGTGTTGCGCTTGGGCGCGATAACGCTGCTTGGAATAGGCCTTAGCCTCGGTGCCCATCTAAGCCGGTCTGGGGCGGGGCCAGGGCAATCCAAATCGGGCAAGCTCTTCCCAAAACTCGCTAGAGATTTATCAAAAGTCAGCCGGATCCAGATTCTTGGGCCCTCAAACCAATTTGAACTCGTGAAAGTCTCAGGCAAGTGGGTCATGCCCCGCGCCGATTCCTATGACATTGCCGAGGCGCCGCTGCGCCGCCTTTTGAAGGCCGTTTCAGACCTTCGCTATATCCGCGCCTTGCCACCCCCAACCCAACAAGATGCCGCTGCCAGCGATATTGATCCGCGTACTGGCGGAGATGGGGTTTGGCTGTCGCTCGAGACCGAAACGCGAGACAAGCTCGCCACCCTTATCCTCGCAAGACGGGGGGATCGTACCTTGGTCTTGGTGTCCGATGACAGCACCTTCTATGAAGTGACGTCCGCCGATTGGCCAAGTTTGACTTCCGCCCGTGCGTGGCTGGATTTGCCACAGTTTGATATCCCGCCAGAGCGGATTGCGACCATAAGCCTCACACGGCCTCGGCAAGGTCCGATTGACATCGTCCGCCGACCCGATGGTGGCTTTGCGCCGGTCGGTGGCAGAGCAAATGCCTCCATCACCGATATCGCCTTGGTGTTGACGCGCTTGGCTTTCCAAGATGCGCGACGTGAAAGTCGGCTGATCGGCCCGGCAAGCTTTCGCCATGAGACAAGCCTAAAATCAGGCTTAATCATAGCACTGGAGGGCTATGAGGCTGATGGCCAATTCTGGGTGAAAGTAGCCGTAGATGCGCGGAAGGCCGCAACCGATCAAGAAGGCCAGCGCTTGGCCGAAGCTACCCGCGGCTGGGCGTATCAAGTGCCACCGAAGCTGGGGACCCTGCTTTCGACCCCGACTGCCTTGCTTCTGCAGGCCGGGCCCTGACCGATTGTGCACGCTTTTGTGCTGCGTCTGATCGCGCTCTAACGCTGGACCTGATGGCGTGTGCGTTCTAACTGAGGACCTATGATTTCTGGCTTTGCAAACCCGCAACGTTTCCTCGGTCTCAGCAACTGGCTGTTGCCGATCACCAGTGTGCTGGCCGTCCTTGTGACCGCCATTGGGGTGGTTTGGTCACTGCTTTATGCCCCAGCCGACTATCAGCAAGGTGAAACAGCGCGCATCATGTATATTCATGTGCCCGCAGCTTGGATTGCTGTGGGAGCCTATACTGGCATGGCAATTGGCAGTGTATCTTATCTGGTATGGGGCCATGCGCTTGGCGATATTGCCGCCAAAGTGATGGCACCGATTGGCGCAGCCTTTACCGCCTTATGTCTGGCTACTGGCTCCATTTGGGGTCGGCCCATGTGGGGCACATGGTGGGAGTGGGATGGCCGGCTAACCTCTGTCCTTGTGCTGTTCTTTCTCTATTTGGGCTATATGGCGCTGCGAAGCGCTTTAGATGAGACCAGCAAAGCTTCTAAAGCGGCGGCGATCCTGTGCTTGGTAGGCACGATCAACATCCCCATCATCCGTTTCTCGGTTGAATGGTGGAATACGTTGCACCAACAGGCATCGGTCATTCGCGAGGGTGGTCCGAGCCTTGACCCCAGCTTGCTCCATCCCCTGCTGGTGATGGGAGTCGCGTATCTGTTGATCTTTGCCGCTTTGACCTTGGCAGCCATGCGTGCCGAAATCTGGAAGCGCTCAGCCGATGCGATTCAGGCGAGGTTGCAGGCATGACTCCACAATTTGCTACCCTCTCTGACTTTATGGCCATGGGTGGCTATGCCGGTTTTGTTTGGGGCGCTTGGGGTTTGAGCGTGGCGGTCATCACCGCCCTCATCCTGCGCGCCATTGTGAATGGACGTCAGCAAAAGGCCCGCTTAGAAGCCTTGCGCCAAGAAAAGGATGCAGGCGCAAACCCATGAGCGAACAGCCCAAAGCCAATCGCCTAATGGCCTTTTTGCCGCTGGCCTTGTTTCTGGCGCTGGCGGGATTATTTGCTTGGGCCATGTTTGGCCAACGGGTTGACCGCCACGCCAGCGCTTTAATTGGCAAGCCCGTTCCGCCGATTGTTTTGCCCGATATGGACGGCAATACCCTTGACCTTGCCAGCTATAAGGGCCGAGCTGTCATTGTGAATGTGTTTGCGTCTTGGTGTGCACCGTGCCGGGTTGAGCACCCGATGTTGCTGCAATTGGCCAAGGACAAACGCTTTGTCGTGATTGGCCTTGCCTATCGCGATGACCCCAGCAAGACCCAAGCGTATCTGGATGAATTAGGCGACCCCTATGCCCAGACCGGCATTGATCGCCAGGGCGCGGCAGGGGTACAATTGGGTTTAGGCGGTGTACCTGAGACCTATGTCATCAGCGCGAAGGGTATTGTCTTGGCCCGACATCGGGGCGAAATCACGCCGAAAGTTGCCGCCGATTTGGCGCAATTGGCAGCCCGCAGTTCAACTCCCTAAAGCTGGTTTGTTTGGGGTGACGGGCCTGCCCGAGTTGTTTGTAAATCATTAACGCAACGCAGATTAGGCCTATTTCTATGAAAGTTGACCCACCCCTTTTTCCCCAATCATTCGGCCAAACCCCTACCCCATCGCGGCCTTCGGCGAACACAAGTGAGTCGATCAAGGCGTTTGCTGCATTGTTGAGTGCAACCAATCAACGTTCCAGCCTGCCTCGGACACCGTCCAATGAAGCCCCGCCAGCACAACCGACGACTGGTTTAAACTCAAGCCCTTCCGTCAAGGCAGAAGAAGCCGCAGCGCAAACCGGATTGGCCCGACCTGGGCGGGTCATCGATATCCGCGTCTAGGCAGAAAATTTAGTTAAAATCCGATTCAAATCTAGTTCAAATCAATCTCGAACTTGAATCAATTTCTCCTGATTCTGCGGACCATTCATTTGTAACTCATGGGTAACATAGCGCTTGGTTACAACGACCAAGCGCCTGAATGGCGTTCCACCGCTTGATGAAGGATCATACAATGATTGGCATCAACTCTGGCTTTGGGCCCTTTCAGGCCTTACAGCTGCAGGTCGCAGCCCGCAGTGATCCGTCCCAAAAAACTTCGGACGACATGCGCGCTCGCGACACTGAGTCAGACCATGCCGAAAAGGCCCTTGAAATTGATCTGACTATCCCTCGAACCCCGTCCGATCACTTGCCCAAAGCGCACCACATGGACTTCCTCTCGCAGATGGAAGCGATTGTGTCTGCCAATTCAACGCAGGTAACGGCCAACGATCTTACGACAGATGCCGGTCGCCTCCAGGCGCTGCGAATCCGTCAACAATTGGAGTCACAGCCATTTGGGATCACCAATCGTGCATCTCAACTTGCGCTGGCCTTGTTCCGCTAAGCGCGGCTAGCTCCACCCCCTCTTTGTATGCGTGCCTTCGAGAGTTCCCCTATGCCGATGGCTATCGGCATGCATGGGGGCGGCTGTCCGCACCCATGGGCTGAGCGAAGTTCCCCCTAACAGGGCCATAGCGCCCGTTTCAGCAACGCGTGACTTGAAGTCAAATCAATTGCTAAATGCAAGGAGATCACAATGATCAGTGTCAACACCAATCTGGCTGCCATGGCCGCCATTCAGAACCTCAACCGCACCGGGTCAGAGTTACAGCAAACCCAATCGGCCATCTCAACCGGCAAGAAGATCGCCAATGTCCGTGACAATGGCGCGGTGTGGGTGATTGCCAATAAAATGTCGACCTATGTGCAATCCTATAGCCGGGTGCGGGAATCTAATGATCGCGCCACGGCCATTCTCGACACCGCCATTGCCGCCGGTGAAGGAATAATGGAATTGCTCAATGAGATGAAGGCCAAGGCTTTGGCTGCCACCCAAACAGGCCTGTCTGCTGGGTCGCAAGCCGCACTGACTGCCGACTTTAACCAATTGCGTGATCAAATCGCCACGGTGGTTGCCAATGCTTCCTTTGATGGCACCAATATGGTGGGCGCAACCCCAGACAGCGCTATCGGTTTGGGGGATTCGTCTGGAGGCAACGGGATTACCATTGCAGGGGCGAACCTGAGCTTGGGCGGCCCTGTGGTGAGTGTGGCAACAGGAACTTCGGTTGACACCGCCGCCAATGCCAGCACTGCACTTGGTTTGGTCAATGCTTCCATCACCGCCTTGGGGACCCAATTGGCAACCTGGGGCGCGGGGGCAAAGCGGCTAGAAGTTCACCGCCAATTTGTCGGCAAGCTGCAAGATGCGCTGAACACGGGTATTGGCTCTTTGGTTGATGCAGACTTGTCTGCTGAAAGCGCCAAGCTGCAATCCTTGCAAGTGAAGAAGCAATTGGGCATCCAAGCGCTTTCGATAGCCAACTCAACAACCCAATATGCTTTGGGCTTGTTTCGCTAGTCTAAAAACTAAAATTTAATCAGATATTTAAGGCTCGGATGGCAGCATTTGCTTTCCGAGCCTTTTGTCTGTTGCAAGCCTGTTTGGCACCCCGAGCCGGCGGCGGATGCAGATTGTTACTGCGAGTAACTAAAGATTTATAACCCATGGGTAATATGGTCTCGTCAAAACGACATGGCGATACAACATCGCCCAAATGCAAAAAGCAAAGGGATCAAAATGATCAGCATCAATACCAATATCGGGGCTATGGCGGCTATTCAAAACCTAGCCTCGACCAAACGGGATCTGCAGGCCACGCAAAATGCCATTGCAACGGGAAAAAGCGTTGCATCGGCAAAGGACAATGGCGCAATCTGGACTATCGCCAATAAGATGACCTCTGATGTCATGGCCTATAGCCGTGTACGGGAATCGAATGATCGGGCAGGTGCCATCCTCGATACCGCCATCGCCGCAGGCGAGAGCATCATGGAATTGCTCAATGAAATGAAAGGCAAAGCCCTCGCCGCTTCCCAACCTGGACTTTCGGTTGGCTCTCAAGCCGCATTGAACGCGGACTTCATTCAGTTACGAGACCAAATCACCAATGTGATCGCCAATGCTTCCTTTGACGGCGCGAACCTTGTAGGCGCCTCGCCAGCATCCGCAGTTTCATTGGGCGATGCCAGTGGCGGCAACAACATCACGGTTGCCGGTGCGAACTTGTCGCTGGGGGGCGCGACGGTCACTGTGACGGCGACCTCGGCAGTCGATACCGCGACCAATGCGACAGCCACCTTGGGCCTTGTAAACGCATCGATCACCAACCTTGGTACGCAACTGGCCACTTGGGGCGCGGGTGCCAAGCGCTTTGAAGTCCATCGCACCTTTGTCTCAAAGCTGTCCGATGCCCTGAATACCGGGATTGGAGCCATCACCGATGCCGACCTCAGCAAAGAGAGCGCGAAACTGCAATCGCTTCAGGTCAAGCAACAATTGGGCATTCAGGCACTGTCGATTGCAAACAGTTCTGCTCAGTCTGCCCTTTCACTCTTCCGCTAAGAGAAGAGATTATAGAAAACCCATTCGATACTTTGGCCCGGACGTTACCGTCCGGGCCTTTTTTGTATTTGGCAAAAAGTGGCTTAGCGAATACCAGGCACGTGCAGCGCAGCTTCGGCTTCAGCCTTTTCCTTCATCGCAGTGCCGGCATGACGGCCAAGCTCTAAGCGGGCAATGGTGCGATTGTGCACTTCATCGGGACCATCAGCCAAACGCAGCGTGCGCTGGTGGGCATAGGCTTGGGCAAGGCCAAAGTCTTGGCTAACCCCGCCACCGCCATGGGCTTGGATCGCATCATCAATGATCTGAAGGGCCATATTTGGCGCTTGGACTTTGATCATCGCGATTTCGGCGCGGGCAACCTTATTGCCGACAGTATCCATCATATAGGCGGCTTTGAGACAGAGCAGGCGCGTCATTTCCAGATCAATCCGGGCGCGCGCGATACGTTGTTCCCAGATCGAATGTTCCGCAACCGTTTTGCCAAATGCAACGCGGGTGACCAAGCGCTTACACATTTTTTCCAGTGCGACTTCAGCAACACCAATCGTGCGCATGCAATGGTGGATACGGCCTGGGCCTAAGCGCCCTTGCGCAATCTCAAAGCCTGCGCCTTCGCGCAAGATCAGATTTTCAGCAGGCACCCGCACATTTTCCATCTTCACTTCAAAATGGCCATGGGGCGCGTCGTCATACCCAAAGACGTGCAGCGGACGCACCAAGGTCACGCCCTTCGCATCCAATGGCATGAGGATCTGGCTTTGCTGGGTATAGGACTTGGCGCTGGGGTCAGTTTTGCCCATCACAATGGCGACTTTGCAGCGTGGATCACCGACGCCCGAGCTCCACCATTTCGTGCCATTAATCACATATTCGTCGCCATCGCGCACGATCGACGTCTGGATATTGGTCGCATCAGAGGAGGCCACTGCTGGCTCGGTCATCAAAAAGGCCGAACGGATTTCGCCATTCATCAAAGGGCGGAGCCATTTTTCCTTTTGAGCCAACGTACCATAGCGCATCAACACTTCCATATTGCCTGTGTCTGGTGCTGAGCAATTGAAGACTTCTGAGGCAAAACCAACGCGACCCAAGATTTCGGCAATCGCGGCATAGGTCACATTCGACAGGCCGGGGCCTTCAAATTCGAACGTGTCGTCAACATGGGCTGCACCATGGCTAGGCGGCATGAACATATTCCACAAGCCAGCCGCTTTAGCTTTTGCCTTTAGCTCTTCAACAATAGGAATGACCTTCCAGCGCTCGCCCTCAGCATCCTGCTTTTGATACACAGGGATCGCTGGGATAATATGCTCTTCCATAAAGGCCTCAACACGTGCGACCCAATGCTTGGTTTGTTCTGAATGTTCGAAAATCATATCCTGCTCCCTGTTTCGTGTTCTTCTACGTTCCCCCTAACCTAGCCCTGTGCTGGCGGGAGGGCAATCGAAAGCATGAGACTTGAAGTGGATATTGCTGCGGCATAAACAGCGTGGCATGCAACTTAACCCTGTTACCGCCAGCCTCTACGACGTGTCGCTAACCCCTTTGGTGGAATCAGACCGGGAACCGCTACGCGTCGCCGCTTTAGACCCAGCCTTATTCCGCTACTGGCCACGCACGATGGCTGCCGACAAATGGGATGAAAACTTTGACTGGATGCTGAACGAGCAAGCCGCCGGTCGCTGGATTCTACATACCGTTCGCCTGTCAGATGGCCGTCTTGTTGGCCAGACTTGTTATCTCGCGATCCGGCCAGAGCATAAGGGCGTCGAGATTGGCGGCACGTGGTATGTGGCAAACGTCCATGGCACTCAGGTCAATCCAGCTTGCAAACTTGCCTTGTTGGAAAACGCTTTTGCGTGCGGCGCTGAACGGGTGGAACTGAAGACTGATGCGCGCAACGCCCGCTCGCGCGCAGCCATTTTGAAGCTGGGTGCCGCGTTTGAAGGTGTTTTCCGCCGCCACCTTCTGTTGCCCGACGGGCACTGGCGCGACACCGCCTGGTTCTCCATCCTGCGCGACGAATGGCCTCACGTCAAAACGGGCCTGCAAGAACGGTTAAATCGACTGGGCAATTAGGTCGCCCCCAAGCGACCTCACCACCAAACCAAACCCCAAACCAAACCCCAAACCAAACCCAAGTGCGATCACACGAGCGAAAACCTCCGTTGGCTGATGTTGCCCGGGGTTTGAGCATGGACTGTTACTGGTGGGTGCATTCATGCCCTATCATCGCCGTTTTCCGCAGTCGTCACGGATTTCAGCTTGCTTCTGTTTAAAAGATATATCATTCTCGATTCTGGGCTTGCGCCACTTAAGTTGCGCAGATTGTTAGTCGCCAGACCAGCGCATGAGCCTGGTTGTGATTGTGACAGAAAACAGGGGATGGTTTGATGAAGAACAGACAGATCTTGCTCGCGACAGCCGCCACTTTGGCGACCCTGATCTCGGGGAATGCTTGGGCCCAATCAGGGACGGCGTCGACGGCCGATGAGCCGGCGTCGGATGTCGTCATTGTCACGGCGTAACGTCGGGCTCAAGATATCCAGCAAGTACCGGCGTCTGTCTCGGCCTTATCCAGCTTGCAAATCGAACAGCGTCAGGTCGGCAATGTGTTGGACTTGCAATATCAAGTCCCCAATATCTCGATCGCAACGGGGACGGGGACGGCCAATTCCGCCCGCATCTTCCTGCGCGGCGTTGGTGAAGATGAATCGCGTGGCGCAGTCGATCCGGCTGTGGCGATCTATGTCGACGGCATCTACATGGGCCGTCAGCTCGGCTCGCTTTTTTCAGTGGTCGATCTGGAACGCATCGAAGTCCTGCGCGGACCACAAGGAACTTTGTACGGTCGCGCGTCAAATGGCGGGGCGATTAAATTGGTGTCCAAGCGCCCCAATCAAGAATTGGGTGGCGAGTTGCGGGCTGGCATCGGCAATTTCGAACGGGTTGAAGCGCGCGGAACGCTGAACCTACCGCTGGGGCCCAGCACTGCTGCCCGCGTGACCGCCATTTACAAGGGGCGCGAAGGTTTCCACACCCTGAACCCAAACGGCGATCGGGCCGCTTTTGCCCGCAAAGTTGGTGAACAGGATATGGGCGCATGGCGCTTCAGCCTTGCCCATGATTTCAACGAGGATTGGAAAATCCTTTTCGCTTATGATGCCACACAGGATAATAGCGATCCTAATCCCGACAGCGCCCGGCCAGGCAATGACCGCGACAACAACATCTTCACGATTGAGCCGCTGCCCGGTGTGACGTGCGGGGCGGCGTCAACCTCGCTGGGCTGCTTTTCTGATTACCGCAGCAAAATCACCAGCGAAGGCGGTTCGCTGACGCTGGATGGTAAACTCGGTAGCTTCTCCTTTCAATCCCTAACCGGCTATCGGACACTGAAAGACGATTTGGGCTCACGTATCGGCTCGCCCTATTTTCAGAAAACCGATCAGGATCAGTTCAGTCAGGAAGTAACGCTGTCGTCGAACTTTGACGGCCCGCTGAATTTTGTCGCGGGGGCCTATTTGTTTGAGGAAGATGTGGTGCTCAACACCACGTTTGTCTTCCCATTCCGAGTAGCTGTGAAGACTGAGTCCCTGTCAGGCTTTCTCCATGGCACGTATAAGGCCACGGATCGCTTAACTGCCACGGCGGGTGTCCGCGTGACCAAGGAAACCAAGGACTTCACCGGGGCCAATCTTGGTGCAGCCTTTGCCACTAATCCGGCTTTCCAGCGCACCGACAGCCGAGACTTTGATAATACGAGCTATAATATCGGGCTGGATTATCAGATTAACGACACGATGATGGTCTATGGCTCCTATGCCAATGGCTTCAAGCCGGGCGGCTGGTCGCCAGATTGCTTCAGCGCGACGGCCTGTTTCCTGCGCGTTGATGAAGAAGAAGTCCGCACCATTGAAGCCGGGACACGGCTGCAATTGTTCGACAAGGCGCTCAAATTCAATGCGACCTATTTCTTCAATACCTATGACGGGCTGCAAATTGGCGCGACGGTTCCAGGCCTTGGCTTTACCCGCTTCAATGTTGCCGAAACCGAAATTCAGGGTCTGGAGTTCGAAGCCTTCTGGCGGCTGACAGAGCGGTTCTCGCTTACCGGCAATCTGGCCTTCCTTGATGCCAAATACACCTCTGTGACGCCGCCTCAGGCCTCGGCCTTGACCAATGCGGGTGTTCCGTGCGCAGGCGGTGTGCCAACGGTTGCATGTGCCCTCGCGCTCAAGCTCAAGAATGCGCCGGACTACAAGGGCTTTGTTGGCTTCAATTATACACGTGGCTTTGGCCCCGGTAAGCTGATTGTCACCGGCGATGTGTCCTTCGAGGATGAAAGCTACAGCCTGGTTGCCAATAGCCCGATCAATGCTCTGACCAAAGTTGACCCACTCTATAATGCGCGGATCGCCTATGAGTTCGACAATGGCATCTCCGTTGCGTTGTGGGGTCAGAATCTGTCGGATCAGGAATATTGGCGGGCTGCCTCAGCAGGCTCATTCACCACCTATGCCGCACCACCGCGCACGTGGGGCATTGATGTTGGGGTGAAGTTCTAACACCCCTCACCAACACGAAGGTCGAGCCAAGTTACCGAGCCAAGTTTCAGCCCAAGGCCTGCACCAAGGCCTTGAGGCGCTCGACCAAGCCCATCTCGTCCTCGGTGAAGTCCTGATCGACCCACCAACGCTCGAGCTCGCGCAGAATCTGGCCCACCGCTGGGCCAGGTCGCGCGCCAGCGGCCAGTACCTGCTCGCCACTGACGGGGAAGCGCGGGGCGACAAAGCCGCTCGCCAGCGCGATCATGGCGCGCCACTGACTGGTGCGGCGGGGCTCGGCATCCTCAGCCCACGCCAGTCGCACCCGGTCCAGATAGAGTTGTTCCCCCAACCAATAGAGGGCGCGGCGCACCTCGCGCGCAGACAAATAGGACTGGATGACCGTCTGATCTGCAGCCCAAGCCACGAGCCGGTCGCCTTCCGCACTCGACAATTTGAGGCGGCTGACTAAGCCAGCAACGCGGGTTGGATCACGCGGCACAAGAGCCATCAAGCGTTGGAGTGGGTCTGGCTCTAGGAAGAGGCTGTTTTCAATCTCGACCAAATGGTGCAGCGCTTCAAGGCCTTCCGCTTCGGGCAAGGTGGCCGCCAAGACACCCGTCTGCGCCATGGCAGTCAAAACCACGCGGGGATCTGGGGCCGTCAGCAAGCGCTTAAGTTCCATCCAAACCCGCTCAACCGACAATTTTGCGATGCCGTCGCGATGTGCGGCACACGCTGCCAAAGCGAGGGGGTCTGGGGTGCCTTTGCCATAGAAGGCATGAAAGCGGAAAAACCGCAGGATACGCAGATAATCCTCGGTGACGCGCTTTGCCGCCTCGCCCACAAAGCGGACATGGCCTGCCTTCGCATCGGCAATACCCGAGCCCATTGGATCAAAGACACGGCCCTGCACATCGCAGTATAGCGCATTCATCGTCAGGTCGCGCCGCTGGGCGTCGGCCAGCCAATCATCGGTAAAAGCCACTTCGGCATGGCGGCCATCGGTGGCTATATCGGTGCGAAGGGTGGTAACCTCGACAGGCTTGCCCGCGGGAATGGCGGTGACGGTCCCATGGACCAAACCCGTTGGCACCACTTTGATCCCGGCTGCTTTCAGAGCTGCCATGGCGGCTTCAGGCTCTAGCTGGGTCGCAATATCAATATCATGCGCCAACTTGCCTAAAACGGCATCGCGCACACAGCCCCCAACCAAGCGCGCGCCATCGGCGCGGACGGCATTAAGGGCGGCAAGGACAGCTTGCGCGTCTGGGTTGCGTACCAAGGCATGGTTGGCGAGGCTCATCTCAGTCATGCTGCGCAGATAGGGCTGAATGCGTCCTCTGTCATCCCAACTCCTGTTTGGCGTAGGTTAATTGTCACGCAAAGTCGTCCGTCTGCTGCCACAATTCGATTTTAGTCCCGTCGGGATCGACCAGCCAAGCAAACTTGCCATAGGGCTCTTCTTGCACATCACCCAGCATGTCGCCACCCGCTGCCCGTATTCTGACGATGAGGGCGTCGAGATCATCGACCCGGAAGTTGAGCATAACATCGCGGGTGGAAGGCTCAAAATAAGTGGTATCTGTCTTAAACGGACTCCAGATTTGATAACCCTCTTGGGCCGCCAGCGCGAAATTGACGCCATACTCATCAAGAGCAAAGCCAAGCACATCGCGGTACCAAGCCTTTAGCCGGTCTGGGTCAGGGCTTTTGATAAAGACCCCGCCCAAACCCAAAACACGACCGCGATCAGTCATCATCGGCTCCTATTCGAACAGAGCCTTGAGCTCCCGCTTCAGGATTTTGCCGTTGGCATTGCGCAACAGGGGCTCGTGCATGATACGTACATGGGCAGGCACTTTGAAGCTGGCCAGCGAGGCCCCGACCCAGCGCTTCAACTCTTCTGCTGTCAACGTGGAGCTAGGCGGCACAGTGACGACTGCCCCCACCTCTTCACCCAACACTTTGTGCGGTACACCGATGATTGCAGCATCGGAAATGTCGGGATGCTTATAGAGAATGTCTTCAATTTCAGAGCAATAGACATTTTCGCCACCACGAATGATCATGTCCTTGGCGCGGTCGACGATGAAGATAAAGCCTTCCTCATCCATGCGCACCAGATCGCCGGACTTAAACCACCCCCCGCCAAAGGCGGCTTCGGTGGCTTCGGGCTTATTCCAATAGCCCACGATGACATTGGGGCCGCGGATCCACAATTCACCCACCTCGCCCACTGGCACATCCTGACCATCTGGGCCGACCACGCGCACATCATTGATGGGATGGGCCGGTCCGCAGGACAAGGGTCGCAGCTCATAATCCTCTGAGCCGATATTGGTGACGGCAGCGGAGGTTTCGGTCAGACCATAGCCCTGACCGGGTGAGACTTTCGGGAAGGTTTCAACGATTTTGCGCACCAGTTCGGCTGAGCTGGGTGCCCCGCCATAGGACACGCTCTCCACACTTGAGGTATCGAACTCCTTCAGGCGGGGATGCTCAATCACCTGCCAGGCAATCGCCGGCACGCCACCAAAGCTGTTGATCTTTTCTCTTTCGATCAATTCGATGCCCTTGAGCGCATCCCAGCGGTGCATCATCACAATCTTTGCCCCTTGGGCGACCGAGGGCACCAAAACGGCATGACAGCCTGTCACATGAAAGAAGGGAATGGCCAGCAGTACCGCCTTTTTTGGCAAGCTTGGATCAGGCGCAGGCGGGGTTTCGCCCCGGCGCAGGAATTGCCGGGCGGTATTGACCATCATATTCATCAGATTGGTGATGACATTGCGGTGGGTGCCATAGGCCCCTTTGGGTGCCCCAGTGGTGCCGGATGTGTAGAATAGGGTGCATAAGTCTTCTGGGTCTAAGGCGACGTTCGGCGGAGAGGTCTCTGGCAAGCGTGCCCACGACACCGTTTCACCAATCAAATCTTCCAAAGCAACCGCACCCGCTGGCCGATCATCGCCACCACGCGCCACAATCAGCGCTTTTAGGTTTGGGATGTTGGGCAGCTTTTCAGCAATGCGGTCGGCGCGCTCCACATCGACAATCGCGATCACAGAGCCGGAGTCGCGCAAACCATATTCCAACTCATCGGCCGTCCACCAGGCATTCAGGGGGCAGATCATGGCGCCAATAATAACGCTCGCCCAGAACACCACCGGCCACTCAGGCAGATTACGCATCACAAGGGCAACGCGGTCCCCTTTTTGGATGCCATAGGTGTCCTTCAAAATATGAGCCAGTTTCGAAGCCGCATTAGCATGAGCGCGATAGGTAATTCGCTCGTCCCCATAGATCAAAAACTCAAGCTCACCGTGTGAACGGCCAATCTCAAAGATGTCGCGTAAATTCTGCGGACCAACTTTATAAACGCGAAGTTCTTGTCCGCGGATATTCTTGGTCTCAATTTCGAGCGGGCCACCGGGGCCGGTTAAAATGGCATGAGCTTGGGCAACCGACATGGCTGGAAATGGCATGGATGTTTCCTCTCCCTGAAGGGATTATGTGCCGCCTCCTTGGGCGTTTAATGCAGGTATTCAACGACAGAAGCTGCAAAGCAAGGGCAAATCATGCGACCCGTTGGTCGATTACAGCCAAATAATCCTAAATCCGCAGAAGCCACAGCAACCTTGGCCCTATGCCGATGACAATAGCCCCACGCGTCCCCACATGAAGCTTTACAAAGAGGGTCGCCCCATTTGACGATCACAGGAGCAAACAATGCTAAACCAAGGCCGCAGAAATCACCTCATTGGGCTTGTCTTGGCGCTCAGCCTGCCACTTTTGGCCGCAGGCTGTGGTGCAAAAGATGATCAAGTTGGTGGCTTCACCAATGATTTGACCGGCAATGAGATCAAGGTAACGGCGCTGCGCGACCCACAATTGGCGCAAGTCACCTGCTATTTTGGTTCGTTTGACCGCAGCCTCTTGGACCGTCTGGGTAAAGGCAATTGGTTTGAGAACCCATCCAACACAGCCATTGATTGCCATCAAACAGGCCCGATTGATGCCGCCACATTGGCGACCTTGCCAAAGAATGCCGAAGTCTTTTCAAAAGGCTCTAGCCTCTTCTTCAAAAGCATTGCGCTGCGCCGGATTGTCGACGTGCCTAATCAGTCGATCATCTATGTTTCCTATAGTCGGGAATTGGTTGCCGCGTCGGCCAAATTGGGGATGAGCGTCGTGCCCGTGACGTTTACCGCACCGACTTCACCCCCGCCGGCACCCACCCCTGCCCCGCAAGCTAAACCTTAAAGCCAAGGGGCCTTGCCTTCTGGCGCTGTCGCGTGCACCTCACTCAGACCATGTCTAAGGCCGATTCAACTCCTTTGCCCGATCTAGCCAACCTCCCCGGGGAAGCCACCCCGGCAAAGGGCGTGTTGCAAGGGGTTGAAGTCATCCGCGATCATTTGCGGCGCTTACCGGGCAAACCCGGCGTATATCGGATGATCGGCGCAGATGGGGAAGTCCTTTATGTTGGCAAGGCCAAAAACCTGAAAAATCGGGTAACCTCCTATGCCCGAGGCCTCGGCCATTCCAACCGCATCGCACGCATGATCGATCTCACGCGGGCGATGGAATTTGTGGTGACGGCGACTGAAACAGAAGCGCTGCTGCTTGAGGCCAATCTGATCAAGCGACTGCGGCCTCGCTTCAACATTTTGATGCGGGATGACAAGTCCTTTCCCTATATCTCCATCCGTCGCGATCATGCCGCCCCGCAAATTGCCAAGCACCGCGGCGCACGCGCCAAAAACGTGGATTATTTCGGGCCTTTCGCCAGTGCCTGGGCCGTCAATGCCAGCCTCACCACCCTGCAGAAGGCCTTCCTGCTGCGATCGTGTACCGATAGCGTCTATGACGGGCGGTCGCGTCCCTGCATGCTGCACCAAATCAAGCGCTGCTCTGCCCCGTGTGTCGGTCTGATCAGTGAAGCCGATTATGGGGAATTGGTGGATGAAGCGACAGCCTTCTTGCGTGGCAAGTCGGTCGACCTGCAAAAGCGGCTGGCTGATGACATGCATGAAGCCGCCGAGAGCTTGGACTTTGAGCGCGCCGCCCGCTTGCGGGACCGTATCAAGGCACTTGCCTCAATCCGGGCGGTACAGGGCATTAATCCGCAAAGCTTCCAAGAGGCCGATGTATTTGGCGTGGCCCTCAATGGCGGTATGAGTTGTATCCAGGTCTTTTTCTTCCGCGCGGGGCAAAACTGGGGCAATCGCGCCTATTTCCCAAAACATGAGAAAGATACCACAGAGGCCGAAATCCTCGACGCCTTCCTAGCACAGTTTTACGACGATAAGCCCGCGCCAAGCCTGATCCTGACCAGCCATGTTTTACCAGAGGCAGAGCTTCTGGAGGAGGCTTTAAGCCTTCGGATGGATATGAAGGTTGAGATCCGCTGTCCCCAACGCGGCGAAAAGCGGGACACGGTGGCCCATGCCACTTCGAATGCCCGAGAAGCGTTGGCCCGCAAGATGGCTGAGAGCAGCACTCAGACCAAATTGCTGGACGGAGTAGCCGATGTCTTCGGCCTTGCAGCCACCCCGCAACGGATCGAAGTCTATGACAATTCCCACATCCAAGGCAGTCATGCCGTTGGGGCGATGATCGTTGCAGGACCCGATGGGTTTGAGAAGAGCCAGTACCGGAAATGGACCATCAAGGATTCCAAGGGCGGCGATGATTTTGCCATGATGCGAGAAGTCTTCACCCGCCGTTTTGCTCGCCTTTTGCAATCAGACACCGAAGACCTGCCCCCGAGTGTGGATATGGAAGGCAATCTGATTGACGAGGGTGGGCGAAAAAACCGCCAACAAGACATCGCCTGGCCCGACATTGTGTTGATCGATGGCGGAGAGCAGCAATTGGCTGTGGTGACAGAAGTGGCCAAGGAATTGGGACTGGACGAAGACATCACTTTGATTTCGATGGCCAAAGGCGTGGATCGTGATGCCGGGCGCGAATTCTTTCATCTGCCGGGCCGTCAACCTTTCCGCTTAGAGCCCAAGGACCCTGTTCTCTATTATCTGCAGCGTTTGCGCGATGAAGCCCACCGCTTTGCCATCGGGGCACACCGTCAGAAACGTTCTATCGCCATTTCAAGAAATCCGCTGGACGAGATTGCAGGCGTCGGCCCAATGCGGAAAAAGGCCATTCTGGCGCGCTTTGGCTCTGCCCGTGGGGTTGCGCGCGCTAGTCTATCCGAATTGATGGAAGTGCCAGGGGTTAATGAAGAACTGGCAACTCGAATTTTGGCTTATTTTCAAAGGACCTAAGGATGAAGTGGCTCCCCAATGCCGTCTCGATCAGCAGACTGGCCCTTGCGCCAGTGATTGGCTATTTAATCTGGTTGGGGCTTTCCAAAGGTGTGGCCAATCGCGAGCTTGAATGGGCGTTTGGGCTTTTTGTCGTCTCAGCATTGACCGATTGGTTAGACGGCTATTTGGCACGCGCGCTGGATGCCAAGAGCGAGTTGGGCGGCAAGCTCGATCTCTGGGGGGATAAGATTTTGGTGGGCATCACCTTGCTGGCGCTCTGGGTCGGGTGGATTATGCAGAATAATCCTCATGGTAGTTTGATCGAAGACGCGTTAGCAGACCCCTTGGGGGTTGCGGCGGGCGTGTTCTTTTTGTTCGCAATTCCAGTCCGAGACAGTTTGGTGACGCGATTACGGGCGCAGGCAAGTCTGAAAGGAATCTCGCTGTCGCCGACCTTTGCCGCAAAGTCCAAGACAGCCGTAATTATGGGCGGGATGGGTGTGTTGCTGGCAGGGCTTGCAACCGGCATGTCCGAGCTAGGCTTTGCTGGGTTTGCAATATTGGTTTTAGGTGCGTTGATGTCGATTTGGACAGGCTTGTCCTATTTCAAAGCTGCCCGTGGGGCCAAAGTTTAAGCTGTCAACATGCGCTGGAGTGCCCAATTGGGCGCGCGGGCTCCAGAAAGGGCTATATCAAGGCCAATCACGGCCTCAACTTCTTCACCATGGCCTAGCGGCAAGCGCATCCAGAAGCGCACCGAATGCCCATGAACACCGACTTCGGCGGGTGCTACACCACAAGAGGGCTTGCGTTCGCGCACGACGCGCTGGATCGTCTCGGCTGACCCCGGCAAGTCTGATTGGACCAAACAGAGGCGCGGATCATCGCCAAATACGTCGCGCAGCGCACTGCCGGCCACGCGGACGCGCGGGCCTTCCAACGACTTGATTTCAATGAGCGAGATGAAGGGCAGAAGCGGCCCAAAAGCACGGGGTTGAAAACTCTCGCGCGTCGGCATCGGCGAGCAGCCAGCTGCGCTGTTCCAGACGTCGAAAAGACGACGCTGTTCTTCCAGCAGCAATTGAGCTCGGAACATTGACACCGATATTAACCCCCTGTTGAGGTTAGTATCAGTGATTTGCACCGAATCGCGCAAGAGTCTTTATGTATAGCAAGAGAATATTTTCATCTTTTCACTGCGAATACTTGTTTCGGCAGCGAAATGATCTCGAAATAGTTAACGGCGACCGCGTCCCAAGCCAATTTTCTTGGCTAATTCAGAGCGTGCCGCAGCATAATTTGGTGCCACCATTGGGTAGTCTGCTGGCAGCCCCCATTTAGCGCGATACTCATCTGGCGACATGTCATAAGAAGAACGCAAGTGGCGCTTCAGCGACTTGAACTTCTTACCATCTTCCAAACAGACGATATGGTCTGGGAAGACTGACTTTTTGGCAGGCACTGCTGGGACCAATTCCTTGGACTCCACGACAGGCGCACCCTCATGGGTATTCTTCAACGACGCATAGACCGTCGAGATCAAACCAGGCAATTCAGACGAGGGAAGCTCATTACCGGCCACATAGGCTGCAACGATTTCAACCGTCATCTCAATCAAACTGGCATCCGTGTTTTCCGACATTACTTAGTTCCCCAGAAATTAGAGACACCGCCCTAAAGACCTGCCTAACATAAGTTTTAGCCTGAGCAGCTAGCGCAGAGAGGAGGCGCGCCACTACTTCATGGCCAAAACCATTTTTATTCTCGCGGAGCAGATAAAACCGCCACCTCCGACTTCTTTCACCTTACCGATGTAAATGCAAGCACTTAAACCACGGAAAAAATCGCGATACCCACGGTAGTTCAAGATTGATTTAGGTCATGTTGACAAACTCTTCAACCAGAGCCGTGCG
>NZ_NCSQ01000161.1 GCF_002105465.1 Aquidulcibacter paucihalophilus
GGTCACCAAAGCGCTTCTAGACAAAAAACTCTCCCCGCCCCGAGAATGCCATCTCTGCCGATATTTAGGCTACCAGCGGGGACCCTACGGGACCTTGCGGCACTCTCTAGCGCAAGATCAAGTAAGCGGCTCACGCCATCTGGGATGACAACCACATAAAGAGTGGGACATGGCCGCTCACAATCCTCAACCGGCTGGTTTGACCGCAATCTGCATGCGCCAGATCTGGTCAGCGGGGCGGCCCTTTTCTAATTCCCAGGGCCGACCGTAGCGCAGGACCAAGCTTTGACCGGCAGTACCCTGCAAATCCGCAGGGGCCGAAATGGTTTGGAAGCGGAAGATGGTCCAATCATTGCCGCCGACCATGCCTTGTTTGCGGCCCTCTGGATTTTCTGGGCGGGAGGTTTTGGCGATCAAAACCACGCCCGCAGGCAAAGATTGTACGTCCCACAGATATCCTGCCGTCGGTGTGCCCAATACCCGCACTTCAAAGCTTTGCCCGAGTTTCAGGGTTTTGCTGGAGGCTGTATCTGCGGCGGTGAAGATTATTCCCGCGGCCTTCTCAGCTGTGGGTTGGCTGACGCAGGCGCTGATGGAGACAAGGCCGAAGCCCACTAGCGCCCGAGGCATCCTCCACTTCATGATACTCACCCTTCAGGTCCTTAGGCCGGTGGCCGCTGCGCCTAAAAGCGCTCCGCCCAAGCCTCAATGGCTTCAGCATGAGCCTGCTTCTCTGTGGGCGTCAAATAGCTGCCAGCAAAGCTGTTGTGCGCCAGGGTAACCAATTCTTGCTTGCTTAAGTCCAGCGCCTTGGCGATGGCGTGCCAATTGGCATTGAGATAACCACCGAAATAGGCCGGATCATCGGAATTGATCGTTGCCTTGAGACCCTTTTCCAACATGGCCCGCAGGGGATGTTGGGTAAGGTCATGGACGACGCACAAAGATAGGTTCGACAAGGGGCATACGGTCAGGGTTAGACCGTCCTTGGCAATGCGTGCAACCAAGGCCTCATCCTCTAAAGCGCGATTGCCATGGTCAATGCGGTCGATTTTAAGCAGGTCAAGTGCTTCCCAGACATAGGCGGGCGGGCCCTCTTCGCCGGCATGGGCAAACAAATGCAGGCCCTTGGCGCGGGCAGCTTCAAAGACACGGGCGAATTTGGAAGGCGGATGGCCCACTTCGCTCGAATCAAGGCCAACACCAAAAATATGCTCCAGATAGGGTTCAGCCGCTTCTAAAGTCGCAAAGGCGGCGTCTTCGTCCAAATGGCGCAGGAAGCACAAAATGAGTTTTGAGGTAACGCCCAATTGGCTTTGCCCATCGGCTAAGGCGCGCGCGATGCCGCCAATCACTACGCCCATCTCAATGCCACGATCGGTGTGGGTTTGTGGGTCAAAAAAGACTTCAACATGGCGGCAGGCATCGGCGGCAACCCGCGTCAAATATGCCATGGTCAGGTCATAGAAATCCTGCTCGGTCTGCAAGACGCCTGCGCCTTGATAATAGATATCGAGAAAGTCCTGCAGGTTAGAGAAACTGTAGGCGGCCCGCACTTCTTCCACAGTGTTGAACGGGATCGCGATTTTGTTGCGCTGGGCCAAAGCAAACATCAATTCAGGCTCCAGCGAGCCTTCCAGATGCAAGTGAAGCTCTGCCTTGGGCAGACCTGCGATAAAGGCGTCACGGTCAAAAGCGGTCATAGGTGTCCCCGGAGTGCGTCGCAGCGACGGCAGGGCCATAAGGCCCTGACAGATTAGTCACAGGCCTTCTAAATCATCAGGCCTGTTGCGCAACTGATTTGTGGGGCGATTGGGTGTGTTCGCTCTAATTGAGGGCATCAGGGGCGGTGGCATCTGGGGAATCAATCAGGGCGGCCACCGCTTCCCAATGATCGGCCATTTCCAGATCGCCCATGGCGGCGGCCTCAGCAGCGCGCATCACGGCAATCACCGCACCATCTTCGCCATAGTGTGCTTGTAACAGGCGGGCTGCATGGGTGACGGCGTCAGGGGTCGTGCCAGAGGGCGTGCTCACGTCAGGGATAGTCCAGTTTCCATCGTTCGGAATGTGCAAGATATGCCCAGCTTTTCAAGGGCCGATAGGTCGGCTACCGCAGCATGAGGGCTGCGCGCGTCAACAGGGGCAGGGCGGGTTTCTACGGCCAGCGCTTTACGGGTTGCCGCTTCACTCGCCTTCACAATGGCCTTTGCAGAGGTGAGGGCACCGCTGCCGATGTCGAAAAAGCCTGCATGGCCTTGCAACACAAGCTGGGTGATTAGCTGGGCGGCATCGTCTACATGCACCCAATCCCGGTTTTCGTCCCAGACTGAAAGGGGGCGTTCAGCCAAAGCATGGGCACGTGCCCGGCTGGGCAAGCTGGCGAGAGCGCCTTTATGGCTTTCGCCTTGGCCATAGACGGACGCGAGCCGAAGGCCGGTGGCGATTGGGGCGGCGTCGGGGCCTGTACCTTGGCTCGCTGCGAAATAGTCAAAGGCTTGCTTGGCGCGGCCAAAGGCTGTTTTGGGTTGGAAGCCCGCAATTACATGAGGGTCGCTCGACAGGTCCGGCGTGGCCCCACCATAGACTTGCGTCGAGGATGCCCAATAGATCGCGCGCTGTTTGGCAACGGCATAATCCCAAATACGACGGGGGAGGTGATAAGAGGTCTCAAACAAGCCATCCATATCGCCCGCACTATGGCCGGCATCGGCAAAGCACAAAACACCGGCCACATCACGCCAAGCTTTATCAAGATGGGTCATCAGATCATCCGGCGTCCAAAGGTCGGCCATGTTTGACGGCAAATTGGCCCACTTGCCCGATGCACTCGACCCCAATTGATCACAGATAATCACCTGTGCGCTACCATCTTGGGCCAAATGCCGCGCCACGGCGCTGCCGACCAGACCTGCGCCGCCAATGATGATGAATTTCCGGCCTAAAGAGGGCATTTTGACATCCGTTTTGTGCCAATCTTACACGATCACACCAATATGTGTGAATTTCACACATTTACGAGCGAATGTCGGCGCTGTCTAGCAGCTTGGCAGCTTGGCTTGCAGGCACCATGTTACCTGCATGAAAGACCCTACACCCCCCGGCACAGCCCGATTGCTTTCCCCTTGGCGGCTGTTTGCCTATGCGCTGCCCGCGGTGCCGATCGCGGCTTTGGGTCAGCCCTTCTATATGTTTGCCCCCACCTTTTATGCCAAAGAAGTAGGCATAGGGGCCGGCCTGATTGGCCTCATCCTTTTGATTGTGCGGCTGTTAGATGCGGCGAGCGATCTCGTGGCAGGCCGCTTGTCGGATCAGACCCGCGGCCGCTTTGGGCGGCGTAGGCCATGGGTGTTGGTGGCAAGCCCGCTGGCGGCTTGGTCGGCCTTTATGATTATGACGCCGCCGGACGGGGCGGGGGCAGCTTATTTCGCTTTTTGGACCTTGATGGTCTCCATCTCCTGGGCGGCCATTACCTTGCCGCTAAATGCGTGGGGCGCAGAGCTGAGCCCAGATTATCGCGAACGTATTGTGGTAACAGCCTGGCGCGAGATTGCCACTGTATTGGGCGTGATCGGAGCGGTAGCTTTGGTTGCTTTTGTCTCCAATGGCGGAGCGCTACGAGAGGCGATGGCCCTATTGGGCCTGTTTGCTGCGGTCACAACGCCTTTGGCCTGCGGCATCTGTGTGCTCTTGGTGCCAGACCCGCCATTGGCGACACAGCCAGTTGCCAGTCTACGCGAGGGCCTGAAAGATTGTGCCGCCAATGAGCCATTTCGTCGGCTGGTCGTAGCCTATATCATCAATGGCATTGCCAATGGCCTGCCTGCGACCTTGTTTCTCTATTTCGTTTCCGAGCGTTTGGGTCGGCCGGATTTGCAAGGGGCTTTACTCGGCACCTATTTTCTCGCCGGGCTGGTCTCGGCACCGTTTTGGGCTTGGCTTGGCGGCAAATTTGGCAAGGACCGCGTGTGGTGCTGGGCCATGGTGTGGGCGTGCCTTGTCTTTGCTCTGGCCCTCGGCGTGACCGGGCCCGAGGCGTGGGGGTTGTTTTTGATTGTCTGTATCGGCTCTGGTCTGGCTCTGGGGGCGGATATTGTGTTGCCAGCTGCTATGCAAGCCGATGTGGTGGATTTGGACGAGTTAAAGACCGGCCAAGCCCCTAGAACCGGGCTTTATTTCGCCCTCTGGAGTGTCGCGACCAAATTGGCCTTGGCCGTGGCAGCCGGTGCTGCCTTTGGCTTACTGGGATTGGTTGGCTTTAACACGCAAGGCGGAGAACAAACCGACTTGGCCTTAACGAGCCTTGTTGCGCTTTATTGCGCGATCCCCATTGGCTTGAAGTTGATCGCGATCACCCTGATGCGCGGCTTTCCAATTGACGCCAGCGAGCAAGCCCGCATCAGGGCTGAGATTGCCCGCAATCGAACCACGACGAGCCTATAGCCCTACTCTCTAGGCGAATTGGCGACTGAAGTCACTTTCCGATAGTCAAAGCTCTGACCGGCAATCTTGAATGCGGTGCGCACCCATCGACCCGTTGAATCATACCACAAATCGGTATTGACCGCCCCGCGCACGCGATAATGATTGGCCCGAACGGGTGTTCCGCCAATCTGTAAAACCTCTTCGCCGACCCGGTTTACATTCACCCGGCTTAGCTTGCCATCCCGGCTATCAAGCAGGCGAGATTGGTTGATAGTGCTAAACCGCCACCAGCTGGAAGGCAGAATGGTGGCAGGTGCATTGCCTTTAAAGCCCGTGCCATCGACGACGAGATTAGCCCCACGCAGATTTGCTGCAACCGCCTTGTTCGAGCGATTTTCCTGATCCGAACAATTCAGGCTGGTTAATTGATTGCCACGCCACGCCTCTTCGCATCGGTGGCGGTAGGTAAAGCCAATAGGGCCAATTTTGCCCGCCATATCAATGGCAATGCGAACATTGGTCATGTCGGCATTTCTGGAAACCGTGACGATATGCTTGCCGACGGGTTTGCCATTCATAAGGATTTCAAATTCCGTCCGCCCCGGTGTCGCTGCAGCCGCGCTTGACGCCAAAGCTGTCCCGCCCAGTACAAGGGCAGTAGCCAAAAGACTCGACTGGAGACTGCTTTTAGATGACATCACAAAGCCTCTTTCACTCAGCCCTTGCGGGCGTTTATGCCAAAAATCAGTTGAAACGGTTAATCAACCACCCAAGTGGCCCCTTCAGGCGCACATTGCCGGTCTGGGCGATCAGGCAGATGCAATCGACACCTTTGGCTGCACCGGGCTGGTGCTCGCTATCTTCGTCATGCACCAACAGCTCGCCACGACGGTAGATTTGATTACCATCGTCCAAGGCACCCGACAGGACCAGCGTGACTTCAAGGCCAGAATGGCCATGTTCTGGCACTTTCCGACCTGCTTCCAGTTTCAGCAATTCCGCATCACAGCCCGGTAGCGGCATGGTCAGCATGCCGGCCAGATTGCGCCGCCAGCGGCCTTGATCGATGGAGGACAGGACATGGGCCATATCGTCAATTTCGCGCAAGGAATGGCTGGAATAATCGGTTCCAGTTTCAGCTTCCAGCCAAGCAGGCTGCGCAATTTCAACAGGCTCAATCGTATCTAAAAGCATACCGCCAGCCGCATCAAAGGTGCGCGTAATCTCGCGCGCCTGCGGCTGCAGTGCTAAATGCGCAGAAACAACCAGTGCAGGCCCGCGCGGCAGACTGCCAGCCGCATAGTCCAGCATGAGCGCTTGATAGCGCTGATCCGTTTCAATCGTATGAGCAGTGAATTCGTCGTTCATGGGTTTGGTTGTGTCGCCAGTTTATGAGATAGTCTTTGCAACTTACGTTGAAATCCCTTTAGTGGATCATAAGCACTGAAAAAACCCCGTGTGGCACGCCTTGGGCGGGCAGCGCAAGAAGTTGGTTGAGGACACGAACATGGCAGGCTGGGCCAATCCTGATGATCCCTTAGTTTCAACCCAATGGCTTGCCGACAAATTGGGCGCGCCGGATGTTCGCATCATTGATGCCTCGTGGCATCTGCCAAGTGCCGGACGCAATGCCAAAGAAGAGTATGATGCATCTCATATTCCAGGCGCTGTCTTCTTTGATATTGATGAGATTTCCGATACCGCTAGCCCGTTCCCGCACATGATGCCCAGCCCAGAAAAGTTTGCAAGCCGGGTCAAGAAGCTGGGCTTGGGCGATGGCCTGCGTCTTGTCGTCTATGACAGCACGGGCGTTTTTTCGGCTGCCCGCGTGTGGTGGATGTTCCGCCATATGGGCCATGATGATGTGGTTGTGCTTGATGGCGGTCTCCCCAAATGGCAGGCCGAAGGTCGAGAGCTTGAGGACATGCCACCTGTCGCACGTGAGCGGCATTTCACGGTGCGCCGCCGCGCCGATTTGATCCGAGACAAAGCGCAAGTTCTGGCCAAAATCGACGCCAAAAGCGCCCAAATTCTCGATGCCCGCCCAGCTGGTCGGTTTGCGGGCACAGCCCCGGAGCCACGCCCAAATCTGCCCAGCGGCCATATGCCCGGTGCCTTCAACGTGCCGTTTTCAACCCTCTTAAAGCCCGACAATACGATGAAGGATCCTGCCGATTTGGCCGAAACCTTCAAAGCTGCTGGCATTGATTTAAGCAAGCGCGTGGTGACCACCTGTGGCTCTGGCGTTACCGCTTGTGTCATCGCTTTGGCTCTAGCCCGGCTTGGGCTGTGGGATGTGCCCGTCTATGACGGGGCGTGGAGTGAGTGGGCGGCAGATCCAGCTTCCCCAATCGAGACTGAGGCTGCTGGATGAGCAAGACGCCCAAAAGTGGCCGTGGCGAGGGGCTTTCGGCTGCCACCCGGCTGGTACAGATCGGCCGCGACCCATTTTCCCATGAGCGGGTGATAAATCCACCCATTCAGCGCGGCTCTACCCTTTTGTTTGATCAGGCGGATGATCTTTATCGGGCGGGCCCTTTAAGCGACATGAAGGGCTATGGCCTCGAAGGCCTTTCGACCCAGGATCGCCTTTGCGAAGCCTTGACCGAAATTTCCGGCGGGGTGGGCACGGTCTTGGCTCCCTCGGGTTTGCAAGCCCTCACCCTTGCGCTGATGGCGGCGACCAAGGCGGGCGATCATGTTCTGCTGACGGATTCTTCCTATGGCCCAACCCGCCGGTTCTGCCGCGAAGTCTTGGCTAAATATGGTGTTGAAACAGAGATTTATGATCCTCGTATCGGGGCCGATATTGCCGGCCTCATCAAGCCCAATACCAGCTTGATCATTTTGGAAAGCCCGGGATCTTTGACGTTTGAGCTGCAAGATGTGCCCGCCATCACTGCTGCTGCCAAGGCGCGCGGAGTTGCGACCTTAATCGATGATACCTGGACAGCAGGCCTCTATATGAAGCCGTTTTATCTGGGTGTGGATATTTCCATGCAGGCCCTGACCAAATATCAGGGTGGGCATGCCGATGTGCTGGCAGGCGCTTTGATCACAAACAGCCCCGATTGGCTAATCAAGCTGAAGACCATGCACCAGATGCTGGGTATTGGGACGTCTGCAGAAGATGCGTGGCTGACCTTGCGTGGCTTGCGCACCATGGGCTTGCGCATGGCCCACCAAGACCGGGTGGCGCGCGAGATCGCCGCTTGGCTAGAAGGTCGCCCCGAAGTTGCCCAAGTGCTGCATCCGGCTTTACCGTCCCACCCAGATCACGCCATCTGGCAGCGTGACTTTCGTGGAGCGGGCGGCTTGTTCTCGGTGGTGTTCAAGCCTGTTGCTGCAGCGAGAATCAATGCCATGGCCGAAGCCTATCAAATCTTCTCGATGGGCTTTTCGTGGGGCGGGTTTGAAAGCTTGGCTCTACCGAGCACGGTCCAGATCAACCGCCAATTTCCGGCGCTGCATCCCAAAGGCCCTATCGTGCGCTACTCCATTGGTTTGGAAGCACAAGAGGATTTGATGGCTGACCTTGAGCGCGGCTTTGCCGTGCTTAACGCCGCTTAGACTGGCTAAGCCCCAAGGGCACTGAAGTCGTGCGTTTCGCAACGCGAATCACAATGCGCGATTGCACATCCGATACGAGGCCTTGGCCCAAGAGTTTGTCGCGCAAGAACCCATCATAGGCATGCATGTCGGTGGTCACGACACGGATCATATAATCAACCGCCCCAGTCACCGTCGCACAATCGACAACTTCTGGCCAGTTGGCCACGGCTGCTTCGAATTTCTCGAGGTTTTCGCGATTGGGCAAAGCCAGTTTCACCGAGGCCATTACTTCGAAATCAAGGCCCAAGGCGGCGCGCTCCAAGATGGTTACGCGCTTGGTAATGACGCCAATTTCTTCCAGCCGTTTGATCCGCCGCCAGCAAGGGCTTGACGACAAACCGACCTTGTCGGCAATCTCGGCCACAGACAGGGCCGCATCTTCTTGGACCAGATCGAGTATGCGTACATCAATGGCGTCTAGTTCTTCCGACACGAATTTTCCTCAATTCTGGCAAAGTGAACATGTATCTTGCGCATTTCTTCGCAAATAACGAAAAAAAGAGCAAGCTTTTTCCGCGAAAACAGAAGATGATGCCCAGATAAAAGCAGGCCATGTTCCACATGGTAGCAAACCCGAGGGCCAAATCAGATGCTCCATCGCGAAGTTCTTTTAACCGACAAGTATGAACTCGACGAGGGTAGAGCGTTTCTAACAGGTATCCAAGCCCTTGTGCGGCTTCCTTTGGACCCAAAGCGACGCGATGTGAAGGCCGGATTGAACACGGCAGGCTTTATCTCTGGCTATCGCGGTTCCCCGCTTGGCGGCTATGATATGCAGCTGGAGCGCGCTTCTAAGCTTTTGAAATCCCACAATATCGAGTTTTGGCCCGGTCTGAACGAAGATTTGGGTGCAACAGCGGTGTGGGGCAGCCAACAATTGGGCCAGTTTGCTGGGGCGCGCTTTGATGGCGTGTTTGGCATTTGGTATGGCAAGGCACCGGGTGTGGATCGCACTGGCGATGTGTTCAAACACGCCAATTTTGCCGGCACGTCCAAATTTGGCGGTACATTGGCGATTGCGGGCGATGACCATGTTTGCAAGAGCTCCACCTTGCCCAGCCAATCCGAATTTGCCTTCATCGACGCAGAAATGCCGATTCTGTCGCCAGCATCGATCCAAGACGTTTTAGACTTTGGCCTTTATGGCATTGAGATGTCGCGTTTTTCTGGCGCTTGGACGGGCCTGATTGCCTTGGCCGATACGATGGATTCTGGTGCGGTGATTGACGTAGGTGCCCACCGCTTTAACATCCGCCTGCCAACCGACTTTGAATTGCCACCCCAAGGGGTCAACCTCCGCCGTGGAGATGATCCGATGGCAAAGGAAGCGCGCCTGCGCCAATACAAGCTGCCTGCTGCCCAAGCCTTTGTGCGGGCGAATAGTCTCGACCGGGAGATTTTGAGCGGGGACAAGCGCCGGATCGGTTTAGTGGCAACAGGGCAAGCGACACGCGATATTTTCGAAGCCTTGGATGCTTTAGGCATCAGCCCAGAATTGGCAGCCGATCTGGGCCTCACCATCTTTAAAGTCGCCATGCCATGGCCGTTAGAGCCCTACCATCTGCGTGGTTTTGCCCTTGGGCTTGAGACGCTTTTGGTGGTGGAGCACAAGCGTGCGTTGATCGAGCCCCAAATTCGCGATGCTTTGTATGATTTGCCCGATGGCAAACGCCCACGGGTGATTGGCAAGAGGGGGCTGGATGGCAAGCCATTGCTGCCTGATACAGCTGCTATTTCCATTCCGGTTCTGGCCAAGACTTTGTTTGATCTGGTGCCCGAGGGGCCACATCGCGAACAGGCCTTGGCTTATTTGAACCGGGTGCAAGAGAGCAAGGACCGGGCAAAGGCATTAGAGGGGGATGCGCACCGCACGCCCCATTTCTGTTCAGGATGTCCACACAATAGTTCAACGGTCGTGCCAGAGGGGTCGCGCGCCCTAGCCGGTATTGGCTGTCACTATATGGCAACCTTCATGCCCGACCGTCAGACCGATATGACAAGCCAAATGGGCGGGGAGGGCATTGGCTGGATTGGCCAAGCCCCGTTTACCGATGAAGATCATGTCTTTGTCAATTTGGGGGATGGTACCTATTCCCACTCAGGTTCGCTGGCCATTCGCGCGGCGGTCACGGGCAAGGTCAATGTGACCTATAAGCTTCTTTATAATGATGCGGTGGCCATGACCGGTGGTCAGTCCACCGAGAGCGGTCAAACCACGCCGCAAATTGCCAAGCAATTACTGGGCGAGGGTGTCAAGAAAGTTGTGATCGTCGCTGATGATCCAACCCGCTATGCCAATGTGGCGCTTGAGCCTTCGGTCCGCGTCTATCCGCGTGAGGAATTGGATGCGGTTCAACGCCGCCTGCGCGAGACGAAGGGCGTGACCGTCCTGATCTATGACCAAATGTGCGCGACTGAGAAGCGCCGCCGGATCAAGCGCAAGCTCCTTAAGGCCACTTCGACCCGCGCCTATATCAATCCGGCCGTGTGCGAGGGCTGTGGAGATTGTTCTAAGCAATCCAATTGCTTGTCGATCCATCCGCTGGAAACCGAATTTGGCACCAAGCGGCAGATTGATCAGTCCTCGTGCAATCAAGATATCCGCTGTGTCGATGGTTTCTGCCCCTCCTTTGTGACGGTTGAGGGCAGCCATAATGCCAAGCGCGAACGGGCGCGTCCGACCTTTGACGCCACCAATATCCCCTTGCCAGAGCCCATGAGTTTAGAGCGGCCGCGCTCGATCGTCTTCACTGGCGTTGGCGGGACTGGGGTAACCACGGTGTCAGCCATTGTCGGCATGGCGGCCCATGTCGATGGCAAGGCCTCTTCTACGCTGGATATGACCGGCCTTGCCCAAAAGGGAGGGCAAGTGCTCAGCCATGTGCGCATTGCCAATCAGCCCGAAGATATTCGCTCGGGCCGCGTTCCCCCTGCTTCAGCCGATGTGATGATCGCGGGCGATTTGATCGTGGCAACCAATCTCGATGGCCTCAATCTGGTCTGTAAAGAAACCACGCGCGCTGTCGCCAATTTTGACATCCAGCCGACGAGCGAATTTATCCAGAACCGCAAGCGCGGGTTTCGCGGTCAGCCCAAGGTCGATTTGTTCGCCCAAGCGGTGCGCGAGCTGGGGGTGATCCATGCCGAAGGCTTGGCGGAAGAATATCTCTATGACGCCCTTTATTCCAATATGATCCTCTTAGGCTTTGCGTGGCAAAGGGGATTGGTTCCGGTATCGCTGCGCGGGCTGTATCGGGCAATCAAGCTTAATGGCGTGGCGATTGATGAAAATGTGCTCGCCTTCGATCTTGGGCGCTTGGCGGCTTATGATCCAGCACGCCTGAAAGAAATGGTGCCAGTCCGCGAGCCGCCACCCGAAAAATCGCTCGATGATTTGATCACCCATCGCATCGCCCATCTGACGGCCTATCAGAACCCAACCTATGCCCAGATCTATGCGGACGCGGTGGCTAAAGTTCGCAAAGCCGAGACCGAAGCACGCTTGGGCGATACCTTAACGCGCACGGTTGCGGTCAATCTGGCCAAAGTCATGGCCTATAAGGATGAGTATGAAGTCGCCCGGCTTTATGCTGACCCCGCCTATATGGAAGGCTTGAATGCGACTTTGGGGGGCCGGAAGTCGTTGAAGATTTGGCTGGCTCCGCCCTTCCTTGGCGCGAAGGATCCTGCAACGGGCCTACCCAAAAAACAGGCCTTTGGTGCTTGGATTTTGGGGGCGTTCAAAGTGCTGCAGCACGGCAAAGTCCTGCGTGGCACCCCGCTGGATCTATTTGGCGCGACTGAGGAGCGGGCCAAGGAACGCGCTTTCCGCGATCAATATCTGGCTGACCTTGCCATCTGGATACAGCATTTGTCCACAGCAACCCATCGTCAGATCGTCGAACTGGCCAATTTGCCAGACGATGTCCGTGGTTTTGGCCATGTGAAGGAGGCTGCACGGGTGCGCACAGATGCCAAACGGAAAACTCTCATGGCTCAACTGACCCAAAGACTTGCCCCGAAAGTCGATGCGCACTAAATGACGGCTCCCCGATGCGTTGGCTGGGTAGCTCAGCTGGTTAGAGCGCACGACTCATAATCGTGAGGTCGAGAGTTCAAGTCTCTCTCCCGCCACCATCGGGCCTTCTTCCTTGGATTGTTTAGGCGGCGTTGGCCGCAGCGTGCGACACCGCTGGTGCGGCGTCGTCGGCTTTTAGGGTGTCTTGGCCCTCGCTCTGGGGCGATTTGCCACGTTTGGCCCCGGTGGCTTGTGCGCCGCGGAAACTCGCCCCTAACATATCGACGTCATAGAAAAGCGCTTCGCGAATATCGGCTTGGTCGAAATTGGCATAGCGCATTTCAGCACCGGTAAAGTCAGTTGCTTTGGTCTTGTCGGCGCTGATGCGCAGAGGGCTTAGTTTCGCGTTTCTGAAATCTGCCTTGTTGAGGCGCGCACGGGTAAAGTTTGCCCCGCGCAAGTCGGCTCCTACGAAGCACGCACCGCGCAAATCGGCTTCACAGAAGTTAGCCCCTTGCAGCTGGGTCGACATGAATCGAACACCGACCCCATTGCATTTCACCGCCGAAATTGCCGTCAGGCGCATGCCCTTAAACATGGAAGCCATTGGGCGCAGGTCTTCACCATCAAACTTAGCATGCCTGCCAGCGTTGCCATTACTCTCCCACCATGCCTGGTGTTCATGAGCCATATTTTCCAACTGGATCGCCCGAATTTTTGCGCTGTCGGTTGGGTCCCCCAAAGCGCCCTTGGCCATTTTGGGGTCGATCTTGCCAAAGCCCAAGGCAACCCCAGTCAGGATCGCATCTTCAAAATGCGCCCCTTCCAAGCGGGCACCCGTGAGATCGGCATCTTGCAGATCAGCACCAGCCAGATTGCAATCTTTCAAGATCGCGCCAGAGAGCTTAGCCCCCTTCATCGAGCAGTCTTGGAAATCCGCCCCCTTGGCCTGCACGCCATTGAATTGCGAACCGTCAAGTGTAGCCCCCACAAACAAAGTGCCCTCAGCGTCACCCGGACGCATGCGGTGCTTGACGACCATCATGCCATTTCTTTTGTCGGCCACCGCCACTTCGCCTTCGCGGAAGTCTGACTGGGTTAAATCGGCATGGGAGAGGTCAGCCCCGCGCAGATTTGCCCCGCGCATATCTGCCTTCGCCATGCGCGCGCCGCGCAGGTCGGCCTTGCGAAAATCACAGGCAAACAGGATAGCTCGCTCAAATATCGTCTTGATTAACTTTGCATTCTCAAAAATACATCCAGTCAGCTCAGCATCGGCCAGATTGCGACCAGACAAGTCAACACCCGACAGATCGACAAATTTCAAAGAGGCTCGCTTGCCACCCAGGATGCCGCCTGCATAACGTTCATGGAGTTTCAAGACAGCTTCAAGTGTCTCGGAGTCCAGTTTTACGTAAGTCATGATGCTGCTCAAGTGTCACCTAAACTTCTTGATACTGGTTGAGTAACGAAACCACGACATTAGCTGAGGAGTGTTGTGGCTTAGTTAAGGAAAATCGCCATTTCCCAGATAGTGACTTCAATAAATCGCGACGATGAATGTGTCAGTGAAATGAATACATAGATTTGACTAAACATTCGGCGCTGCCGGACCCGATCGAGCCCGATCGGACGCTTGGTCCCGCCACGCCGGGCTTTCTGCGCTGTGGCAGTTTCGGTCTGGCTGAAAATAGGCTATGGAGCGCCTCCATCCCCCCACTTTGCCCCGTGAAGGTTGCCTCGTGATTGAGCCCAAACATGCGCTTGTCCTGTTTTCAGGCGGTCAAGATTCCACTGCTTGTCTGGCGTGGGCACTGTCGCGCTATGAGCGCGTGGAGACCATTGGCTTTGATTATGGTCAGCGGCATCGGGTGGAACTGGACCAGCGGCTGGTGATTTTGGATGAGATCGGTAGAAAAATGCCCGAGTGGGGCCAGAAGCTCGGCGAAGATCATCTTTTGGACCTTGGCCTTTTGGGCCAAATTTCTGATACGGCCCTTACCCGCGATACGGCCATTGCTATGGCCGCGTCTGGCTTGCCGACAACTTTTGTGCCCGGTCGCAATCTCGTTTTTCTGACCTTTGCCGGTGCCTTGGCCTATCGCCGGGGTTTAGGGGTTTTGGTTGGTGGCATGTGCGAGACCGATTATTCTGGTTATCCCGATTGCCGCCGTGCGACTTTGGATGCGGTAGAACAATCTTTGTCGCTGGGGATGGATGTATCGTTCAAGCTTCAGACTCCGCTTATGTATCTCACCAAAGCGCAGACGTGGGACCTTGCCTTTGCCTTGGGTGGGCAGGCCTTGATTGACGTGACCTTGGAACATTCGCACACGTGTTATGCGGGTGATCGCAGCCAGCGGCATGACTGGGGCTATGGCTGCGGCGCGTGTCCGGCGTGCGAGCTGCGTGCTGTAGGCTGGCAGCAATGGCAAGCCCAACATCAGGGGCATGCGGTAGAAGGCCTACGCGTGGCCCCATGACCTATATGGTGAAAGAGCGCTTTTATACCCTGCAGGGCGAGGGGGCCCAGGCCGGCCGCCCGGCCGTATTCCTGCGCTTTGCTGGCTGCAATTTGTGGAGCGGCCGCGAACAGGATCGACGTGAAGCTGTTTGCCAATTCTGCGACACCGATTTTGTCAGTACCAATGGCGAAGGCGGTGGCAAATTTGAAACCCCTGAAGCCTTGGCCGAGGCTGTAGCAGAGCTTTGGCCAGACCTTCAGCAGGGCAGGCCCTATGTGGTCTGCACCGGGGGGGAGCCCTTATTGCAACTCGACCCACCCCTCGTTGCTGCCTTGCATCGGGCAGGCTTTGAAATCGCGGTGGAGACCAATGGAACCATTGCAGCCCCTGAAGGACTGGACTGGATTTGTGTAAGCCCCAAGGCAAATGCAGCCCTAGCCCAGCGGTCTGGCCATGAATTGAAGCTGGTTTATCCCCAAGCTCTAGCCATGCCCGATCAGTTTGAAGGGCTTTCTTTCGACCATTTTTTCCTCCAACCCATGGACGGGCCGCACACGGACAAAAACACCCAAGCTGCGGTCGCCTATTGTCTTGCCCATCCACAATGGCGATTGAGCTTACAAACACATAAAATGCTTGGAATCCCGTGACCCGCTGCCTTTTGACCAAAAGCGTAACCTTTGACGCCGCTCATCATCTCCATCAAGGCGATGAAAGCCACCCCTATCGCCGTTTGCACGGCCATTCCTTCCGGCTGGATGTGTCGGTAGAGGATGAAGCTGATGGCAAAGATCATTGGGTGCGTGATTTTGCCGAACTCACCAAAGCCATCAACGAAGTCCGCCAAGTGCTGGATCATTCATTCCTGAATGAGATCGAAGGCCTTGAGACGCCAACGCTGGAGAATATCTGCGCGTGGGTGGCAGACCGCTTGAAGCCAAGCCTGCCTAATCTGAGACGTGTCTCAGTTGCACGGCCATCCTTGGGCGAAATGTGTACGCTCGAGATTGGTCTTTAGGCAGCCGATTGTTGGGGTCGGGTGACGAGACGGGCACGGGCGCGAATATGGGCCCGTTCAACAAGCCGCCAACAGGCTAAGAGTCTGCCCTTAATCGAGACTTCGCAGGCCCGCACAATATGGGCGCGCCGCCACACGCTCAGCCACGCACGTTGCAAACGGTCATTCTTGACTGGCAAGGCCAAGGCTTGGCCAACTTGGCCCTCATAGCACAGGGGGCCATTCGTGGTCATGGGTGTTTTATAAGCCTCTCCACCGCTGCCGAAATCAAACACTTTGAAACCAAGCTTTGCGGCGTGGCGAATAATGTCAAAGGTCAACAAAAGGCCGGGCGAATAGCGGCTATAAGCGGGGTTATAGGCGGGGAACCAGAAATGCAAATCTTCCCCATCCAGCAAGCAAATTTCAGCGGCCACCAATTCCTCACCCCGGCGATAAACGCCCGCCATGAGGGACGCGCCGGTGGATTTATGCTCAGCCAGAGATTTCAAAAGGTCACGTGTCCAGCCACAGCTGAACACATCATGCATGCCTGAGCGCTTATATTGGTCGATTTTCAGGTCTAAAACCCAATCCAAGAGGGCTGGGGTCACTTCCGTCCAGTCAAATGTCAGATCCGGTAAGTCCTTGGCCACATTGCGGGTGCATCGACCCAAATTCTTGAAATATTTTGGCGAGCGGGCCTTCTGGCTGGCAAACCAAGCCTCAAAGCCATCGACGAGGTCAACGATTTGGCGATGCTTGACGATAGGCGCGCGGTCGAGGCCCTGTGCCCCAATCAGGCCATTGAACTCAAGCCGCTTCGCACCGGCTGCCGACAACAGAAGCGACCAATCTGGCCCATAGCCCTCTTTCATCACGGCTGCATGATAATCGGCTAGCGGGGCACCGGCAGGTTGCAAGCTTTGGCCACGCTTCTGATAGGCAAAGAAGCCAACAATCTCGTCACCATCATGAAAACGCGCCAACATGCCACCGGGCGTGTGGGGCGCAATAGCTTTTAAAAAGTCCGGTGAAAAATAAGGGCTCGTCAAATCAGGATTAGCGGCGCGGAACTCGCAGAACAAAGCTTCCTCAAACGCACTAATGCCATCCAATGATGCAACCGAAACGTGGGTAACTTTGGTCATGACGCGAATCCCTTTTCAAAAGAGCTTGCATCCTGCCTAGCAAGATTTGGCCCAAGCGCTGAAAACTTACGCCGCAGGAACCCATATTCCTCCAGAGTAATTTATCACGTTTATGTGAGAACTTGCGACGAATAGCCCGATCTCGACAGATTTGTTGGAGGATGTGTCTCGAAACTGGAAATCAGCCCTGCGCTTATCAAGGGCGCCGGCCTGATTGTGTTTAATTTTGAAACAGGGTTGGCGCTTTCAATGCGCTTGCAAAAGCGCGCGCCCACCCCACAAAAACGGGGCCGCTTGGGCCCCGTTGATGTTTTATGACCGAGGATACTTCGCCTCATACTGCGCTTTAGCCTGGAACTGCCTTCGCCAGCTTACGTGCGAAAACCGACAAGGTCCGGTCCGTATCTGACCAAACCCAAGCTGTGTCGGCCCAGATGATGTCGCCGGTCCAATCATAGCGTGCTTCGCCGATCAGATTGCCTGCCGCATCATAGGCTTTGCCAGAGACATCGGCCCCGCCAATGCCAAAGCTCTGCATGGACAGACCTGGCTTATCGCCTAATTCCTTAAAGGTGGGACGATTAGCCGTCAGATCGTGGATCACAACATCAACGCGGGAAACCCGATCCCCAAGGCTTTCCTTCAGACTCGATTCAACCATTTCCTGAATGACGGCCTTTTCACGCACGCCATAGGTCTTCTCGATCTTTTCTTGGGCCTTCTCGCCATAAGTCACATTGACTTGCAACTGACCGGCAGATGCAGGGGAAGCAACAATCATCGCCAAGAGTAGTGCAGCGGCAGAAAAAAACTTCACCATGTCTATCTCCTCTGTGTCGATCCGCAGTACGACAACAACTTAGCCCCAGCTACTTCTAAAATGAGTGCAAAATGCGATTTCGGCAAGGCGGGTCAACATAAAATTTTAGGCAGACCCGCCCGTCGTCTTAGGGCTTCGCAGGTTGGAACACGATGATTGCTTCACCAAAGACAATGCCGAACTTTTTTACTTTCGCCCGATTGATCAATATCCCGTCGGGCTGCAACCACATGCGGTCATCAAAGGTTACGAGGACCGTTCGGTCACCGACTTTCAGGTCGACATCATAGACCCACGACAATTGATTGCCTTGGATCAGGCCGCGGGCCACGCCGCGGACATCGCCTGCTGTGCCCTCATAGGTATTTGGCCCAGTCTTTTTGATCTTCCAAATGCGCTGCTCTTTCGCGCCATCGGCATAATCAAACCGCTCGTCGAGAGTTAGGACCGATCCATCCCATTGCCCGTCAATGTCGACTTTGAACTGACGGATCAGGGTGCCGTTACGGTCTTGGAATACACCCCAAGCGGTGGTTTTGCCTTTGAAATAATCTTCCAAGACAAGCTGTTGAGGGGCTTTAGCGGTAGGTGCAGCTGCCGTGGTGGCGCAACCGGCCATACTCATGGCGACGGCGGTCAGGGCGGCTGCCTTTTGGAGGGCTTTGAACATGTTAAACACCTTTCACGCCTCTCTACGTGCCAAGGGCGTGAATGGTTCAGTTTGACGGTCCGGTAACTCAGTCGACGGGCGCGTGGGTTACGCCTTCCGCCGTCTCAACCGAGATATCGGCTTCATAGGTATTGGCCATACGCACCAACATGCCCGCGTCATGGCTAAGGCGGGCGGCAAATTGGCTGACGCGGACGTGCGCAAGCTTGACCGCTTGGCTAACTGCCTGCACGTCTGAGCTATTTTCAAACCCATCTTTCAAGTGTGGAATATTGAGCCCTTTGGGGCCACGTCGCAGATCAAAGGGCGGCAGCACATAGCGAAATGCCTCATGCCCAAAGTCGAGATAGAGGCTGTCGGACTCGCCATGGAGCAGATTCAGCTTGCCATCGGCGGCAATTTTGGAGAGCCGATCGAGACTATCGAGTACCTCTTCAATCCGGGCAGCTTGCAGGCCGCGCATCAAATCATGTTCGGTGGTTTGCCCAATGCGGAGGGCTTCGGCGACTTCTGCCAAGCGTTCAAGCGCTTGGTCGACATAGGCGGCTGTGCGCTCCAAAGTGCGGACGGCACTATAGACTTCGGTGAATTTCTTACGTTCAACCCGAGGGTCGCGCCAAGCCGCATGACGCAGCGCACGGTCGAGGGCGGCGGGTTCCATTAAAGGCGTGTCAGGTCCGTTCGGTCTTGGTCCTGATGGACGTGGACTAGGCCTATGCCCCGCGCTGCGACGCGGACGGGAAGGGGAGGGAGGCTTATTAAACAACATACTGGCCGTCCTGCTTTCGAAGAACGGCCAGCTTCTCAAGTTAGCCTCAATGTCGCGTTAAGGCGCGTCGACCAATACCAGTTCGGCGTCTACCACTGCTTTGATGGTCAATTTAGGCTCATCCTTAATGGCAGCAGCATCGCGCTCATAAAGGTCGATGCCATTGAGTTCGACCACGCCTTTGGCTGCAGCTAAATAGGCATGACGGCCAGCGGACAGATCATAAGTAACGGTTTCGCCAGCTTTTAGGGTCGCCCCCAAGATACGGGCTTTTTGCCGGATTGGCAAAGCCCCTTCATCTTCGGAATAGCCTGATGCCAACGTCACAAACTGACCGGAGCGATCATCCTTGGGGAATTTCGCCGCCCCCCACGACGGAGCCACACCCGCACTTTCTGGCAAAATCCAGATTTGATAGAGTGTCGTGGTCTTATCTTCCATGTTGTATTCAGCATGGGTGATACCGGTGCCGGCGCTCATAACTTGAACGTCGCCTGCTTCAGTCCGGCCGACATTGCCCAAACTATCCTTGTGCGTGATGGCCCCTTCGCGAACATAGGTGATGATTTCCATATCGGCATGGCCATGGGGATCAAAGCCAGTACCTGGGGCAATTTCGTCATCATTCCACACCCGGATCGTACCCCATTGGGTGCGCTTTGGGTCGTGATAATGGCCGAAGGAGAAGTGGTGGCGGGCATTGAGCCAGCTGTTTTTAAAGCGGCCCAGACTGTTGAATTCGCGTTTTTCAATCATGGCTTAACCTTTCATTTTCTGCGTAATTTCTGCGATGCGCGCGCCATAGAGGCGGGCAAACTCACGGTCGCCAGCTGGCGGGGTGATTTCAGGTGCCGCATTGTCTGACTGGGTGGCAACCCCAATAGAATAGCCCAAACGATTGACGACGTCAGGGGCCGCATCGCTGTTGCTATGTGCGCCAGGCGCGAGACCTGTGCCCACCCAGATCATGCCATGCTGCATGGCCAAAGTCAGGATGGAATTGAGGGCATGGCCCTTATCTCCAGCAAAGCTCAAGGAATTGGTGAAGCCCCCGGCGACTTTGTCTTTCCAGCCTAAGGTGAACCAGACTTTTGAACTGGCCTCAAAAAAGGCTTTCAAAGGTGCCGAGATATCGCCCATATAGGTGGGGGCACCAAAGATGATGGCATCAGCTTGACTGGCTTCATCCAAAATCGCGCTGAAATCCTGAGCAGCCGATTCGATCTTCAACAGCACAGCTTCGCCCTTGGCCTCGGTTACACCTTTGGCGACCTGTTCTGCCACGACAGCCGTATGGCCGTAACCCGAATGATAGATGATTGCGATTTTCGTCATGGGAGGAGACCTTTCTTTATAGCTGTCACCAGAAAAGCGACAGATGTTGAAACGCCTTATGGACGAAAGTTGATTGTTCGAATACTGGGGAAAAACGAAACCAATTGTTTCGAAGTTTTAATCAGTGCAGGGTGCCACGCATGAGCCTTGATCTCGATCTTTTGACGACTTTCGCCAAAGTAGCTGAACGCGCCAGCGTCACGGCCGCGGCTCGCGATTTGAATTTGTCGAAGGCAACCGTGTCCAAGCAGATCGCAGAGCTGGAGCAAAAGCTGGGTGTTCTTCTGTTCGCCCGCACAACGCGGCTTTTCTCGCTGACGGATGCGGGCCAGCGCGCCTATGCCCGGGCGCAACGCATCATGGAAGAAGCTGCCGCCTTGGCAGATGAAGCCCGCGAGATCCGTGAGGTGCCGCGCGGTAATTTGAAAATCGCCGCCCCCCAAGCCTTTGCCCGCTTGTGGCTGGCAGACCTTTTGCCAGAATTTATCCGTGCTTATCCCGAAATCAGCCTCGAATTCGCGGTCGATGAGCGCACGGTGGATATGGTTGCGGATAATTTCGATGTGGCGATCCGTATCGGCACAATGCCCGATTCCAGTCTCTCGGCGCGCAAACTCGCCCCCGTGCGCCTGTTGACGGTTGCAGCACCGGCCTATTGGCAGGAGCGGGGCAAGCCGCGCAGGCCCGAAGACCTCGCCATGCATTGCTGTTTTCGCTACACCAACACGCCCAATCACTCGCTGTGGCGCTATGTCGACGCCGAGGGCCAAGATTTACGGGTCCGGGTCCAAGGCCCCATCACCATCAATGGCGGTGAGATTGAAATGCCGGCCCTGCGCGAGGGGCTAGGTGTAGCCTATTTGCCCGACTTTCTGGTGTGCGAAGATCTGCGTGCAGGTCGGCTAGAGCGGGCGCTGGAAGACTGGCGGTCGCCTGAATTGACACTCCACCTCTTAAGCCCGCCCGGTCGAGGCAAACCGAAGCGCTTGGAGGTTTTTTCTGACTTCATGATCAAGAAGTTTGGTGGGCGCACCCCACCGTGGCATCTTTAATCGCCCGCTTCAAAAACCAATATATCAGGCGATGTACTGGACTTGAGGGTCAATTGGTTGGCCGTCAAACTGATTTGATCGACTTTGCTGAGAGCCGCGCCAAAAGCGGCTTCAACGGCCATAGGGTCGCCCACTGCGGCCAGACACGCACGCTCTGTCTGCATCAATCTGAAGAAACGCGACTTACCCAGAGCCCGCTCATAGGTTCCAGAAAACTGGTTGCACCCGGTTGTGCCGCTGATGCGATTGCCGTCAAATCTGACTTGTGGCCTCAGGCTTTGCGGGTCGAGCGCCTGACCATTCAATCGAACTAAGGTCCATGATTTGCCATAAAGGCTTGGACCGGTTTCAACGCGCGCGCTCACAGTTTGTAGTCGCGCTAGCACGCGGCCCTTGGCTGACAAGAGGCGAACTTCGCCGCCAAATTTCCGGATTTGATGGGTCGCGCGTAAGGCTGCAAGCACGTCGCGCTCCAGCGCGCCCGCAGGGCCCATACAGGCCATTTTGGTCACAGCCAGCGGGCCAAACCGCGTGCTGTCTTCACCCCCGCGTACCAACTTGCCGCTGAAGCGATTACAGCCGGTCGAGCCGCTGACGCCATCTTGCGGCAGAAAGATCAAAGTCGCTTTGGGCGCTTGTGCGGCGCGGTTGAGGGGGCGACCTCTCAACTCTGTCGCAACAAACTCTCCCTCCAGCACCAAAACCGGCTTGGGTGCTGCTTTGGTGTGGGTATGGCTGCCATGGCTTAGCGCGGGGCTGGCGGCGAACGCCGCCAACCCGCACAGCGCGAACGCAAGGCTCGTCGTGCTTAGACGGGGTCCCAGGTGAAGACCCCGGCGGTGGCTTCCAACCCCATGAAGCCACCTTTCAAAGCGGGCAGTCCATGTTCGATCAGTGTTTCTGGTGTCCATCCGTCAATCCTCGATACCGAGCGAACAGGCCGTGGTTGGTCAAAGACGACCACTTCATTGCCGCGTACGCCGAATATTTGACCCGTTACATGGCTGGCGGCAGCTGAACACAGGCTGACTGCAAAGGTGGCAACCTGATCGGCGCGCATCCGCGTGCGGATCCGCTCCACCCGTTGGGCGCTGGCCTCATCCTTGACGGGGATGGTCGCGATCATGCGGGTCCAGGCAAATGGCGCAATCACATTAGAGCGCACATTTTTAAGCGCCCCTTCCATTGCGATGATGCGGGACAGGCCCGCTACACCCATTTTGGCGGCCGCATAATTGGCTTGGCCGATATTGCCGATAATGCCAGAGGTAGAGGTAAATAGGACATAGGCCCCGTCCTGCTGCTCGCGGAACAATTCCACACTGGCGCGGGTGACATTGTACGCGCCGCGCAAATGCACATCGATCACCGCGTCCCAATCAGCTTCGGACATTTTGTGAAACATGCCATCGCGCAAGATGCCAGCGGGGTTGATGATGGCATGCAAGCCACCAAACTCATCCTTGGCTTGTTCGATCATGCCTTTGACGGCGGCAAAATCGGTCACGGAATCAGAATTGGCAACCGCCTCGCCGCCTGCAGCCTTGATTTCGTCGGCTACGGCTTGGGCGGGGCCAACCGAGCCTTCATCGCCCCCTGTTACGGAGCCACCCAAATCATTGACAACAACTTTGGCCCCAGCGGCGGCGGCTTGCAGCGCACATTCGCGGCCAATGCCATTGCCCCCGCCCGTAATCAGAATGACTTTACCATCCAAAACGCCCATGGTCGTGCTCCCTAATTATGTGTTTGTTTGAGATTAGCCTGATCAAGACGCCTTGGTCGAGCCCTGTTTTTCTGGCGCGGCATCTTCAAAGCGGTCGGCCTCGGCTAAGGGCTTAAAGAGGCGCATCCACGCCCCAGCGATCAAGACGGCGCCAATGCCGCCCGCGACGACGGCAGTAACCGGGCCGAGCAGGCGGGCGGCAACACCGGATTGAAACTCGCCCATTTCATTCGATGCAGAGATGAACACAAAGCTGATCGCAGACACTCGGCCGCGCATGGCATCAGGCGTGGCCAATTGGACCAACGAGGAGCGTACATAGACTGAAATCATGTCAGCCGCGCCTGCAAGCGCCAAGCAGGCCACCGAAATCCATAAGGTGGTCGATAGGCCAAAGCCCAAAGTCGCCAAGCCAAACACAAAGACCGCGCCAAACATCCAGCGCCCGACATGGCGCTCAATCGGCTTGATTGCCAAAAAGATCGAGACCAAGCCTGCCCCAATTGCCCCGGCTGACCGTAAAGCACCCAGTGCCGTGGGCCCCGCATGGAGGATGTCGCGGGCAAAAACAGGCAAAAGCGCCGTCGCGCCAGCCAAGAGCACGACAGCCAGATCAAGGCTAAGCGCACCCAGCACAATCTTATTGTCACGCACGTAGATGAGGCCTTCCTTGATCATGGCAAAGGTACGCCCGCTTTCCACTTTTTCTTGCGGTGGCGCTTTGGTCCAAAACGCCAAAATCCAGCCGCAGATAAACAGGCCCAACGCCGCGCTATAGGGCACATGGGCCCCGAAATGGAACAGAAGGCCGCCTATTGCAGGGCCAAGGATTGATCCGCCCTGAAAGCTTAAGGACATAAGCGCGATGGCTTGGGGCAATTCCTCGCGCGGGACCAAATTGGAGACCATGGCGGAACTGGCTGCGGGCAAAAAGGCGTTCAGCATCCCTGTCACCATGGCAACCGCAAAAATAGCGGCAATCAAAGCATTGGGTGCAAAGCCGGATGCGGCAACCAAAGCACCTGCAATGGCCACCTTCAGCGCGATACAGCCGAGGATGATCAGGCGACGGTCAAATCGGTCAGCAGCTTGACCACCAAATAAGGACAGGATCAGAAGGGGCACAAATTGTGATAGGCCAATCAGGCCCAGAAGAAATGCGCCTTCTTCAATCGTATCGCCCCGCGCGCGCGCAATATCATAGACTTGCCAGCCCATGGCCGTGATTTGAATCTGCGTGCCCAAGGTCCAAAACACACGGGCGCACCAATAGCGGGCAAATGAAGTATGTCGGAAAGGGGCTAAAGAGCGGCTCACCCGTCTGTGATGGGTCAGCCGACCTTCGAGGTCAATGGACTAAAGACGATCAGGCCTAAAGCGGTGCAGTTGCCGCTTCCAGCCACGCCCGCACATCGGATTCAACGCGCGGCCCAATTTCAGCCAGAACTTTGGCGTGATAGGTGTTCAGCCAAACGCGCTCTGCGTCGGTCAACATCGTCACCACAATCAAACGGCGATCAATAGGGGCCAGAGTAAGCGTCTCAAAGCCCAACATAGGCCGCTCGCCGCCCTCAATCGGGGTGGCAGGCGTCACATATTGCAGGTTTTCGGTGCGGATTCCGTAGCCATCAATCTTATAGAATCCTGGCTCGTTTGAAACGATCATGCCAGGCTCTAGCGCCACATGATTGGGTACTTTCGCGATACGATGGGGGCCTTCATGCACGCCGAGATAGGAGCCGACGCCATGGCCTGTGCCATGGTCATAATCAAAGCCGCCCTCCCACAGGCTCATGCGCGCCAAAGCATCAAGCGCTGAGCCGGTTGTGCCTTTTGGAAAGCGCACGCGCGACAAAGCAATATGGCCCTTCAACACGCGGGTGAAACGGTCCTTCATTTCGTCACTTGGCGTGCCCACTGCGACCGTCCGGGTTACATCGGTCGTGCCGTCAAGATATTGGCCGCCTGAATCGAGCAGGAACAAATTATTCTGATCGATTTTCCGGTTGCTTTCCACCGTGACCCGATAATGGGGGAAAGCCCCGTTCGGACCCGCGCCCGAGATGGAGTCAAAGGATAAATCCTGCAAAGCGCCTGTCGCGATGCGGAACCCTTCAATGGCCTTACAAACATCGATTTCTGTCAGCTCGCCCTTCGGTGCTTCTTGATCGAACCAATGCAGGAAATTGGCCAATGCAACCCCGTCGCGTGCATGGGCCCGTTTAGAGCCTGCAATCTCCACCGCATTTTTGAGGGATCGTGGCAGGATCGTCGGGTCTTGCCCACGAACAACCTGCGCGCCGGCTGCATGCAGCACATCAAACACATGAGCAGAGGAAAGGCTTGGGTCGACTAAAACCCGCTTGCCGCCGGTTTGTTTGAGCGCCTCGACGAAATCAGCTTCGGCACTGATCGACACTTCATTGCCCAAGAAGCCGCGCAGTTCCGGTGTCACCTTCTCAGGTTTCACAAATAATTGCGCGGTGCCATCTTTATTGAGGATTGCACTGCCCAAAGCCAAAGGCGTGCGGGTGACGTCTTTGCCACGAATATTAAACAGCCACGCCAAAGCGGCAGGCGCGGTCAGAATGCTGGCCTCAATCCCATCGCCTGATAGTTTTTCTCCAATGCGCGAGCGTTTGGAAGCGCTGCTTTCGCCTGAGAAGGTTTCAGGATGGGGGACGATTTCAGCGCTTGGCTCTGCCGGGCGGTCTTGCCACGCTTGGTCAATTGGGTTGGCACCCACAGCGACCAATTCAACACCTGCTTGGGCCGCCGATTCTTTGAGGCGCGCCAATGCATCCGGGGGTACAAGGCGGGGGTCATACCCAATCTTCGCACCAGCGGGTGCTTCGGCTTTGAGCCAGACGGCCGGGCCTTGATCGACCAGGTCGCGTTGCTCGAACAATTCCGGTGCGGTTTGGCTGAGCGCCTGCTGGGTATAGCGGCCATCCGAGAACAAATAAGCCTTGTCCCGCAAAATGATGGCCGCACCTGCGGAGCCTGTAAAACCTGTGGCCCAAGCCAAGCGCTCAGCGCAATCGGGCAGATACTCATTCTGCCATTCATCCTCATGAGGAACAAACAGGCCATCGAGGCCTAAGTGCTCCAACTGAGCTCGGATCAGGGGAAGGGCCTTGCGGCCTTGGTCAGCGCCACCGCGCACATCATAGGTTTGAAACATGCCTCGAACCTATAGCTATGGTCGATCTCGCGCAAGATAATGTTACTGACGGATTCACAATTTGTTTGCATCCGTAGAGTTACAAACCCCTATCTAGTCTTTGGCTGAACCAAGTTCTGGCAAACAAAAACACGCAAAGGCTGGGAGGTAGCTCGAAAACATGCGTGGTCTCAGAAGTCTTGAAGCCTTATACCGGACAGCCTCGACCAGTCGCGTGCTTAATCTGTTCCAAGTGTTCGAGCAGAACAAGGAAGAGGATGACTATGCACGTCGTCCCTTCTTTCAAGATCCCACGTTAAACCGCGCCATTTATGTCAAACACCGACTTCGCTCGGATGAAACCTATTTGATGCCGCGCTCCAGCCCTGTGGCGACCAAAATCATTTTTCCGTTCGACAAAAGGACCCTGCGAGCAGGCGGTCAGTCGATTCTGATTGGGCAAGCGGGCTATCAGGCTACGTTGATTGAAATGCTGGGTGGCGAACAGCGCAATATGGACGAAGACTTCAGGCTCTTGAGCCTGTTATCGAAATTACCATCCCTTGATCCGTTCCTATTGAAAGAGACGCTGACGCGACATGATTTTGCACCCGCCGATTGCTATTTCGCGATGTCAAACGCCGACATTGAGCGGATGCGTACTTTCGCAGGCGAACAAATTCGCCAATTAATTACCTTGGCCTTTGGCGGTTCCAACAACCAAATGGGCCAAAGTATCAAACGTATGGTGGATGCGATCCTGACCAAGGACACCGAGTCCCGCTTGGACCCATTGCGCATCACCTTGGGTCTCGATGGTCAGCAATTTGAAGATAGCATATTCAGCTGGAAAGGCTTTTTGTACTTCAAGTGGCAATTCAACGGCAGCATGAATAAGTTGAAAAGCCTTTCGGTGGCGCTAGACCGCGTAACCCTTGAAGGTGCCATGGACAAAGTGTTGGACAATTCGATCGCAAGCCAACGCATTGCTCTGAAAAAGGCGATCCAAAAGGCGGCACGGGGCTGCGTTGCGATCTTGGGCCTCTATGATGACGCCTTTAATGATCTGGTAGTGCACGGAAATGCGGCAGCTTTCCGTAAGTTCTTGCTGGAAGCACCCCGCCTCTTCATTGAATTGGGCCATAGCATGGGGGTGATGAGCCATATCACCAGCTTCTGGGATTATCGTTTCCCCAATCCAAACCGTCTGCATATGCAAGCGTGGGAATTCCAAGAGATGTTGAATGAATTCCTGACCAGCCTGACCGAAACCTCGTATGACGATTTAACGCGCCGCGCTTGAGGTCATGAGATGGCGCGTACGGGCCGACGATAGGTCAAGGTCGACCAATTTTCCTTGCGATACCGATGTTCCAATACCAAACCTCGCTGCCCATACGCCCGGCGAATGGCGGGCTCTTGATGGGTCAACAGGCCCGATAAAACGATGCGGCCACCGGGTTTGACGATGCTGGCCAAGTCTGGCGACAAGCGCACCAATGGCTTCATCAAAATATTGGCAAACACCAAATCAAACGGGCCTTGCGAACGGATCAAGGCGCGACGAACGCCATTAGCCACATAGGTGCGAACTGTGGGGCCGACGCGGTTTAATTTGGCATTGAGGCCAGCAATATAATTGGCGCGGGGGTCGATCTCGGTCCCGACCACAACCTGGCTACCTGTTTTGGCTGCACCAATGGCCAGGATGGCAGAGCCTGTGCCGACGTCTAAAACGCGTTGCGGGCGCTTGCCGCGCGTCAACAGTCGGTCCAGCGCAAGGAGGCAGCCGGAGGTGGTTCCGTGATGACCGGTCCCAAAGGCTTCGCCCGCATCAATGATGATTTCAACCGTGCCGTTCTTCGCTTTACCGACATCATGACTGCCAACCACCATAAAGCGGCCCGCTGGCACGGGTGGCAGGCCTTCGAGCGACATTTTGACCCAATCGGCATCTTCAAGCGGGGCAATGCGGGCGTCTAAGTCTGGTTCAGCAATTGCGATGGCCCCCACACCTGCTTGGGCACCTTCTAGCGTGTAGGCATAGGCTTCCAGCTTGAACTGGCGACGCTCTAACTCCCACCAGCCGACGGCACCAAAGCCACCCAGAGCGTCGAGGAGTTTTGAAGCGCCTTCAATGGCGGCGCGCGGACCAGTGGCGAGGATCAGATACATGCCCGCGAGATAGAGGCCATAAGCGTTTTTGTCGAGGTGATCGGGCAGTCTCATCCTCCGTCTGCGCGCGTGCTCTTTCAGGCGCGTCCAACGCGCGCTATCAGGAGCGCACAGCAACTTAGAGCCAAACCATGCATGACTTAAAAGCCCTCCGCGATAATCCCGCCCATTATGACGCCAGCTGGGCGCTGCGTGGCTTGTCGCCGCAAACCCCTGCGATTTTGGACATTGATAGCCGACTGCGAACCGCCATGACCCAGCGTATGGAAGCAGAAGCGGTACGTAATTCGGCCTCCAAAGCCATTGGTGCGGCCAAAGCGCAGAAGAATGAGGCCGAAGCTGCCCGTTTGATGGCCGAAGTTGCCGAAGCGAAGGCCACGATTGAACAATTCAGTCAAATCGAAGCTGTCGCGCAAGCAGAACTCGATGCCATTATCCAAGCTCTGCCTAACCTGCCTGACCTTGGGGTTCCCGAGGGCGAGGATGAGACGGGCAATGTGGTGGTCAAGCATTGGGGCAGCCCACCGCAATTTTCTTTTGTTCCAAAGGACCATGTTGCGATCGGCGAAGCGCTGGGCGGCATGGATTTTGAGGGCGCGGCGCGCATTTCAGGGTCGCGCTTTGTGGTCTTGAGTGGGCAAGTGGCCCGTCTTGAGCGCGCTTTGGGCCAATTCATGCTGGACCACCACACCCAACACAATGGCTATCAAGAGACCAATGCCCCGGTTTTGGTGCGCGACCATGCCTTGTTTGGAACCGGCCAACTTCCCAAATTTGAAGAAGATTTGTTCAAGACTACCGATGGGCGCTATCTGATCCCTACTTCGGAAGTTTCGTTGACCAATTTAGTCCGCGAACAAATCCTTGAGGAAGAGCGCTTACCCATCCGCATGACGGCTCTATCCCCCTGCTTTAGGTCTGAAGCGGGCAGTGCTGGTCGCGACACACGTGGCATGATCCGCCAGCATCAGTTCTGGAAAGTCGAATTGGTCTCCATCACCACGCCAGAAACCTCTGCCGCCGAGCATGAGCGGATGACCACATGTGCCGAAGGTATTTTGGAGGCTCTCAAGCTGCCTTATCGTCGGATGCTGTTATGTTCGGGCGACATGGGGTTTTCGGCCCAGCGCACCTACGACTTAGAAGTGTGGCTGCCCGGTCAAAATGACGGCACCGGGGCGTATCGCGAGATTTCGTCCTGTTCCAATTGTGGTGATTTTCAAGCCCGCCGCATGGATGCCCGCACCCGCGCGAAGGGCGAGAAGGCGACACGCTTTGTCCACACGCTGAATGGGTCAGGTCTGGCCATTGGACGGGCCTTGGTGGCGGTCTTGGAGAATTACCAGCAAGAAGATGGCACCATTCGTGTACCCGATGTGCTGGTGCCCTATATGGGCGGGCTTACTCACGTGGGATAGGCTGTAGCCATTTCCTGATAGCTGTCGGTCACCAATTCTTCTAGGACGCCAAGATCAATATCGCTTAACTTGTTGATATAGAGGCAGCCCTTACCGGTGCTGTGTTTGCCCAGCCGCGCGAGTAGCGGGCCTGCGCCAGCCGATTCAAGTTTGAGGTAGCAGACAAGCTTGGCTTTGCGCGGGGAGAAGGCCACGCGCGGGGCATTGCCTTCATGACCGCTTTCATACCGATAATGGTACGATCCAAAACCAATGATGGATGGGCCCCACATAACAGGCGGTTGCCCAGTTACCCGCGCGAACAGATCGATTAAGGCTTCGCCTTCATTTGCCCGATTTGGTGCGTCGAGTTCTGCAAGAAAAGCCGCCACACTTTTGGGTTCGGGCTTGGTTTTGTTCGCGCTGGCCAACCTTATGCACTCCTGTTGGAAGAAATTTTACGATTAACAAATATATAGGAAATTGACCACAGACCATCACGTTCCTTTCGAGGCTATGCCTATGTATGATATTGTCTTTTATATTTCGGCTGGAACGCTTGCCTTTGGGGCCGGTCTAGGCGTTAAAGGCATGCTTGATCCAATGTGGGCCAGCAGGCTGGTCCGTTTGCAGCCTGAAAATGGTCAGCCAGAGGGCTATGCTGAGTTTCGTGCCACCTTTGGCGGCATGTTTTTGGGCCTCCACCTAGCCGCACTGGCCTTCATGATTTTCTGGGGCGAGGAGGCCGGGGTTGCAGCCTGTTCCGTCTTGGCTGCTGGCTGGTGGTTTACCGCGCTTGGCCGCTATTTGTCCTACAGCATGGATAGCAACATCCAGCACAGTCATGTCGTGCGATCAGTCGCGATTGAAGTCATTATCGGGTTAGCGATTGCGGTGTGGCCCATCACAACACTTTTGCGTCTCTAAAGCGAAGTAGAGGGTCTACCTCGTCAAAGTCGCATGCTACCTAAACGTTAAACTTCAGAAACTTACCTCTTTGTAATTGGCAATCCGCCGCAACTATCCCTATGTCCCGCTTGTAACGCGGCGGGGGTCGCCCAAACTGTTGGCTAGAAACGACAGCGGGCCCTTCACCATTCAAAGCCGCAGATTAGGCGTCGCGAAATTGGCGGCGCGTCTGGGAAAAGGGTTGTTTGATGTCTTTTGTTGCCAAAGTATTTGGACACACATTGGTTTTGGCCGTGGGTATGGCAGCAGTTGTAGCGGGGCCCTCTTATGCCGATCGCACCGCCACACAAAATGAGCGCACGCCTGCGGGTAAGCTGTTGCAAATGCCGTTGATCGACTTTGAATTTGAAGCCAAAATGATTAGCACCAAGCAAGCTGGCGAGGTGCTAAAGACGGGCGATGTGATTGGCCGGTATGAAGTGGGCGTCACCCAAACTGCGCGCTTGAAGGTGGACACGCTTGCGCGGCGTCCTGCTTACCCCCGTTCGGTGCCGGCTGGCACGATCTTATTCCAAGTTAAGCTGGATAATGGCGTTGCTTTTTGTGCACCCTTATGGCCCGATCAAGGTGTGCGCCGTTCCCAGTGTTTCCGCGACCTCAATAATGATGGGGTGTTTGATGCAGGCTATATCACGGACTACATCAATCGGGGGAAGAATATCTATGGCGGCCGTCTGCAGGGCCTCTCACCCATGCCGCAAACCCCGTATGAGCTTACGGCAGGTAATCTGATAGAGCGCGAACCCGCCGAATTGGTTGTCAGCAGCATTCTGGGCAACACGATCCGCTTTGATTACAAACTCAATGGCGTCAAGCTGACGGAGAAGGAGTGTGCGATCACGAGCGATCAGCCTTGCCGGCTTTTGAACCAGGATTATCGGTTTGAGGCCCAATCAGGCGTCGTCAGGATCAAGGCTGCGGACAGTCTATCGGCCTCTTAAGCGACGCACAGACATCGCCCATTGGTGGCCATCGCATCAAAATTGTCTGCATGCCCTTGACCGCTGCAACCTGACCGTCACAACGTCCCTTCAACAAGCCCGTTCTTATAAGGCTGCTGAGGGAGCGTAAGTCATGCCTGCTGACCCGATCCTACCCGATGCGTTATCGCGGGCGGTGGTTAGTCCAAAGACCTATGCCAACCAAGCCACGATGGACGAAACCTTTGCAAGAATTCGTGCCGATTATCCCCTTGCCAAGACCCAATTGCCGGATTTTGAGCCCTTTTGGTTTGTGTCCAAACACGCCGATATTCTTGAAATCAGTCGCCAGAATGATGTGTTCTTAAGTGGGGAAATGCCAACAACTCTGACCACCAAGTCTGTGGATCAGAAGGTACGGCAACAAACAGGCGGCTCACCCCATTTAATTCGCACCTTGGTGCAGATGGATGCACCAGATCATCCAAAGTTCCGTCACATGACCCAAGCTTGGTTTATGCCGCAGAATTTGCGCAAGCTTGAAGATCAAATCCGCAAGATTGCCCGCGTCTATGTCGATAAGATGGTGTGCATGGGCGGCCAGTGCGACTTCCTCAATGATATTGCGCTCTTCTTCCCGTTGCGGGTGATAATGGAAATTCTGGGTGTGCCCGAAGTGGACGAGCCGCGCATGCTGAAGCTAACCCAAGAATTATTTGGTGCCCAAGACCCTGAAATGAACCGGTCGGGCGGTGAGCTGGAAGATGAGCAAAAGGCTTTGGCCGACATTCAGGCCGTCCTGATGGACTTCTTTATGTATTTCAACCAGATCACCGAGGCGCGCCGGGCAAATCCAACCGAAGATGTTGCCACTGTGATAGCCAATGCCACGATGGATGGCCAGCCAATCGGTGCGTTTGAAGCGGTGAGCTATTACACCATCATCGCCACGGCGGGTCATGACACCACCTCGTCCTCAACCGCCGCGGGCCTCTATGGCTTGATCCAAAATCCAGACCAATTGGCAGCCGTTCAAAATGATTTGGATCGGATCAGTGGCTTGGTCGATGAATCGATCCGATGGGCCACGCCTGTGCGGCATTTCATGCGCTCGGCGACAAAGGATTATGACTTACGCGGCCAAACCATCCAAAAAGGCGACTGGCTGATGCTGTCCTATCCCTCTGGCAATCGCGACGAGGACGTGTTCGAAGATCCTTATGCATTTCGGATTGATCGCACCCCAAACAGGCATTTAGCCTTTGGCTATGGGGCGCATTTGTGCTTAGGCCAACATTTGGCCAAGCTGGAGATGCGGAAATTCTGGGAAGAATTGCTACCACGCCTCAAATCCGTCGAATTTGCAGGCGAACCCAAGCTTTCTGAAGCCAATTTTGTTGGGGGGTTCAAAAACCTACCCATCCGCTATGTAATGGACTGATCATGCGTTTTGCACCTTTTGCGATTATTCTCACTTTGGCAGCCGGGCCCAGCCAAGGCGCTTTTGCCCAGGCTCAAGATCCAGTGCCGACGGCGGCGCCCGCAGCGTCGGTGCCCGAAGTCACGGTGAATCTCGGCCGCAAGGCACCGGCAACGCCGTTGATTGCCCCCCTTGAGACCAAGCAATTTGAGTTGCCGCAAGAACTTAGCCCAAATGCAGCCTCGTCGGCCCCATCAGAGGCAAGCGTGCCCGATATCGCCAACCCCGCGATAGCCATGCCCCCTGCCGCGCCACGTGGTCCGCTGACGCCTGCCGAAATCGCGCGCGAGATTGCCCCAAATTTTGACGTGACCAAGGATTATACGCGCCTGGTGCAATGCTATGGCACGGCGGACTTCATGGGGGCGATCACGCGTATTCAGGCCAGTCGCCCAGGTGCGCCTAAACAAGTAATTGGCGTAGCGCGCGAAATCATGGCCTTAAGCGATGCCATGCAGCCCATGGTATTGGCTGCCTCGACCGTGCGGGGGGAGCCCCGTTTTCGTGCCGATTATGATGCCTTTGCCCGTCAAGGGCAGCGCGAACTGGCAAGCGCCAAAAATCCCAATGCGGTCATGCAGCGTCGTCTCGCGACTTTAGAGGCTTGCCGCCGTGACGTCACACGCTGGCGCAAAGAAGGTTAAACGAGATGTCCGACTGGGTTTTAGGTGTGATTGGTGGCTCGGGATTATATGATATTCCGGGCCTTTCTGGGGAATGGCGGACCATTGAGAGCCCGTGGGGTGCGCCATCGGATCAAATTTTTGATGCGGAACTAGATGGCCAACGGGTGGTGTTTCTGCCGCGCCATGGTCGTGGGCATCGCATTTCGCCATCCGAACTCAATAGTCGCGCCAATATCGACGTGTTGAAGCGGGCAGGGGTGACCGATGTTTTGTCCATTTCGGCCGTAGGTTCGCTGAAGCAAGAGCTTCCACCCGGGCATTTTGTCGTGGTGGATCAATTTATCGACCGCACCTTTGCGCTACCCAAGAGCTTTTTTGGCACTGGGCTTGTCGCCCATGTGTCGGTAGCCCACCCCATCTGCCCGCGCTTAGCCGCGCTTGCAGCGCAAGCTGCCCGGCGCTCTGGCGCCGATGTGACCGAGGGCGGGACCTATCTGGTGATGGAAGGTCCACAATTTTCGACTTTGGCCGAAAGCAATCTTTATCGGTCTTGGGGTTGTTCGGTCATCGGCATGACCAATATGCCCGAAGCCAAACTCGCCCGCGAGGCAGAGCTTCCCTATGCGTCAGTCTGTATGGTGACCGATTATGATTGCTGGAATGAAGACCATGCCGCGGTAGAGGTCTCGGCGATTCTGGAAGTCATGCATGCCAATTCAACCAAGGCCAAAGCGATGGTGGCCGAGTTGGCGCGCGCCCTCAAATCTGTCGAACGGACGCCGTCACCGATTGATACATGCTTGGACTTTGCCTTGATCACGGCTCCAGAAGCCCGCGATCCGGCCCTAATAGCGAAATTATCGGCGGTTGCAGGACGCGTGCTTTAAATCTTGCCCCAGCCGCGCAAGAAAACGCGGACACAGGATTTTACAAACTGCGTCAGCTCATCCTCGTCGACGCCGTGGGTGACCCCCAATTCCTGCTTATAGCGGAACTCTCCCTGTACCATGGCGATAAATTGCACCGCGGCCATATAGGGCTGGTCGCAGGCAATCTCACCGCGCTTGTCGGCAATGGTCAGGACTTCTGCCAAAATCAGGGTCGAGTGATGCACCACGCGCTCGTAAAATGTGCGCGGCAGTTCGGGGCGGGTGGCGAGGGCCTGCATCATAACCCCATGCAAGGCTGAGATTTCAGGGTTCAGCATCATTTTGATGAAATCGATGCCCAAGCGTTCCAGCGTTTCGGCCAAGGGCTTACCTGCCTCAACTTCCAGCATGGCTTGCTGATAAATCGGACTGCAACCCACGCTCATGGCCGTCACAAACAACTGATCCTTTGACCTATACTTTGCGTATAGGGTTACCTTAGATACACCAGCGCGCGCAGCCAAAGCGTCCATGCTAATGCGGTCATAGGGGCTTTCTAAGAAGGCGTTTTTGGCCGCTTCAAGGATTTTCGCTTCCTTGGCCAAGTCAACTGGGCGGCCCAAGCGCGCGGAGGCGGTCTGGCCCAGTGTTTGTGCGTCAGAAATTTTTTGTTCCGAGTCTCTTGACATACTGAACCGTTCAGTTAATTAGCGATGTACTTATTGAACTTAACAGTTCGGTTCAGAAATTGCCAGTACCCGGCAGCGTTTTTTTTGGATGGGTATGGGTAAGGCAAATCTGACGAACCCGAACCAAAACTTAGAAGCAGTCCAATGGCATCACTTAATTCTCAATCCGGGCCGCAGTCCTTTCTGGGCATGATTGGCATTGCGCTCAAAATGCTGATGGGCGACCCGGTGAAATATTTTGGATTGGTGTTTGGGATTGGCTTTTCCACGTTGTTGATGAGCCAGCAGGCTTCGATCTTTGTAGGTCTTTTGACGTGGGGCGCTAATCCGGTTCTTGATGTGCGACAGGCCCAAATCTGGGTGATGGACCCACGGGTGAAACAGCCTGACCAGGGCCAGCCGATCAGCGACCAAAGCCTCTATCGGGTTCGCTCGGTGGATGGGGTGGCGTGGGCAGTGCCCTATGCGCGGTCGGCCGCAACCGTCAAAACCATGCAGGGTAATATTGCCGCGATCACTTTGGTTGGTGTCGACAATCAGTCCATGGTGGGCCTGCCGGAAGAGAATTTAGCCAATAGCATGGCAGCGATCCGCGGGCGCAATGCGGCCATCCTTGATGGCAACAAGACCAATCTGATTTGGGCCGATGGACGCGACCCCGTCGGCGAAGTCGTCGAAATCAACGATAATCGTGTCGTGGTAACTGGGCTTACCAGTTCGCTTGCCAATTTCAGCGGCCTGCCAACCCTGTATATGAAATATTCTGATGCGATTGCGATTACCCCGCCTCTGATGCGATTGCGATTACCCCGCCAGAGCGCAACAAGCTCTCCTTCGTCCTGGTCTCGGCCAAGCCCGGTGTTGAACCAGAGGCTTTGGCCAAACGGATTACAGAGGTTACAGGCCTCAAAGCGCTGACACGGCAGCAATTTGCGGCAGCTGGTACGCAATTCATCATTGAGAATACCGGCATCCCCATCTCCTTTGGGGCTGCTATCGGCCTAGGCATCCTCGTGGCGGTGGTGATCACCGCATTGACGCTGGCTATGTTTGTGGCCGAGAACCTCAAGAACTTCGGTGCCCTCAAGGCCATAGGCGTCACCAATCAGCAGATTTTGGTCATGGTCTTAAGCCAAGCCATGCTGGTGGGCTTTATCGGCTATGGCATTGGCATCGGGGGCACCGCCGCCTTCCTCTATTTCGGTCAAGCCGACCCCAGCCTGCGCGGCTTTAAAGCCTTGGGCGAGATTGTTGGTGGCAGCGCCCTGTTGGTGATGGCGATTGTCTTGGGCTCTGCCTATGCCAGCGTGCGCAAAGTTCTAAAGCTCGATCCTGCCATCGTGTTTAGGGGGTAAGCACATGTCGATAATTTCCCCTCAAGCCGCCGTCATTGATCAAGTCATCAAGGAATTTCCCAGCGGCAATGATGTGATCCGCGTTCTCCACGGCATTTCGCTGGGCATTGATTACGGCAAAATGACCATGCTGGTCGGTCCCTCTGGCTGCGGCAAGACAACAGTTTTGTCCATCCTTTCGGGCACGCTGTCGGCGACTTCCGGCACGGTCACTGTGATGAATGAGCGTCTGGACCGCTTGAAGAATGATGATCTGGTGCGGTTTCGCCGGCGCAAGATCGGCTTTATCTTCCAGCAATATAATCTCATCCCCACGCTGAATGTGGCTGAAAATGCGGCTACTCCGCTGATCTCCGATGGTGTGGCTTGGGAAGACGCGCTTACCCAATCTGGTCGGATGCTCGACCATTTGGGGCTCGGCCCGCATAAGGCGAAATACCCGCGCCAATTGTCAGGCGGTCAACAGCAACGTGTCGCGATTGCGCGTGCACTGTCGCACAATCCGGCTCTGGTGGTGTGTGATGAGCCGACAGCCGCCCTCGATGCTGCCTCAGGCCAAGCCGTGATGGCTTTGCTGGATGAAGCCGCAGATGACCCCAATCGCGCGGTTCTCGTCGTGACCCACGACGACCGCATCTTTTCCTTCGCCGATCGCATCATCCGCATGGAAGATGGACGTGTGATCGACGATGGCCTCACCCAATCCCTCCCCCAAAAGGTCTAAGAAGATGAAAGTCACTCCCCAACTTTTGCGCCGTCTCATTCTGCCAATTGGTGCGACCGGCTTGATCGCTTTTGCGGTCTTGACCCTGTCGCCACCCGATAAGGCTGGTGCCGCGCCACCCGCTCCGCCAGCCACCGCACCAGCCGATCAAGACTCGGTGGTGGCCGCCCTTGGTGTGATCGAGCCCTCTAGCGAAGTCATCGCCGTTGGGTCTGAATTGTCAGGCGTTGTGCGCGAGGTCTTTGTAAGGCCCGGCGATCAAGTGGCCGCAGGTGCACCCTTGTTCCGTCTCGATGGGCGTGCCTTGGGCGCCAGTCTGGAAGCACAATTGGCAGCCGCCCAGCAGGCGCGCGCCAATAGTGCGGCAAGCACCAGCCGCATTCCGTCCTTACAAGCCAATGCAGCCAATGCCGCAGCAGGCATTTCCCAAGCTGAAGCCGGCGTCACAACAGCACGTGGAACCCTTACGCAGGCCGAAGGGCGTGTGGCCAATGCACAGGCCGCAGCCGAAGCGGCCCGCCTTGCCCTTGCCGATGCGCAAGCCCGCTTAGGTCTGTTTGCCACGATTTCTGATCCACGCGCGGTCTCAACCGATGAAAGAGATCGCGCTAAATTCGCGATGGAACGGGCAAAGGCCGCCTATGATCAAGCCCGTGGGGCTGTCCTTGAGGCTGAAGGCGGGCTTACTGCCGCACGTGGCGGCTTGGCCGATGCGCAAGCCCGTTTAGCGGCGGCAAAAGCCTCAAGCGCCAGCGCCAAAGCTTCCATCACCGAAGGCCAACAAGCAGCTTTGGCCGCGCAAGCCGGGGCAGCCCAAGCCACAGCCCAAGCCAAAGTGGTTTCTACAGACCTGGATCGATTGACGGTACGTGCCCCGATTGCAGGCCAAGTCCTGCGTCTGAATATTCGGGTGGGGGAGTTTGCCAGTGCTGGGACCTTGGCAGAACCGCTCGTGGCCATGGGTGCGGTTAATCCCATGCATGTACGGGTGCAGATTGATGAAGAAGATGCCGCCCGTATCGCCGCTGGTGCACCCGCCCAAGCAAGCCTGCGCGGGGATGCTTCCAAACGTATCCCCCTAACCTTTGTGCGGTTTGAACCTCAAGCCATGCCGAAGAAGAACCTTAATGGCGGGGCAGAGCGGGTGGATACGCGCGTTGTGGAAGCCATTTATGCCTTTAATCCTTCGGGAATCCAGGCCTTCGTCGGTCAGCAAATGGATGTCTTCGTCACGGCCAAACCAATTGTCCGCGCCGCAGCTCCTAAAAAGACAGGGGATGCGAAATGAGCCGGTCTCGTTTTGGGGCTCTAGCCAGTTTGATGGCGCTGAGCCTTGTGCTTTCAGGCTGTGCGACGGCGACTAGCGCACAAATTGAGGCTGAAACCCGCGCAAGCCTTCCCTCCACTTGGCAGGAAGCCGCTCGCTTGCCAGATGTGGTAACCAGTCAAGATGCTGTTTTGAAAGAATTATTCTACCGGGTGCAGGTGGGACCAGACCTTGCCCTTGCCCAAAGCCGCTTGAGAGAGGCAGAGGCGCGCTTGATGGTCGCCCGGGCTGGGCTCTTGCCGTCTCTTAGCCTCGGTGGCAGCCAAACTAGGACCGAAATTGATGGCGGCAAAGCAAGCTTGGAGAAGGTTGGCAGCGCCACGCTGGCGATACCCTTAGACGTGTTTGGTGCCGGTCGTGCGCGGGCAGGTGCCAGTAAAGCCCGCCTACAGGCCGCGCGTTTGGATGTGCAACGGGTTGCAAGTGCCACCCGCACCAATCTGGCCCAATTGTACATCGCCTATCGCGCGGCCCAAGCCCAAGTCGCTGTTACACAGGCCAATTTGGCCAGTGCGGAGGATAGCCTTAGCCTTGCTAAAGCGCGCCAAGCAGCCGGCTTGGAGACAGGTCTTGGAGTGGCCCAAGCTACCAGTAATCGCGATGCGATTGCCGCGCGCTTACCCAGCTTTCTGCAAGCCCAAACTTCTGCCCGCCTTGGTCTGGAAGCCTTAATCGGTGACAGGCCCGGCAGTCTGGTCGGTTTACTGCAACCAATCGCCCCAATCCCGCAGCTTGATTCTCGGCAAGCTGTCGTGGCCCCACAAATCTGGCTCGACACGCGTCCCGATCTGGTCGCCGCGCAACAGCGTTTACGCGCGGCAGGGCTAGATGCCCGCGCAGCCCTGCGTGACCGCTTGCCAAATCTGTCGATTACTGCCCTCGGTCTAGAAACCGATCTTGGCCAAGGCGTGTCCATCCCCTCCAATCGTGTGACGGGGAATGTAGCCATGACGCTGTTTGATTTTGGGCGTTTGCGCGGATTGGCAAAAGCCGCGGGCGCACAAGCTGAGACCGAGGCCTTGCTCTATCAACAGAGCGTCTTGCAGGCCATGGCCGATCTGGAAACTCAAGCCTCGGCGGTTCGCCAAGGTGAGCGCAGTGCGCAAGCACAAGCCGCCAATGTTGCCTCTGCGGCCGATCAGGCGCGATTGGCCCGTGTTCGCTATACGTCGGGCCTGTCTGGCTTTTTGGATGTGCTTACGGCAGAGCGTGCCGCCTATGAGGCCCAGAGCGCGGAAGTGAGCGCTCAGGCAGAGGCAGCCCGTGCACAATTTGCCTTTGCTTTGGCACTTGGACTTTAGGGATTGGCGCTAAGTCTTCACGTATCCGCGAGTCGCCTTGGTAACTTGGCGATTGGGTGTGTGTGGTCTTTGCCATCCCACGCGAGCTGAAGTAGGGAGCAGCCGGGAATCCACCGAACCGTCACCGGCGATCTGCGACAGTTAGCGAAGGACATCAGTCTCAACGTGCGTCAGTTTTTAGCGGCTTATGCCCTCGTGGCTGTGGCGATCTCTCAGCCCGGGCTGTTACTCGCCCAAACTGCACCAGACAGCAGTCCCGCCGCCACGCCTGAGCGGATTTTGCCCGACTGGCTGAAAATCTCTGGGGAATCGCGCGTTCGCTATGAAAGCCTCGACGGACAATTTCGCGCCGGGGGAAGTGGTGGCGACCAAGCGCTGGCATTTCGCACCACAATCCTTGCTGAAGCAAAGTTTGACCCCGTCACATTTGGTTTCGAGTTGCAAGACAGCCGCAAGGAACTGAATGATTCGGGATCTACGCTCAGCGCCTCGCTGGTTAATCCGCTAGATGTCTTGCAGGCCTATGCCTCAATCGATCTGGGTGGCACGGGCTTGGCCCAAGCGTTGAAACAAGACAATGCGCGCCTGAAACTGGGGCGTCAAACCTTGGATATAGGTGGTCGGCGTATCCTTGAACGCGCGGATATGGCCAATGTGCTGCTGAACTTCACCGGTGCCTATTGGCAGTCCAGCAATGCGCGTGGCGATGCCTGGAATATTCTTGCCGTGGTGCCGGTCGGGCGACTGCCGCAGGACCGCGCGAGCCTTGAAAAGAATGAAATGCAGGCGGACCGCGAGGAATGGTCGCGCCTGCTCTTGGGGGTGCATTATCGGCGCGCCAATCTGCTGGGCGATTTGTTACCCGACACGTCAGGCGAATTGTTCGTGTTTCGCTTGAAAGAACACGATACAGCCAGAACCAATACTCCCAATCGCGACTATCTGCAGCCGGGCTTCCGCTTATTCCGTCCACCCCAAACGGGCCAATGGGATTTTGAACTCGATACGTCTTGGCGCACGGGTACCCGCCGGGCAAGTGCGGCGCTGAGCGATACCATTGACCTGAAAGTGCGGACATTTGCCGCCCACGCCCATCTTGGCTATACATTTGATGCACCGTGGCAGCCACGTTTGGTGCTGGATTGGGACTTTGGTTCCGGCGACCGCAATCCTGATGACCTCAGATACGAACAAGCCGAGCGCTTATTTGGCGGGCGGCGAACCGATCTGGGCAATACTGGTATTCATGGGCCTTTGACACCAGCCAATATCAATGCTGCCGGTGGGCGGATTGAAGTTAAGCCAAATGCCCGCAGCGATATGCGCTTGGCCTTCAAATTCGCCCATTTGGATGAAGCCCGCGACGCCTGGGTGGTTGCACGCGTTCAAGACCGGACAGGTCAGTCCGGCACTTTTATCGGCACGACAATTGATAGTCGCGCCCGCTATTGGCTGCAGCCTAACACGCTTCGTGTGGAAGTTGGCGCGTCAGCGCTCATTCCTGGTCGCTTTGCGCGAACTGCCCCCAATGCCTCGCGCCAAGGCACAACCCATTATGGGTTTGTCGCCTTTACGCGCTTCTTCTGACGGCACCTTAACTGCGATCAAACAAATCAAGGGTGCGCGCCCAAGCAATGTCTGCTTGGGTGGGGTCAAAATCATGGCCCCTGTCTGAGAAAAAGCCATGGCCTGCCGGATACAGATGAATGGGGACATGAGGGTGGGCCATGCGCACTTCTTCGACCAAACTTATAGGAATGCCCGGGTCATTGTCGCCATAATGCAGCTCAATCGGTGCTTGTGGTGTTTCAGCCAAGAACATGTTGATCATCCGGCCATAAAAGCCCGACGCCGCTGTGACGCCCGCGCAGCGACAGGCGGCCACCCAGGCAACCGTGCCGCCCCAGCAAAAGCCTGTGACAAAGGTTCGAGACTGGGTTTGACGCAACAGATCAATCGCTGCTTGGGTATCCGCTGCGACTTGATCCCAAGATGTCGCCCGTACCGCAGATAGGCCCTTTTGAATTCCATCCTGATCATAGGGAGCTGAAAAACCCGCTTCGATGCGGTCGAAATAAGCAGGGGCGACAACGTCAAAGCCGTCGCCAGCAAAGCGGGCACACAAAGCGCGGATATTGGCATTTAGGCCAAAAATCTCTTGCGCCACAACCAAACCGCCCCGGCGCTGTTCGCCTTTGGCGGGCTCAAACAGTGCCGGAATGCCGGTCGGAAGTTGGATCATCGCCATAGTTTATCCTCGCATTGCAGTGTCGAGTGTTTCTTCGGTGACCGGATAGCCAAGGTCTGAGCGGATCTTCAACACGCCATTTTCAATGATCGGTTGGACGATGCCCTGCGGGCGGGCGGCTACATCGGCTAAGGCTTGAGCCACGGTTTTGGACAGGGCCAAGAGCTCGAGGTTACGCGCCGTTGGAAAGATAATCTTGCGCCGGCCTGCGGCTAAGTCATCCAAAGCGGCCTGTGGCTTAATCCAGACCAGATCGACCGCTTCGCTGCCGTCTTGGACCCCGTCTTGCCCCGAAGGCACGGGGGTCAAATAAAAGCGGGTATCAAAGCGCTTATGCAGGGCTGGGGGCGGGATCCAACGCGCAAATGGGCGAAGGGCGCTGGTCGCAAGCTTTAGGCCATGGCCGCGCACCAAAGGCTGAAACAAAGTCGCATCGCGGTCCACGCGCTTGCGCATATCGGTTAGGTCTAGGGCTTGGGCACCGATCGGCTCACCATTGCGGGTGGCGAGCAAAATGCCGGTCTCTTCATAGGCTTCGCGAAGCGCAGCGACGCGGGCGGCGCGTTCATCGGCTTCTAAGCCTTCTAGGCCTTCGGCGGCCTCCAACCAGCCTTCATCAAAGTCTGCGGGATCAACTTTCCCGCCTGGCCACACCATCGCGCCGCCAGCAAAGCCGATATTGGCGTGGCGCTCTACCATCATGACTTCCAGCCCGTCCGCGCCATCGCGCACCAATAAAATTGTTGCAGCAGGAAATAAAGTGTCATCCATCTTGAGGTTTCCGTTTCGTCATGACCTTGCAAACTGCGCGGCGGCGTTCCACACGCTGTTTCATGAACGACCTTGTGACTCATGCCAAGCATCTTTTGAACCAATCTGGCCAACCCAAGCGGCGGGCAGTGCCCCGTGTTAGTCCCCAGCTGCATCAAGCCGAGCATGAGATGGTTGGGCCTGTAGGCGTGCAAATTGCCAGTTGGCATTTGCTAGGCCACCGCTTTGAAGAACCGCCTGTGTTGTTGGTCCATGGGTGGGAAGATGACACCAGTCTGTGGTCGCCCCTGATTGACTTGTTAAGTCAGCGTGGCCGTTCGGTGGTTGCCTTTGACTTACCGGGCCATGGCCATAGTGATGGGGATCGTTGCAGCTTGGAATTGGCGGCAGACGCCATTTTGGCTTTGCAAGCCCGCTTTGGTCCTTTCTCTGGGGCTGCCACGCATTCCTTCGGGGGGCCAGCTTTGGCCAAGGCCTTCCAACAAGGACTAGATCTGGCCCAAGTTGTATTGATCTCGCCCCCTGTCGTGCAAGCGCGCCAGTTTGAGCGGGCCTGGCGGCGCTATGGCGTGGAAGAGCCGATGATTGAAGCGGCCTTAGCGCTTGGTCAGGAGGAGGGCCGTTTCTTTGATCTGGCGGCGGCAGCAGCCACCATGACAGCCCACGCTTTGTTCATCCATTCCCTCGATGATGAGCAATGTCCAGCCTCAGAAGGTAAGCGCGCAGCAGAGGCTTGGCCGGGTGCGCGCTTTTGGCCCGTCGATGGGCTTGGGCACCGTGCCTTGGTACAGGATGAGGAAGTGGTCTCGATGGTTGCAGGCTGGTTGGACGCTTAAGGCGCCCCATAATCAGAGGCATCTCGCGCCGCCCGGTGGAAGGCAAGCCTGCCCGCATAGTCTCGTGGGTCTTTTTTGCGCACCAAGGCCCCATCCATTGGGGTCATCCAATCGACAAGGCGGGTAAGGAAGAAGCGTAAGGCTGCACCACGCGCCAATAGGGGCAGGGCCGCGCGCTCGGCCGCACTCAAAGGCCGCACACTTTCATAGCCGGAAATCAAAGCGCGGCCTTTAACAAGGTCAAATTCCCTGCCATTGGCTTCAAAGCACCACGCGTTCAGCATGACGGCCACATCATAGGCCAAAAAGTCATTGCACGCGAAATAGAAGTCGATCAGGCCACTAACCTGGTCGCCCAGAAACAACACATTGTCTGGGAATAGATCGGCATGGATGATGCCGCGGGGTAAATCGGTGGGCCAGTCTGATTTGAAGCGCTCGAGGTCACTTTGGATCGCTGCTGCTATGCCGGGCTCTAATGCTTCAGCATGACGCGAACGGCCCTTCCAAAGGCCAGCCCAGTTATCGGGACCCAAATCATTTGGACGCGACAGCGCAAACCCTTCGAGGGCTTGGTGTAAGTGCGCCAAGGCCGCACCTACGGCACGGGCGTGGCTTGCGGGGGGACGTTTGGAGGAGACCCCGTCTAAAAAGCTGCACAATGCTGTGGGCTTGCCTCTAATTGTTTGCACTATTTGGCCATCTTGGGTGCGAATGGGTCGGGCAGCGGGTAGGCCTGCATTCGCGGCCCGCTCCGTCAAGCCCAGATAAAAGGGCAAGTCTTCCAGCGCGACAGATTTTTCATAAATCGTCATGATGAAGCGGCCTTGGGCAGCTTCGACCAGGAAGTTGGAATTTTGAACCCCTTCGGCAATCCCTTTGAAGTTTCGCAACCCGTCCAAACCCCACCCTTCTAACAGGATCGCTAATTCTTCATCTGTGGGTTCGGTATAGACGGCCATGATTAACTATCGCACCTTTGCCGCCAGTCTGACAATCCAACCACCGCCTTGGGCTGGCATGGCGCGTACGGCTTGGCCATACTTAATCGCATCGCGCAATCGTCTGCCTACGGGCTGAAACAATGTTTCCCCACCGCCGGGTGTAGGTGGATCAAATTTGAACCACAGCTTAACTTCTTCCTCGCGCCGGTGATCCTGTAGGGCGGCTTCAACCAGGGCTAAGGCTTCAATCGCCCCTTTGCCGTTCAAATCAAAAACCTGAGAGACGTCGAAATTCTCGGTTGATAGAGCGTTAGCATCTTCGGGTTCGAAAAAAGGCAAGTTTATCAATCTCTGAGCAAAGTAGCTGAAGGAGTGGTGAATCATGCCCGAGGGCGTGAACCACCTGTTTACGTAAAAGGTACTGAAATTCATTTTATAGCAAGGTCTTGGGAAGATTCGATTCACTATCAGCCGTCACATTGTCCCTGCGAGCGGCCAAAATGGCCAATCGGTCGAAAAAGCACTTGGCCCAGAATGTGGTCAGTATGGTTAGGGGAATGACTAAAATGGCTTATGATATGAGCAGCACTTTAGAGGTCACAACGACCACCGAAGTTGAACCCAATGAAGCAGGTAGCGACCTATTTGCCTTGGGTCTGTCGCATGCAACGGGCGTTGGTGCCGACGTGGATTATGTCGAAGCGCATAAGTGGTTCAATATTGCTGCGATGCGTGGCGATAGCGAAGCCAAGCTGCGTCGTCAGGAATTAACCGCCATGATGACCCAAAGCCAAGTTTCGGCAGCCCAGCGCGCCGCACGCGAGTGGCTTCAGCGCACGGCCAACTAAATCGGTCTGGTCGCAGGCCGCACTTTGGCGGTCTGGTGCCCTTATTGGATGATGTTTGAGCCGATACTATAGTTGAAGCCGATGGTAATCGGCAGCGCGTCGCGCACGAATTGTTGGGTGAATTGCCCCAGTTCGGAAATGCGCGACTTCGGCACCCAAACAACGTCAAAACGGCGCAGGCGCGGCAATTCGGCCAAAAGGGCTTGGCTCGCCCAGACCGAGCGAAGGTCATAGACACGCATATAGGGCGTGCCCCCGGCACCACGGCGCAAAACCACAACCTCTTCGCGGCGTGCGCTATTCAAGAAGCCGCCGGCCGTTGTGATCGCTTGTAACGGGTCCATTTCCCCCGATAAATCATAGAGGCCGGGCTTAGCCACTTCGCCGCCCACAAAGAATTTTTGTGACGCAAAACTGTCGGGTGCAAGGGCAACGGCAGGATTGCGCAAATAGGCTGCATACAGTCCTTGGAGTTCCAGCTTCAAATCATCGGGCGTCCGATCCGCCGCCATGATGGCTTCCAACATCGGGGGATGGATTCGACCGTCTGGGGCAACGGTCAGTTTGCGGCTGAGCTCTGGTGCGCCAATCGATTGAAAATCGATGACATCGCCCGGAAAAAAGCGGTAAGTGTCATCTTCGGCGGTCCAGCTAGGAAAAGTTGGAATGGCGGGGAAATCCACTGTGGCAACGGGCCGTGGGGTTTGCCAATTTTTCCCCTCGGTGAGCAATGCATCCACATAGCCTCTTGGCGCACAGGCCGTCAGCGCGGTGCAGGCAAGAACCACCCAAGACCAGAGGATAGCGGTGGTTTTGGCACGCATGAACAGGCTCCCTCTCGTGGTTGGCAATAGCCTGTTTCTTAGAAACCCAATCGTTAAACGTTTCGTTAATGGATAATGGTTGATTAACGTTTGGAGGAAGCAAAATGCTTTGCCAAACGTCCTGACGCGCGGAATTTAGAATGACCTATCACACAGGCCCAAGCTATCCCCGCTCTGGCGGCTATGAGCCGACAGGCGGCGCGCGCCCACAGCTTGATCTCGCAGATTGGATCAGTCTTCTCTGGCGCGAAAAATGGCTTATGATTATTGTTTTTATTGTGATTTCTGGGCTTGGGATCACCTTCGCGACCACGCTTCAAAAGAATTATACCGCCAATGCGCGGCTCTCGATCCTCTTAGGGCAGGAATATGTGTTCACGCCGCGTGTGGGTGCGGCGGGGGAAGGGGCGGCCCCAAAGCAAGAACAAATCGTCCAATCTGAAGTCGAAGTTATCAAGTCAGCACAAATCGCCGAACGTGTGATTCGTAAAATCGGCTTGGATCGCCTGTTCAATCCCGAAGATATTCAGATCACCCAAGGCCCTGACACGCCTGAGCGCCGCATTGCTTTTGGTGTTGATCAGTTCCAGCGAAATTTTTCTGCCGAGGCCTCAGCCAATACAACGGTGATTAAACTTGGTTATCAAAGTAAAGACCCCGTCATTGCTGCTAAGGTGTTGAATACGATGATTGATGAGTATTTGACCTATCGGCGAGAGGTCTTGTTTGAGGATCAAACAGGCGCATTAAGACTGCAGCGTAACGAGTTTGATACGCGTTTGCAGGAATTAGAGGCAGAGATTACCGCCTTCTTGGGCGCAAATGGAGTGGCAGATTTTGAGGGGGAGCGCGCCGCCGTACAATCCCTCCTTGCAACCGCGCGAGCCGATCTGTTGAACGTTCAATCGCGTCAGCGCGAGGCAGAAGGCCGCTTTGCCGCCAGCGACCGCAGCTATCGCAGCGAGCCACGTGAGGTGCGTCTATCTTTTGAGACGGATAATTCCCGCCGCCGGATTGAACTGGCGAGCCAATTGGCCGAGCTGCAAACCCGCTATACCGAGCAAAGCCAGCCCGTGCAGGATATGCGCCGCCGGATCGAAGCCTTGGATGAACTCTTGGGCTCCGAACAGGGGCGGGCAGCGGGGACGACCAAGACCGGGGCCAATCCGGTTCGCGATACTTTGGCAGCCGACCGCGCCCGCAATGCGGCTGAGGTTGAAGCTTTGACTCAACGCGAAGCCATCTTGGAAGCTCAGGTTGCCCAATTGCAGGCCCGCGCCATCCAATTAAGTCAAGTAAAGCCTTTATTTGATGATTTGATGCGCCGCAAAGCAATCTTGGAAGAACAAGTCAAACAATTCTCAACCCGAGAAGCATCTTCTCAAGCCCAAAATGAACTCAGCCGCACCTCTAATGAAAATATTCGGGTCATTGAACGTGCTAATGTGCCGACTCGTGGCAAGAGCTGGAAGAGGGAAGTAGCAATGCTCTCTGTCTTCTTCGCGGCTCTTACGGCACTGGCGGTTGGTTTAATGCGGGCATTCTCGCGGACAACCTTCCCAACTCCATCCTCGATCGGTCGGACTTTGAGTCTTCCGATCTTGGCGACGGTGACACGCTAAGGCGGCATAAGGGCTTGTTTGAGTTGGGGTCTGGATGGGAAGCATTCAAGGACAGATGAACGGAGTCTGGTCTGCTGTTGCCGCTGCAACAGGGGGGGCGGGCGCTGCTGTCATGTTCGTGGGTGCCAAACACGATGTTGGAATTTCCGAAGTTGCTCGAGCCTTTGCTAAGCTGGCTGCCGAGCGAGCTGCAAAGTCTGCATGGCTGATTGATTTGGACTTCTTTGGTCCTGGCCAATTCACCGCTCTTGGCGGAACGACAGCCAATTTTAAAGGCCCATTCGATATGACGTTTGGCGTCACGCCGTTCTGGCGCGCCCAACCCCGTACGCCAGAGGGGGCACAGGGCGAGGGTGCCGTTGTTAGCTATAAGACCACCATTCCAAAGCTTTATGTCAGCCGCTTTAATCGGGCCGCTTTAGCGAGTAATCAGAAACTCCAAGTGGCACCTGCACCCGATTATTGGCGCGCGGTTCGTCGCGCAGTCGATTTGACCATTGTTGATGCGCCGCCTTTAGAACAATCGCGCGCGGGCTTAGCATTGGCCGCGGACATGGACGGTGTCATCCTGGTTATCGATGGCAATCGAAGTGATGTGCGCGAGTCACTTGATCTGCGTGACGAGGTCTTGGGCCGCGGTGGACGCTGTCTCGGAATCGTGGTGACTGGACAGGCAAGTCCAGTCCTGTCCTTAAGCCGAAATCGCTAATATGGTCGCATCAAAACTGTCGTTGCGCTGGGACATGGCTCTATTGGCTCTGGCTGTTGCCTGTTTCAGCGCTGGTTTCTGGCGCCTCTGGCCGGGGGCTGCAGGCTTAGAAGAAGCGCCGCTAGGAACCCTGATATTAAAGGCCGGTGTTGCCTCGATGGGCCTTGTCGCTTTTGCTGTGCGTTGGGAGGCTTTGGCCCCAATCCTTGTGCGACGCTTAGACGGCTTGCTTTTGGTTAGCGTCAGCATGGCTTCAGCGGCGTGGGCCATGGCTCCGGCCCTCGCCCTACAGCACGGCATTTTGCTTTTGTTGGTGTGGGTATTTGGCTTAACACTGGCCGCCCGCCTCAGCGCTGCGGATTTGGCCTTTACGGCGGGATTTGCAGGGGCTTTGGCCATTGTCGCCCATGCGGTTGCAGCGCGCGGTTTGCCGCCTGCGACTTCGCTGGATGGTGATTTGGCTTATGCGGTGTGCGCGGCTTTGTGGGCTAGTACGGCTGCAACCAAATGGCGTTGGGTTTGGCTGGCTTGGGCGGTGGCTCTAGGCGCACTGGCTCTGGTCTTGGGCGATTTGGTGGTAGTTTGGGCTGCAGGAATGGGCCTGTTAGCAACTGCTCTTGGCTATGGTCTGCGCTGGATTTCGGCCCGCCGCCCTTGGACACCGATCGATATCGCCATCACCTTGGCCTGTTCGATCCTCACCCTAACCTTGCTTGGTTTATTTACACCCCTGTCACTCTCCTCCGACCCCTTGGGGGCGATCAATTGGACTGGGTATGGCTTTGGGGTGGCTGGAGCCTCGGTTGGGGCGGCATTTGGGCAAGGTCTCGGTGTGTTGGGGCTTGGATTGGCTGCACTTTGGGCGATTATCGCCACGGTGCGTCTGGCGCTCGACCGCCGCGGCTCAGATCTGGAAGGGGCTGTGCTGTTTGGTGTGTGGGCTGCGGGGATTACTACCCTATTAGGGGCACCAGGCGACGTTTCTGTCTTGGGTCCGTGGGTCCTGTTATTAGCTGGCTTAAGCTTTGGCGTTGGTGTCGCGCCGTTGGCGGTGGCCCCACCACCCCAAAGAACACAAGTGGCGCAACGGGGGGCTTCTGCTAAGCAATCCATTCCAGCGCCATCGGTGCAAGCGCGGCCGCGCCCCGCGACACGCCAGCGCCTTAACTAAGCGCGTCTGCCGCCCATAAAGCCCGCCACAGCCGCGCACCTTGTGCACGAAGAGCCAAAGGCAGAGCTTCGGACAAAACCAAGGCCTTCACGATGGATTTAATCCATGCCCGTGCTGGCAGGCGCGCCAGCATCCGGGCAAGCTTGGTTCCAGGCAAAGTGCCCATAGAAGGATGCCGTTCAACCATCTTGCGGAAATTCGGGCCTGCTGAGGCAAACTTATCCAATAAGGTTGCCGCATCATCCAAGCCTAAATGTGTGGCCGGAATATCGACATGGCGAACCCGGTGGCCCTTGGCGTCTGCCCGAAGCGCCCAATCAACATCTTCCCAGCCCCAACCCGAAAAGCCGGAGTCAAAGGGGGTTTCATCCAAAATGGCTTTGCGCACCATCAGATTGGAGGTCGCAACAGCTAAGGCACCGCGTTCTTGCCGCTCGCTGGCAGAGGCGCAATCGGACTTTTCGGCAACCAATTTAGCCAACGCCAAAGCAGCACAATCTGCAATTTGTAAGGTGGAAAATCCGCCATAAGCAATCTCAATATCCGGGTCGCGCGCCAGTTCCAACCAATCCGACACAAAGGTGGCTGTATCGGGTGCCATATCCGAATCGAGGAAAAGGATGACCGGTGCCTGCGCGGCTGCGATCAAACGGTTGCGGGCTGCCGAACGGCCTTGATTGTGATGCAAGCTTATCAGGCTGGCGGGCACAGATAGGCCATGCAGTAAGGCTTCGAGCTTAGAGGTAAGGGTCGGGTCGGCTGACCCATCATCCACCAGGATGAGTTCGACGGCTTGACCTGCCATTTGGCCCGATAGGCTTTCAAGCAAGACATTGGGATCATTGCGAAAAAAGGGCGTGGCAATGCTGAGAACGATGGGGCCTTCGGCCTTGACGCCATTGGTGAAGATCGTTTCGCTCATGAAGTCCCCGCGTGCGGCCGGAGGCGGGTCCACAGGGATTTGGCAAGGTCGCGGGCACCGGCCACATCTAACAGCACGACAAAAACCCCATAGCTTAGGGCCCCTAAGCCCCCTTTCAACACGATGTCTTGGAAAGCTCCAAAGCTCGGAAGGGCCATCACTACACCCGCCATGAGGGCGCAGGCCAATGCGATTTTGGCGGTTTCAAACAGAGGGATCGGCAACGCCACATAGCGACGGCCGATCCAAGCCAATAGTGTCATGCCTAAAGCATAGGCTGCTACATTGGCATAAGCTGCCCCCATCAAGCCAAATTTCGGCAGCAGCAGCACATTGAGGCTGAGGCTGGTGACCACGGGCACCAAGAGCAAGAGGGCGCGTTGCAAGGCCTTTTTCGACAGCATAAAGGCTTCCGAAAAGTAATCGCACATGCCCGCCAAGAGAGCTGAAAACGCAATCCAAGGCACAACTTGGATCGCGCGATCGCGCAGAGCTTCCCCGATTAGGATCTCGCAAATAGGTGTGGCAAGCAGACAGAGCCCCAAGGCCGCGGGCGCGCCGATACCAAGGCGGACGACATAGCCTTGATGGGCGGCCTTTACGGCTTCGGTTGGGCCGCCACGTTCGTAAGCGGCAATCAGGATCGGTGTAACGGCGGTAGCACCCCAGGTGAAAATAATGTCGAGGATGCGTGCCCCAACTTGATAGCCTGCCGAATAGGCCCCCACGTCACCTTCGCCCAAAAAGGCTGCGATGACAAAGCGGTCGCCACTGGTTAGGGCGAGACTCAGGACAAGTCCGCCCGCCAAGGGTGCCCCATAGGCGAAGTAGGCCTTGGCGCGGGTGGGCTCTAGCGAACCCTTACGCGCGGCAAACCAAAGGGCCGGTCCTTCAATTGCAAGAACCACCACAGACGCAATCAACATGCCGATGAATGGACCCTCAGGCCCCATAGCAAGGAAGATCACGCAGCCAATACCTAACCCAAAGGCGAGTAAGGTATGGAGGGTATCAACCACAGCAAAGCGCTTGGCCTCTTGGGCCATACGCCGGGTTTCTAAAGCAATTTTGATCAAGGAGCGGGTAATGACGCTGCCAAAGGCTGCGGCGACGACGATTTTCAGACTGAGGTCTGCCGGCCACACGACTAGAATTGCGATAGACATGAGCGCGAATGCCCCGGCACACCAGCTGAATAAGGTGATTAAGGTCGCAAAATGGGCTGGCTTTTCGCCTTTCTCAGCCGCATCGGCATAAAAGCGCGCCGCTGCCGCCTCAATCCAAACCACCGACAGATATTGCGCTAAGGTCATGGCCGCATAGACCAAAGTATAGCGGCCATAATCATCATCGCTCAGCAGGCGTGTGAGGATCGCGACCATCCCAAAGCTGGCCACGGCTTGGGCCAAGTTTGGGATCAAATAGGCCATAAGGTGACGGCTCATCATCCCCGGTGCCCTCGTATGTCGAGGAAAGTGGACGGAAAGCTCACCGGACCGAACCTTTGTCGCCTAATAAGGCGGGCAAGGTCCGCACCATGATCCACAGGTCAAGCCACAAATTGGCATCGCGAATATAGGCGAGGTCATAGGCAACACGTTGGGCTACTTCCTCGGCACTATGGACAGGCCCGCGCGACCCATGAATGGCTGCCCAGCCTGTCATGCCGGGCTTAATCCGATGGCGATGAGCATATTCGGCGACTAGAGCTTCGCTATGTTCATTGCCGGTTTTCATCCCAATCGCGTGAGGGCGTGGTCCTACCAGAGACATGGTGCCAGCCAACACGTTGAACAATTGCGGCAATTCATCCAAAGACGTCGCACGGATAAAGCGCCCGACGCGGGTGACGCGTGGATCATTCTGCATCACTTGTTGGGCTGCGCAGGCATCGGTTGTCTCGACGCGCATCGAACGGAATTTCCAGCACTCAAAGGCTTGGTTGTTAAAGCCATGCCGCTTCTGGCGGAAGAAGATTGGGCCTTTGCTGTCCAGTTTGATCGCCACGGCAATCAAGGCCATGACTGGGCTGACGAGCACCAGGAAGAGGGTGCCTAGGCCGAGGTCCTGCATCCGCTTCCAGAAAGCGCGCTTTGCGTCTTCTGGCGCGCCGGAGACATAAGCGACAGGGCGATTGCCAATTCGACCAATCGTTGTCCCGTCACTGTCAAAGCCTTGCATGTCAATCGCCAAGACGACCTTATTGGGCATAGCGCGCAATTTGGTCACCAATTGAAGAACCCGGTTCTGCGCCGTGCTGGAGACAGCTACAATCACCCGGTCAATAGTGGGCAAGTGCGGCCAGCTCATCAGGTCATCAAGATCGCCCAAAAGCTTGACATGGTTTGGGAGGGGCTCTGCCCGGTCCAATCGATCATCAAACACGCCCAGAACCGAAATATCGCCAGAGGCTTTGGCCTCTTCAATCAGCTTGTGGGCAAGGGGTGTCGCCCCAACAATCACCACATTTAAGGAAAAAAGGCCTGCCCGGTTCATCGCTCCCAAGACAAGGGCTGCAAAGAAGTGCAGGGAAACAATCGTAGATCCCGCCAAAAGTGTTGCAATACTTGCCTCCCACGCGCCAACTTCTGCAGCGCGACCAACTGCGACGGCGACCAAAGCCCCGATGGCTGCACTCGAGGGTAGAGCCAAAAAAACCGCCCCAAGTGTTTTGACGCCATGCGTGACCGCCAAAGGCTCTGTGTCAAAGCGATAAAGATCATGCTCCCGCAAAATCCACCAAAGGCATAAGCTGCCCAGAGCCATGGGCAAGAAGGCGCTTAAGGGGGCGGTCAACACATGATCGTCTGTGACCACTTTCAGCACATGGGTCATCACCAGCAAGATGACGCCAATATCGACAATCCCGAGTGCCCGGCCAAAGCTTGAGCGGTACCAGCGGGCACCGCGAGCGGCTTTCCGTGCCATAACAATGGGCTGGTCGCCGACAATGTCGTCTCTATACTCAACCCGTGCCATTGGCGAGGTGCTCCTTAATCTATGCGTTTAGCAGGATTGGGTAGACGCCCTCTTAACGAAACCAGGCCCAATGCAGGTGCCAAACGGCTGTGTGCAGCTTCACTGATGTGATGCTCTTGCTCTGTCCCCTTTTGTCGGGCTATCAGGCGTGTGTGCGGAGACGTGGCCGAGAGGCTGAAGGCACTCGTTTGCTAAATGAGCGTGCTCCAAAAGGGCACCGAGGGTTCGAATCCCTCCGTCTCCGCCAGTTTTTCTATTTTTGCGTTATTTTTCAATAGCTTACAGAAGTGCGAAATCTGTACCCACGACTGTACCCACGAAATTTTTCGCTAGGGCACTGCAAAATGTCCACCTACTACGCAGTTTGATCGTTCCGTTTCGATGTGTTTCGAAGCGGGGTGAGAGACTTCGGGAAAAGCTTATTTGTTCTGATAGCTCGTTTTGGTCTAACAAAAACTGGACAAGCGGCGGTGTCGAATCGAAGTTAAACATGTTGAAGCCACAATTTCTTGATGCTCAGAGGAAAAAGTCTAAGCGACTATCACTGACTAGCCCGTTCTTGCGGCGCTTGATTAGCAGTCTGGTGGCCGACGCACTCTTCGAATTCTATGGTGGCACGGTGTCAATGAGATGCTTGCAATCGTCAATTGCTGTTAAGCGGTTGCTCGATATCTACGGGATAAAGTCGAAGAATTTCATCGGTGATATATGTCTTCTGGAGGCATCCGAAGATGGAAGCCTATGCACGTGGGGCGGTTTCTGGAAGGACCATTATCACGTTTGGACAATAACCGAGTACGGTGAACGGGTCGATTTAACGGTTGCCGAATTGCATAACCACCCCGCTTCATCTCGAAGTTGCTGGGCCAAACTTCCTTCGATTTGGTGGGATAACATCCAGGAATCAGTCGCGCCGCTGATTTATCTGGAAGATGCGCCAGTGGACCCCGGCATAGGAAGTTACGAGCTAAAGGAAGAACTGGCTGAATTTCTGGAATTAGTTGATCAGAAGCATTTTGATGCTTTGAAGAGCAAGACTGCTGATCAAATCATATCGATTGATCAGGTTTCGAAGTCATCTGATTTGCGGCAGCTCGAAATTGACGGCCATCCATGGGCTAAGGCAGCTGGTCGGTTTTTGGAGATTGGCTTACCACCTTTGCCCGAGTGGATTATCAGCAGACAGGCTGCTATCAAAACAGCACACATGCAAGGCAAGCCTCGACCGTCGATAAGGGCAAACTTGCGCCAGTTTCGAAGAACCGGATGAGCAACCGGTTACTTGACTAACGCTCGACACCCATCGCCCGCCCGATAGTCTGTCCAATGGCCAGCTCCTGTCCTGCTTGTACGGCCATGGCCGCATAGCCCACCCCGCGATTGATGATCGCGTGTTTGCCCAGACTGGTCGTGACATGCCCTTCAACGAAGCCTTCGGCCCTGCCATAGCTGATGTGACCGGGCGCCGTGATCCCGAGGTCGCGGGCCATCACGTACTTCAACTCCGCTTCGCGCAGTTTGGCCCAGGCTTTTGGCTCATATCCTAGCCCCTGGCCTTGGGCGATCGCCTGGCCGGATCTCACAATGTGATCGGCGCGCGCCTTGAGGACCGCCTCGACTTCTGCCCCCATGTGCGTCGAAGTGGCAGCGTTCGCACTCAACTGGCCGCGCCGCATCAGTTCGACATCAAGTGGCGTCAGCCGCTCGATGGTTGGGTCAAACGCGATAACTCGGGATGGCTTCTGAGGGGATGAAGGCGTGTCGAAAGCAGCCTCGACCGGTGCCTCGCGCCTTGGGGCCTCTCGCTCAACTTTGGTGCCAGAGAGCCCCGTCAACGCCTCCAATTGTTTGGCTGCCCAGTGTGACCGGATTTGGTCCTGAGCCGCTTGTAGCCGGTCCAGTCTGCCCTTCCAGCTATCGACAAACTGTACCCCATCCTGCGTGTCCGCTTCCACCAGATTGAGGCGGGTGAGGTGAGCAATGCGAGCACGCGTGACCGCGCCAAAGGTGTCATGCCGATCAATCTCTGCGCGTGGGACAGTGCCGTCATTAGCCGCTGCCAGCTTCTCCAGCTTCATATCAATGTCGGTCCAGCGGTCGGCAGTGGCGCGCGCATACAGACCGCGTTCTGCTTCCGAGCGGCTCTGATCGCCGAGCAATTCATGCGCACGATCTTCGGCATGGCCGCGAATGCCATAGCTGATGACTTTGCGCGGGATCACTAGATCGCGACCATTGGCGCGCCTGCCACGGATCAGCACATGGGCATGGGGCTGGTCTGTATCATGGTGGTTGATCGCGATCCAAGACATCTCCGGCTCGCGCAAATCACTAGCCACGCGCTCCATCACATCCCGGATATAAGCGTCCATATCATCAATTTTGTCGCCATGTTCCGGGCTGATGATCAGGCGAAAATGATGCCTGTCGCCATCCCAGGACGCGCACGCCTCATGCACATGATCGCGCTCCAGCCCGCCCTCTGGTCCGTAAAAACCTGTTTCGGTTCCATCAGTGCCCATGCCTTCACGGGCCAGATAACGTAGATGTCTCGACACGGCCTGACCCGCATTTTTGGCTCCGCCAGCGCCACCGTGACGGCCCAAAAAGGCCTTCACAATGACCCGCTGCCGGGCACCCACATAGAGCGCAGGCCCATCGCCGGAGCGGCCAGTTGAAGCCCCAACAGAGCCACCCCGAGCACCCCCGCCAAACATCTTTCCAGTCGCCAGTCGCCGCGCAATCGAGGCCTTCACACCCATCCCTGATGCAGGCTTCAAGCGATTGGGCAGACGTGGCGAAACATCCTCTGGATCATCCCGCAAGCGGCGCTCAATCATCTGGCGCAAGGGCAGGGCGTCCAGTCTAGCTGGCTGTTCACCGTTGCTCTGTCCTGCCATCCGACCCATCGCCAGCCCCTCCAGAACGCCGCCAAATGTAAGTCATCAGCGGCGTTTCAGCAGTAAGTCATGGCAAGTCATGAGGCGCAACACAAAACACCTAAAACACGAATAATATCATGAAGATACGAGCCTCACGACTTACCCTCTTTTATCTTGCCCCCGTTCCTGTTTCATAGTGTTTCGTAAGTCATGTGTTTTGGGATTACGTCTTGTGCCAGGGCGAGAGGAAAAAGCCCTGTTTGCTCATGACAGTTGCAGCTGCCTCATCCAAAGCGATCACCGCCCGGCTCAAAGCCATGTACTCAGGACCACCGGCACGGTAGGTCTGGGACATGGCAAGCAGCTCTTCACGATAGGGGCGCAGCTTGTCGAACGCCTCTTCGGGAAAGATCAAACCCTGCTTTTTGCGATGAACCATACTTGGAGTATGTTCATGTTACGTTCGATAGCATTGGGGCAGTGACAGGTCTGCGGATTTGAGCTGTGGACAGGCACGCAAAGCGGCACGGGACACAAGCTCAAATCCCGCGCGCAGACAAGCAAAAGGGCGAAGCTGTGAAGCTCCGCCCTTGGTATGAATGGTGGCTGCTGGCCTGTGGTGGGAGGCCGCCTAAGCGGCGACCTCCATCGGCAGTTCGGCATCGGCGGACTCGGCCTTTGGTTTCGCGCGGGCGAGGATCTCGAGTTCTGCGAAGGGGCCGAGCACGAACTCGACGACGTAGCGGGTGCGGCCTTTGTCATCGTCGTAGGATCCTGGGCGGATGCGACCGAGAAGGCGAACCCGGCTCCCCTTCTGAACCATCGCTTCAATGCGGGCGATGAGCGCGGGGGCAAAGACAGTGACACGATGCCAGATTCTATGAGCAAGGACGGCGTCTGAACGAAGCAG
>NZ_NCSQ01000167.1 GCF_002105465.1 Aquidulcibacter paucihalophilus
CAACGCCCTAAGCCACGCCGTGGCCCTCGCCGAATGGATACTTTGGAAGCGGTTAGAGGATCCCTCTGGCCCACCAAACTGCCTGCGAACTTGTTTCTGCGAGCTGTGGTTCGTCAAGTGTGCAGCTGTGCTGTGTCGCGACGCGATCGGTCTTCGCAGAAAACGGACACATGATGACAAAGATGTCGCGCCAAAGCTCGATGACGCATGGTGGTGAAACAGGTTTTCACCACAAGGGGTCCAGGTAGACGAATGCCCCCGATCTATGCAGCTTTTGTTCGAGCCTGGCCCGCTGCAAAGGTAGGGTTCGCGTTTGAACGCGCAGAGACCCTGGTCGGCCGGTTTCAAGGTGAGCAGGGCGAGGCTGAGGGCGGTCCAAGCTTGACAATCGCCCGCGTCGCCCGTCCAATTCCCGCCTGACCTGCGCCTGACCCCAGCCAAACCGAAAGACGCGTGCATATGGATGAGCGGACACACCACATGCTGACGTCGCCGGCGGCGCCCTTGTTGGTGCGCATGGCGACGCCGAATGCGCTTGCCTTTGCTATTCAGTCGTCGGTGAGTTTGGCGGAGGTTTGGATTATTGGCCAATTGGGGACCAGTGCCTTGGCGAGTATCGCCTTGGCATTCCCGCTGTTGATGCTCATTCAAACCATGTCGGGCGGGGCGGCGGGTGGGGCGGTCACGTCGGCCATTGCGCGCGCCTTGGGGGCCGGTGACCGCGAACGGGCGCAACAACTGATTTGGCATGCTTTGGCCGTGGCAGCTGCAGGAGCCGGGTTGTTTCTCCTGCTCTTCTTGCTCTTTGGTCGCCCGCTGATCGCCTTTCTGGGGGGGCGCGGACAGATTTTGGAACAGGCAATCGCCTATTGCAGCGTGATTTTCTGGGGTGGGCTCTTTCTCTGGCTGGTGAGTGTGGTTGGTGCGGTGTTTCGTGGCATGGGCGACATGAAATTGCCGGCTGTTTTGATGGTCGCCAGCGCGTTTCTGCAAGTGCCACTGACGGCAGTTTTGGTGTTGGGCCTATTTGGTTCGCCTCAATTAGGCATCGTTGGCGCAGCTTTTTCAGCCGTGATCAGTGGTTTTGTCGTCAGCGCCATTATGCTGGTGGTACTGGCGCGTGACGGCCGCGTCATCCGTTTGGACCGCACCTATCTCTCATTCTCCAAAGCGCTGTTTCGCGACATTTTCAAAGTCGCAATGCCCGCTTCCCTGTCGCCCATTTTCACCATTTTCATCATTTTAAGCCTGACGGCCATGGTCGCGACCTTTGGGGAGGCAGCGCTTGCGGGCTATGGCATTGGATCACGCATTGAGTTTCTCCTGATCCCGCTCGTCTTTGGGATTGGCGCGGCCATGACGTCGCTCGTCGGCCTCAGCATTGGTTCGGGCAATGTGGAGCGGGCTGAGCATATTGGCTGGATCGGCAGTAGTTTTGCTGCGGGCCTTACCGGTATCGTCGGGCTGGTTTTGGCTCTGTTTCCAACTGTTTGGATCCACGCCTTCACACAAGACCAAGCAACCTTCGAAGCCGCCCGCAGCTATATCCAGATTGTGGGACCCTTCTTTGCGTTCCAAGGCCTAGGTCTGTCACTGTATTTCGCCAGCCAAGGGGCAGGGGCCATGAAGTGGCCTGTGATTGGGATATTGGCGCGGGTGGTGCTAGCAGTCGGGGGTGGGTGGCTTTTGGCCTTTGGCCTCGATCTCGGCCTCAAAGGCGTCTATATCGGCGCGGCCGCTGCCATGGCGACCTTTGGTGTGATTATCGCCGCGGCTTTGAAACTTGGAGCGTGGCGACGTCTGGCGGGATAAGACCTGCTGACACCTATGCCCCTTAGACAGCGACGCGACGAGCCAAAGCCCAAGCCGCCCGTATTTCTCAAGCAGACATTCAATAAAGTCTTGACCTAGGCTATGGTTAATGGAATGCCGGACGGGTGTTGTGAAACAAAGTTCAAATTGAGGTGTCAGATTTGATTTGGATGAAGGTTTGACTGTTAGTTTCAGGCTTGGGTGAGACTTGAGGTGCGTGAAGTGAAGCGGATAATTGGTGTTTCAGCGCTGGCGATTTCTGTTTGTGTGCCTGTATGGGCCGTTCAGGCCTCTGGTTTTGAGCCGCCTGTGGATGCTACGACGCCTCAAGCGGTAATGTCTGAACCCAGTTCCACCGCACCAATTCCCGTGCCTGCAGGAGAAGCCGCGCCGCCACAAACGACGCCGCCGCCTGAAGCCATCGCTGCACCCCCACCGGTTCCTGTGGAAGTTCCTGCCTTTGATATGGCCGCCACCGCGGCCCGCTTTAATGCCTTGGTGGGCGAAGCCGATCGCTTGACGACTTTGCGCACCTTAACCCCTGAGGCGGTGCAGGGCGCTTTGATGTCAACGGCGCGCTTGTCGTCATCGGGCATTTCAGAAGGGGCGGCATCTTACGCGGTACTTTCCGCCTCTGCCCATGCCCCCTTCGCGTCAAGCTTGCAGACAGCAGTCAATCTTTTGGGTCGCGATGCGGTGCTCGATCGATTGAAGAACGATCCAGAAGCATTTTTGGGTCTGGTGGCGTCCTCCAATGAGGCAGCCACCATTGCCAGCGGCGTCATGGCCGATAGCTTGGCCAAGATGGATAAGGCCACCCAAGTTTTGGGTGATGCGGCTTATAGCGTTCAAAAGGAAGCCTGGGCCCAGCGCGAAATGGACCCTCAACTGGTACTGGCCGCGCACCGGACGGCTTCGACAAGTCCCGCCGATATCAGCCCTTTGGCTGCCTCAGACATGCGCAACACACGCGCCGAACTACCCTTGGACAAGCGCTTTTTGGTGGCTGCAGCCTATCATATCTTGGGCGATGACGTGACTTCGACCAAATTGATCGCAAAGCCCGCTGGTAAAATGTGCATGAACCGCGTCCAGTTGAATGTGAGACAATGCTTGGCAGCCAGCCGCTATCCCTATGAGCATTTGTTCTGTTTGGCCCGCCACAGCTTCCAAGAATCCTCCGGCTGCGTGCGCGACACCATCAAATAGTCCTTTCTGGCCCATCTCAGCCTTTCTCCTTGCTCTGCCCCCACAAGACGCTAAGTCTGGTGGCAGAAGAATTTCATGGGAGTGGCCACTATGAGCAGTTTGAAAGATAAGACCCTTTTTATCACCGGGGCATCGCGCGGTATTGGTCTGGCAATCGGCTTACGCGCCGCCCGTGACGGGGCCAATGTGGTGATTGCGGCCAAGACATCAGAACCCCACAAGCATCTGCCCGGCACTATTCACTCGGCAGCCGCCGAGATTGAAGCCGCAGGTGGCCAAGCCCTGCCGCTGGTGGTCGATGTGCGCGAGGAAGCATCCGTCCAGGCCGCGGTAGACCAAGCCGTGGCGCGCTTTGGCGGCATTGATATTTGTATCAATAATGCCAGTGCCATCCAGCTCACCGGCACGCTCCAGACCGAAATGAAGCGCTATGACCTGATGCATCAAGTCAATGGACGGGGGACGTATCTGGTAAGCCGGGCATGTATTCCGTTTTTGAAGAAGGCGGCTAACCCCCATGTCCTCAATCTCTCGCCGCCTTTGGACATGAGCCCAAATTGGTTTGGCAATCATGTTGCCTATACGATGGCGAAATACACCATGAGTATGTGCGCTCTGGGCATGGCGGAGGAGTTTAAAGGGGATGGCATTGGCTTTAACTGCCTGTGGCCACGCACAGGCATTGCGACCGCCGCCATCCAATTTGCCCTCGCAGGCGACGAAGGGCTGCGCCACTGCCGCACCGTCGATATTATGGCCGACGCCGCCCATGTGATCCTCACGCGCGACGCGAAAACTTGCACCGGCAATTTCTTCATTGACGATGTCGTGTTGGCGGAATCCGGCGTGACATCGTTTGACCATTATCGGGTCGATCCCAGCAAGGATCTGATGCCAGATTTCTTTGTTCCAGCCGATACACCCATCCCGCCGGGCGTTTCCATGCGTGCGATTGGCTAGGTCGTCGACCCGAAAATTCGCCTGTCGCGAGAGCCCGATTGGACCGGGACCAAGCGGGGTCTCGGTCTTCTCTTCAGCGCCAGTCGATGGATCATTCAGGCTTTCTCTCACGCACGGCCATTAACTGCGGGGAACTGCCAAGAATTGTTAAAAATCGCAGGACTTTGGGGGTTTGCGGCCTTGATTTGGTCGCCATGAAGCGGCACGACCCAGAGTCAACACGTGCGAATCATCGCATAGAACAGACTTAGAATCGCGAGAAAAAAATGTTCGGACGCCTCTTCAACTGGTTTTCCAGCGACATGGCAATCGACCTTGGTACGGCCAACACCCTTGTTTATGTCAAAGGGCATGGGGTTGTTCTGAATGAACCTTCGGTGGTGGCCTATCGCCAGCGTGGTGGACGCAAAGAAGTGCAGGCTGTTGGCCATCAGGCCAAACTGATGTTGGGGCGTACGCCGGGTGAAATTCAGGCGGTTCGCCCAATGCGTGACGGCGTGATCGCAGACTTTGAAGTCGCCGAAGAAATGATCAAGCACTTCATCCGGCGTGTGAACTCCAACAAGGGCTTTTTGCGGGGCCGTCCGCGGATCATCATTTGTGTGCCATCAGGGGCAACACCGGTTGAGCGTCGCGCGATCCAAGATGCAGCGCTGAATGCCGGTGCGTCAGATGCGTATCTGATTGAAGAGCCGATGGCGGCAGCCATTGGGGCTGGCCTTGCCATTGATCAGCCCTCTGGTTCGATGGTTGTCGATATTGGCGGTGGCACCACAGAAGTTGCGGTTTTGTCGCTGGAAGGGATTGTCTATGCACGCTCCGTGCGTGTGGGTGGCGACAAAATGGATGAGAGCATCATCAATTTCCTGCGCCGGACCGAGAATATGCTGATTGGTGAGACCACGGCAGAGCGCATCAAAAAAGAAATTGGCACGGCTTTGCCGCCTGCAGACGGCTATGGCTTGTCTTTATCCGTCAAAGGGCGGGATCTTCTCAATGGCGTGCCGCGCGAGATCCAAATCTCGGAACAATTGATTGCAGAAGCTTTGTCTGACCCCGTTGATGAGATCATTGAAGCAGTTCGCGTCGCGTTGGAAACCACGCCCCCCGAACTGGCAGCTGACATTGTCGAAAAAGGCATTATGCTGACGGGCGGCGGCGCGCTGTTGCGCAATCTGGATGTGGTGCTGCGCGAGCGCACAGGCCTGCCGGTTTCAGTAGCCGATGATGCCTTATCGTGCGTGGTGTTGGGTACCGGCAAATGCGTCGATAATTTCGAGCAGTGGAAAGGCGTCTTGTCCAAAGTCTAAGCCGGATAAGCGCCCCGACTGGCTCGGGTCTATGAGGTGAAGGAGCAGGCATATGGCGCGCAGAGGCAATCGGCGAGCAGGGGGGGCAGGGCCACTCATTGGGGTCGCTGCGCTGACGGCGCTGATCTCTGTCGGGGCCACGATTGTTGTCACCGATCAACGTGGTGGTGCGGTTGCTGGTATTGCGTCTGATGTGTCCGGGGCCATTGGCGGGGTTTTGATGACGCCGGTTCGGTGGGGCGAAAATATCGTTACCTCCGTCGGTGCCTTTTTTGGTGGGGCCACCCTCAACAAACAGCTTCAAGAAGAAAATCGCGCGCTTCTGCAATGGCGAGACCAAGCTAAAGCCATGGCGGAGCGTTTGGACGCCTATGAGAAGCTGCATGGCGTTAAGGCCGAACAATTACCGCAAGGCTTGACCGGTCGCCTGATCAGCGAGAGCAGCGGGCCATTTGCAAAGTCTGGCATCGTTAATTTGGGTGCCAAGTCCGGCGTCAAAGTGAATTGGATCGTGCTCAATCAAAATGGTTTGGTGGGCCGGGTCATTGCTGTGGGCAACGACACCTCGCGTGTTTTGTTCTTAGCCGACGGCGATAGCCGCGTTCCTGTCATGGGCGAGATTACCCGGGCTCGCGCGATTGCGATGGGGGACAAGACATCTGCCCCCAAGCTGGCCCATTTGAACACGCCTACATTGATGCGCGATGGCGAGCGGGTCATGACTTCTGGCGATGACGGGATTTACCCACGCGGTATCGCTGTTGGACAAGCAGGCATTGCTCCCGACAAGCAGTGGCGGGTGCGCCTAGCATCCAGCGCTTCCCCGATTGATTTTGTTCGCCTCGTCCCGCCCTCCAATTTCCCGCCGCCGCTCGACCCTGTGACACCGCCAACTTTGGCCGCCCCGCCGACAGAGGCTGCGACAACAACGCCGGTGCAAGGGGGTGTTCTGCCTCTTGCACCCGATGCGGCCGGTGTGCCTACGGCCGCAACGCCGGAAGCCATCCGCGCGGCTCAGGCGTCGCGTAGCAGTGAAGTCGAGGCAGCACGTGCAGCCGCCGCGCGCCTTGCCAAGGAACGTGATGAAGCCCGAGAGCAAGCGCGCAAGGCCGAAGCCGCCCGTTTGGCAGCCGAAAGCCGGTCGGTTCCGGTAGCAGGATCGGCGACAGCATCCAGCGCTGGGGCAAGTGTGCCCACCACCCCTGCCGCACCTGCGGCCGCACCTACATCTGCGACCCCACCCAGCGGGGCACCCAAACAGTGAGCACGCTCTTGCCTGGCCGTCCTTCGACCAGGTCACGCCTCTTTTCCGGTCTCGCCATTGTGGCCGGGACAAGCTTGCTTAATCTTGTCTCGCTCAATCTCGGACCATTTGGCAGTATCTGGCCGGCTAGTTTGGTCTGGGCGGCGTGCGGCTGGGCGAATCAAGGACCAAACGCCTTGATTGGCGTTTTATTGTTTGTTCTTGGGCTATGGCTTGACCTTTTGACCGGCGGACCCTTGGGGGCGTGGGCAGTGGTTGCACTTCTCGCCCATGGATTGACCATTCTGACGGCGCGCTTGAGTGTGGCCATGGCCTCTACGCCTTTGGGGTCGGCCGCGATTACCGGCTTTTTTTTCTTGTTGGCGGCGTTCATCTTGTCGATTTCAAGTGGGAAAGGGTTTAATGTGCTGGCGATTTTGGTGCCAATTATCAGCGCGGTTGTAACCTATCCATGGCTGGCACCGTGGTTTGATCTGTCTGAGGATGAAGCATGAGCCAGAATGGTGGGCCAGATCTTTTTAGCCGTCGGGCCATGATCTTGTCCTCGCTCGGGGGCTTGTATTTTGCCGTCCTCGGCCTGCGCATGGCGCAGCTTCAGATTTTCGAGAATGAGGAATTCCGTCTCGAAGCAGCTGAGAACCAATTCAACCTTCTGGTCAATCCAGCTTCCCGTGGGCCAGTCTATGACCGATTTGGCGTACCGCTGGCCGTGAACCGGCGCGATTTCCGCGTTTCTGTCATGCGCGAGGATGTCGACGATCTACCCACCACCATCAAGGCCCTGGCTTCGATCTTGCGCTTACCCCCAGAGAAAGCAGAAGGATCTTTAAATGAGGCCAAGATTTCCCCCCGCTTCATGCCCTCGATGGTGGCTGAGAATTTGTCGTGGGAGGAATATTCAAGGGTTAGCGTCTATGCGGCCTCCTTTCCGGGCGTGCGGTGCGAAATGGGCGAAGCCCGCAATTACCCACTTGCTGAAAGTATGGCTCATGTGCTGGGCTATGTGGCCAAGGCCAATGACAAGGATGTTGCCGCTGACCCCCAGGCCCGTCATCCCGGTATTCGGGTGGGAAAAGAAGGTATTGAGAAGTCCCAAGAAAAAGGCCTCAAAGGTGTTCATGGTGCCACTAAACTAGAGGTCAATGCCCATGGTCGGGTCATTCGCGAAGTGGTCGACCCGCGCCTCAATCCCAAAAGCGGCACGCCAATCGTCCTCACCATTGACGCCGAGATCCAGCAAGTCGCCTATGATCAGTTTCAAGCCAAGGACAAGAGGCCAGTCGAGGCAGGTTCGGCTGTGGTGATGGATATCCATACTGGCGAGCTTTTGGCGCTGGTATCGGCTCCTAGCTTTGACCCCAATAAATTCGTGGACGGCATTAGCCGGACCGATTTCAACGAATATAATAATGCCGAGATGCGCCCCTTGTATCATAAGGCGGTGCGCGGCATTTATCCCCCAGGCTCGACCTATAAGATGGTGACAGCTTTGGCTGCCCTTGAGGCGGGGATTACCGATCCCGAAGAGACCGTCAATTGCCCGGGTTTTTACATGTTGGGCAATCATCGCTTCCATTGTCACGCCCGGCGCGGACATGGCAGTGTCAACCTCCATACCGCCATCAAAGTCTCGTGCGACGTCTATTTCTACGAAATGGGCCGGCGCATTGGTGGGGACAAAATGGCACAAGTCGCCCGCGAGTTTGGCTTTGGCCAAAGGTTTGATCTGGGCATTCCCGGGATTGCCGCGTCGCACGTGCCTGACAATGCTTGGAAAGTAAAAAATCGCGGTAAGCCGTGGCAGGTTTATGACTCGCTCAATGTGGCGATCGGTCAGGGCCTGATTGCCGCAACCCCGCTGCAATTGGCCGTGATGACGGCACGCATCGCCTCTGAGGGCAAAGCGGTTGTACCGCGTCTTATTCGCGAGGGGCCTGGGGCCGCCCCATTTACCCCCTTCAAGCAATTGCCTTTCAATTATCAGCATATGCATCTGGTCCACGAAGGCATGATTGCCGTGTCCAATGAAGCTGGCGGCACTGGTCGGGGGGATTTGGGTATTGAAGGCGTGCGCATGGCCGGTAAGACTGGCACCGCCCAAGTCCGGCGTATTACCATGGCCGAACGCCGAACGGGTGTGCGCTCAAACGCCTCGCTCCCGTGGAGACAGCGAGATCATGCTTTGTTTGTCTGCTACGCGCCCGCCGAAGCCCCGAAATATTGTTGCGCCCTTGTTGTCGATCATGGCGGGGGTGGTGGTGCTGCGGCCGCTCCGCGTGCGCGTGAGATCATGCGGGCCACCTTGCTGAAAGACCCTTCTTCCAAGCCCGCCTTCACGACCCGGGCAAAGACGGCGGATTTAGCCCCACCCGCCGATGGCACCCCACCGGGGGATGGCAAAGCATGACCTTCTTGCCGGATATGGAAAGCGGTCGCGACAGCTTCTTTGGAAAGCTGCGTCGAATCGAGTGGGGCTTGGTCTTTGTCATGGCCATGATCAGCGTGGTCGGCACCATTTTGTTGTTTGGCGCGGCGGGTGCGAGTTGGGAGCCTTGGGCAGGAGACCATATCATCCGCTTTTGTATCGTCACGTGCCTCATGCTGGTGGTGGCAACTGTGGACGTCCGTATTTGGTACCACTTGGCGTATCCCGCCTATATTGGCGTTTTCATCCTATTGATTGCGGTGGAATTGTTCGGAAAAGTCGCGTTGGGTGCCCAGCGTTGGCTGGAAGTGGGCCCCATCCGGTTGCAACCATCCGAATTCATGAAGATCGCCTTGATCTTGGCTTTGGCCCGCTATTATCAAGACGCTGAATCTGACCGCATGTGGACCCTTCGGGCCCATGCCATTCCGTTGCTGATGCTCGCAGCACCTGCAGCTTTAATCACGCTGCAACCTGATTTGGGCACCGCCATTATGGTGGCAGGGGTTGGGTCGATCATGGTGATATTGGCTGGCCTGTCTTGGTGGTATGTGGTGGCGGCGGCTGGAAGTGTTGCCACTTTTGCCTTGGCCGCCTTCTTTTTCTTTATGGCAGAGTTTCAAAAGAACCGTATCCTGACTTTCCTTGATCCATCGCGCGATCCTTTGGGAACCGGCTATCATATCACCCAGTCTAAGATTGCGATTGGTTCGGGCGGTTTGTTTGGTGTCGGCTATATGCAGGGCACCCAAAGCCAGCTCGATTTTTTGCCCGAGCGCCATACCGACTTTGTGTTTGCTATGCTGTTGGAAGAGTTTGGCATGGTTGGTGGCTTGTTTGTGCTGGCCCTCTACCTCGCCGCCATGGCTTTTGGCATTTATATTTCGATCGGCTGTCGCCATCGTTTCGGCAAGTTTTTGGCCGCTGGCGTCACGATGCTATTGTTCATCTATGTCGGCATTAATGCGGGCATGATTATGGGCCTGATGCCGGTGGTGGGCGAACCTCTGCCTTTTTTAAGCTATGGCGGTAGCGTCATGCTCTCGTTGATGTTCGGTCTGGGCCTGGTTCAAAATGCCAAAGTCTTCCGCGACAAAACGTTGGGGTCTGGCTTTAAATCGTCCAAGCGCGTGCGATAGAGGTGCACGAGGATACCTCATCTCGCGCGAAGCGACGCACGCCTTGCCTTTGCCACAGCAGAGCCGTTGGCAAAGGCGTTCACGTCATCGGTTCGGTGAGATAAGGGGGTGGTTTTTGTCCCTATTTCGCACTTTCAACCTTGATATAGGCGATCACATCGCGGCGATCTTTTTCTTGCTTTAGGCCCACAAAGCTCATTCGGTTGCCGGGCAGGAAGCCCTTGGGATCGGCGAGCCATTGGTCTAATTTCTCAGCATCCCACGTAAAGCCTGCCCCTTTGAGGGCTGGGGAATAATTGAAGCCAGGCACAGTCCCGGCCGTCCGGCCAAACATGCCATGCAAAGCAGGACCGACGCGGTTATCGCCCCCTTTCTCAATCACATGGCACGAACGACACTTGGCAAATTGCCGACGGCCATTGGCAAGATCGCCTTCGCTATAGGGCGCTGGAAGGCTGGCTAGGATTTTCGCATCTTCCGGGGAGGGACCGGCGGCGGCTGCAGCGGGGGCAGGGGCGGCAGGGGCAGCGGCCGGCGCCGGGGTAGCGGGGGCAGCCGCCTCCTTGTTGGGTGCTGCTTCGGGTGCGGTCTCCGTTTTGGCCGACTGGGGGGCTTGGCCGCAAGCGACAAGGGTTATCAGCGGGATCAGGGCAAGGCTGGTGCGGATCATCATGGTCTCTTCTCCACAGACTAAAGGGGGTGGGCGATGCGCGTGCAGACAGCCCGATAAGGGGGAGGTAGAGCGTTGAGCCAAAGCCGAACAGGGGTATGAGGCGGATCTGTCAGTCACAAGCGATCACTTCCCAGTGAGGGCTTTAAGCAAGAGAGAACCAGCCCAAAGGCAGTCCCGCCACAAGGCTTGTCAGGACGTTATGAATGGGGAGAATGGTGCCGATTGCAGGAATCGAACCCGCGACCGTCCGATTACAAATCGGGCGCTCTACCTGCTGAGCTAAACCGGCATCGGGGGTGTCTCTAAACGTTTTGGGCGAGGTTTTGCAAGGGAGAAGCGCAATGAAAGGGCAGGCAAAAAACAGCGTCACCCGCAGAGGGGCCTTAAGTCACCTTGCTGCGCCTGCTGCCATTTTGGCCGCGCCAGCCCTTGCAAGCGCTGCATCTGTGGCGATCCAAACCCGCAAGAGAAAGACCTATGTGCTGGTGCATGGCACCTGGCATGGCGGTTGGGTTTGGCGGCAGGTGGCCGAACGCTTGCAGGCTGAGGGGCACCGTGTTTTGACCCCAACTGCGACCGGCTGCGGGGAGCGGGCCCATCTGATCAGCCCCACCACCAATCTGTCCACCCATGTGCAAGATATGTGCGCGGTGATTGAGGCCGAGGACGCCGAGGAGGTGATCTTGATTGGCCATTCTTTTGGCGGGTTGACCATCACTGGCGTGGCCGATCGACTGGGCGACCGCATTGCCCATATCGTCTTCTATGATGCCTTCATCCCAACGCGCGCGCGACCGGCTTGGGTGATGCCCGAAGCTGACGGGGCTTGGCCCAAATGGTGGCTAGATCGCCAAACCCATTTCATCGACGGCTATAAGATGATTTTCTTTGATCATTATCCGATCAAGATGCTGGTGCCAGAGGAGGATGCGGCCAATGTCGCGCTTCTCAAACGTAAATTGACGTGGCACCCCGCCGGGCAATGGACAGAACCTGTAAGCTTTGCGCAAGGGGGGTGGGAGGACCGTCCCCGCACCTATATTCACACCACCTTACAGACATTTGCGCCCTCGTCGCCGGCCATGTGGGGGCCAGGTAAAGAGGCCGGTTGGCGCTGGATTGATGTGCCGACCACCCGCAACGGCATGTTGACCCACCCCGATGTGGTGGCAGCCTGTTTTGCCAGCTTGGGCTGATCTTTAAAGAATTTTCGCAGGACTTTACCGCCTTGGCGCATTGCACCAAAGCCCACTCCAGCCTAGTAAAATCAGATTCGAGTGCCGTAGCTTGCAAGCGCTGCGGGCAACTTACAGAGTCGTTTCAAGAGGGCACACATGGCCGATAGTGCAGTGTCAGCAGTCACCCAAGCCGGGGCAGGCGTTCAACAGACCTTGGTCTCGAATGCATTTCTGCTCGACTTTCTCCCCATCATCATTTTTCTGGTGATTGCGGCAGGCCTTGGTTGCGCCTTCATGTTAGCCTCTTGGGTGTTAGCCCCGTCGAGCCCTGATCCAGAAAAAGTGTCGACCTATGAGTGTGGATTTAATGCGTTTGACGACGCGCGCATGAAGTTTGACGTGAAATTCTATCTGGTTTCCATCCTGTTCATTCTGTTCGACTTGGAGATTGCCTTCCTGTTCCCATGGGTGTTGGCGCTCGATGAAATCGGGCCCTTCGGCTATTGGTCGATGATGAGCTTTCTTGGCATCTTGCTGGTCGGATTTATTTATGAGTGGAAGAAAGGTGCTTTGGAATGGAACTAAAGCTTCCCCCTCGTGCGGGATCGGCTCCCGCTACGCTCGACAAGATTGGCCCGGTCATTCCCAACGATCCCTATTTCTCGGGACTGTCTGATGAACTGGCCGATAAAGGGTTTGTGGTTGCAGCGGCAGATGATCTGATCACATGGGCGCGCACGGGCTCGCTCATGTGGATGACCTTTGGTCTGGCTTGCTGCGCGGTTGAGATGATGCAAGCTGCCATGCCACGCTATGATATGGAGCGCTTTGGCTTTGCCCCACGCGCCAGCCCGCGCCAGTCTGATGTCATGATTGTGGCGGGCACTTTGACCAACAAAATGGCCCCCGCTTTGCGCAAGGTCTATGACCAGATGCCAAATCCGCGCTATGTGATCTCCATGGGATCGTGCGCCAATGGTGGCGGTTACTACCACTATAGCTATGCGGTGGTGCGCGGCTGTGACCGCATCGTGCCAGTAGACATCTATGTGCCCGGTTGCCCACCAACTGCCGAAGCTTTGATGTATGGCATTTTGCAATTGCAGAAGAAAATCCGTCGCGAAGGAACGATCGAACGATGAGCGCTTTGGCTGATCTGCAAGAGCGCCTGACTTCGGCTCTGGGTGCATCCATCCTGTCTGCGACCCAAGCGACGGGCGAATTGACCTTGGTGGTTCGTCGCGACGATATTCTGGTTGTCCTGCAACATTTGCGCGATATTGAAAGCTTTTCTTCCTTCGTCGATGTGTGCGGCGCAGACTATCCAGAACGCGCGGAGCGGTTTGAGGTGGTCTATCATCTCCTGTCGATGAGCAAAAATGCCCGTATCCGGGTGAAAGTCACAACGGACGAAGATACGCCGGTGGCGTCGGCCTGTGCGCTTTGGCCAGCAGCCGATTGGTTTGAGCGGGAAGCCTTTGATATGTATGGCATCCTCTTCTCTGGCCACCCAGATTTGCGTCGCATCTTGACCGATTATGGCTTCCATGGCCATCCGCTGCGCAAGGACTTCCCGCTGACGGGCTATACCGAAGTCCGCTATGACGAAGCCCAAAAGCGGGTGATTTATGAACCCGTCAAGCTCGTGCAAGAATATCGCAATTTCGATTTCTTGAGCCCTTGGGAGGGGATGCTGCCTGGGGATGAAAAGGCCGCCGAGTAGGGGCGGCCAACTTGTCATCTCCGCCGAAGCGATAGCAAAAAGCCGGGACCTTGGATCGCTTATGCGCTCTCCATGAGTTGCGTTCGGAGGAGGGGGGGAGTTCAATCTGCAACCAAAACAACACTTGGAACGGCTCTATGCCTCGCTTTGCTCCCATGAGAGCCGCCCGATAATTTTTATTGCGCAAGCTCGAACACGGCCTTTGCGTAAGCATAGCCTGCAGCAAAGGTGTGTGTGGACGCCCTGGTTTTTGCAAGTGCTTTTTCAGTTTGTTTGGCTGGATCAGTTAAGTGCGGTCGTGTGTCCGGCTTCTGGTGCAGCCTTTCAACGACTGCGAGCCACGATGGTGTGCGCGATCAGGTTCATATCGTTCCAGCGTGCTTTGATGCACCTACCTTTGCTCTGAGTATCCTGATCGTGTTTCCTAAACTGTTGCGCCATACTCCCTGTTGCACTTGCCCTGACCGCCTCTGTCTGACGACTGATCTTCAGTGCTTGTAGATCATGTCGTCATTGGAGATTGATACACGCCGCCTTTGACCTGCAGAGCCCAGACGATACGCGCTATTTTATTCGCTAACGCTGTCACCGCTACCATGCGCGGTCTGCGCGCTAATAGCTTTGCCAGCCACAGATCCGGCACCGTGCGCGAACGAGCTATCGATGTGATCACCGTGCCCGCACAAATCACAAACAGCCGCCTCAAGGTACGATTGCCTTTCTTGGTAATCTTGCCAAGTCGTTCCTTCCCCCCTGACGAATGCTGTCGTGGAACCAAACCCATCCAAGCCGCATAATCACGACCCGAAGCAAATCCCCGCGCATCAGGCCCCAAGGCTTTAACCGCCAGCGCTGTGATCGGACCTATTCCTGGAATGCTCATCAAGGCCTTGTTCACAGGATCGCGCTTGGCCAGCTGTGTCATCTTCTTCTCAAGTGCGCCAATCTGCTCCTCAAGCTGTTCAATACTCGCCATCAGAAGCTCAAGCACCTCTCCGGCGACTTCTGGCAAATCTGTGGCCTCACCAATCAGCCCCTTCAAAGCCTCATAGCCCTTGTGACCTGTCGGCGCTGAAAGCCCAAACTCTGCACAATGCCCGCGCACCGCATTGATCGCTTGGGTGCGTTGACGCACCAACAAATCTCGGCTGCGAAAGACCATGGCTTGACTATGCTGCTCCGCGCTCCTGATCTCAACAAACCGCATCGTCGGACGGCTTGCCGCTTCACAGATGGCTTCAGCATCCGCCGCATCATTCTTCCCACGCTTCACATAGGGCTTCACATAATGGGCCGGGATCAATCGTACTTCATGACCCAATGCCGCTATCTCACGACCCCAATAATGCGCCGACGAACACGCCTCCATCGCAACAATGCAAGGCTTCTGGCTCTTGAAGAAACCCAAAAGCTGAGCACGCGACAGCTTCCTTGAGAATAAACACTTGCCAGACTTATCCCCACCATGCGCCTGAAAAATACGCTTGGCCAAATCTAACCCAATTATGCTAACCTCTTCCACGGACGCCTCCTTCGTATGTGACTCCAACAATCCACATACTGGCACATAGATGCCGTCAGGGGGCGTCCACCCCATCATTCCAAGTGAAACGACCATTAGTAAACCGCCCCACTCGTAAAAACAGTTTGACCTCAGGTTGAAATTTTGTGACGCTCAAGCTTGAACTTGGCGCGCGAGAGTTTTTGATGTGGCACTCTTTCTTGCAATCTCTTCCCTTGTATTTTGGGATCATGTTCATCGTAAAACTGCTCTTCACGCTCCAACGTAAGCGCAAAAGAGCTGCAGTCTTGGGGCGCGGTAAATTTCTTTTTTATTGCTTTCTTGAAGCTTCGATTGAAGCAACCATCTTTGCGTTTATCTTGTTTGCCATTTTCTTTTTGGATGAAAATGAACCCATGATGGGTGACTTTGATTTCAATTTATTGACCTTTTTGGTTGTAGTCGGTGGCGCTGTTGCGGTTGGCATGATTTTGCGTAACTTACCTTACATTCGCGATGCGCTAGCCAATTTGGAAGAGCCACCGAAAGCTGCAAAGTCCGAATAGGTTGCCGCCGCAGGGTGTGTCCCATCCCGGTGACGCTCTTGGCAAAAGCCGCTATTGACCCTCGTATGCATTGCCAACCCATCTTCTCCCTTGCCGATGCCGATATTTGGGTCGCAACCGATGCCGACCGGTCCGATTTGGCAGCCTTCTGTCGCGACAATCCGGAATATGATGTGTTTCTGACGGGGGAAGTGCCCGATGAGACCGAGTGGGCTGAGGATTTCATGACCGACCTACCGCCCGCATCTTTCAATTGGACCCATACCCACAAGCTGATCGCGCGCCGCCATCAAGATCCCGCCAAAATCGCCGCCATCCTCGATGTTACCGAAGACATGATCGACACGGGTGTTGGCCATATCGGCCTGTTTCAAATCGCGACCTCCTTGCAGGGTACAGGTTTCGCGCACCTTCTCTATCAAGGCTTGCAAGATTGGTTGGCCAGCCGTGGCATGGATGTGCTGCGCCTGGGTGTTTTGGAAGGCAATCCGCGCGGCATGGCGTTTTGGACCCGTCATGGCTTTTTAGAAACCCGCCAGCGCCAAGGTACCGCCCCGACTGGCAAAATCCATCAGAGCCATGTGATGTATAAGCCACTCACACCGCTCACGCTTGATGCCTATCGTTTGCGCGTGCCGCGCGATGATCCGAGTAGTTCTTAGCCTATCTTTTTCCTTTTATTCTTGCGGGTAATGTGTATATTTCTTGTCAGGGATACACATAATGCGCACGAACATAGAAATTGATGATGATTTGATGGCCGCTGCCATGGCGGAAGGCGGGTTTTCGACCAAGAGGGAAACCGTTGAAACCGCGTTGCGGGAGTTGTTGGACCGACGCAGACAGGGTCGCCGGTTGCGTGCTTTGCGCGGTAAGGTGGAATGGATTGGGGATCTTGACGCGATGCGGCGCGATCCGCTCGGTTCCCCATGATCATCGTTGATACAAGTGTTCTCATTGACTATTTCCGGGCGGTGGATAGCAAAGAGACCGCCTTACTCGATTTGTTCTTGGACACGGATGTTGAGATTCTGATCGGCGATCTGGTTTTGATGGAGCTTCTTCAGGGGTGCGGAACGAACAACAGGCACAAATGGTCCTTCAAGAATTGGGTGCTTACAGGACTATTTCGATTGCAGGCCCCGATTGCGCCATCCATGCCGCACAACATTACCGCCAGTTGCGAGGGATCGGCATTACGCCACGCAAATCTATCGATACGCTGATCGCAACGCGATGCATCATAGACGACATTCCCCTCCTTTTCAGCGATCGCGACTTTGACCCTTTTGTGAAACATTTGGGTTTGGTTTCTGCGGCGAATTCTTGAACGCATGCGCATGAAAACCGCAGGCAAAACTATTGATCCTGCGGTCATCTTGGCCCACAAGGACACGATGAATCGGGCGCGTTAAATCGCGCGTGACTTGGTAGGATTTTGACCCATGGCAGACGGCACACAAACCCTAGAAACCAATTCTTCTGCCGATCTTTTGCCGGGCGAGACCGCCATGCGCAATTTCAACATCAATTTCGGGCCACAGCACCCCGCCGCCCACGGCGTGTTGCGTCTGGTGCTGGAGCTGGATGGCGAGATTGTTGAGCGCGTCGACCCCCATATTGGTCTTCTCCATCGCGGGACCGAAAAGCTGATCGAGTATAAGACCTATCTGCAGGCCATGCCCTATTTTGACCGGTTGGACTATGTGGCCCCGATGAACCAAGAACATGCGTGGTGCTTGGCGATTGAGCGTTTGGCCGGGATTGAAGTACCCCGTCGGGCGCAATTCATCCGCGTGATCTTCTCCGAAATTGGCCGCATCCTGTCGCATATCTTGAATGTCACAACCCAAGCGATGGACGTAGGCGCGCTGACCCCGCCACTGTGGGGCTTTGAAGAGCGTGAGAAATTGATGGGCTTTTATGAGCGGGCTTCAGGTTCGCGGATGCACGCAGCCTATTTCCGCCCGGGTGGCGTCCATCAAGACCTGCCAGACGCTTTGGTGCGCGACATTTACGAGTGGTGCGACCCGTTTTTGAAGTTATGCGACGATATCGAAACCTTGTTGACTGATAACCGCATCTTCAAGCAGCGCAATGTCGATATTGGCGTGGTTGACCAAAAGACCATTCTCGATTGGGGCTTTTCGGGCGTGATGGTGCGCGGTTCGGGCATTGCTTGGGATCTCCGTCGCAGTCAGCCCTATGAAGTCTATTCCGAGCTGAAGTTCAAAGTGCCCGTTGGCAAGAATGGCGATTGTTATGATCGCTACCTGTGCCGGATGGATGAAATGCGCGAGAGTGCCAGCATCATCAAGCAATGTATTGAGATGATGCCCAAGGGGCCGGTTCTCGCAGAAAACTCGAAAGTGACCCCGCCGCGCCGCGCCGATATGAAGGGCTCGATGGAAGCGCTGATCCATCACTTCAAGCTCTATACCGAAGGCTTCCATTTGCCAGCAGGCGAAGTCTATGCTGCTGTTGAAGCCCCCAAGGGTGAGTTTGGTGTCTATCTGGTGGCCGACGGCACCAACCGGCCATACCGGGCCAAAATCCGCGCCCCAGGCTTTGCCCATTTGGCTGCGATGAGCCACCTGAACAAAGGCCACATGCTGGCCGACGTGTCAGCCATCCTTGGCTCGCTCGACATCGTGTTTGGTGAGGTGGATCGCTAGCCATGCCGCAAGTTGAGCCAACTACATCAAAATGGCTTGCGACGTTTGACGACCTGACTGCTTTGCCGAAGGCGAGGGTGGCTGTATTTGTTTATGCGTTGCTGTCAGGTTTGGCGTTAGTGGCTATCGGTGCACTCTTGTTTCCACTGCACAAACTTGCGCTGATCTATGTGCCAGTTTTGGGAACCCAATGGGCCTTTGAGCCGAGGTATGGCGGCTCATTTAATGCCGATTTAGGCGCTATGATCTTGACGATTTGTGGTGTCTTGGCTTGGACGAAAGTCCTACCATTTGTTAGCAAGATTGCTGTTTCGGCTGGCGGCAAAACGAAGGAAGTACCGCAATGAGCTCGATCATCGACGCAAACTATGCTGCCTATTCCGCCAATGACCTTGAAGGCGTGTTGGCGACCTTGGCGGATGATTACACCGTCTCGCCATTTGGTGGCGCCCCCTGGCTGACCAGCAAGGACGGAGCGCGCAAAATGTATGCGCGCCATTTGGTCGATTATCCGATGAACCGCACCGAATTATTGGGCCGGATGGACTTGGCCAATGTTACCATCAAGCGCGAACATTCCGAGCCGGGCGAAGGCTCTAAAGCCCCCGCCGCCGATGTGATGATGATTTATACCGTGCGCGATGGCTTGATTGCGCGCTGTGAATCGATCACCCAACAAGGCGATGAAGCAGCCGCGCTCGCGGTCGTGTCCAAACAGCTTGAAGCCTATAATAAGCAAGATCTCGATGCCCATGTCGCTTGCTTTGCCGATGATGTGGTGATTGCAGACCTTAATGGCGCAGAAAACTTGCACGGCATCGGCGATTATCGCGCCCGCTATCAAGGGGTGTTTGCGCAATATCCACAAAACCATGCAGAGCTTGTGAACCGTCTCGCCTGTGGCAATGTCGTCGTCGATCACGAGCGCGTCCGTCGCAGCCCTGAGGGCGAGCCCTTTGAAGTGCTGGCGATTTATACCATTAAAGATGGCAAAATCGCGCGCGTGGACTTTGTGAAATGAAGGGGCACTTGATCCTTGCTTTGCTGGCGCTGATGATCTTAGCAAGCTGTGCTTGGATTTGGGTGAGCTTGATCAGGCCAAATCCAAAGATCGTGGAACAGATGCCTGGTGGCTTAGTAAGGCTTCGGTTGGCACGTCTGACCGAGATGATTGCATTGCTTTGGCCTTTGGTTGGGAGGCTATTGCTGGCCTTACTTGGCTTTGATTTGCCAGACTATGCCACTTATATCGCACTTGGTCTTAGCTCGACCTCGTGGTTAGCCTTGAAGTACTGGAGTCCATTAGGGGCATTATGGAATGACCATGACCGTGCGCAATATGAAGTAGGCCGTCTTCAACGACTTCATGCCTATAATTCTAGACGATAGAGAGAGTCCTCTACCCATGGCCACACGTCGCCCAGCACCGATTGAAGTTCAGCCAAAGTCGTTAGATGTCTTGGCTACTCATTCCGTGCGCGACGGGAAAATCGCGCGCGTGGACTTTGTGAAATGAGTGACGGTGCCCTCAGCCATATCCTGTATCCTGTGATGATGCTGATAGTCTACCTCCCCATTGTTTTGCTGGGAGTCGGCAAAGAGTTTAGGCGACTGCAGGGACATTTTCAGGGCAGTGACGCTGCTTTGCGACGGGCATTGTATCTTAAAGGTCTGTTACCCTCGCTTGGGATGGGAATAGCCTTTACTGGCCTGGCCGTAGCGCAAGAACTCAATGGTTCGATCTGGTCTTGGGTCGTCGGGTTTACATGCTTGTTCGTAGCTGCTGGTGTGCTGTCGCTTTTCTACGTTGGTCCGCTCCGCCTGCTATTTGCCGAATTGGAAGACGCTGACATCTCCGCCCACAAATACACAAACTCCGACAAATCTCATCAAGGCAGTTAATCATGGCCACACGTCGCCTCGCACCCCCCGAAGTTCAGCCCAAATCGTTTGATTGGTCGGCAGAGAGTGCCGTGAAAGTTGCGTTTTGGCTGGGTAAATATCCAGAAGCCCGCAAGCAATCGGCGGTGATCCCGCTGTTATGGCTGGCGCAAAAGCAAGAAGGCTGGGTGAGCGAGCCTGCGTTGCGCAAGATCGCGCTCGACCTCGGCATGGCCTATATCCGCGTCTATGAAGTTGCGACTTTCTATACGATGTTCCACTTGGCCCCGGTCGGCAAACATCATTTGCAAGTGTGCGGCACCACGCCCTGCATGCTGCGCGGCTCTGGCGACTTGATTGACGTCTGCAAGAAACGCATTGGCCATCACCACCATGTCACGCCGGATGGCTTGTTCTCGTGGGAAGAAATGGAGTGCATGGGGGCCTGCGCCAATGCGCCCATCGTTGCCATCCACGATTATTACCATGAAGATCTGACGGCGGAGAGCTTGAGCGCGATTATCGACGATTTGGCCGCTGGCAAAGACGTCACGCCAGGTTCTGCCATTGGTCGCCTAACCAGTGCACCCGATGGCGGCCCCAATGTCTTGAAGGACGAGACCTTGTTTGACGGCAGCCTCGCCAAAAAGATCAAACTACCAAACTTGCCCGAGAAGGCTTAGGCGAAGGTCAGGGGCTGGATTTCCCATGAATACGGGTTCCAGTCCGCCCTTTCTTCGCCCGCAGGATGATCCAAACCGCGTTGGGATTCCTGTCACCAGTGACGCTGCCTTTTGGGCCTCCATGTTTTTGTCATGGATAGCCCAATCCGTTGATGATTTGCTTGTCGTTGATCGTTGGGCGCTCAATTTCATGGCAGTTGCAGCCGTTAGCCTGCTTGGCCTTGCGATTTTCAAAGGCATTGAGCGGCCTTGGCAGATTTCTATGCGCCTACCCCGCACCACCGCCTGGATCATGCTGGCCGTGATGATTGTTGTCACTGGGGTATGGCTTTGGTGTGGTCTGTTCTATACGCGCGATGTGGCCGCACGCTTGCTCTATGGCCTATGTGGCAGCCTCACAGCGTGGAGTGCTTTTGCCACGTTTCACGCATTAGCGACCAGCAGGGCTAAATCGGACGATCTTTAAAAGCTCACCCGGCTTAAGTGGGCGCTCGGCACTCATGCCATTGATCATCAAGAAGCGCTCGGTCTTGAAGTCGGGATAGGCCATGCGGGCAGACAGGCTTGCCACCGTGTCGCCAGCCCGGACGGTCACAATTTCAAGCTCACGTGGGCGCAAAGCCGCAATCTCAGTGGCCGATAATTCGCGGAAGGTTTGGGTGATGGGGAAGGTGGGCGACAGGCCATCGGCCGGGCCCATCATCACAAAGTGAAAGGCCCGCCCATTTAAGTTATAGGCAATCACGCCGACATCGACGGGCCCAGAGCGGGTTTGCGTGCGCGCCAACAAAGTAATTGTTGGCATGCCATTGGTTGTGCCAGGCGTTGCTAGTCCCAAAGTCGCTGGTGTCTGGCCTAAGGTCTCACGCGCTTTGGCGATGGCATAGGTATCCAGACCGCCGGATAAGGTGCTGCCACCGCCGAACCGGCCTTTGCGGCCATTTGGTCCTTCAATTTCAACAGCTTCTGTCGTGTTGTTGAGGGAAAATCCTTGCGGCACTTCAAAGGTAATCTTCATGCTGGGATGGGAAAAGCGCCGCCCATCGACAAAGCCTTGTTCGGGATCATCGCCTACGCGCAGGCCCGCTAACGCCGTTAAATAGGGACGCACGAGTTCTGGCGGCACATCGCGGCTGGCCTTGGCGGCACGGGCGGCATTGGCGGTGCGCGCAACACGCTCTGTCGTGATGGGGTGACTGCGCGCCCAAGTCGGCACATCGCGCGGCTGGCGGCTATTCACCTTGGCGTTGAGTGCTTCCTGCGCGGCTAAAGCCGCCAACATGTCGGACGCGGCAAAGAGATTATAGCCATTGGCTTGCAGATAGCGCACGCCATAATCGTCGGACTCATTTTCCTGCTTGCGTGAGTAGCTGAGCGTATAGACTTGCGCCAATTGCCCGGCCGTCTGCATGATTTCGTCGGATTTGGTGGCAATCCCAAGGGCGATGGCCCCTAAGGTTGACAGTGTGGAGGCTTGGGTGCGCTTCAGTGAATGCTTGCCGACAATATGGCCGACTTCATGACCCAACACGCTGGCCAGCTCGTCTTCGGAATTCATAATCGCCATCAGGCCGCGGGTGATATAGATGTAGCAGCCAGGCACCGCAAAGGCGTTGACGACGTCTGAATTGATCACGGTAAAGGTGCATTGGTCCTTGAGCCCGGCGGTGGTGGCTACCTTTGCCCCGACACCGGAGACATAGGTTGCAAGCGGGCCGGTGATGGCACCGCCAAATTGGGCAACGATTTGGGGATGCTGCTTGATGGCTTGGGCGCGCTCATTCGGCTTGATGATTTGGGCCGCAGCCGGTGTGGCGACAGGTGCGGCGAGGACGGCTAACGCTCCCATAAGAACCCAATTCTTGCGCATCACACTTCTCCAAGTTTGAAACTCATGATGGCGGCATTGGCTTGATCTGGCTAATCAAATTCGCAGGCTAGGCGGGCCGGTTTAGGATGACTAGGCAGTAGCTTCCTTCCTGCAGTGCGAATGCGCTTCTACCTGCAAATGTCGTTGGCAGGCTGGATGAAGCCCTATAGAAGCTTACACACGAACTATCCCGCTTAGCTGATCGAGTGTTCTATGATTGCCGATAAAGACCGTATCTTCCTGAACCTCTATGGCCGCCATGATTGGCGCTTGGAAGGGGCTAAGCAGCGTGGCGCGTGGAATGCCACCAAGGATATGATTGACGCAGGGCGCGATTGGATCATTCAGCAAGTCAAAGACTCGGGTCTGCGGGGCCGGGGAGGGGCGGGTTTCCCGACGGGCCTCAAATGGTCCTTTATGCCCAAAGAGGTGAAGGATCGGCCGCATTATCTGGTCGTCAATGCCGATGAGTCTGAGCCTGGAACCTGCAAAGACCGTGACATGATGCGCCATGATCCTCATTTGCTGATCGAAGGCTGCTTGATTGCCTCATTCGCCATGCAGGCTCATACCGCTTACATCTATATTCGCGGCGAATATGTGCTGGAGCGCGAGCGTTTGGAAGCCGCGATCAAGGAAGCATATGAAGCCAAGCTGATCGGCAAGAACAACATCCACGGTTGGGACTTTGACCTTTATGTCCATCACGGGGCAGGGGCCTATATTTGCGGGGAAGAAACCGCTCTGCTCGAAAGCCTTGAAGGCAAGAAGGGCCAGCCGCGCCTCAAGCCGCCATTTCCTGCCAATGCGGGTCTCTATGGTTGCCCAACCACGGTCAATAATGTGGAATCAATTGCGGTGGTGCCAACCATTTTGCGCCGGGGTGCCCAGTGGTTTGCCGGCTTTGGCCGCCCGAATAATACAGGCACGAAAGTCTTCTGCGTGTCGGGCCATGTCAACAAGCCCTGCAATGTTGAAGATGCCATGTCGATCCCGCTCAAATATCTGTTGGAAGAACATTGCGGCGGCGTGCGTGGGGGGTGGTCGAATTTGAAGGCCGTCATCCCCGGCGGGTCATCGGTGCGCATGATCACCCAGGAAATGGCCGAAGATGCCTTGATGGACTTCGACAGTCTGTCAGCCTTGAAGTCGGGCCTTGGTACCGCGGGCGTGATCGTGATGGATAAGTCGACAGACCTCATCAAAGCGATTGCCCGTCTGGCCTATTTCTACAAGCATGAAAGCTGTGGCCAATGCACACCGTGCCGCGAGGGCACTGGCTGGATGTGGCGCGTGCTGGAACGTATGGCGGTTGGACAAGCCGAACACCGCGAAATCGACCTATTGCTGGAAGTGGCTGGCCAAGTCGAAGGCCACACAATTTGCGCTTTGGGCGATGCGGCTGCGTGGCCGGTGCAAGGCCTGATCTGGCGCTTCCGCGGTGAAATCGAGGAACGTATCGACCGCTATCGTCTGGGCAAGCCCCACGTCTTAGGGGCCGCTATCGCAGCGGAATGAAGCCAGCGAAGTTTACCGCGTGTTGTCAAGAGCGTTTCTACCCACTGCCAAGTGGGCAGGTTCGCTTCCTTATGTTAGCATTAGGACCGATCCAAGCATGCTTTAGCAAGCCATGAGGCTGTGGCATGCTTTGGCAGGTGCTTGACGTGATTGCCAATTTGGCTGGCGGTATAAATGCTCCTGACCTGTTTGCAGACTAACTTTATTCGGAAGCCGAAGATATTGCGGCTTTCTGGGCTTTGAAATTGAAGCTTTTTCTGATTTCTTGACTGTTCATGATGCATCATGATAAAGCAAATTCTGTGGTTGAACTCAAAGGTAAATGGCAATGACGCAGCCGATCCTCGAAAAATTTGCAACCCAAGTTGAGGTCGAGAAGCTAGCAATAGTGCGCGAGTTAGCTCGTAAAGAAGGAAGGTTGTTGCAATCCCTCATTGACGAAGCGCTAACGGATCTTTTGGAAAAGCGGCGCCGAAGCCAAGTGCGTGCCTCAGTTATGGAAGCATATCAATCTAGCCACGAGACTTTTGCCCCACTCTATAAGAAACTCGCTGATTGACAGAGTATCTGACCTTAGATGAAGTGCTTTTGATACATGCTGACCAAATCGAGAGATATGGTGGCACCCATGGGGTGCGGGATTTGGGCCTTATTGATTCTGCGCTTTCAAGACCTAGGTCGGGCTATTATGGGTCCACCATTGAACAAGCTGCAGCGCTTTGGGAGAGTTTCGCCCAGAACCATGCCTTTTTGGATGGGAATAAGCGGACAGCATTTGCGGTAACATATACATTTTTACAAATTAACGGATGGCGTATTCGAGCCGGACCTGACGAGACCTATGACTTTATAGCTCATTTGTACTCGAGGCAGGCATTTGTCTTCATTCATCTTGTCGAATGGTTGCATTCAAACACGTCAAAAGCATAACGGTCGGAGGTGAGCGACAATTTTTGGGTCGCCGCCAAAATCACATAGCTCCAACGTCATTTTCGTCGTTTGACGAATAGCTAAGTGCGTGCCCAAATCCTGACTTTAGGTGAGGGTTTCAGGATGGCTTTGGAGCGGATCAGTCGGGACTGGCGATGGGCAAAGCTGGCCTTGGCACTGTGTGCTTTCGCGCTCACGGCGGCCTGCACACTCTTAGTCGGGCCATATTCATCGACCCGTGATTGGCCGTTTGGTAAGGATGTGACTGAAGTGACGTTGGAGCTTCAGCCGCTTGACTCTCTGTTTCCACCACCTCAAACAATTCGTTTGTCGCGTACCATGGATGGCATCCAGTTTTTGGCGTCGTCACCGGGTGAGGGCGACTTAAATGGCCGAGTTTCAATAAAATATCTGGGCTCAAACGCGCTAGGCCGCGTCTATGGCTATGCAATCCCAAAATCAGACCTCCCAGATAACATGGAGGGGCGCAAAACAGCGTCTGAACTTCGCTTAGGTCGACACCAAGCAGCCGCCGCCTACTATGGTATGATGTTGATCAAAGCCACACGGAGTGAGGTACCAGATCAAGAGCTGGCGCTTCGGGTGCCAGTCTGTGATGGGGCTTCGGCGGAAGAATGTACCTATGAAACTTCCGCCGCGGTTTGGGCTTTGTTGGCAGCAAAGGTTCCTGAGATGACGTTTGAAGATATGCCAATTTACGTCATTCGGCATTAGGGTCTTTCGTGCGAGACTAGGTTGTCTCCACGACGCGAAACATTTCGCCACTACCCAAATCGCGAACCAGATCGACGCGCCGACCATCCCAATGATAGGCGAGATGGCGGCCTTGGACCGGATTAGAGGCGCAATCTGGATAGAAGAGACCAGCGCATGTTCCCGCTGCGTGGCGCACACTGGGATAGACAATCCCATCAGACCCTGCTGCCCGAAGTGTCGCTGCCAAAGTCTGCGATCCGACATAAGAATTGGGATCAAGCGCGGAGGCATGCTCGGGTTCCCCTAAACGCAAATCATGCAAATCGGCGTCGACCGACAAGACGATCTCGCGAAACTGCGACGTCCAACCGGGGGCCTCCCCCGTGCGCGCCAAGAAGCGACCATGGTGGTGGATCGTTTCAAATAGCGCCGTTTCGAAATGGGCGGCGACATAAAGCACGCCATAGCTGCCGTCGCTAAAGCGGCTGGGTCGATCTGGGCTGATATGGGTGAAGGGGGCCATAAGATAGCTCGCCCCCGTGCCACCAACGCGGCGCGCAGGCGGCACCAGATCGAGATTGCCAATCGAAGCCATCAGGCGTGGATTGGTCTTTTGCTCGGCTGAGATCAGCAAAGCCCAGTCTTCTGGGTCAGCAATATCCTCAAACAAATCAATCGGAGGGAAGCTACTTCGGATGATCCGAACCGCGCTTTTCCAACTGACCTTGGCGAGAGGGAGGGCAGGCAACCCACTCACCAGCCTGCGCGCTCGGCATCGAGATAGCGGCGCACCCGCATCAAGTCGGTCAGCTCTCCGCCCAACATGATGTCGAGCGCACTGGTCCCGTCAAAGGCTGTGTTTGCCGTTTTGACCCACCTATAGCCGCGGCCGGGTTCGCTAAAGATAATCCGAAGCGCTTTGTGGATGCCCAATAGGTTTGACAGCCGCGCCCGCCCATCGCGCGACAAGCGCCCCGGCCCCTCTGCCTTCCAGCGGCGATAGCTACGAACTGGCATGTCCAAGAGAATGGCGGCCTGCTCATCCGTCACATCCCATTTGCCAAATAGATTAAGGGCGGCCCGAAACATGGCCGCACCCTCATCTTGGGTGATGGGTTCTGCCCGAAAGGCGGGGCCAGATGTGTCAATGCGTTCTAAAGCTAACATAGGGTCTCCGTTTGGCAGGATTTAAAGTAAAGGATGCCATTTGGCAATATAAATCAGCGTCCCTGCCGATATGGGCTTCGCCACCGTTCCAAATTGATTTACATAGTCATCACCTTCTCAAACCAAGGTGGAGGACAATCCGCTCCATGAAGCAGCCCTGCCAAGCCTGTCTCATTTTACGTCTGATCCTCGCCATCTTGGCCCCCCTTTGCATCGCTGGCTGGATCGTTTTGGCGCTGGTTTATGAGCTTGCTGTATCTGGCTGGATTTTTGCTGGTTTTGGGGTGAGTTTGGCGGTGGCAATTTGGGGCGTAGCGTCGTATCTCGGCGAACGGCGGGTCAGCTTGGCTGAGTCTGTTTCAAACGATGGGGCGAGAAGATGACGAAAATCGTCGTCGATGGAACCGAAGTAGATGTGCCTGGCGAGTACACGCTGTTGCAAGCGTGCGAAGCCGCAGGGGCAGAAATTCCACGGTTCTGTTATCATGAGCGTTTAAGTGTGGCTGGCAATTGCCGCATGTGTTTGGTCGAAGTCAAAGGTGCGCCTAAACCTGTGGCGTCTTGCGCCCAACAGGTCAAAGACCAGCGCCCCGGCCCAAATGGTGAGCCTCCCGTTGTTGTCACCAAGTCTTCGAAGGTAAAGGCCGCACGCGAAGGCGTGATGGAATTCCTGTTGATCAACCACCCGCTCGATTGCCCAATCTGTGACCAAGGCGGGGAATGCGACCTGCAAGACCAAGCTGTCGCCTTTGGCCGGGCTGGTTCGCGCTATGATGAGAATAAGCGCGCGGTTGAAGAAAAAAATATGGGCCCCTTGGTCAAAACGGTGATGACGCGCTGCATCCAATGCACCCGCTGCGTCCGTTTTGCGACTGAAGTGGCCGGCGTGTCAGAGCTGGGGGCCATTGGTCGCGGCGAAGACATGGAAATCACCACCTATCTCGAAAAATCTTTGACGAGCGAGCTGTCGGCCAATGTGGTTGATCTCTGCCCCGTCGGTGCGCTGACCTCCAAGCCCTATGCCTTTAATGCCCGCCCGTGGGAGTTGAAGAAGACCGAAACTGTGGATGTGATGGATGCGGTCGGCTCCAACATTCGCGTTGATGCGCGTGGCAATGATGTATTGCGCGTGTTGCCGCGCCTCAATGAAGAGATCAATGAGGAATGGTTGTCGGATAAGTCGCGCCACGCGGTCGATGGCTTGCGCCGTCAGCGCCTCGACAAGCCCTATCTCAGATCCAATGGCAAACTCGCCCCGGTCAGTTGGCCACAAGCTTTGGAAGCTTTGGCGGCCCGCCTTAAAGGGGATGCGGCAAGGATTGGCGCGATTGCGGGCGACTTGAGCGATGTTGAGGGCCTGAAATCCGCCCTGGATTTGTTGCGCGGCCTGGGTGTCGCCAATACAGATTGCCGTCAAGATGGTGCAGCAATTGGCCTGTCGGGGCAACGCGGCGAATATCTCTTCAACACCACGATTATGGGCATTGAAGATGCCGATGCCTTGTTGATCATCGGCTCTAATTTGCGTCTGGAAGCCCCGCTCATCAATGCGCGCGTTCGCAAGACTTGGCTGCGCGGCACGCTCGATCTCATTGGCGTTGTGGGTGAGGCAACCGACCTGACCTATGCCTATGAGCTTGTAGGGGCAGGGCCTAAGACTCTGGCTGATTTGGCCAAGGGCAAGGGTGATTTCTTCAAGCGCTTTGCCAAGGCTGAGCGCCCGATGATCGTCCTTGGCTTGGGCGCTTTGGCGCGTCCTGATGGCGCGCAGATTTTGAAACTCGCCGCTGAAATCGGCATGAAAGCTAAGATTGTGCGCGACGGCTGGAATGGCTGGAATGTCGTCCATACCGCTGCTGGCCGCGTCGGTGCCCTCGATTTGGGCTTCTTGCCAGCAGAGCAGGGCCTCTCCACCGCCCAAATGTTGGAGCCAGGCGCGCTCGACACCCTGATCTTGTTGGGGGCGGATGAAGTCAAAGCGCCTGCCGGAACCTTTGTGGTCTATATTGGCAGCCATGGTGACGCAGGCGCACAACAGGCCGATCTGATCCTGCCAGCCGCGGCCTATACCGAAAAGAGCGCGACCTATGTCAACACCGAAGGCCGCGTACAACAGGCGCGCCGGGCGGTATTCCCCAAGGGCGATGCCCGCGAGGACTGGGCCATCTTCCGTGCGGTCTCGGCGCTGGTAGGTAAGACTTTACCCTATGATAATTTGGATGCGCTGCGCGCTAAGCTGATGGCCGACAGCCCCAGCTTTGCCGGTCTCGACTTTGCACCAGGGGCCAGTACGCCTTTGGAGTTGAAGCTATTGGGAGTGGCAGGCGATGTGGATGCAGCGCCCTTTACCAGTCCGATTGCAGACTTTTATCTGACCAATCCAATTGCCCGGTCCAGCCAAATCATGGCGGAATGCTCGGCAGCCAAGAAAGCAGCCGCTCAGGCTGCAATAGCAGCGGAGTAGGGCCCTATGCAGGATCTCGTTCGCGATTGGGGCCCGGTTTGGGGCGTGATTGGTGGAGCAGGCCAGATCTTAGCGATCATGGTTATGCTGTTGTTGACCTTGGCCTTTATTCTGTTGTTTGACCGCAAGGTCTGGGCAGCAGTGATGATGCGCAAAGGGCCAAATGTGGTTGGCCCCTTTGGCTTGTTGCAAAGCTTTGCTGACTTTTTGAAGTTTGTCGTCAAGGAAATCGTGATTCCAGCTGGCGCGAACAAAACAGTCTTTATCCTGGCCCCCCTGATCACCATTACACTTGCCTTTGTTGCGTATGCGGTTGTGCCCTTCGCGCCAGGCTGGGTGATTTCCGACATGAATGTCGGGATTTTGTACCTGCTCGCCATGTCGTCCTTGGGTGTTTATGGCATCATCATGGGCGGCTGGGCGTCTAACTCCAAATATCCATTCTTGGGCTCGCTACGTTCTGCGGCACAAATGGTATCTTACGAAGTCTCGATCGGCTTTGTGTTGATCACCGTGCTTTTGGTGGTTGGCAGCCTCAACCTGACCGACATTGTCGACCATCAAAAGGCGGGCATTTGGGATTGGCACGCCTTTTCCTTCATCGGCGCCCTGATCAATCCTCAGGAAGGGGCAGGCGTAGTCGGCACGCTCTATGGCTTTATCGTCGGCCTAGTGATGTTCATGATGTTGGGCATTTTCTTTGTCTCGGCCTTAGCTGAAACCAATCGCCCGCCGTTTGATTTGCCCGAAGCTGAATCTGAACTCGTGGCCGGCTACCAAGTCGAATATAGCTCCACCCCCTATCTTTTGTTCATGATCGGGGAATATCTGGCCATCGTGCTGATGTGCGCGATGATCTCCATCCTGTTCTTAGGGGGCTGGAACGCACCTTGGGGCCCGATTGAGAACCCATGGGTCGGCTTCTTGATCCTCTATATCAAGATTTGGCTCGTCTTCTTCATGTTCGCCATGGTGAAGGCGATTGTGCCCCGTTATCGCTATGACCAGCTGATGCGTATTGGCTGGAAAATCTTTTTGCCCACGACCTTGGTCGCCGTGGCAGTGGTAGGCGGCCATGTCGCTTACTTCGGGAGGTAGATGATGGCGGGCATAAACTGGGACAAGGGCCTTACCTTGGATCAACGTCGTTCGCTGGTGACCGTGGCACTTAGCGCCATGAGCTTTGTTCTGGGCATCGCTAGCATCCTTCTTTACGCCGGTGGGACGGTTTCTGAGAATAGCTTGTGGCTCATCGCACTTGGTTCTTTTCTGTTTGTTGCGACCATCTTCCTCGCGATGTCAGGCGTTCGGGGGTTGTTGATGATTGATAAGCCATCGAAACATCATGGAAATGGGGATATGGCATGAGCATTGCCCAAGCTCTCAAAGGCGCTTTGATGCTCGACTTTGCAGGTGCCTTCGGCCTTGCGATGAAGAAATTTTTCGAGCCGAAATTCACCATCAACTATCCGTTTGAAAAGGGTGCGTTGAGCCCACGATTCCGGGGCGAACATGCCTTGCGCCGCTATGCCAATGGCGAAGAGCGCTGCATCGCCTGCAAATTGTGTGAAGCCATTTGTCCGGCTCAAGCCATCACGATTGAGGCAGAGCCCCGGGATGACGGCTCGCGCCGTACCACACGCTATGACATCGACATGACCAAATGTATCTATTGCGGCTTTTGCCAAGAGGCCTGCCCGGTGGATGCGATTGTCGAAGGTCCGAATTTCGAATTTGCCACCGAGACGCGCGAAGAATTGTTCTATGACAAAGACAAGCTTCTGGCCAATGGCGACCGGTGGGAACGCGAAATCGCGAAGAATCTAGAGTTGGATGCGGCTTATCGTTAAGTCGCAGACCGGGGCATTTTTGTAAAACGCGTGTCTGCTCCAAGCCGGGCAGGGCGCAAAGGGGAAGAGAGTAGCGATGATTGCGGTCGCCGCCTTTTACATTTTGAGTGCGATTGCGATTGCCTCGGCCTTTATGGTCGTGGTGGCTCGCAACCCTGTGCACTCCGTCTTGTTTCTGATCCTGACCTTCTTCACTTCCGCGGGCCTGTTCGTGCTTTTGGGGGCAGAATTCCTCGCCATGCTCTTGATCGTTGTCTATGTGGGCGCAGTCGCGGTTCTCTTCCTGTTCGTTGTGATGATGCTCGACATCGACTTTGCCGAGTTGAAGGCAGGCTTTTTCACCTATCTGCCGTTTGGCGGATTAATCGCGCTGATCTTGTTTGGTCAGTTTGTCATGGTTGGTGGGGCTTGGATTGAAAAGTCCGTATCCGCAGAAGCCATTGCTGCGCCAACACCGGCCGCTGCAGCAGTCACCAATGCCGAAGCTATCGGGCGCATCCTCTATACCGATTACATCTTCTTGTTCCAATCAGCTGGTATCATTCTGTTTATTGCCATGGTGGGGGCGATTGCGCTGACGCTACGCCATCGTGACGGCATCCGCCGCCAGAATGTCACCGCCCAAGTTGGCCGCACCCGCGAGGGCGGCGTTGAAATGACTGACCCGAAGCCGGGCGAAGGAGTGGTACTTTGATCGGCCTATCTCATTATCTGGCGGTTGCGGCCGCTTTGTTCACCATTGGCGTGTTCGGCATCTTCGTGAACCGCAAGAATGTCATCGTTATTCTGATGTCGGTTGAGCTGATCTTGTTGGCAGTCAACATCAATCTGGTGGCTTTCTCGTCCTTCTTGGGCGATCTGGTCGGGCAGATTTTTGCCATGTTCGTGCTGACTGTGGCGGCTGCTGAAGCCGCTGTCGGTCTTGCCATTCTGGTCGTCTATTTCCGAAACCGCGGCAATATCGCGGTTGAAGATCTCAATCTGATGAAGGGCTAACGCGTGTCTGCAGAACCTCACGCCACGACAGGCCTTGCCGAGACGCTTGCGACCATCGTCGTGTTCGCACCCCTTTTGGGGGCCATCATTTGCGGGCTCTTCAACCGCTTCATAGGCGAGAAAGTGGCGATGTTTGTTGCCACCGCCTTGTTGTTTGTCGCCGCAGCCTGTGCCGGAACCATCTTCATCGGCCATTGGCAGCACAGCCTGCATTTGCCGGCGGAACCCATTCGCATCGCGACCTGGATCCACGTGGGTGACCTGAAAAGCACTTGGTCCATCCGATTGGACGCTATCAGTGCGGTGATGATGATTGTGGTAACAGGTGTGTCGTCCTTGGTGCACCTTTATAGCTGGGGCTATATGGCCGAAGACCCGCATAAGCCGCGCTTCTTTGCCTATTTGTCGCTTTTTACCTTTGCCATGTTGTCGCTGGTAACGGCGGCAGACTTCATGCAGCTTTTCTTCGGCTGGGAAGGGGTGGGCCTTGCCTCATACCTCTTGATCGGCTTCTGGTATCACAAGCGCTCAGCCAACGACGCCCAAATCAAGGCCTTTGTGGTCAATCGCGTCGGCGATTTTGGCTTTGCTTTGGGCATTATGGCGGTCTTCTTTGTGTTTGGCTCGATTGAGTTCAAGGAAGTCTTTGCCCTCGTGCCTGAAAAGGTCGGCGTGATGCTGAAGTGGGGCAGCTATCAATTGCCCGCCATAGAAATCATCGCCTTCTTGTTATTTATCGGGGCGATGGGCAAGTCGGCGCAATTCTTCCTGCACACGTGGTTGCCCGACGCGATGGAAGGCCCAACCCCTGTGTCGGCCTTGATCCATGCCGCAACCATGGTGACGGCTGGTGTCGTGCTCGTCTGCCTGTGCTCGCCCATATATGAAGCTGCACCGATGACGGCAGGCTTTATCACCATCATTGGGGCGGTGACGGCCTTGTTTGCGGCAACCGTTGGCCTTGCCCAAAACGACATTAAGCGCGTGATTGCCTATTCGACCTGTTCGCAATTGGGCTTTATGTTCTTTGCTGCAGGCATTGGTGCCTATCAGGCAGCCATGTTCCATTTGTTCACCCACGCCTTCTTCAAGGCCTTGTTGTTCTTGGGCGCAGGCAGCGTGATCCATGGCATGCATCACGAGCAAGACATGCGCAAAATGGGCGATGTGGCCAAGCATATGAAGATCACCTTTGTGATCATGATTATCGGCACCTTGGCCATTACGGGCGTTGGTATCCCGCATACGCCATTCGGCTTTGCGGGCTTCTTCTCGAAAGATGCCATTATCGAAACCACCTATGCCGCTGGCATGACGGGCAATACTTCAGCTCAATTGGCCTTTTGGATGGCCTTGTTGGCCGCGACGCTCACCAGCTTCTATTCTTGGCGCTTGGCCTTCATGACTTTCCATGGCACGCCAAAATGGAAAGCCGATGGCGGTCATGGCCATCATGATGATCACAGCCACAGCGATGCCGCCCATGCCCATGGCCAGCCAGCTGTTGCCCATGTGGGTGAAGGTGGCTCCGACGCGGCTGGCAGCCATGATGACGACCATGGCCATCATGCGTGGCATGGCCCGCATGAAAGCCCGCTGGTGATGTTGATCCCGCTGGTGCTTCTGGCTTTTGGCGCGGTGTTTGCCGGCTCGATCTTCTATGACGCCTTCGTCGGCCATCATGCCAAGGAATTCTGGGGTAGCTCCATCTATACCGCGCCAGACAACACGGTCTTGAAAGACAAATATTCCATTCCAGGCTGGGTCTTTTATGCGCCTTTGGTGGTGATGGTGATCGGCCTTGCCGCTGCCCTTTACTTCTATTTGTTCAATGAAGGCCTCGGCAAAAAGATCGCCGACCGCAAGGGCATGGCGCACGCCTTCTTGGAGAACAAATGGTATTTCGACGAACTCTATGACTTCGTCTTTGTAAAAGGTGCCCGCGCGCTGGGCGACTTTTTCTGGAAAATCGGTGACGGCAAGCTGATCGACGGGCTTGGGCCCAATGGCATCGCCGCCGCTTTGAACTTCGGTTCGAAGAAAGCTGTGAAAATCCAGTCTGGCTATGTCTATCACTATGCCTTTTTGATGCTGATCGCGGCGGTCGCGCTTGGCGCTTTTGTTCTATTCCGGGGTGCCTGAGGCTATCATGGACACGCTGCCCATCCTCTCGATCCTCACCTGGCTGCCCGCTGTTGCGGCCGTCCTCATCCTGCTCTTGCCGCAAATCATCAAGAGCCCAGAGGCCGCGCGCGCCAATGCGGCCCGCTGGATTGCCTTGGTTGCTACCCTCATTGTCTTTGGTCTCGCGCTTTGGATGACCTTGGCCTTTGATGAAACCAACCCAGACTACCAATTCGTCGAACGGGCTGATTGGTATGGCATGATCCAATATCATTTGGGCATTGATGGTATTTCGGTACTTTTGATCCTGTTGACGGCCTTCTTGATGCCGCTTTGTATCTTGGCCAGTTGGACCTCGATTGAGAAGCGCGTCGTGGAATATATGGCGGCCTTCTTGATTTTGCAGACTTTGATGATTGGCGTGTTTTGCGCGCTCGACATCGTGCTTTTCTATATTTTCTTCGAAGCGGGCCTTATTCCGATGTATCTCATCATCGGGATTTGGGGCGGTAAGAACCGCGTTTATGCGGCCTATAAATTCTTCCTCTACACGCTTTTGGGTTCGCTCTTCTTGTTGATCGCTGTGGCGTGGATGGCGATTACCGCCAAGACGACCTCTATCCCTGACCTGCAAGCCTTTGGGTTTGCCAAGGATGCGCAAACCTGGTTGTGGCTGGCTTTCTTTGCCTCCTTCGCCGTGAAAATGCCCATGTGGCCAGTCCACACGTGGTTGCCAGATGCGCACGTGGAAGCGCCGACGGCGGGCTCTGTCATTCTGGCAGGGGTGCTGTTGAAGATGGGTGGCTATGGCTTCCTCCGCTTTTCCTTGCCGATGTTCCCAGAGGCCTCCAACGACTTTGCACCCTTCATCTTTGCCTTGTCGGGTATCGCGATTGTCTACACCTCGCTGGTTGCCTTCCGTCAGACCGACATCAAAAAGCTGATTGCTTATTCTTCGGTCGCGCATATGGGCTTTGTCACGATGGGGATCTTCTCGGGTAATGAGCAGGGGATCCAAGGTGCCATGTTCCAAATGCTCAGCCACGGGGTGATTTCGGGCGCGTTGTTCCTTTGCGTCGGCGTGATTTATGACCGCATGCACACCCGCGAGATCGCTCAATATGGCGGCCTTGTGAACCGCATGCCGATTTATGCGGCTGTCTTCCTCCTTTTCACTATGGGCAATGTCGGTTTGCCGGGCACGTCGGGCTTTGTTGGCGAAATTCTGACCATGCAGGGGGCGTTCAATGTGGACCCCGTGACAGCCATGGTGGCCGCCAGCGGTGTGATCTTGTCGGCAGCCTATATGTTGACGCTCTATCGCAAGGTGATTTTTGGGGTGATCGTCAATCCGGCGCTCAACACCATCACCGATATGAATGCGCGCGAGATCTTGATCTTCGTGCCTTTGATCGCGGCAGCCCTTTATCTGGGCTTCCAGCCCAACATCATCTTTGACCAGACGGCGACTTCTGCCGTTGCGCTCGTGGACGCCTTCCACGCCAACTTCAAGTGACCGGTGCGGTAATGGCCATCAACCAAACCATGACAGCAGAGCTCTTCTTCCAGCAGGTTCCCTATATCCTGCCAGAGATTACCCTTGCAGCAGGGGCTTTGATCATCATGTTGATCGGGGCTTTTATGGGCGACAAGGGCGCACGCTTGGTCACGTGGCTCTGTGTCGCAACCCTCCTCGCCGCAGGCTCGATGGCGGTTTTACATATGCCGCCAGAACAAGTGGTGGTCTTCTCCGGTTCTTATGCCGCAGACGGCTTTTCGGCCTATGCCAAGCTGATCATCGCCTTGACTGCCAGCAGCGCCCTTTTGCTCTCCATCGACTTTTTGGCCGAGAAAAAGCTCGATAAGCCAGAGTTTCCGGTGCTGGCCCTCTTAGCCACCTTGGGCATGTTCATCATGGTCTCTGCCCATGATTTGATCGCGCTATATGTGGGTGTGGAGATGCAGTCTTTGGCGCTTTATGTGCTTGCCGCCTATGCGCGCGATGACGCGAAAAGCTCGGAAGCGGGCCTCAAATACTTCGTTCTGGGTGCCTTGTCGTCGGGCCTTTTGCTCTATGGCTGCTCGCTTGTTTATGGTTTTACCGGGTCAGTCAATTTCGATGTGATCGCAGCACAAGTGGCAGACGAACGCTCTATCGGCGTGGTCTTTGGCTTGGTCTTCATCCTATGCGGGCTGGCATTTAAGATGTCGGCAGCCCCCTTCCATATGTGGACGCCCGATGTTTATGAAGGCTCGCCCACAGTATCGACGGCCTTTTTTGCCTCCGCGCCCAAGGTTGCGGCCTCTGTGCTGTTCGCCCGCGTCTGCTTTGAAGCTTTCGGGCCGCTGCAAAAGGATTGGCTGGGCATTGTGATCATTATGGCTGTCCTTTCTATGGCGATTGGCGCTTTGTTTGCGCTCCAGCAGACCAATATCAAGCGCCTGCTGGCTTATTCTTCGATCGCGAATATGGGCTATGTGTTGGTTGCTATTGCCTGCGGACCTGAATTTGGACCTAAAGCCCTTTTGGTCTTTGTTTCCATCTATGCCATCACGTCGGTTGGCTTGTTCGGGGTGGTGCTATCTTTGCGCAATGCAGAGGGCGAACGGGTAGAGACCATTTCGGCCCTCTCGGGCCTCTCGCGCTCCAACCCGCTTTTGGCGTCTGCCTTAACGATGCTGCTCTTCTCCGTCATGGGCATCCCGCCATTGGCAGGCTTCTTCGGGAAGTGGGAAGTGATTTTGGCGACCAGTGCGTCTGGCTTATTGCCACTGGCCATCGTGCTGATCTTGGCCTCGGTGGTGTCGGCCTTCTATTATTTGCGCATCATCAAGACGGTTTGGTTTGACGAACCACGTATGGCCATGGTGCCTGTAGGGGCTTCCACCACGCTGACCCTAACCGGAGCAACCTTTGTGTTGGCGGCCTTGACCTTGGTGATTGGCCTGGTCGGTTCTGCGGCTAGCATCGCTGGAGCTGGCTTCCATTGAGGCCAGGCCGAGCGGGTGGACGGGGCGACGTCCGACTTTATGACACGATTGATTCCACCAATGATGAAGCGCGCCGCCTAAGCGAAGGGGGTGAGATCGGCCCCTTGTGGGTGCGTGCGCTGGGACAAACAAAGGGCAGGGGCAGGCGGGGCCGCAGCTGGCTGGGGGAGCCCGGCAATTTGTTCACAACAGGCCTGTTCACCTTGACCTGCGGACCTGCAGAAGCTGCGAATCTGTCCTTCGTTGCCGCTTTGGCGGTGGCAGAAGCGATTGACTGCTTTGTGCCCCCCCATGAAGTTAGCTTAAAGTGGCCAAACGATGTTCTGATCGATGGCAGAAAGACCAGCGGCATTTTGTTAGAAAGCTGGCAGGGCCCGCACGGCTTTCACTTGGCCATTGGGATTGGGGTGAATGTGCGCACCAGCCCCGATGGGATCGACCAACCCATTACCTGTGTTTCTGATCATTTACGCACTGGCCAAAGCCCTGTCAGCGCGGAAATCCTGTTTGAGGGTTTGCAGGCGCGCTTTCACGACTGGTTCGACCTTTGGTCCCAACAAGGCTTTGCGCCAATTGCTAAGGCGTGGCTGGCACGCGCCTCTGGGCTCGGCCAGCCGATGATTGTGCGTTTGCCGCATGAGACGTTGGAGGGCCGTTTTCATGGGCTGGCCGCTGGTGGCGCGCTGCAATTGGAACAAGCCGATGGCACGATTGTGGATGTCACAGCGGGCGATGTATTTTTTGGCTAAGCTTGCCTGCACTTGTGGCACTGGCGCAGCCCCCACCGGACAGGCTAAAGAGAGCACGAAAATGGTAACCCACGTGGGCCGGGCCCCGTATCACAGACAGACCTAGGGGGATGCATGCTGCTGGCCATTGATGTTGGGAACACCAATTCGAAATTTGCGGTTCATGATGGTACCAAATGGCGCGGGACGTGGCGGGCGGCCAGTAATTCGTCGCGAACGGCAGATGAATATGCCGTTTGGTTGGATGCCGCCATGCGCTTTGCGGGCTTGTCCATCAATGACCTCAACCATTGTGTTATCTCAACAGTGGTGCCGCAAGCCTTGTTTCACTTGCGCAATTTGTCGCGCCGCTATGTGGGCGCAGAGCCCTGGGTGGTGGGGGAAAATGCCGAACTCGGCATTGATGTGCGCATCCCAAAACCATCGGAAGCGGGGGCAGACCGCCTCGTCAATGCCATTGGCTCGTTCATCCAATATGGCGGTCCATCCATTGTGATTGACAGCGGCACGGCGACTACATTTGACATCGTAGGCCCAGATGGCGCATTTGAGGGTGGTGTGATTTCGCCGGGGATCAACCTTTCCCTTCAGGCGCTGCACACAGCCGCGGCACGCTTACCGCGCATTGAAATTCGCAAGCCAGACAAAGTTATTGGGACCGACACGGTCGGCGCGATGCAGTCTGGCGTTTTTTGGGGCTATATAGAGCTGATTGACGGTCTGATTGGCCGGATTAAGGCTGAATATAATAGCCCCATGAAAGTTATCGCAACCGGGGGTGTCGCCTCTTTGTTTGAAGGCGCATCGACCCATATTGATCATTACGATCAAGACCTGACCACGGTCGGGCTATTGGAAATCTTTGAACGCAATGGCGGTAGGTCCGCCAATCGGAACCCAACGTGACAAAAACAAAAAATAAAACAGATGAACTCGTCTTTCTCCCCCTTGGTGGCTCTAATGAAATCGGCATGAACCTCAACGCTTACGGCTTCGGCCCGGAAGGCGATAAGAAGTGGATTGTGGTTGATGTCGGTGTCACCTTTGCCGGCGAAGAAGGCATTCCGGGCGTGGATTTGATTCTGCCCGATCCTGAGTTTTTAGAGACCAATAAGGACGATATTCTCGCCATCGTCCTCACCCATGCCCATGAGGATCATATTGGCGCGATGGGCTGGTTGTGGCCACGAATCCCGGCACCTGTCTATGCTACGCCATTTACCGCGCATCTCTTGCGCGACAAGCTGCGCGAACGCGGGATTGAGCGCAAAGTCCCGCTTCATGAAGTGCCCTTAAAGCACCGCTTCCAAATCGGCCCGTTCGACATTGAGTATGTGACGCTGACTCACTCGATTGCAGAGCCCAACGGGCTTGCCATCCATACGCCTTTGGGCACGGTCATGCATACGGGGGATTGGAAAATCGACATCGATCCCCTGATTGGCGAACAGACCGATAGCGGCCGCATTCGCCAGATTGGTGATGATGGCGTGCTCGCTATGATTTGTGACAGCACAAATGTGTTTTCTGAAGGCGAAGCAGGTTCGGAAGCTGGCGTGCGCCAAGGCTTGTTTGAAGCCATTGCGGAACAAAAGGGCAAGGTGGCTGTGGCGTGCTTTGCCTCAAACGTGGCGCGCATTTTATCGACGGTTGAGGCCGCAACTGCAGCCGGCCGTTCGGTTTCGCTGATTGGCCGTTCGATGTTGCGCATCACAGGGGCCGCCAAAGCCGTTGGCTTGCTGCAAGACGCCACCTTTATTGAGCCTGAAATGGCCCGCCATTTGCCAGACGACAAAGTGCTTTACCTCTGCACGGGCAGTCAGGGTGAGCCGCGCGCTGCTTTGGCCCGTATCGCCGAAGGCAGCCACCCCTTTGTAACCCTTGGACGGGGCGATACCTGCCTGTTCTCTAGCCGCGAGATCCCCGGCAATGAGCGCGCGATTCTAGAGTTGCAAAACAAGCTCGCCATGCGCGGCGTGACGATCATCACAGGCAAAGACCGCCATATTCACGTCTCAGGCCACCCGTGCCGCGATGAGTTGCGCGCCATGTATGAGATGGTGCGCCCACAAATTGCCATCCCAACCCATGGTGAACAGCGCCATTTGATGGAGCACGCCAAATTTGCGTTGAGCCTGCAAGTGCCTGAGGCTTTGGCCGTCAAAAATGGCGATATGATCCGCTTGGCCCCGGGCCCAGCTGCTGTGATTGATGAAGTGCCGAATGGCCGGCTTTTGGTGGATGGCGATGCGATCATTGCCTCTGACAGCGAGACCATTCGCGACCGGATTCGTTTGGGAGAGCATGGCTATGTAATGGTCTCCATCGCCATTGACGCCAAGGGCCGCATCAAAGCAGGCCCAGATGTCCGCGCGCGTGGCCTGTCTGAACGCAATGGAAGCCCCGCCGAGGGCCGATTGGAGCAAGTGGCCGATGCCGCAGAAGAAGCCTTTAATCGCCTTAAGCCAGATCAACGCATGGATGAAGAAACCGCGGAAGGCTTTGTCATGCGCGCTGTCCGCAAAGCTTGCGACCGCATCTTTAACAAGCGGCCCATTGTCGATGTGGTGGTGATGACGATTTAAGGTGGGCAGGCCCGCGTTTGGAAGTCCGTATGCGCCCAAAAAGGCAAAGCCCCGCGCGTGCGGGGCTTTGTAGACACTTTGGAAAGGTTGCGATCTCGACCCCAAGCAGCCAACCGAAGTTGAACCTAATTGTTGGCGTTACCTAAGCCCTAAAATTGATAAGTGTTCTTCTGGAAAAAATCAATTAAAGGTTAAAGCCGCGCTCTGCGAGCCTTCAAGTCTTCCAACCATTACCCCCTTTGGCCACGATTTCGAAAGTCTAAGGCGTCCCCAAGAACGTGAAGGCAGCAACCACATAGCCTTCCACACTCGACTTAACAGAGGCCTCTGGCTCAATCCGAAACAAAGGCGAGTGGTGGGGCGGGGCTTGGCTCATGTCATCGGTGATGCTGCCGCCCACATTGAAGAACACGCTTTTGATCCCGCCCCATTCCGGCGCGCCATAATAAGCGAAATCTTCTGCCCCCATCCCTGAGCGGGGAATCTTGGACATGCGATCGGCCCCAAAAGCTGTTTCCAAACTGTTGCGCAGTTTGGTGGCAGTGTCTGGATCATTCAGATTGGGCGGGGCTTTTTCTGCTAGATTGGTCACAATGGGCATGCGGTCTTCCGGCACACCATAGGTGCGCGCGACCCCATCAGAAATGCGCTTGATCCCGTCGAGCAGTTTTGCCCGCACTTCCGGCGTATCGGCCCGCACGGTCAGTTCCAAGCGCGCTTCTTCTGGGATGATGTTGCGCTTTGAGCCGGCATGCACAACACCCACCGTCACAATGCCAGGCTCTAAGGGCGAGATGTTGCGGCTTACCAACGTCTGCAACGCCATCACAAGGTTTGAGGCCACAACAACCGGATCAACGGTCTGTTGGGGCGAAGCGCCATGGCCGCCGACCCCACGCACGATAATATTGACGCCGTCAGAACTGGAATTGGCCACCCGGTTTTCCACCTTAAATTTGCCGCGCTCAAGGCCGCTGGCAATATGGAGCCCAAGCGCGATGTCTGGCTTTGGGAAACGCGTATAGAGGCCATCTTGTAGCATGGCCAAAGCCCCACCCAAACGCTCTTCAGCGGGTTGGAAGACCAGAACAATCGTGCCGCGCCATTGGCTCTTACGCGCCATTAATTGCCGTGCTGCCCCGATCAAAGCGGCGACATGCACATCATGGCCACAGGCATGCATGACGGGCATCTCAACCCCGTCTGCGTCGACTTGGCGCACTTTGGATTCATAGGGCAGGCCATTGCGTTCAAGGATAGGCAGGCCGTCCATATCGGCGCGCAGCATGATGGTTGGGCCGGAACCATTGCGGATCACGCCTACAATTCCGGTGCCCCCGACTTTCTCGGTGATCTCAATACCGCCAATGGCGCGAAGCTCGCGCGCGACCACGCCTGCGGTGCGAGTCTCGCGGAAAGAAAGCTCTGGATTGGCATGCAAATCTTCCCACAAGGCTTTGAGCGAGCTTGAATAATCAGCAGCCACACTGGCGCTTAGTTCCTGAATTTTCAGCGTTTGCACGGGCGAAGAAGCTTTGGGTGCGGCAGCGCCCAAAATCATCAGGGCGGCAATCGTGGCTAAAGTGGTTGTTCGTTTCATAAGCATCGCTCCAAGTGCAGCCCATCAATCACAGTTTCGTGAAGCTACGGACCTCCGCCCCACTTGTCTATCCAAAAGTGAAGCCTACCTGTCGGCTAAGATTGACGTAGCCGCCTAAAGCCATGATGGAAGCAGGCCACTTGCACAGGAAGCGCATCATGAAACTGGGTCGTCTTAATCACGTCGGCATTGCCGTTCCGTCTATCGCTGCTGCCTTAGAGAATTATAAGGCGCTTTATGGGGTCACTGACGCCGATATCACGCCCATACGCGATATGCCCGAGCAGGGGGTCAAAGTGGCTTTTGTTGATATTCCCAATAGCCAGCTGGAATTGATTGAGCCCTTGGGTGAGGCCTCCCCCATCCATAAGTTCCTTGAAAAGAACCCCAATGGTGGCCAGCATCATGTATGCTTTGAAGTTCCCGAGATTTATGCCGCCCGCGATGCCATGAAGGCCAAGGGGGCCACAATTTTGGGCGAACCACGCATCGGGGCTCACGGCACTTTGATTATCTTCGTGCACCCAAAGAATTCTAATGGCGTTCTGATCGAACTTATGGAAACGCCGAAAGGGGCCCACTAGATGGATTGGTTTACGGGGATCGCAATTTTCCTCACCATGTGGTGGGTCATTCTCTTTTGTGTCCTGCCGATTGGCGTGCGCAGCCAGGAAGAAAGCGGGGAAGTGGTTGCGGGCACAGACCCCGGTGCCCCCGTTATTGCCAATATTAAGCAGAAGCTCGTGTGGACGACGGCCATCACGTCCATCGTGTGGACAGCCTTCGCCCTGCTTTTGATGTCGGGATGGGTCTCTTTGGAGCATCCGCTCGGCCGTTTGATGGGGTGAGGGGGCTTTATTGCCCGCATAATCCGGTCAATTTCGCTTGTAAGCCCAAAACGAGAGCAGGGTTTGCCCCACATTTAGCCGCAACATGGGCAATGGCATGTTTTTTTGGCAATTGGGCAGCCGCCATGTTGCACCTGCGAGGCGGAAGGGCGATTGTGCACTTGCGAGACGGGCCTGTCGCCCCCTCGTAAATGCCTGATGGCGTTTCCTCCCAGAACCTTTGCGCCGCGCCTGACTCGTTCAAGCGCGGCCTTTTTTCATTTGGGGTGGGCAGTGTTGAAAGATGAAGCGCGTGAACCACCAGCTGCGCATCGTTACGCACGCCCCTCTTCCCCTTTGGCGACGAGGAGAGAGCGCTCGATGAAATCGAAACACTTAGACGCGCATTGGCACCCATTCTGGTCCACCAACCCGCTGTCTCAATCGCACTCCTCCTCGATCATCAATTTTGGGGAAACGCCGCTGGCAACACGAGCCAAATAGATGTGCTGGACAGAGATCGAGATTACCTTAAGATGTGCCTAGGGTATTGAGCATAAAAGGGGTTTTGGATGCGATCGCGCTTTCATGAAGCCAAAGGACGGACACGAACTGCTTCGGTCGGCGTAATCGTCACGGCTCTGCTTTTGAGCTCATGCTCTGGCGTTGATTTTTCCAGTGTCGGGTTGGGGCCAGCCAGTGAAACAGCGCTTCCAGAAACGGACTATGCGCGTTCTATGGATCCTTTTAGGACTGCACAGGAAGTTTGTGGTCTGAGTGCGCTCAATTTTTCAGGGCCAAACCCTGAAATCTTTGCTGGTGCCCAGCTTACGGTTCAATGGGAGACCGCGCGGCAATTGACGGGCTATTGCCGATTGCTAGGGCCCATTCCTGGTGGGACGTTAGATGTTGAGTTCCAAGGGACGCCAAGTGTTTTAACCGGCATGCGTGTTCAGGCGGGTAGTATTCGTTTTGCCCAGAAGTATGACTTGGTGGACTTGTTTGTTGCAGGTCAAACGAAGCTCGAACCTGGCAATTTTAGCTATTCGCCATCGGCGCTTATCTGGGCAAGTCTTGGTGGGCTGATGAGGCAACTTCATCCCATGCCAAAACAGGCCGCGGCTGCCTTTTTCCGAAAGGCTTGTAAGGCACCCTATCTGATTGGCGCAGACAAAAAGGACCCGACACTCACTATCGGGATCAAGCAATCCGAAGTGCTGGCCGTTGTCCGTGCCGATCAAATGCCCGAGCTTAACTCTGCGCCACCAAAGGGCCCCCAAAGCTTCCCAGCAACCGATTTTGTCGAGCATGATTTTTCAGACGGAAAATTTGGCGGCACGATTGGCTTTAAGGGTATGGCCTATTATAGCGCCTTCCTCAGCGAGGTTGGTCAGCCACCCAAGCTCGCTAGCATTGCATCAAAAACACATTGGCGCAGCGGCCCGGCTTTATGTCCTGTTGATGGGCCCAGCTTTACCCCAGCGCCGGCTGGTTCAGACGCCGAAAAAGTTCTTCAGATGGCGCGTGAACAGTATCGCGCGATTGTGCGCCCAACAGACGATAAATGGGTGGGCTCAAGTGTTATCAACGGGATTCAGGACGATAAAGGTAATCCGGTTTATTTTTGTTCCTCAACCAATCTCAATGACCAAACTCGCCCGGATTATTGGAAGTTATCTTGGGGCACGACCGAGCAAAACAATAGCTTTGACGTTGATTTCTTCAATGATGCACTGCTGGACAAAGACCAAAAAGTCATTGGTTTTTCGACCATTGCGCGCATTCGGGGAAGCCGATCGTACGAGTCCATTAGCTGCAACACAAAGATTTTTGATTGAGAGGATGAATATTGCTGCCCAATTTGAAGCCACGCTTCCCGACTTGACCCAGGGGAGCCCGCATCCCGCTGAATGGAACCACTTAGGCGGGCTTTGATGATCTCCACCAAACACCACCCGCAGCGCTGGCTAATTGCCTCCGCGCGCGGCACAGACTATGGCAGAGCATCTAAAAGAAGGTGATCGCCATGCGCATGTCGCGCTATTTCCTGCCCGTTACAAAAGAAACCCCAGCCAATGCTGAAATCGTGTCGCACAAGCTGATGCTGCGCACCGGCATGATCAAGCAACATTCTGCCGGTATCTATTCTTGGCTGCCTTTGGGCTTGAAAGTTTTGCAAAAGATCGAAGCCATTGTGCGCGAGGAACAAAACCGTTCTGGCGCGCTGGAAGTCTTGATGCCAACCATGCAAGGCGCTGATTTGTGGCGCGAAAGCGGCCGCTATGACGCTTATGGTGCTGAAATGCTGCGCATCACCGATCGCCATGAGCGCGACCTTTTGTTTGGACCCACGGCCGAAGAAGTCGTGACCGATATTTTCCGCAACCATGTGCGGTCCTACAAGGAATTGCCGCTCAATCTCTATAATATCCAATGGAAGTTCCGCGATGAAGTGCGCCCACGCTTTGGCGTGATGCGCGGCCGCGAATTCTTGATGAAAGATGCCTATAGCTTTGATTTGGATGAAGCCGGCGCACGCGACGCCTATAACAAAATGTTCCTGGCCTATCTCAAGACGTTCCAGCGTTTGGGCCTGCAAGCTGTGCCCATGCGCGCCGATACCGGCCCGATTGGCGGGGATTTGAGCCATGAGTTTTTGGTGCTGGCCCCCACAGGCGAAAGTGGCGTGTTTTATGATGCCATTTATGACGAGACTGATTGGGCCGGCATGGATATCAGCTTTGATAACAATGACGCGGCCCGCGCTAAACGCGCAGAAACTGTCTCTCGCATTGTGAAGGCCTATGCCGCAACCGATGAAATCCATGACGAGGCCCGCTTTGAGAGCGAAGTGCCAGCAGACCGCCGCCGCACCGGCCGCGGCATTGAAGTGGGCCATATCTTCTTCTTCGGTACCAAATATTCTGCCCCGATGAATGCCAAAGTCTCTGGCCCGGACGGGAAAGATGTTTTGGTGCAAATGGGCTCTTACGGCATTGGCGTCTCGCGATTGGTTGGTGCCATTATTGAGGCGAGCCATGATGACAATGGCATTATTTGGCCAGATGCGGTGGCCCCATTTGATGTCGGCGTGATTAGCCTGCGTCCGGGTGATGAGGCAGTTGATACGGCGTGCGAGCAGGCCTATCAAACGCTGTTGAAGGCGGGCCTTGACCCACTCTATGACGACAGCCAAGACCGACCCGGGGCAAAGTTCGCCACCATGGATTTGATCGGCGTGCCTACCCAATTGATTGTGGGGCCAAAGGGCCTTGCCAATGGTGTGGTTGAGGTTAAGGATCGCAAGACTGGCACCAAAGAAGAAGTATCTTTGGAAAGCGCCCTCGCGCGTTTGACCGCTAAGGCATCGGCATGAAAGCTGGCAGCGCGGGGCCATTTGGCATGTGGGAGCGCACGCTAGCCGCACGCTATCTGCGGGCTCGGCGTGAGGATGGCGGGGTCGCTTTGATCTCGCTCATCAGCTTTATCGGCATTTTTCTGGCTGTGGCTGTTCTTATCATCGTGATGAGCGTGATGAATGGCTTTCGGGCAGAATTATTGGGCCGCATTTTAGGGGTCAATGGGCATGTCTTTATTGACGTGCGCAATATGCCAATCCCAGAAGCGCGCGCCATCGTTGCCAAAGCCAAAACGCTACCCGGTGTGGTAGATGTCATGCCTAAAATCGATGGCCAAGTGATGGCCGTCGGCCAAGGCGGCACCCTAGCGCGCGGGGCGATGGTCACGGGCCTTGCGGCGTCCGACCTCGCCAAGCTTAAGATTGTTTCGGGCAATCTGGTCGGCGGCAATCTCAATAATTGGGGCAAGGGTGACTATGGCGGCGACGAGATCGCCATGGGCTCTCGCTTGGCCGAAGCCTTGGGCGTCTTGCCGGGGGATTCGGTACAATTGATTTCCCCACAAGGGGCCTCAACCCCGTTTGGCACCACCCCGCGGGTGAAGGATTACACCGTCTCGGCCATATTCGACATCGGCATGAGCGAATATGATGCCACCTTCATCTATATGCCGATCGAACAAGCCCAGCTCTTTTTCTCGAAAGAAACCTCTTGGGACACGATTGAGTTGCGGATTCAGGACCCAGACAAGGCTGATCTTCTGACGCAGGAAGTTGCGAAATTCAGCCAAAACCGCTTTGTGACTGACTGGCGTCAGCAATCGGAAAGCCTTGTCTCGGCCCTGCAGATTGAGCGGAATGTGATGCGCTTAATCCTGATGCTGATCGTTGCCATAGCCGCGATGAACATCATTTCTGGCCTTGTTATGCTGGTTAAGAATAAGGGTCGCGATATCGCCATTCTGCGCACCATGGGGGCCTCGCGTGCCTCGATCATGCGGGTATTCATGATGTCAGGGGCCAGTGTGGGCATTCTCGCCACCCTCGCCGGGGCCATTGGCGGCACCTTGTTTTGCCTCAACATTGGCACCATCCAAAAAGTGGTGGAGTTTGTGTTTGGCCCCGTCTTCAATGCCGACATCTATTTCCTAAGCCAAATCCCCGCCAAGGTGGAATGGCATGAGGTGATTACAACAGCGGTGTTTGCAGCCGTTGCCAGCATTGTCGCCACGCTGCCACCTTCATGGCGCGCCTCCAAGCTCGATCCGGTGGAGGCGCTTCGCTATGAGTAGCCCGGTTCTGCGCCTTACTGATTTACGCCGCGTCTATCAGACCCGCGCGGGCGAGCTTGAAGTTCTCAAAGGCGTCAATCTGACCATTATGCCCGGCGAGATTGTAGCCTTGATCGGCCCTTCTGGCTCGGGCAAATCCTCGTTGCTTCATGCCGCTGGCCTATTAGAAGCCGCCCAAGGCGGCACGGTCGAGCTTGCGGGCATTGATGCGACACGCTTGCCCGACGCCGCACGCACCGCGCTGCGCCGCACCGCGCTGGGCTTTGTCTATCAATTCCACCATTTGCTGCCAGAGTTTAGCGCGGTTGATAATGTCGCCTTGCCACAATGGATTGCCGGCATTGGCCAAGCAGAAGCGCGCACACGGGCAGAGCAACTTCTCGATATGATGGGGCTGGCTGACCGAAAAATGCACCAACCGGGCCAACTCTCCGGCGGTGAGCAACAGCGCGTGGCCATCGCGCGCGCCCTTGCCAATCAACCCGCACTTTTGATCGCCGATGAGCCCACCGGCAATCTAGACCCTGCCACTTCGAGCTTTGTGTTTGATACCTTCCGCAAAGCAACGCGGGAGGAGGGGACGTCCGCTCTGGTTGCCACCCACAATCTTGAGTTAGCGCGGCAAATGGACCGCGTATTCCGCATTGAAGGCGGCCGCCTGGTACAAGACTAAATCGGCTTTCTTGATGTTCCATGTTTCTGCAAAAAACCTCTTGCCATGAGAACAAAACAAGAATAGAACGAAGGCAGAACAAACGAGGTGAAACATGGCCCAACTTCAAGACGCAGCCGCTTTCGCAGCAATTCTCGCTTTCACCCTCATGGCTTGGGGTTGGGGCGCTGTCATCGGCTGAGGATGGCTTTGAGATTTCTGTCGGCGAGGGCTGACAGAGGCCGGTGAGTCCTGTCAGACTAAGCCCCTTACTGGTGGTGATTCAGTCGACGGATTCAGGTGGCCCTATGGCGGATGATACTTTCTCTAGCGGCGACTTCTCTGGCCAAGGTCAGGGTGTGGGTGAAGTCGCTGGGGCGGTTGGTTCACAATCTGTTGGGTTGGGTCCTGGTGGAGGTGAACCTAGTGGTGCCGAATTTGTTGGCGCCGGACCAAGTGGTTCCAAGCATGCGGTAAGGCCCACTCTGGCAGGCCCCGGTTTTGTGCATTTGCGGGTGCGCTCTGCCTATTCGCTGCTGGATGGCGCGATGACGGTTAAGAAGCTTGCGGGCTATGCGGCTAAGGCAGGATGCGTCGCCGTCGGCATCTCAGACCCAAACTTGTTTGGTGCGCTCGAATTTTCAGAAGCTTTGGCGGAAAAAGGCATTCAGCCCATCATGGGCTTAACTCTGGCTGTTTCCTTCTTGAGTCAAAAGCCTGGGGTCGCAGCAGGACCAGATGGCTGTTTGGCTCTGATTGCCCAGAATGAGAAGGGCTGGGCCAATCTAATGGCGCTTTCCAGCGTCGCCTTCCTGGAGGCACCAGCAGGCAGTCTGCCCCATGTCAGCCTAAACCACGTTCTGGAGCATAGTGAAGGCGTGATCTGCCTCACCGGGGGGCGGGAAGGGTTGTTGAACCGCGCTCTTGCCGCCAATCTGAAGACAGAGGCCGACATCTTGGTGCGGCACTTGGCCAAGGCTTTTCCCAATCGCCTTTATGTCGAGCTGCAACGCCACGGCTTGGCCGATGAAGCCCAGGTTGAGCCGCTTCTGATTGATTTGGCCTATCAAGCTCATTTGCCGCTGGTGGCCACCAATGATGTGCGCTTTGACAGCCCCGAGCGCCATCGCGCGCAAGACATTTTGATGTGTATTGGCCAGGCTACCCGTGTGGCTGATGACAAGCGAGAGCGTGTCTCGCCCAATCATTATTTCAGAAGCGAAGCCGAAATGGTCGCCCTGTTTGCCGACTTGCCCGAGGCTTTGGCCAATAGTGTGGATATTGCCCGGCGTTGTGCCATCCGCCCTCTGATGCGCGCACCCATCCTGCCGCGCTTTACGACAGCTGAAGGGCGCGATGAGCCCGAAGAATTGGCCACCCAAGCGCGCCAAGGCTTGCAAGCGCGCCTGTTAAAGCGCCCGCCTGTTGTCGCCCGCGAAATCTATGAGCAGCGGCTGGAACACGAAATCAATGTGATCAACCGCATGGGGTTTGCGGGCTACTTCCTGATCGTTGCCGATTTCATCAAATGGTCGAAGGAAAACAATATCCCAGTCGGCCCCGGTCGGGGCTCCGGCGCTGGCTCTCTGGTTGCTTATTCGCTGACCATTACTGACCTTGATCCCCTCGCTTTTGGCTTGTTGTTTGAGCGCTTCTTGAACCCTGAACGCGTCTCCATGCCCGACTTCGATATCGATTTCTGTCAGGAAAAGCGCGATCAAGTTATTGATTATGTGCAGAAGAAATATGGCGCAGATCGGGTTGCCCAAATCATCACTTTCGGCACCTTGCAGGCCCGCGCCGCCTTGCGCGATGTGGGTCGCGTTTTGGATATGTCTTACGGCCAAGTTGACCGTCTAGCCAAAATGGTGCCGAATAATCCCGCCGCACCCGTGACCTTGGCGCAAGCCATTAAGGATGAACCCCGTTTGCAAGAAGAGCGGTCGCGCGATGGGGATGTGCGTACGCTTCTGGATGCCGCGATTGAGCTTGAGGGCCTTTACCGCAACGCCTCGACCCATGCGGCTGGTGTGGTGATTGGTGATCGGCCCCTGCATGAACTGGTACCGCTTTATAAGGACCCGCGTTCCAGCCTGCCTGCCACCCAATTCAATATGAAATGGGTGGAGCCTGCAGGCCTTGTCAAGTTCGACTTCTTGGGCCTCAAAACCCTTACCGTGATTCAGCGCGCCTTAGACTTTTTGAAGGCACGCGGCATAGTGGTTGATCTCGACACCTTGCCGTTTGATGATCCCAAAACCTACGAGCTTTTGGCCTCCGGCAAGACCATGGGCGTGTTCCAGTTGGAAAGCCAAGGCATGCGCGACACGTTGCGCAAAATGCGGGCCGATACGCTTGATGACATCATCGCTTTGATCTCTCTTTATCGCCCCGGACCGATGAAGAATATTGAGACCTATTGCGACGTGAAATTTGGCCGCAAAGAAGCTGATTATCTGCATGAAAGCTTGGTTTCGGTCCTCAAAGAAACCCAAGGCGTCATCATCTATCAGGAACAGGTGATGCAAATCGCCCAAATCCTGTCGGGCTATTCCTTGGGCGAAGCAGACCTTTTGCGTCGCGCCATGGGCAAAAAGAAGCCCGAAGAAATGGCTAAGCAAAAAGACCGCTTTGTCAGTGGGGCGACCGAGCGTGGTGTGGATGCAGACCTTGCCGACCGCATCTTTGAATTGGTGAGTGAATTTGCGGGCTACGGCTTCAACAAGTCCCACGCCGCCGCTTATGCCGTTATCGCGTACCAAACCGCGTATCTCAAGGCCAATCATCCGGTTGAGTTCATGGCTGCGTCCATGTCGCTTGATATTGATGACACCGACAAATTGGGTGCCTTCATGCAAGAAGCAAAAAGCATGAAGATCAAAGTGTTGTCGCCCGATCTTAACTATTCAGGGGCGGATTTTACCGTCCAAGACGATGCCATTCGCTATGCTTTGGGGGGCATCAAGTCTGTGGGCGTCGCGGCGATGGCGCAGCTGGTGGAAATCCGTGAGGCAGGCGGCAAATTTAAGTCCCTGCATGATTTGGCTGAGCGGGTGGACCCGCGCGTTCTGGGGCGCCGCACATGGGAGACTCTGGCCAAAGCAGGGGCCTTTGACTCAATTGAGCCCAATCGCGCTTTGGTTTTTGCCTCATCTGATCAATTGGTTGCCCATGCCAATGCGGCCGCTTCCGACCGGCAAAGCGCGCAGACAAGCCTCTTTGGTGATGCGGCGCCGCCTCCGCGGGCACCTTTGCCCCATGTTAAACCGTGGTCGGCGCAGGAGCGTCTCGATCATGAGTTTGCCGCCCTCGGCCTTTTCCTATCCGGCCATCCGCTTGACGATTTGATTGAAGCGCTGCGCCGCCGCCAAACCGTCTTTTTCTCAGAGATTCAGTCTAAAATGCAGGGATCTGACGCGATCTTCCGCATGGCGGGTGTGGTCCGGGCCCGCAAAGAGCGGCCAGCGCGGGATGGCGGCAAATTTGCTTGGGTGACCTTGAGTGATCCGACGGGTGAGTTTGAAGTCATGATCATGCCTGAGACCCTGAATGAAGCGCGCGATTATCTCGAGCCCGGCACATCGGTCAGTTTCCGAGCGAAGGCGCGCCTGCGGGATGGCGATTTGAAGCTGTCGGCAGAAAAGATTGAGTTGTTGGACCAGACCGACATGTCGGGCTGTGCCGGGATTAAAGTCTTCTTGGCGCGTGGCGCACCCATCGAAGAACTTGCCCGTGTGACCGAAACCTTGCGCGGTGCTACCTCTTCCAGCTTTGGTGAATTGCGCGTCGTGGTTGAACTCGCCGATGGCCGCGAAGTCGAAATCCAAGCCCCCGGCCGCTTCCCCATCGACGTCGCAGCAAGGCGGGCCTTGAAAAGCGCGTCTGGCGTGGATTTGGTGGCGGAGTTTTAGGGGGGGGTCCATAGCAACATGACTTGGCGCAGCTCAAGGCGTGGCACCGCCTGATTGGAAGGTGGCCGACAATTGTCTTTGCACAAGGTGGTGGCCTTGAGCTGTAATCGGCTTTGTCGACACGTGAAGCGCGCTTCGTGCCACCCCGTCTTGTGCGCCCGGACACGCGCTCAACCTGTGCTTAGTTACAGTCCGCGAAAAAGGCCGTCGACGTTGACATGGCAAAGGCCAAAACCACCGCAAAGCCCCAGCCCTGCGTTGCCTCGTGGGAAGCGACTGCAGCCCGCTTAAACTCACTGCTTGTGCAGAGGCTCAATCCGCCTTCAGGGCGGCGAGTTCGTTGCCGCTGGGATCGCGGAAGTGGAATCGGCGGCCACCTGGAAAAGCAAAAACCGGTTTGGTAATCACGCCGCCCGCCCGCATCACCGCTTCAAGACACGCGTCTAGATCATCAACGGCGATGACGGGTAGCGGTGCAGTCGTGGCCTCGCTCAAGTCGCCCTGTAGGCCAATGTCCACATCGCCAGTTGTTGTGCACGAATAGCTGGGGCCATAGTCGGCGAGGGCAAAGCCAAAAGCCTCACCATAGAAGGCGCGCGTTGCCGGCAGCTCGGCGGCGGGAAGCTCAATATAACTGATCCGAGACATGATTTGAGCACTCCCAACGGGTTAGATTTTTCTGGGAGTGCACCCGCGCGTGGCCACCCGTTGCACGACCCGTCACGCGCGACGCAAATCCGCGATTAATAACGCCGATATAGCCCTGCCAGTACGCCTTGGACCTTGACGCGATCTGGCCCGAAAATGCGGGTTTCATAGCGGGGGTTGGCGGCTTCTAGAGCGATGGACTGTCCGCGGCGGCGCAAGCGCTTCAAAGTGGCTTCTTCGTCATCGACAAGCGCAACCACAATATCGCCAGATTGGGCATCATCGGTGCGGCGGATGATGACGAAATCGCCCTCCAAAATCCCCGCATCAATCATGGAATCGCCTTTGACTTCCAAAGCGAAGTGCAGGGCAGGGTCCAATTGGTCTGGGGCAGAAATCCGGTCAATCTCATGCTGGATGGCGGCAATGGGCACACCTGCTGCAATGCGACCCAAGACAGCAATGTCATTGGCGGCTGACGGTGGCGCAGCGGGAATGGCGGGCGCAGGCTTTGAACCCACAACCAGCGGCGTAAAGGGTTGACGACCTTTGGGCGGGGCCGAGGTGGTGGAACTATCAGGTAGTTTCAATACTTCCAAAGCCCGGGCGCGATGGGCAAGGCGGCGCAGAAAGCCGCGCTCTTCCAAAGCGGTGATCAGGCGGTGAATGCCCGACTTTGATGCCAAATCCAGTGCATCCTTCATTTCGTCAAACGAGGGCGAAACACCGGTTGCTTTGAGACGCTCATGAATAAAAAGCAAAAGCTCTCGTTGTTTGGACGTCAGCATCAACTCCCCCTATCTGAGGGCCGCGCCCACGCGCTTAGCCCCTATCAAATCCGATGGCACCGTGAACGATGCACGAACAAAGTAGCGATGTTCTAACTCTGTTCCGTTTTTACGTCTATAGGGTGTTCGAAATTTTTCCGCAGCCACAGGACGGCTTACCTACACATGCCCCTCTCGCCTGTGAGCGGCATGACTGCTAAGTCAGCCCGGATAGGAAAGAAACATGAAAGTCAGATTTGCACCTTCGCCCACGGGCAAACTTCACGTCGGCAATGTCATCACGGCCTTGCGCAATTGGTTGTTCGTGCGCCAGCATGGCGGCACCTTCCTGTTGCGTATTGATGATACCGATACGGCCCGCTCCACCAAGGCCTATGAGGATGGCATCCGAACGGACCTGACGTGGTTGGGTCTGACCTGGGATGAAGAAGCCCGCCAATCAGCCCGGTTTGACGTCTATGATAAGGCGCGCGACCGCTTGATCGCTGCAGGCCTGCTCTATCCCTGTTATGAGACAGCCGAAGAATTGGACCGCAAGCGCAAGATCGCTTTGTCGCGTAAATTGCCACCTGTCTATGACCGTGCCGCACTGGCGCTGACAGATGCTGAGAAGGCTGCCTTTGAAGCAGAAGGGCGCAAGCCGCATTGGCGCTTTAAGTTGTCGGGCAAGCGGGTTGCGTGGAAAGACTTGATCCGGGGCGAACAAACCGTTGACACCGCTTCCATGTCTGACCCCGTGTTGATCCGTGAAGATGGCGCGTATCTTTATACCCTGCCATCGGTCGTTGATGATGTGGATTTAGGCGTCACCCATGTGATCCGTGGCGAAGACCATGTGACCAATACAGGCGCACAGGCTGAAATCTTTGAGGCTTTAACCGGCGGCACCCGCCCAGAGTTTGGCCATTTCCCGCTCTTGGTCGGCGCAGATGGCGAGACATTGTCTAAGCGCATTGGCTCTTTGTCAGTTGAAAGCCTGCGCGAGCAAGGGGTAGCTCCACTAGCGGTATTATCCTTGATGGCGCGGATCGGCACGTCTGATCCGGTTGAGGCGGTCGATAATCTGGATGCGTTGGTGGCGGGTTTTGACTTCGGCAAGATCGGCCGCGCGCCCGCCCGATTTGACCCCGAAGATGTGCGTCGCTTGGATGCCCAATTATTGCAGCATGCCGATTATGCCGCGATCAAGCCGCGCCTTGCCGCCCTTGACTGTGATTTGGGCGAGGCTTTCTGGCTTGCCGTGCGTGGTAATCTGGCCAAGTTTGATGATGTCAGCCTGTGGGCCCGCGTGGTCCAAGGCCCGATTGAGCCCCAAATTGACGAGCCGGACTTTATCGCCACGGCGCTGGGTCTTTTGCCAACTGGACCTTATGATGAGACGTCTTGGTCAAGCTTTACCGAAGCGGTCAAGGCGGCCACGGGTGCGAAGGGTAAGGGCCTGTTCATGCCCTTGCGCAAGGCGCTGACTGGCCAAGAGCATGGGCCTGAAATGAAGAGCTTGTTTATGCTGATCGGGCCAGATCGGGCGGCTGCTCGCTTGGCGGGCACCACAGCTTAAGGGCGCAGGTTGTCGCGGTCCGCCCGCCAGTTTTCGGCTTCACAACGCGCGTGAAAATGGGCCGTGCCATAGATTTTGAAGAAGTCTTCTGCGACCTGCCAGCAGGAATCAAACCAGCTATCTTCTGGGGTGGGCATAATCCCAGTATTGCTGCGCAAGGCCCAGGACATGCTTTGGATCGGCCCAAATATATCATGGATCATTGGCCAAGACGCGGGCGTCGCAAGGTAGTTTTCACCGATTAAGCGGTTAAAGCGCTTGGTCCAAAAGCCGAATATATAGCTGACCAAGGCGGCGGAAGATGGCATTGGGTTGCCCTCCTTTAGTCGCGCAATAATCCCAAATTGAATGGAACCCAGGCGTAAGCTATCTGGGTCTGTATAAGTGTTAAGTGGCCGCAAAATACAGGTCGTCAGCCGGGCTAACGGGTTTTTTTGGTCGTCATCCTGCCCCACCCAAGCGCAGAATAAGGACATCCCCAAGGCATAGACCTCTTCATGTAGCGCCACATCATTGGGGAATTGGCGATACAGGGTGGCGGTTGACACACCTGCCCGTTTGGCAATCGCCGACATGCTGAGATTTTCAAACCCACGCTCATAATTCTCGTAAATGGCGGCAGCCAATATGCGAATCCGCCGATTGGCGGTATTGAGACGATTGATTTGGGGGCTCGCCATCTTTTCCAATTCACGAAACGCAAAGTCCATGAAGTTTTTGGGTGGTGGGCCAAGGGCTAGACTGCGCTCAAATTCCTCAATCAGCGGCAAGCTATCGCGCCCGGGGGCGGGGTCAATCTCGGAAGCTTGACGGGGGCTTTGGACCGGCGGTGTGAGCGTGTTCGCCAGCCAGTCCCATTGATAGGTTTTACTGAAAATCTGATATTTATGCGTGCCATAGACCTTAAAGAACCCCTCCACGACCTTTATCGCCTCATGGTGCCAGCTTTGGCTGGGCACATAATGGCCGCGCCCGCCCTGAAACCAGTGCAAGGCGCGCGCTTCAATCGGACCGATCAAACGAAACAATTGATGGTGCATCGATCCGGGCTCAACAAAGCCCGCTTCGATCAAATTTGTGATCTCACGCCGCCAAAACTGATGCAGCGCCTCAAAACCAGTTTGCGCAGTCCGGCTTGCGATCTCGCCCGTGGCTGCATCCTTACGAACTTGAAACGTCTGGGCAATAGTGAATTGGCGAAGATACGGCTCCGACAGGATCAAGGCATAATGATGCACAAGTTCGATCAGGTTCCGAATGGGATTTGGGTGCGTTTCCTGGTCCAGCAAGGCCGCAAGGATGAGTTCATGACCCAGCGCAAGGGCCTGCAGATTCATGTCGTTTCGATTGGGGAAGAGCCGATAGAGGGTAGCGGTTGAAACACCTGCGTGTACGGTGATGGCTGTTATATTGGCATTTAGAAAACCGGCTTCAGCCCATTCTTTCAAAACCGCGGCCAAAATCAGTCGTTTACGCGTTGCATCATCCGATCTACGAGCCTGTGTCTTCAGACACAATTCGACCTGATGTTGGAACAAGGCTTTGTTTCTTTGATTAGAAGTCGGGAGGGGCATGTTGCGTCGATCATAAGGAGATTGAGTTGCCTTTCACGCGCACCAAGGGGGCAAACCAATAACGGGGAAAAAAGAATATTACTTATTGGTAGTATTAACCATTTTCTTTTTGCAACGCAAATAAATCTGCGTCCCAATTCTTTTTTCGACGCATTTGATGAAAGTATGGAGTGCCATGTAGGGTCAAGAACTCACTCGTTGCCCGCCAGCAAACCTCAAACCAAGAATTTTCCGGGACAAAGGGCATATCCGCCAAGGTATTCGGATTGAGGATCCTTGACTCCAACGGCCCACATAAAGCTTCAAGGAGTTCATAGCGCGGCTCTGAACGCAGATACCCTTCGGATTGAAGCAGCCGCAACTGGGCAGTCCAAAACTCATTAAGGCGTTCAAAATAGAGCGTTGTCGCCGCGAGAAGTTCTGGGTCGCGTGCGCTTCGTTTCATCAAAACGACAGAGCGCTGATCTTGACGGACTGGAAGTGTCCAAAGCTCAACCCAACGCGTTAAGTAGGTGCAAATCCGAAACACGGGGTTAGGGTGCCAAGCATCCCGGGTTAAGAACATCAAATAGAGTTCCACGCTTAGCCGTTGTCCGGCTGTCAGAAGTTGGTCGTCGCTGCTGAAATAGCGGTAGATGGTGGCGGACGAGACGCCAGCACGCTTGGCAATTTCGCGCACATTCATTCGCCGGGCGGGGCTGAAATGACTTTCATAGAGGACAGCTGCAATGATCCGCTGACGTCTATTGCTAGCGTCCAGCCGATTGGCATTGGGGATCAACATTTGTTCGAGTTGTTTCAGAACAAATTGAGTGATCGTTGAGCTGTGGTCCTCGCCGCTCATTCAGTTTTCCAGTCCCAATTATAGGTCAGGCTCATCGTGTGGAACTTGCTGGTGCCATAAAGCTTGAAGAAGTCTTCCACCATCGATTGTGCATCACTTCGCCAACTTATTTCCGGTACATATTCCGGATAACCCCAGAAAAAGCGGCCCAATACACGCGTCTCCATCGAACCTTTGAGGCGGCACTCCTGCCAATCGATATCTTCAAGGCGAATAAGGCCTTGGGTGACGAGTTCTTGTAGGTTGTTTTGCCAGAATTGTTTCACACCGGCTTGGCCTTCGCGGGCAATATCACGGACACGGTCTTGGATCTCAGGTTCCAGCAGCATCAAGGATTGGGTCAACAAAAGCTCACGGACATAGTCTTGGCGCAGCGTTTCGGCATGATTGAACACGATCTCGGTCAAGCGATGAATCGGGTTGGGGTGGCTTTGTGCCTTTGTCAAAAGACCGACCATAATGTCATTGCCAAGCTTTAAGGCATCGCAATAGATCGCATTTTTGTCTGGAAACAAACGATAGAGGGTTGCAGTGGACATACCGGCCCGGTTAGCAATCCGGTGGATTTGGGCATTCACATAGCCCACTTCGTACCATTCCTGCAGCACACTGGCCAGAACGCGGTTAGTCCGCGTTGCAATGTCGTGACGACGGGCAGGGGCCGTCAAGAGACGCTTCACGATCAGTTCGAAGGATTGCCCACCTTGCGTTGGCTCTTGCTGTGCTTCCATATCTGTACCCCGATACTTTACACCTGCGATCACGTGAGACAGCAACATCATTTCTATCCGTATGCGGCTCAAGTGGCCTTAGGGGCCATATCCGATAGCCGCGGGCCTCCAGAATGATCCTCATTGCTTTGCGCACATACGGCAGCCAGTTTTGGCCGTCTCAGGGTTTTCGCCTGAAGAGGGTATCCGTTTCAACACATGTTTGGTGATGTGTCGTTAATGGATTTACCCTTGAATGTACTACAAAGTAATGTGATTACTTGGTTGCAGAACTAAGCTTAAAACGAATTAAATTCGAAATAAATATTCAATTACAGTTAACGATAGAAAAAGCAATAAAATCAATTAGTTAAATGTTAAAAAATCACTAATTTCACCTAGAAAATGTAAAGTATAAAATTTTAATTTTATTTGCTGTAAACTTTAATCGCAATATATAAAAAATATACTCAAATTTACTTTGGTGTATTTTGGTTTTTTGCCGATGCACGTGTCAGTTGGAAAGCAGGCAAGACCAAGCCATCTCGCAGCGCTTTGGCTGCGCGGTTCACGGTCTTTGTTTTGTTCAAAAGTGGGGGGCTTTAGCCCTTGGCGACAGCTGCTTCTAGGCCAGCCAAAGCTTCTTCTGGCGTGTCGACACAGAAGAAGGAATTGCGGAAGGCTTCTGGCGTGAATTTGGTCACGATCGTTGCCTCAATCAAATCGACAAAGGGCTGCCAGAAAGCGCGGTCAACCAGCACGACCGGTTTGTGATGGAGTTCAAGGCGCTGCCAGGACAGGGTCTCCACCACTTCTTCCAGCGTGCCAATGCCACCGGGCAACACAATGAATGCATCCGATTCAGCAAAAAGGCCCCATTTGCGCTCATGCATCGTATCGACCATGCGGGTTTCAAATGCCGCATTGGGCTTTTCCCATTTGGTCAGAAAGTGTGGCATGATACCCAAGACTTCGCCGCCGGCCTCATGGGCTGCACGTGACGAGGCCCCCATTAGGCCGACATTGCCGCCGCCATAGACCAAGCGAATGCCCCGCTTGGCAATCGCTTGACCCATTTGGGTTGCGAGCTCGAGGTAAGCAGGGTCTACTTGGTTGGAAGAACCACAATAGACACAGACAGATTTCAATTTGCTCATGCCCTGCTCCTTAAGCCGATCTCTGAGTGTGCCCGACTCAATTAGCCAAGCACACGATTTTGCGAGCGCTATATGCATGTTTCCTGACATTTGTGCATCAAGCCTTGCCAGCAATTGCATTTGGGCTGTTCAATCCCAGCCAACATTGCCTATGTGGTCTTTATGAGAAAAGGCGAACGCAACCAGTCCGACGCGGCCAATGAGATTTCACCGATTGGTCGGGCCTTGTCGCGCTTGGTTCGATTGATCGGTGGCCTAGATACCACCGAGTTGCGCGTTCGTGTTGGGCTGGCTCTTGGCCTCACCTTGATTTCCAAGGTTTTCATCGTCGGTGCACCCTTGGTGTTGGCAGATGCGGTCAATGGCCTCACCAGTGGCAGTAACCCTTCGTGGGACATCGTCTTTTTGATGGCGATTGGCGCTTGGGCTTTGATGCGCTTTTTGGGCTCTGGCGCGCCGCAATTGCGCGACACCATTTTTCAGCCCGTTAGTGAAGAAGCCCAAAGACGGGCAGGGGTTGCCGTCTTCGGCCATGTCCATGCCCTCGGCATCCGCTTCCATCAGTCCAAGCGGACCGGTGCGGTGTGGCGTACGATTGAACGCGGGGTTCGCGCGATTGATTTCCTAACCCGCTTTGTAGCCTTCAATATTGGCCCAACCCTGATCGAGCTTGTGATGGCAGCCATGGTCTTGGGGCTGCGCTATGGCTGGTTTTTTTCCCTGATCGCGGCTTCCACCGTGGTGATTTACACAATGGTTACCCTCGCCATCACCGAATGGCGTCTGCAGTATCGACGCGACATGAATGACGCCGATAGCGAGGCGACGGGGCGGGCGGTGGATTCCTTGATGAATTTTGAGACCGTTAAAGCCTTCGCCGCCGAAGCGCGCGAGACAGAGCGCTATAATCAGGCGGTGCGCGCCTATGCCCGCGCGTCGGTCCAATCCAATGCGACGTTACAAGGCCTCAACGCCGCTCAAGGCTTTATTCAAAACTTGGGCTTGGCAGCCATGGTGGCAGCGGCTGGTTATGCCATTTCGCGCGGTACGATGGGGGCAGGCGATATTGCTGCGGTTACTTTGGTGATGCTGAACCTCTATGGGCCGCTGAATATCTTGGGTTTTGCTTGGCGCGAGATCAAGCAGAGCTCGATCGATATGGAGGCGATGTATGCGCTTCTCGATGAAGTGCCCGATATTGCCGATAAGCCAGGCGCGCCACCCCTGAATGTCCGCCATGGCGACGTGCAGTTCGACCGCGTCGCCTTTGTCCATGATGGGCGCCATGCAGGCCTGTCCGATGTCTCCTTTACCATTCCTAGCGGCAAGACGGTGGCCATTGTGGGCCCTTCTGGTTCAGGCAAGTCCACCATTGTGCGCTTATTGTTCCGCTTTTATGACCCCCAAGCTGGAGCTGTTCGGATCGATGGGCAGGACTTGCGCGATGTCACGCAAGAAAGCGTTCGGGCGGCCATTGGGCTCGTGCCGCAGGATGTGGTGCTGTTTAACGACACCTTGGCCTATAACATCGCTTATGGCCGACCAGAGGCCACGCAAGAAGAAATCGAACAAGCCGCCAAAATGGCGCGCCTGGAAGGCCTGATCGCGGCCGCGCCCATGGGCCTTGCCACCAAAGTCGGCGAGCGGGGCTTGAAACTATCAGGTGGGGAGCGCCAGCGCGTCGGCATCGCGCGCGCCCTCTTGAAGAATCCGCCGATCCTTGTCCTTGACGAAGCCACTTCCAGCCTTGATTCGGTCACGGAGGCCGAAGTGCGAGAGGCCTTGGAGGACGCAGCCAAGGGCCGCACGACCCTTGTGGTCGCCCACCGTCTGTCAACGGTCGCAGATGCGGACGAAATTATCGTGCTGGCGGATGGGCACGTGGCAGAGCGTGGCACCCATGAGGCGCTGTTAGCCAAAGGCGCTGTCTATGCCGAATTGTGGGAGATGCAGGCGCGCATGAATGCAGAGCCTGCCTAAGCGCCACCCGTAAAGAGCTAAGAGGTTGGATTTTTGGGGTGGAGGAAAGTGGCTCCCCGAGTAGGGCTCGAACCTACGACAAAGCGATTAACAGTCGCTTGCTCTACCAACTGAGCTATCGGGGAACACTTGAAGGCGCGCCTTATACCGCCACCTTGAGATCGTGCAAGCCTTTGATGCGGTTTGATTGCAGCAAGCTGCAGATCAAGGCCCCAAAGTCCGCCCAAAACCCTGTGCCAAAAAAAGCGGGGAGCCGTTGCGGGCCCCCCGTTAAGATCGGGTATGGTGGGGTGTCTTCCAGAGAAGACAACACCAGTTAATATGATTCTAACCTTAATGTTTGGTTAATATCAAGATTACTCAGGGGTAGATCTTTGCTTGTTATTACCGGACTTCCGTGACGAAATCGGCAGTAGGACGGCGCACTTTTGTCAGATTTACCAGCCAATCGCCCTCTTCTTGGCGATAGCCCAAGGGGATGATGACAACACTCCGCAAGCCGCGCTCACCCAAGCCCAAAATCTTATCAACTGTGGCGGGATCAAAGCCTTCCATCGGGGTTGCATCCACTTCGGCTTCGGCAGCAGCAACCATAGCCACACCAACGCCAATATAGGCTTGACGGGCGGCATGCTGATAATTGGTTTCCGCATCGCGCTGGGGATAGGTTGCCAACAGCATGTTGCGATAATTTTCCCAGCCTTCGTTCTTGAAACCACGAATTTCGTTGGTCAGGTCAAACATGTGGTTGATACGGTCAGCAGTGTAATTGTCCCAGGCGGCAAAAACCAACAGATGCGAGCCGTCGGTGATCTGGGCTTGATTCCAAGCTGCGGCTTGGATTTGCGCGCGGACTTCTGGATTGGTGACGAGGATCACTTCATAGGGCTGCAACCCACTCGATGTTGGGGTGAGACGAATGGCCTCGAGGATGGCTGCAACCTTGTCTTCGGGGACTTTCTTGCTGGGGTCCATCTTCTTGGTTGCATAGCGCCATTTGAGCTGATCGATAAGCATGACAATTTCCTTTTGGTGATCAGCACGATGCCGACTTTGTGATATCTGGGGTGGTCAGGCGTGTGATGGAATAGGGGGCACTGTAAGGCAGGCGCGGGGTGGCCGATGTTAGGTCTTGGGTTTGGTTGTTTCCGTTCTGGAACGCCTTCGCCCCCCAGCTATACCGCGGCAAAAGACGTGTCAGCGTTTGGACGCACGTTTGGCGCGGTTTAACTGGTGCACGGCATCGACATGAAAGTGCTGAGCCATGGTGCATGCCATGGATGGAGTGCATCCTTCGGTGCCCATCGCGTCGCTAGCTCAGGTGGGAGTGTACATCTGACACTCGGATACGCTTCCAGGCTTCATCGCTCACAAAGTGGATTGTTGATGCAATGCCGGAAAGTAGGTTGGCCCGCTCAATTTCTGGGTACATGCACGTGTGCAGCAATTTAGCTTGGCCATACTCAAGCCTCAAAAGGGCCAGCCTGCCAGCATCGCCTGCATAGCCGCCTGCCAATAGGATGAGTTTGCCGTCAACTGCGAGTGCCCTAGAACCAGTCACATTATTGGCCCAAACCGCTTCCACGCCGCCTGTGACACGCACGATGGGAAAGTCCCTATAGAAACAAGTCCAAACGTCACTGCCATTCATAGTGAGGGCGTAACAGTCGTCGACAAAAGACTGTCTCTTTCCGCCTTGATGGTTATATGACCATAGCGGGCGACCATGGTCATCGAACTGGACAATACCACCAGAGGCCACAGAACCGCCGAAGATACCCTCATCGAAGTATCCAACCCAAATCGTCCCATCTTGTGCACAGCGGACGTATTCTATTCCATCACCCAACGCGAATGACCTGATGGGTTGACCGTCGGCACCCAATATCTGCGCTTGGCTTTCACCAGCGCCAGCCCGAGATGAAGTGATAAGCCATCGACCATCCGGAAAACGATCAATGAGTGGGTTCTGAACCAAAGGAACACGCATGGTCTCAAAGGTGCCACTTTCGGTGAGAATTACCATTAGGGCCTTGGCTTGCCAAAAGTCTGGTGTTTCTTCAGAGGCGCTTAGATCGTGATGCGGCCACCGCCTGAGCCATGGTGTTCTCAAGTCATCCTCAGTCCATAAAATGGCCAACGTGCCGTCCGACAGAAGCGCGTAGTGATAAACAGACCAGCCTTCAGGGGCACTCGGAAGCAGCGTAGAGGCGGGGCTGATCATGGGCCAAGGTTTTACATGCTCTCGCGATCACCACAAGCCATGCCCATCGTGGGGGCGGGGAGCGTTCTTGTCTAGAAACGGTTTGGCTACCCTTCCGGCTCTCAAGCTGCCGCCCCATTTGCTCTCGCAACAGCAGATTTGTCCCTGTTTGTGAAGCAGGATTTTCGCCAAAATGGGTCCAGAAAAGACCATTGGAATTGCTTGACGAGGGTGCATTCCTGTCGGAGCGCGCCGTCGCGCGCACGAAGACGAGATCTTTTACTTAAAAGCTGTCAGGCCGTCGCGTGCGCAGCTTGGCTTCAAGCTCATTGTCAGTGCCAAGCCCCGTTTCAAGAGCACCAAGACCTGCCCTCAACTTTTCCATTATACTTGGATTTGCCGATAAGTCTCGCCCTAAACTTGGATTGTCTTCAGGAACAGCAAGGTCGTCTCAAGGCTATCTGTGCGGGCACTGGCCAAGTTCATTTGGGTGATCATGGTATCCAGTTCGGGCCTGCTTTGGTTTTCAGCCCCAGTCGCTGCGCGAAGGCTGGATCGCCACATAAGCCCTGATGGGCTTACCTTTTCTGCTTTCTTAGACGATGCCACGGTGAGGTTGGCCGCAAGCGGATAGGCAGGCTAGGCTTGTGATCATCCAATTTCTCATCGACAACATCTCGCTCAACTAAAAGTCTACAGTCTCACCTCGCGCCTTCTTGTCAATGCGTCGACGATCGGGTTGGTTCTTGGATAGTTCGACGCCGATCTGTTGTCGCATTCCGCCAGAGGTCCCCATGTTCACCCATATTGTTGTTGGTACCAATGATCTTGATAACGCTGCGCGCTTTTATGATGCGGTGCTGGGTCCACTGGGGCTTCAGCGCCAGGAAAATGCGCCCATCGACCGCCTCGTCTATGTGGGAGCGGAAGCGGGGGCGTTTTTGGTGATGCGGCCGCTGGATGGGCATAGGGCGGCGGCAGGCAATGGCGGCACAATTGGCTTTCGCGCGGCAACACCTTCGGCGGTTGATGCTTTTCATGCCGCAGGGCTTTTGGCAGGGGGCCAGGATGAGGGCGCACCCGGGCCGCGCCCCAGTGGGGATCGCATCACCTATGGGGCCTATTTGCGATCACCCGAGGGGCATAAGATTTGCGCTTTTGCGCGCCTTTAGCTGCCTTAAGCGCAGCCTTAGTGATAAGACACTACCTCAAACTCAATGCCGTTCTCATCAAAGAAATAGAAACGGCGGCCGGGGTCATATGTGCCGTGGTTAAAGGGCGTTAGACCCCGGGCGACCACTTTGGCTTCAACGGCGTCTAAATTGTCAACCACAATCGCGAGGTGATTCAGCGGCGCGCCTTTGGGGAAGTCCCGGCTTTGACCATCTCTGGGACGATAGACCGCAATATATTGGTCGGCTGTGCCGACATGGACTGTGTAGCCGCCATCGCGGGCAGGGCCAGACCAGCGAATGTGCCAGTCAAAGACATCCACCAAGACAGCGGCTGCCTGATCGGCATCGGCGACGGTGATATTGACATGTTCAAGGTAAGATTGGGTCATCTGAAAAGCTCCTGGCGAAACGAAAGGCGCGCGTGTTTGTCCGTCGGGATCAAGACACGCTCCATGGTGGGGTCACTTGACAGATCACCTTATGCAACCTCAACCTAGATTGAGGTCAAGCTTTGGAGTGAAGGAAATAGCAGTGCAGGCAAAAGATGTGTTGAGTATTGGCGAGATCGCCGCGCGTGTCGGGCTTTCAGTCTCTTCGATCCGCTTTTATGAAGCGCGCGGCCTGATCCAAGCCCACCGGAGCGCGGGCCAGCAAAGACGCTATCACCGCGCTGATATTCGCCGCTTGTCCTTCATCAGAATTGCCCAGCAGCTGGGTTTGACCTTAGAGGAAATTAAGGCGGAATTGGATCGCCTGCCTTTGGGGCGCCCACCCAATGCGCGCGATTGGCGCGGCATCAGTACGGCGATTGCGGCGACTTTGGATCAGAAAATCCAAGCTTTGATGAAAACGCGCGACCGATTGGACGGTTGCATTGGCTGTGGCTGCCTGTCGCTTGAGACCTGCGCCCTCTTCAATCCCCGCGACCAAGCCGCCAAGGGTGGGGCGGGGCCGCGCTATTTATTGGGCGATGATATTCCACCGGCCACGAAAGCTTCAGCCCATGACTAGCCCGCAAGGAAATGAAATTTGGAGGCCTCGCCCGGAATCGAACCGGGGTACACGGATTTGCAATCCGCTGCGTCACCACTCCGCCACGAGGCCTTCTTGACGCAGAAGCAGGCGGGTGGATGGGCGATGTAACAGAGCAGGCCTTAAGCAGCAATGAATGTCTGCAGGTTCAAGCTGTAACAGACCCAAATGATTGCCAACTTTGGACAGTTATCCATTCTTGCCCGCAAGACCCAATTCCCTGTAATGAGTCCGCGCGCAGGATTGGCGCGGGAAGCACAGGTACGGGGACCGACATGGATTTTGCGGCAGCGCGCGACACGATGATCGAAAGCCAAGTTCGTACCAATGATGTGAGCGATTTAGCCCTACAAGGTGCGATGCGGGTGGTGGAGCGCGAGACCTTTGTGGTCGCTGAAAAGCGCGCTTTTGCCTATGCAGAGGTCACCTCGCCGACGCCATCGGGCCGCTGGCTGTGGAAGCCGCGCGATTTTTCGAAATTGGCCCAAGCTGCCAATGCTTTGGCCGGAGAGCGGGTTTTGGTTATCGCCGGCGCGGGCGGCTATAGCGCGGCGGTGTTTGCCGCTTTGGGCTGTACCGTCACCGTGCTGGATGAAGTGGCTGTCACTATTCCCGGCGTGACCAGCGTTGTGGGTGGCTTAGACGCCCCGCCAGCAGGCCCGTTCGATATTGTTTTTGTTGATGGTGGGGTTGAGACCTTTCCAGACAGCTGGACCCACGTTTTGGCCGAGCAGGGGCGTTTGTGCGTTGTTTTGCTCAAAGGGCCCATGGGGACCGCCAATATCTTTACCAAGAGCGGTAGTAGTGTGGCTGGACGCGTTGTATTTGACGCAACTGTCCCGCAATTACCCGGCTTTCGTGTTGCCCCAGCTTTTGCTTTTTAACGAATTGTTGTCAGATTCGGGGCATCGCTAGACTTTGATTGGCAATCCAAGTTAGCTTACTGAACTTCATGTGCGATTCGCACACCATGGGGATATTATGAGCGCCGCAGACGCACAAGCCGAACCGACTATGGAAGAAATCCTGGCCTCGATCCGCCGGATTATTTCTGAAGATGACACTGGGGCTCCAGCTGATGCCGCACCAGCGGCTGCGGCCGAACCGGATTTCGGCGACGAAGTTCTGGAATTGAATGAGCCGGTCATGGAGATGCCGGAAACAGTCTCGCCAGACTTTGATTTTGATGCTTTGCCAGTCGAGGACGAGCCCGAAGTTGCGCTTGAGGAAATCATCGTCGAAGACCGCTGGGAAGAGCCTGCACCAACTCCCGCGCCCGCACCTGCTCCTGTCATGGCAGCGGCCCCTGCACCAGCCCCAGTCTATACCCCGCCGCCACAGCCTGCAGCTCCCGCCTTCCCGTTTGACCAAGGCTTAGTGAGCGACCCGATCGCAGACAAGGCCTCAACCGTCTTCCAGAAGCTCGCTCCAAACACCACGCTGCCAGGTGTCTTTATTTCGGGCAATACGGTAGAGGCCATGGTGGGCGAATTAATCAAGCCAATGTTGAAAGACTGGCTTGACGCGAATTTGCCCCGTATTGTGGAAGAGAAAGTCGAAGCTGAAGTGGCACGGATCGCCCGTCGCTCCTTCTAAGACAGTGCTTTGCGGCCTAAGGGCTGCTTGCAACAGCAGAAAGTCTTCAAAAGAACGGCGTTGGCATGATATGCCAGCGTCGCTTTTGTTTGGTGCCAATGGGGCGTACCCCAGCACCCACATCCTATTCACTCGGGACACACATGTTAGAAAGTCATTTCTCCGCTCAAGCTGCAGAGCCTCGTCTATATGCGGCATGGGAAAAATCTGGCGCATTTAAGCCGAAGGCCGATCCAGACTCGGAAACTTTCTCCATCGTCATTCCGCCACCCAATGTGACGGGCTCGCTTCATATTGGCCATGCACTCAATTGTACGCTGCAGGACATCTTGTGCCGGTTTGAGCGGATGCGTGGTAAGTCCGTTTTGTGGCAACCGGGCCTCGATCATGCCGGTATCGCCACTCAAATGGTGGTCGAGCGCCAGATGGCGCAATCGGGTACCAATGAGACGCGCCGCACCATGGGGCGCGAAAAATTCTTGGAACGCGTGTGGTCCTGGAAGGCTGAAAGCGGTGGGACAATTACCACCCAGCTCAAACGGCTTGGCGCATCCTGTGATTGGAGCCGTGAGCGCTTCACCATGGATGAGGGCCTGTCGGCCGCGGTGCGTAAAGTCTTTGTTCAGCTGCACAAAGAAGGCCTGATTTATCGCGACAAACGCTTGGTGAATTGGGACCCCCATTTTGAAACCGCGGTTTCTGACCTTGAAGTCATCAATGAAGAGCGGGCCGGCCATTTTTGGCATTTCAAATATCCGCTGGAAAACGGCGAAACCTATGAATTCCCCATCGCCTTTGACGAAAATGGCGAACCCACGGAATTTGAAACACGCGACTATATCTCCATCGCCACGACGCGGCCTGAGACCATGCTGGGCGATGGGGCTGTGGCGGTTCATCCCAGCGATAAGCGCTATGCTTCCATCGTGGGCAAGCGGTGTCTTTTGCCGCTGGCTGATCGTTTGATCCCGATTATAGCGGATGAATATCCCGATCCAGACTTTGGCTCGGGTGCGGTGAAGATTACCGGCGCGCATGACTTCAATGATTATAAGGTCGCCCGTCGCCACAATATTGAGATGTTCGTCCTGCTCGATACCAAGGGCCGGATGCTGGACGCCGATTATATCCCTGAAGCCTATCGCGGGCTGGACCGGTTTGAGGCGCGTAAGCGCGTGGTTGCCGATATTGATGCGCGCGGCCTGATGCTCAAAGTTGAAGACAAGCTGATCACCCAGCCTTTGGGTGAGCGGTCTGATGTCGTCATCGAGCCCATGTTGACCGATCAGTGGTATGTCGATGCTGCCAAGCTTGCGGTTAATGCGCTTAAAGCGGTTGAAAGCGGCGAAACCAAGTTTGTCCCCGAAAGCTGGACGGCGACCTATTATCAATGGATGCGCAATATCGAGCCTTGGTGTGTGTCGCGCCAACTCTGGTGGGGCCACCGGATCCCGGCTTGGTATGATGAAGAAGGCACAATTTTCGTCGAAGAGACAGAAGCCGAAGCCCGTGCCGCTGCCAAAGCCAAGCATGGCCGCGAGGTGACCTTGGTCCAAGATGAAGACGTGTTGGATACGTGGTTCTCATCCGGCCTCTGGCCATTTTCGACCCTGGGCTGGCCTGAAGCCACGCCCGAGATGAGCCGCTTTTATCCCACCAGTACTTTGGTGACGATGTTTGACATCATCTTCTTCTGGGTTGCCCGGATGATGATGTTTGGCTGCCACTTTACCGGCAAAGCGCCCTTTTCCACCGTGGTCATCCATTCCCGTGTGGTGGATGAGCACGGCAAGAAAATGTCCAAGTCCAAGGGCAATATTATCGACCCAACGGTTTTGATTGATACTTATGGGGCGGACGCTCTGCGCTTTACCTTGGCGATTGCCGCAGGCCCCGGCCGCGACATTCGTATGAGTGACAAGCGGGTCGAAGGCTATCGCAATTTCGGCACCAAATTGTGGAATGCCGCACGCTTTGCCCAGATGAATGAGTGCACGTTGTGGGAGGCTTTTGACCCCAGCGCCGTGAAGCATAGGCTGAACCGTTGGATTGTCTCTGAACTCACCAAAACGGCCCACGGTGTGGAAGCAGCCCTTGCCACCCATCGCTTTGATGAAGCAGCGCAAAGCAATTATGCCTTTGTTTGGGGCGTCTTCTGCGACCTTTATCTTGAACTCGTCAAGCCGCTCCTCAATGGCGAAGATGAAGAAGCCAAGTCTGAGACCCGCCGCACAGTTGCTTGGGTGTTGGATCAGATTTTGAAAATCCTGCATCCCTTTATGCCGTTTGTGACTGAAGAATTGTGGGACAAAACAGCCGAATTTGGCCCCAAGCGCACCAGTCTTTTGATCAATGAAGCTTGGCCTAAACTTGATGCCAGCCTGATTGATGAGGCTGCAGCCGCCGAAGTGGGCTGGGTGGTGGATCTGGTCACGGGCCTGCGGTCTTTGCGCAGCGAAACCAATGTGCCGGCAGGGGCCAAGGTGCCCGCACTCTTGATCGGGGCATCCAAAGAAACAGCCCAACGCCTAGAGCGCTATCAGGCAGAAATCGACCGTTTGGCGCGCTTGGAATATTCGGTGGTGGCCGATGCTGCCCCTGCAGGCAGTGTGACCTTTGTCTTGGGTGAGGCGATAGTCGCCATTCCCTTGGCGGGCGTCATGGATATTGGTGCCGAAAAAGCCCGTCTCAACAAAGAGATTGCCCGCTGTGCCAAGGAAATCGAGACGGTGTCGCGCAAGCTCGATAATCCAGGCTTTGTCGCCAAGGCACCCGCCGAGGTCATCGAAGAACAGCGCGAGCGTCGCGCCACCTATGAAGCGGAAAAGCTGAAATATGAGGCTGCATTGGCCTGTCTGGGCTGAGCACATTGGTGAGGCGTCACGAACAAGCCCGTGCTAGCACGGGCTTGTATGCGTCTTTAATGTGTAATCGCCTGAGTTAAACGGCGTCTCCCCCCTAGCATCGCGCGCTAAACGCGCTATCAATTCATCGATAATGCAGAGCCTGAACAGGCGCGAACTCAGGGAACGTCCACATGGATTTCAATTTTACCGACGAACAAAACATGCTGCGGGACTCGATCGCAAAGCTCGTCCAGCAAAAGTATGATTTCGACACGCGTCGCAAGGCCATTCATTCCGATCTGGGCTGGCGGCCAGAGATCTGGGCTGAAATGGCGGAAATGGGTCTAATGATGGCCCCCTTGCCTGAAGCCATGGGCGGCCTCGGTGGCGGCGCGATCGACACGCTTGTCATCATGGAAGAATTTGGCAAAGGCTTGGTGGTTGAGCCCTTCATTCCGTCCGTTGTCGCCAGTGGGAATTTGTTGCGTGTAGCAGGCTCTGCTGCTCAGCAAGAAGAACATGGTGGTCGCATCACCACGGGGGAGGGTATTTACGCCCTCGCCACCCATGAGCCTAAGAGCCGCTATGATCTGGCCGATGTGTCGACAACCGCGAAGAAGGACGGCTCAGGCTATGTGTTGAACGGCCATAAGTCGGTCGTCATTGGCGGCCCGCAAGCCGATACGCTGATCGTGATTGCCCGTACATCTGGCGGCCAACGTGAACGGGCTGGTTTGACCGCTTTCTTGGTATCGAAGACCGCCGCTGGCGTCTCCACCAAGGATTATCCGACCGTGGATGGCCTGCGGGCCAGCGACGTCTATCTGGAAAATGTCTCGGTGGGGGCTGATGCCGTTATCGGCCCAGTTGATGGCATTTTGCCAGCACTGGAAGAGACCCAAGACAATGTGATCGCCGCTTTGTGCGCCGAGGCAGTTGGCGCGATGCGCGTTGCCCATGCGATGACGGTGGATTATGCCCGCCAGCGTAAGCAATTTGGCGTGGCCATTGGCTCGTTCCAAGTCCTGCAGCACCGCATGGTCGACATGTTCATGTGGACAGAGCAATCAACTTCCATGGCTTATCTCGCAGCCATCCGTTGCGGTGAAGATGATGCCTTGGAGCGGGCGAAGGCGTGTGCGGGGGCGAAGACCCAAATCGGTCGCGGTGGCCGCTTTGTTGGCCAAAACGCCATCCAAATCTTCGGTGGCATGGGCATGACGGACGAATTGGCCATCGGCCATTATTTCAAGCGCTTGACCATGATCGATACCCAAGCCGGTAGCGCCGATTGGCATTTAAAGCGCTATGCGGCCATGACGCTTGGGGACAAGGCCGCGGCCTAAGCCTCGGCTTCCTCAGACGTTTTTACTTAAAGGCCAGCCCATCCGGTTGGCCTTTTTGGTTTCGCCGTGCCGAAACCTGCTGAACCCATCGGCCAGAACAAGAGGTGCCATATGGACTATGATCAAGTTATTCTGGGTCGCCGCAGTATTCGAGGCTATAAGCCCGACCCCGTGCCCAAGGCCTTGATTGAGGAGATTCTGGCGCTGGCTATGCGGGCGCCATCGTCGATGAATACCCAGCCTTGGAACTTTTATGTGCTAACGGGCGAACCCTTGGACCGCATCCGCGCGGGCAATACAGAGCGAAATTTGGCCGGGGTGCCGCACTCGCGTGAGTTTCGCATTGGTGAGCCTTTTGCGGGTGTTCACCGAGAGCGTCAGATTGGTGTGGCAAAGCAATTGTTTGCCGCTATGGGCATTGCCCGGGATGATCAACCAGCGCGGCAGGACTGGGTTTTGCGCGGATTCCGCCAGTTTGATGCCCCGGTATGCGTCATCATCACCTATGACAAAGTGCTGGCTGGCAGCGATGATACCGCCTTTGACTGCGGGGCCGTCGCAACGGCCTTGGTCCATGCCGCTTGGTCCCGGGGTTTAGGCACCGTCATCAATAGCCAAGGCATTATGCAATCGCCTGTGGTGCGCGAACATGCGGGCATTGCTGAGGATCAAGTCATTATGAAGAGCATCGCCTTGGGCTGGCCCGACGAGAGCTTCCCCGCCAATGCGGTGGTGTCTGAGCGCAAGTCTGTGGCCGAAGCCACCACCTTTGTGGGCTTTAGCGACTAAACTCCGCCGCTGGCTTAGTTTTCCTTGGTGCAACGATCTGGGCTGGGTGGATTGCCACACTCGCTATAGAGATTTTTCCAGCCCACACATTGCCCGGTCCGCTTGGAGCGCCAACCGGGGCCACCACGACACCCACAGCCACTGCAGCGCGCCACCGGATCAATCGGGGTGGAGAAGGTTTGGGCGTAGGAGGTGGCAGCCTGCACCGGAACTGGCGAGGATGTGAGTTGAACTGGGGCGCAAACCATGATCAGGGCAGCAGCCAGTATTTTGTAAGTTGCGGGTTTCATGTTATTACCTAAAGTGTGTATGAAGAAATTTACAACTAAAATAGTTTTGAGTCTAGCCGCCTTGGGTGGCCTAGCTGCGCTTGGCATGGCCGCTGTGGCTACGGCTTCAACCGGCGTGGTGCAGGGCCGGGCCTCGGTCATTGATGGGGATACTCTGGAAGTTCAGGGTGAACGTATCCGCCTCTATGGTATTGACGCCCCCGAAGCGGGGCAGTCCTGTTTGGACGCAAAGGGTCGAAGCTATCGCTGTGGCCAGCGCGCGGCCTTTGCTCTGTCAGACAAAGTGGGCGCGCGGCCTGTCTTGTGCCAATCGACGGGGCGAGACCGCTATGGCCGTATGGTGGCGCGCTGCTCGCTGGCGGGCGAAGATTTGCAGGCCTGGATGGTACGCAATGGCCATGCATTGGCCTTTGTGCGTTATTCGAAGACTTATCGCGCCCAAGAGGCTGAAGCGAAGGCCAGTGGTGTTGGCATGTGGACGGGCAGTTTTGAAGCCCCATGGGATTGGCGACGCCGGCCAAAATCCTAAAATGGTGCGGGGCTTAGTCCTTCACGAGCTGCACAGAGCCTCAACCCCTTCAGCAATCATCGGACCACGCTCGTGCTGTTTGGCGACCGCGCTGGATGACGGCAATTCTTTTATCTTTTTATGTGAGCCTTCGGCGGCCAGCGCCAAGCCCGTGCGCGAATAAGACCGGAAATCATACTCCGCCGCCATCGCCCGAATAGCCCGGCAATTGGGCGAGTTATACTTGGCGTCTTCCGGATTGGGCACTTTGCTTCCCAAGCCCGAGGGCGAGATACAAGCACTGAGGAGGCATGTGCTGAAAAGCAAGGGCAAACAAATGATCGCTTTTTTCATGCGTGTATCCTTCGTCCTGTGACACGGCGGGCCTATGTCCGATACTTGCGATAGAGTGGCAGTCAAGCTTTTTCTCGGCCGCGACCGCGCGGGCATCCCATGCGGCACGTGAAGCTGGCGCGAAAGTCCCAAGACCAACCACCTTGATCTTGCAGCAAAAAATTCGCCAGGCGGCCATTTTCTGTCTTTACACCTGGCCTTGGGCCATTTAGCTGGATGGACAATTTTTCCACCTTGGATGGCCTGACGTGTCTGACGAAACAGAGAGTACGTCGATGATTGAAGCTCCCGAAACGGCGCACAACGCCCATTCCCATGGCACCGAGCATCGTTGGTTTGATATTGTGATGGCCGTAGCCATCCTGTTGGTGTCGGCAGGCTCGCTCTATGTGTCGCTGCATACGGGCCACACGATGGAAGCATTGGTGAAAGAGAATGAGCGTCTGGTGCGCGCCCAATCCACGCCCATCTTGCAGTTTGATAGTGGCAATGTGACCGATTCAGGCGAGCGAGCCTTGGAATTCACCATCACCAATGTCGGTACCGGGCCGGCGCGCGTAATGTGGACCAAACTTGAAAGTGGTGGCAAGACCTATGGCGAATTGTCCGAGTTTGTGAACGCCACGGGGACAGGCCAGATCACCTATACGACAACCCCCATCAATCAGAGTGTTTTGTCGCAAGGCGAGGTGCGCCGCATCCTCAAATGGTCCTATCCGGCCTCGAAAGATGGGCAAAAGCGCTGGGAGACGATAGATCGGATTCGTTTCGACGCCAAAGTGACAGCGTGCTATTGCTCGGTCTTCAATGAATGCTGGCTCTCCAATATGGCCGCAGACCTGCCGCAGCCTGTGAAGAATTGCGTTAAGGCCGAGCCGGTAGGTGCGCACTAATCCTTGAGTACAACGCGCGGTCGATAGGCCATTGATGATCCTCCCTGCTTGGTTTGCTCTGTCATGCAAGCGACTTGTTGCCGTTTGCGCGTTGTTCTCTGATTTTTTGCCGAAAACCTAGGGACGCTTTTGGCTGTCTCGGGTTCTGCCTCCCGCAAAACGCCATCGCGTCTCCATTCTCCCTCCATCGTCAAAGCGCACTGGGCTTATGCACGATCAAGGAGATGTGCATGCGTGGGTTTCGATTTCCGGTTGCCGCAGCTGGTGGAATTGTGCTGGCAATCCTCATCATCCTGCTGACACCTGCTGCCCAAATGGCCAAATCTGATGTCGGCTCAGCAGATATTTGGCCGATGGTTTTGGCCGGCAATGGAGAATACTTCCTCTATGGAGGCATTTTCTTTGCCGTCTTCACTTGGGGTTTAGCCAAATGGTTCCCCAATCGGAAATTGTCGCGCAAGCCATCCCACAGCGGCGAGCAGATTTGGCGCGAGGTTGCTTTTTTGCTGTCCTCTAACGTCTTGTCGATTGCGACGGGCCTGTGGTTGGTTTTGTCGAACGAGGCCCTACAAGCCAACATGTATAGCGAAATTCACGGCCCTGGCGGGCTGATTTATGTCGTTGCAACGACCTTTGCTCTCTTCCTGGCTCACGACACATGCTTTTATTGGTCGCATCGGGCCTTGCACCATCCCAAGCTCTTTGCGCTGTTTCACCGCGTCCATCATGATAGCGTTGAGCCGACACCCTTTACCACCTTTTCCTTTCACCCGGTGGAATCGGTCATCCAAGATCTCAATAGCTTACTTGCCCTTGTAATCCTCTTGGTGATCCCATGGCATCCTGCCAGCCTTGTGGCCTTCAGTCTTGGCGTGACCTTGTTCAATCTTCTCGGCCATATGGGTTTTGAGATTTACCCGCGTACGTGGCATAGATGGCCCATTCTTGGCTGGAAAACGACCTGTTATCACCATTACATGCACCATCAGCGCTCCGGTGGTAATTACGGGCTCTATTTTCGCTTCTGGGACCGCCTGTGTGGAACTGAGTTCAAGGATTACGAGGCCCGCCAAGAGGCCTTGTTTGCCCGCCGCTTTGCCCAGCCTGAGCAAACCGCAACGTCGGTGGAATAGGCCATGGCAAGCTGCTTGTTCACCGATCTCTTAAGGCTTGGGCTTTTGTTTGCGCTCAGTCACTTCCGGTGGCAGAGGGGGAATGGGCAACAAGCCCAGCGCGTCTCGGGCGCGCGAGCCACCAAAGCCCTCACATGCTGGGTCAGGCTTTGACAAAAGCGCTGGCTTTAGACTTTTGACCGCCTTGGAACCCTTCGACGGCTGGCTCAGAAGATCGGCGAAAGCGGTCCCGGCGGATTCGGTCAGCGCGTAGGCATCCCCGATGGGGGAAACAGAAGCCTCCGAGCTGATGACATCAGCCTTTTGCCGCCACAACATGGCCGCCGTCGCGCGACCTGAGGCATCATACAATTCAAACTGAACCGTCAGCGCCCCGAGGCCAACGGGCGGGCGGACACCGGTGAGTGGTGACACCATGGCTGTGGCATTGCCAATTGCGGCCCCAACACGGCCAGTTGGAATGACCTCAGATATTGCGGCCTTGAGACGGTATGCGGATGCGGCCTGTGCCGCGCCGTCAGCGGCCACAATGTCGAATTGATCTGACAAGGCTGTGCACACGTGGCGACCAAGGGCGAGCTTGAGAATAGCGGCTTGATCGGCCGTTATGCCCGCAGCGGTCGCATCCTGCGCAGACAGGCTGATGGGGTCGATGACAAGGGCAGCACCTCTTTCAATGGCGGGCTCTGGGGGCGGACTGGCCAGAATTTTCGCGCGGAAGCCAGAGGCCTTTGTCAGTTCAGGATGGTTTTGGCGAAAAGGGGTCTGTTCATCTGGTAAAGTCGTACAGGCAACCACGAGAGCTGACAGACTGACAAGAGCAGCATTTTGTTTCGTGCGTGTGGTCGGCGGCTTCTTTTCAGCCTTCCTTCCATCTGTGGTGATTTTGGGGCTGTGGCGTATCATGGCGGTCCGATCCTTTCGCAAACAGGACAAGACGCCCACGCTTGTGTGGAGCTACAATGGAGTTCGGGTTGCGGCATAATGACGACACCGGCGGTCAGCGGGAGGTTCATGGCGCAAACGGGCTGGTGGGGTTGGTTTCGAATGGATTGACGTCAAATCACGGTGTTTCAACCGATCGCCTCCGACAATGGGGGTCGGGGTCCGTTTCAAACTGAGCAAAACGCGCCTCTATGATCCTCGTGGCTAAAGCGTTTGACAATGTGCGGAGTGGGTTGGCCGTGCGGTGGTATGGGCAAGCGGGGATATTTGGATTCTTACCTCGAAAATCAAATCAACCTTAGGAATCTTCAGCGCCGCTTGACACCTTAAGGCAATTCAGGCTGATTTTTCGGGTTGACCTTTTGGGAGGATGAAATGTCGAGACTGCCAAAGAGATTTGTGGATAGAGTTGTTGCCAAATTGAAAGTTTTTCAAAATGTTGCAGTGTCTCAGCGCGAGCGTGATGTGTCTGAAGCGGATACGGTAACAGTCGTAAAGGACATGCTTGCGGAACTTTTCGGATACGACAAATACCAAGAGCTAACTAGCGAACAACAGATTAGGGGCACTTTCTGCGATCTTGCAGTAAGGCTCGAGGGCAAGATCCGATTTTTGATCGAAGTAAAAAGTGCCGGAACTGACCTAAACGCCACTCATTTGCGACAGGCGGTAAACTATGGCGCCCATCAAGGGATTGAATGGGTAATCCTTACGAATGCGGTCGAATGGCGCGTGTTTCGCTTGCGTTTCAGTCAGCCAATAGAGCACGAAGAAGTCACAAGCTTTAAACTGGGTGAGCTTTCTGCCCGAAAGGAAGATGATCTAGGTCATGTTGACAAACTCTTCAACCAGAGCCGTGCG
>NZ_NCSQ01000168.1 GCF_002105465.1 Aquidulcibacter paucihalophilus
GCTGTGGCTATGATGCTTATTAAACGGGAAGCGCTCTAATCCAAGAGCATCCACTTCACTGCGCGTCAAAAGCAAATGCCCGCCATCAACCGGCTTGTTGCCAAAACTCATGATGGCAATATCACTCAGTGGCTTCGAAGACTTTTCAACAATTATATCATTTCCCGCTGTCAAATAGGCATTTATATTCTCAGCCTCTTTTAGCGTAGTAGTTCCATCGTACGCCATAGAAAAAAGTTTTCGATACTTTCCTATGTCTTTTGATATTCCGACCACAGCGACTGTTACCCCTGCGTTGTGGCTTGCAAGGTTTGCCCACTTAAAGGAAGTATGTGCAAAGGAAATTTCGTGTCCCGTCTTAAAAATCAGAGGCCAGAGGATCGGGACCATCTGACCTTGATTGATTGAGTTAGTAGTGACGAAGGCCGCACTTGCCATTGTGCGAGTGCCATAGTCAGCAGCCCTCATGAACCATCCAGCGACATAGTCGAGAGACTTCCAGCTTTTTGTGCGATACTCGAAAATGGCCTGTAAATCGGACTTCTGTTCATCGTCCTGCCAAGTCGAACCGAGATACGGCGGATTGCCGCAGATGTATGTTTCACCACCTTCGTTCTCGAAATCGATCTGCGCCTGATCGAGCGGCGTCGAAAACAGGTCATCTCCGACTAGCTTTACTCCGGTTCCAGTCGGCGGGCAGATGCTTAGCCAGTCCAGCCGGAGCGCATTGCCACAGGTGATCCAGTTATCCTTGTTGAGCGGCAGAAACTCAGCCAGTGCCAGCTTCTGCCCACGATAGAGAGTGTCGCACTGGAACTCTGCAATAATCAAAGCGAGGCGGGCGATCTCGGCAGGAAAGTCCCGCAACTCGATTCCGCGAAAATTGGTGAGTGGAATGGCGGAAGGGCGATCTGCTTCATTGCGCCGCCGGTTAATCTCGGCTTCGATCTCCCGCATTTCCTTATAGGCAATCACGAGGAAATTGCCGCTACCGCAGGCGGGGTCGAACACCCGGATGCGGGCCATGCGGCCTCGCAGATTGAGCAGCTTGCGCGGATTATCACCAGCTTCCTCCAGCTGCTCGCGCAAGCTGTCGAGGAAGAGTGGATTAAGGACCTTCAGTATGTTGGGGCGGCTGGTGTAGTGCATGCCAAGCGCGCCGCGCTCTTCCTCATCGGCGACAGCCTGGATCATAGAGCCGAAAATGTCCGGGTTGATCTGCGTCCAGTCGAGATTGCCGATATGCATTAAGTAGGAACGCGCAATCTTACTGAATTTCGGAACGGCAAGAGTACCGCCGAATAGCCCGCCATTCACATAGGGAAACGGCCTTGCCCAGGAGCGGATGCCTTCGGCCTCGTGTTGTTCCTTGCGGGTGTTCATGGCGCGGAACAGCTCGGCAATCACCTCATGGGTGTTGGAGCTGTCGCGGTCGCTCATCTGTTCGATGGTGCCGGTGAACGGGTAGCTTGGATGGAAGATGCCGGTATCTTCTGCATAGAAGCAGAAGATCAGCTGAGCCATGAAATGGTTCATGTCGGCCCGTCGCTCGGTCTTACCCCAATCAGGATTCTCACGCAGCAGCTGGACATACAGCCGGTTCAGCCGGCTGGTGGCGCGCATATCGAACGCGTTTTCCCGAATTTGCTTGACGGTGGTGATACCTGCGAGTTGCAGGAAGAAGCCGAAGTGATTGGGTAGGTCGGTGTAGGCGCAGGCGAGTGTCTCGCCCGCCTCGATATCCTCGGCCTCCAGCGTCTCGCCATCGGTGGCAAGGATGAATTTCGCCTTGGCCTTGGCAGTGCTGGGGCTTGTGCGCAGCGCCTCCAGCCGCGCGGTCACAGTACCGGGCTCTGCCACGGCGATATGGATGTTGTTACGCTGGAGGACGCCGCCGATGTCCGACCCATTGCTAGTGCCATCGCGCAGCCGCTTGATCGTGGTGGCCTTGTTACCGAACGCTTCGAGGAATTGGAACGCAAACTCGCCTGCATCGAACGGACGCTCGACCAGCTCAGATACCGCTTCTTCAATTTCGATCGCGTTCATGGTGCCCTATAAAATGGAGTTGGTGGTGTTACGCCAGAATTCCTCCGCCGCACCTCAAGATTGTTTTCAAAATTAGCCGCTAGGGGTTGCCGTGTCACGCCTCCCGCTGAACACCGTTCGACCTATCCTCAATTCGCTCTCAATTCCTACTTTGCATTCAGTATGCAGCTAAAGCATCATCCTGCCCAAATACTCCGTCATGATTCCGCTGTGCTAGTCTTGCAGGTTTTCTACCTTATGTTTGCGGAAAGTCATAATGCCGTGGCCACGTGACTTGGTCGCTTGCCTTTGGAACAGGCTCCCTTGGGGCTTATCTATTGCGGTTACGACATTTTGGGACGTAATAAATAGGGTTGTCATGGAAAATGTTGTAAGTTCAGGTCCTTGGTCCCTTTGCCATACCAGAGACCTCAATGAACAAGCGCACTAGATCCGCATTCACGTAAAAATTACTACGTCCTTCGCGATGGAGACCGCCCCTAGCCAGTGACCCGCTAGTTCCCCGCTGACAAGCCCTTGCTCACCTAATCTAGGACAAAATGTAAAGACCTAGTCACTTCCAGATATCATAAAGCAAGCGACCGTTCTTCCTCCTTCACCCCCGCAAACTCGGGACTTAATCCGATTGCGCTGAGCTTCTCGCCGGTCCTCTCCCCAAGTCCTCGCACCAGCTTTTCACGGCTATCGGTCACTACCACGGCCTCGGACTTCGCCCGACTAATCGCGACATACATCGCCTTTTGGTCGACAAGATTAGCACGCCCGCTTTCGGCGTGAATAAGGACGCGCTCTGCGGTCTTTCCTTGCGAGGCATAGACGGTATCGACCCAAGCATAGCGCAAATGCTGATCGCGGGCCTTAGAAAGCTCTAGCTCATGAACAGTGCCATTATCGGCTCTGAGAGTGGCGAGGCCTAAATCGCGGTTGATTGACGTGATCGTGCCGGTTCCGCCATTCACGCGGTCTTTCTCTTGGTCATTACGGGTGAAAGCGACGCGGTCGCCGGTGCGCATATCCATTTGGGCTTGGGTGAAGGTTTCAGCTTGGCCCCAGTAGGCAGGTTCGAGTTTCAATCGGGTGCCGTTCTCACCGATCACGCTCACAACGCCGTCTTTGCTATCCACGCCGGTCACCTCATAGGGAGTTCGGGCCAAGATCTTCTGGTCTGGTTTGGATTTGTCAAAGATCAGGATATCGCCCTTTTGATAGCTGCTGGCCTGAACCCGCTCGGCCTTAGTCAAGTCCTTTGGGACGAGGGCAGGGAAGTCGAGTACCTCCCGTCCAAGGTCTCCTCGGGCCAGAAGCTCGCCCCGTATGGCGGAAGTCAGCTGTTCTCGACCTGCTTTGGATGGATCAAGGACAAGGGTCTTGGCGCGGTCTGCAGGCGACAAGTCAGCAAAGCGTTCGGCCAAGAGCTGATATCGATCTTGGGTGCTGGCATACTCAATCAGCTTGCCGCCTCCGGTCTCAAGCGCCTTGATGGTTTTGGCCGCTTGGCCTGCAATGGCGCTTTCAACAGCCTCGAGAGTTTTGGCGTTCGTCTGGCGTACGATCTTGTCGAGCACGGAAGTCTGCATGCCAGCCCCTTGAAGCTGGGCAAATGCGGCACCCGCGCCAATAGATCCAAGTTGTTTGACGTCGCCCACTAAAATTAGGCGCGCCTCGGCTCTTTGCGTAGCTGACAATAGGCGGGCCATATCGACGGCTGAGACCAGACTTGCTTCATCGAGAAGCCAGACTTGTTTGCCGCCTCGCTCTGGATGCACCTTCTTTTCCTCGGTTCGCAAATGCCGCTCGAGCGTCCATCCTTTAGTGCCTAAGGCATCGCCCAAGGTGAGCGCCGCACTTGCAGAGGGTGCAAAGGCGCAAACGTCAAAGCCTTGGGACTTAGCGGCCTCAGAAAGGGTGGCCATGACGGTTGTCGTCTTAGCTGTGCCTGCATAGCCTTGCACCGCTGCGACCCTGTTCGTCGTGGTCAGAAGGTCGAGCGTGGCGCGTTTCTGCCCTGCATTCCACTTATGGCCTCCGTCTTCCGATTGAAGGATTGCTTTGGCTACAAGCTTTGCGGCCTCGGCCTTTGAAAGCATGGGCTCAATAGCGCCACGGCCAGCCTTCTCGAGGGCCAGGATTTGTTTTTCTGCTTCGATGTTGGCTGGGGTGGTAAAGCCTTGGGTTTCCAGCCCACGCTGATTTGTGTGGGGTCTGGGAACCAGATCACCTTCTTTGACGGCCTTCTCGATGGCCTTGCCAATCTGAAGCGGGGAAGCGTGCCCCAACACAAAGCGACCCGCTTCCTTGGCAAGGCTTGGCGCTGTCATGACGGCTTCCCGTTCGCTGAGCTTGGCTGCGGCAAACTTCACTGCCTCAAAGGCGCGGATTTCAGCGATGCCATTTAGGCTGTCCACAAAGTGAGGCTCTGCCGCCCGATCCTTGGCGTTTTGAACCAAGCGCATCCGGCGTGCCTGATCAAAGCCTAGGCTATCGGCGGTTTCACGCCATTCACCCATCAAGCTGCCTCTGTCAGCCTTTGATTTCGCTTCTCTGGTGTCCAAGGCGGCGATTTGCTTTTCAGCCGCTGAAGCATGAGCTCTATCGGTTCCACGTTCTGCCAAGCGGGCTTCGATCTGTGCGGACCTAGTCGAGAAAGTCTCCAAGACTTTCTCCGGCACACCTACGATCTCGAACATCGAGTCCTTACCCATCTCGATTTTGTAGCCAAGGTTGAGGGCGTTAAATGCAAGGTTCTGCCGATAGACTTCGCCTAAGGTCTTTTGGAGCTTGAAAAGTTCTCGGCTTTCAAGTGACCGCCATTTTCCGTCGGCGTCGCGTACGGCGTTCAGAATAATCGAATGTGTGTGTAATGTCGGATCGTCACCACGGCTAGTCTCGTGGCGAAAAGTTGCGACCAGTAGATTACCAAGATTGACTTCGTCGACCTTTTCGCCATCGCGTATCCGCGTCATAGCGACATGGGCCTCAGCAAACTCCAGCGTCGATTTGACGGCAGCATCATGGGCGGTGACTAGCCTCTCATCACCACACACTAAAGCAATCGTTGAGACAGACTTAGGCGCACTGAATGTGATGTCCCAGCCGGGGGCATGCTCGCGCTCTCCATTGCGGATCGTGCCCAAGACTGTGCCGTCAGGCAAGTTGCCTTCTAGAGCGGCCTTGAAGATTTCCGGCGAAACATCACCAGATAGACCTAAGGCTTCTGCCCCTTTGCCAAGCCACTGGCTGGGGGCAAGACCTCCTTCGGCATAATATTCGCCTGCCGCGCTATAGTAAGTAGCCGCTCCTGCCGCACTTGAAAGACGTGAGATCGTGGCGACCATGGCTATACAGGCCCCGCGCTGAAGTCGATGTTGCTCTCTGGGGGCGTGCTTTTGCGGCCATAAAGCGTGGCAGTGATATCCCCTTGAATGAACCCCGGCTGGCGGGCAGGGCCTCTGGCGATGATGTGCTTGTTGGATAGCCGGACCTTGGTCACTGGGAATCCATCTGGGAGGAGTAGGTAGCCGGTATGCTTTTCGAGCTTAAACTCGCTCTCCAAGATTGCCGGTCTAATCTGCCTCTGCTTGCCGACCGTCGTTCGGCCTTTACCGTTTTCGAAGTCGAGATTTTCAGAATCGCTGCGAAGCTCCGCTTCTACCTCGCCCACCATCTGACTTGCCCACTTGCGAGTATCGGCGTCTCCGCACTGCAGGATCAGCTTCGTTCCGCAATTGCCAAGCAACGCCTCCGCACCGTCTGCAGTGTAACGCAGACGCATCTGGCCGATGGCTTGGAAGGTAATGACCGTGCAAGCGCCAAATTTGCGACCTTGAGGTAGAAGTCGCTGCAAATTAACAACTTTAGGTATATCAGGCAGTTCATCCAGAAACATCCAGATTTTCCGATGCTCATTCGGCTCTAGGCTCATAATCCCGACAGAGGCCAATTCGAGCCAGCAAGCCAAAAGTGGCTTCATCGCCTCAAAGTATTTTTCCCGTCGTGGCATGAACAAAAAGGGCTTGGGACCCTGTATATGGTCCAACCGGTCGAAGTAGCCACTGAAGGTAAAGGGCGTTGCGTTACTGTCCTCGTGCTTCAAAAATTGAAGCGTCTCGATGGCTTTCGTCAATGAAAATAGAACCGAAGCGGTCGCTCTGTCGGCACCTTGGGCAAAAATTCTTGCCGATGAGGTATCTGCGAGCCAAGCGGCCAAATCGTCGCTTGAGGTCGACCGTAGCGCCTGAATGAGGTCAGCAAGTGTCGTTCTTTCCTCCGCAACTAGCTTACGAATAATGTTGGCGACCAGATTCTGTGCGCTCTCTACCCAGACGCTTTCGTCTCGCTCATGGCCGTCGGGAATTAGCTTTTGGGCTATGTGGTCAGCGTCGGCTGGATGGCTTTTGGCTTCACCCATCAAATCCCAGAAGCAGCCTCTCGCATCGAAGGGATTCAAAATTACGTCGCCACGCTCGGGCCTATAGTATTGGGCCGTAAACTCACCGCTGGTATCAAATATAATTGCTGGTTGGCCCTTTGCGTCAGCTTGATCCAGAAGCTCTCTGAGCGCTGTTGTCTTGCCAGCGCCGCTTGCTGCCGCAATGGCGACATGGCGATTAGCAAAATCGTTCGGAAGGCTAATCCCTGCAAAGCTGAACGAACCATTTGCTAACTGGCTCTTCAGCAATTTTTGAAGCCCCTTGGGTGTGGTAAGGAGGGCTCCCCGCAAAAGGTCATCTTGTCCGGCGACCTCTCCCTGATCCTCAAAAATGCGAAACAAGACCACGCAAAGTCCTGCACCCAGAAGAATGCCCAGTAGCGCCCCCGCGATGGCCCAATCTTTGGCTTTGAGGTATGCTCCTCGATACAGGGGATGCCGCTGGACGCGGTCCGCGCGCATCTTCAGAGGGCGACCCAAAAACTCGACGGTCATGTAAGGCTTGAGAGACTGGCCCTCAGTAAACAGTAACCTAGCCTCTGCCTCCGTAAAGGCTTTGAGGTGTTGCCTCTCTTGCTGGTCTAATATGAGAGCGGGCAGGGCAGCGGCCAAGCAAGCCGACGAGATCAGGATGACAGAGAGATAAGTTCGCCCGCGTGCAATTAGGGCCGACCAATAGAGTGAGACGAGGCCTTGACCGCGTCGCAAGCTTTCATGACGCTGTTTCATTTTTGTGACCTCGCAGCCTCAAGCTGGCGGCGATAGGCATCCATCGACGCTTGGCTCAGGGTCTCGTTCAATTGGGTTGGGTTTGTGCCGCCCTTATGGGCAGCGTGGGCGGCAAAGGTGTAAGCGCTAGCCGCAGTGTATAAAGTGCGGTCGCAGATGCGCTCTAGGCGCTCGAGACGAGCCAATGTTTCGGTCAAGCAAAGCGCCAACTCGTCGAGGGTTTGGTCTTTCTCATTTCCGAAGATGGCACCTAGGCCGCGCTCAAAGATACGAATGCGGGCTTGGTAGACAGGCACCCCAAGTCCGTTAGCGAACTCATTGACCAACCTACTTTGATCACCGGTGAGCCTGATACTTGCGAGATGACGCCGCGCACTCATGGCGTCATCCCCTGTATACTATCCGTGCTCTTCAGAAACGCTGCATTTGCGGCTCTCTTGGCCTCAGCGCAATTTTTGTATACCCATAGTATACAGATCATCATCTGGTTATTTGGCACATTTTCGTGCGTGGGGTGTAGAAGAATAATGAAAACTATCGCTTCATCATTTGGTGTAGTGATAAAGCGCTTTTTGTTGATGTAGCGTCCAGAGGGACGAGTTTTTCGTCGAGTTTGCACGGACCTAAACATCAAAAACTCCCAAGGCTGGATCGCCATGGAATCCAAGGCGGTTGGCGATCTTGTTTCCCGCGACTTCAAGACGCTTAGGGACAGATCGTGTCGGGCGACAAGCGAGGTGGGTCGCGTTCAGAGCTTCAAGCCGAAAGTATAAAGTCTGTCGGGCCGGAGAGAACTCGAGTAGGAAAAGCCGGGTTGGCTTTGGCCTGTACCAGCGCGAGTTGCGTGCAACAGTCTCGTCAATCAGGGTCCACAAGCGGCGAGATGTCATCTCGACCCGCGCGGTCGAGTAAAGGAGCCCGGCAACAAAATTGAAGGGTGTCTGGTACTGGACTCTAATCACTTCAGGATAATAGTGAGACGAAGACTCCATTACTTCGGTCATTGCGCTTGCCCCCAAGGCTTTGGATTAAGTTGGGGCGCGGATGCGCGCGCTGCGGGTGGCTTTCGGCCTTTGGGAGCATAATCACGACGCGGTAACGCGTCTGCCCAGGCTTCAATTTCTGCCAATTCCCAACAATTGCGATTTGCCCCCAGTCTCTTTGGAGCTGGAAATTTTCCAGATTTAACTGCACGCCACAAGCTGCTGCGGCAACGTATACTGGTGAGTTCCATCACCGCTTTGGTATTAAGAAGTTTCATGCACAATCCTCCTTCGATCAGCCTCTTGGAGTTGATTCGACGGGGCGAAAATTGGCAAGCAAAAGCCGCGCTACTCAATTTTTTCTTGTGCTAGAAATTGCTATCCTATTTGATTCAATCAGTTAGCTTGGCTTTTGCAAGTCTCAATTGTTCAATGAAGGGCTCTTTATTATTGGCTGTTCCGTCTTCAATGACCGTGCGCACATAGGCTTTGCTGATGCTTCTCCATTGGGATTGATCCAAGGCAGCATTTTCCGCTTTCAGCTGATCAGATATTGCCTGAATGAGCGCTTCTTGTTTGGCAAACTTAGGTCTCAAATTGAGTGCAATCCGAAGCGTATGCAATGCACTTGATGTGACCTTGTTGATAAATTTTGGCTTCTGAAAAAAGCGATCAAGAACGTCTATGTCATCTGGTGAAAGCTCCCGCCTGCGAAGCTTCAAACTGCAAAGTCGATGCACTAAAAACTCGGCGTGGAGATCTGGAGCACTGGCTAGGTCGATTTCGATTCTTTTATGGAACGTGTGCCATATGGCAAATTCTTTGCGGATGGCCTCGCCTTCAATTCCGAGCGCCAAAAAAATTGCGCCTTTGGTTTGGAAATATCTGCCGTCAAACTCTTGTTTTGTCGTCCCTCTGGGGGAGTTTCGCGACGCGTAGAATTTCGTGCTGGTCGACTTAATTGCGTCCAGAATCCTAATGAGTCTTGAAGCTCGCTGGCGGTGCAAATCAAGTTCATCGGCTGGGTCGCTTACATCAGCTTCTGCATGCTGGAATCTTAGTGGTTCCTCCGGAGAGCTGCGGACAAAGACCCAAGGGACAAATCCTATGCATACGCTCCAATAAATAAAACTCGGAGCGACAATCCCGTTTAAGAACGCCGATCCAAGCATGATCAATAGACCTGCGGTGATTAGTGCAAGAAGACCGGTCCACTTCTCCTTTCTGGCATAATCCGCAGTAGCAGATGACCAAGCGCTCCAGGTATCTGTTCCTATGGCGTCTTTGAAAGATTGTTTGTCGGTAAGCTCGAGAAGCTCTCGAAGAAGCTCTTCAAGATCGATTACTCTGTCGCGCTGTAAAATCTCTGGGCTGTTGGCGTGCATTTTCCGGGTCAATTGGCCTGAGTTGAAACTCTTTCGCTAAGCTAGAAGTAGAGTTTCTTGGTTTTTCAGCTTTGTAAACACCCTTCGCCAATTACTAGGTTCAATTGACCGATGTCGGCCCTAAAGCGGCCGAGTGTGTAGCGCAATTAGAACGTCCGCTGATTGACCGCGATTTCAAAACGAGTTTGCCAAGGGTTGAGCTAAACCGCGTTTCTGGTTGGCGTTCGGAGCAGGGTTAGAAACACAAAACTCTTTGGACTTTTGTGCACTCATGAACGGCCGATTTCGGCAATAGTTGGCCTATATCAGTCCTTCAGTCAGAGATATTAACAGCAATAGTGTCGTCGAAAGATACACGTCCCATTTACTAGGTCGATGTCTACTCAGTGTTCGTTCGCTACTTCTCCCAACCAAGATGGATCAATGGTCGGGAAGTGGTCATTTTGCAGGTGCCGGAATGTCGAAATTGAGGACGATGCCCGCATTTGGGATGCGCATTGCTTCGATCCATCGTCGCACTTCCTGACGGTTTGCAGTGGTTATCGGATAGGCTCTCGCTGCAACGTCTTTTGCAGCGCCCGGCGTTAGGTCGCTTGTGGTCACGACCAAGCCAGCTTGAGACTTTTCGTGCAAATGGTCGGCGTACAGCGCCTTTACTACTACCTTTGAAATCTTTCCCTTTTGACGCTTGCATTGTACTATAATGGTCGGCGGCCCTCCAACTGGAATGCTTGGATTCCATAAACGTATGTCTATCCCACCATCATTGCGGCCAGGCCCAAGCTCGACGCTATAGCCCTGACGCTGGAACCACTCGGCTGTCATTCCCTCGAACTGGCGCCAGTGCATTCTATCTATCTTGTCTGGATGCGCCGCCAAATAATTGATAAATCGTTGGTCAAAAAAACGACTATCCTCGCTTGGAAGCTTCTCACTTTTAAACAGCTCTGACAGCGCTACTGCATCCGCGTTGTCGATTTTGCGCGTGTAAAAGGGCGAGTGAGCCAATTCAAGTGCCATCGCCTCTTGCAGTGCCTCCCACAAGTGAAGCCGCTTGCTGCCAAGTAGTGTCCTCAGCTCAATATAAACCTCGTTCTGAGCCCCGGATTCACGGTTACGCCGCCTTAAATATTCATTTGCGACAGCCTCGATGCGGAGCAACTCCTCAATCGTAAGCAGATCCTGCCAATCGTCGCCGATTGTACTCATAAAGCGAATTCCTAGGGTCGGCATACCTTTGATTTTCGCGGCACCGAGCGTAAAAAGAAGGTCTCCAACGGTGTCTGCATAGATCTCCGAGGACAACCTAAGTACCCCTTCGCAACTCAATTGTTTGGCGATGTCACTTTCCCGGTCGAGATGGCTCAGCAAATCGAATTCGGTAAGTGCAAAACCAGACCGTGTGCCTACGTCTTCGCTTAGCGCCGCTCGAAAGGAAAACGCTGGCATAATAATGTGGCCCATATTTTCTGAATTCCTTGCGAAGCATCTGCTGACACAGGTTATGCTGACCGCAGAGGCGCATGTCCATTAGCAGGCAGATTTTGATAGCGTATTGGGGATATCACAATCCGCAATGGCTCAAGATCGCTCAATTGTTGGAAGGCAGTTATTGGCCTGACTAATACCGGCTGAGTTTTAGAAGAATTGGCAATAGCTGGCCGGTAGCGGACCGGCGGCTTTCAGTTTGCTAGAGTCGAAAAGAAGTCATTCAGTCATGCTCTCAATCATGGCAGTAAGCGTCGGGAAGCCGCACAGCGATGCAACCGTAATGCTGACGCCGCAGGCGTGCATGAACGGCTCCAGCTTCGCCTCCACGTGGCAGATTCCGGGTGATGGTTCGAGACTGTTTCTCGGTGCGCCAGAGATCACCTGCACTAGGGCCTCGACCGTCTGAAGGCTTAGCGGCAGCTGCATCATGGCTGGCCTTCGGACCCGTGGACGGCATGATAGTCGTCAGCGACCAGCCTCGCGGCGAAGTCCGCGAGGCTCCCCCATGTCGGGTTCCCGCCCTTCGGCAGGGTGGAAACCATCATGCGGTTCGAAGCCATGAGACCGTCCTCGAGCTGACGGGTCGTTACGTCGATGCGCACCGCCACCGTGAGCAGCTCCTCCCCAGCAAGCGATACGATGATCCGGCTCTGCTCGCCTGGCATAATCGCGATGAGGTGTCGCGTCGGTTTGTCCCTCTCATCGCGCAGCAGCAGGTCGCGGATCTCGATCCTGATGCCGCTAACCAGTGCGGCGACCGATTCATTGTCACTGCGCCCGAGGGCGGCGTTGCGAAGGGGTTCGGCCTGCTGACTAAACGTCCACTGGTCGCCGAGTATGACGTGGGCGAAATTGAACGCGATCTTTATCAGTCCCCGCCAAACCGGGATCTCGTTGTAAGTGAACCGAGCCTTGAATTCGGTGGTATCCTCGGGGACGGCCGCAGCGATACTGTCCTCAATGGAGGTCAGGGCGCTGCCGTCAGGGTTCAGCATGCGTCGGCCTTGACGCTTCGCCTTCGCCTGCTTGCTGCGGACGATGGCCTCGACCTGCTTGCGGGTGCCGCGAACACTGAAGCGTTCGTTACCGTCGTCATCCATACTTGATGTCACCTGCGGGGGCGCGTGGTAGATGATGTCGCCGACATGCGGTATCCGCATCTCGAACGCGGTTCCGGTCTGCATCGATGACGCGGGCAGCACAAGTTCTGGGATCTTGCCGCTGTAACCGGGCATGCCGAACTTCTGGCGCACGATCGTCACGATGTCCTCGCGCATGATCTCGCCGTCGGTCGTCTTCCCGAGGTTGCTGTTGCATCCCGAGCAGACGTCGAACGTGCACAGCGCATCCGGTCCGCCAAGCGCAGACGGGATCACATGCTCGCGCGACGGGCGAAGTCAGGCATCGCCCGCTTCGCCCTCTGCTAGCATGATCTCTTTGCAGTAGATGCAACGTTGCAACTGAGGTGGCCTCTTTCGATCTTCGGCGGCATTTGTCGCGGCCTACCGCAGATATGGTGCTTCTTACGGCCGATTTCCACCTCCCGAGAATCCATGCCGCGATCGCTCGCACCGCCGTTCATAAGCACAGTAAAGCAAAAAGCCTTCAGACCCACCTGCCAACTGTCGTGGGACATTATCAATGGCTGGAACACTCAGCCTTGACTTCAGTCTAAGCTCGTGCAGATTAATACCTAAAGACGCGTTGTCCTAAAGCCTCTGCAGAAGTTGCCCGCAGGATTGGTTTTTACACCCAAAAAGGAGAGCACCTATGGCACTTAAACCAGGACCCAAGCCGATAGCAGAATCAACAGGGAAACCGGATCAGCGCCGCCGTGATAACAAGACCACACCAGGAAATACACCCTCCCTTAAGCCCAGCAAATCTAGCAAGACCCCCAAAAAGAATTGAAAGAACCGCCAGTCGCCACCGTGCACCGGAATGACCGGTTTCGCTGAAACCGGTCATCCTTGAACGGCGAATACGGCGCCAACGATGACAGCAAATGGCCGATTGCGGATGCTCTGCTTATGATCGCGCGGACGTTGAAAGCTGCCGTTCATAAGCGAAAGGATTCTCCAAATAATTAGCTGGATTTTAAGGGGCTGGAGTACTGGCTTTTAGGGCTGGTGAAAAGCGCCTGTAGGGTCAGTCCTACGGTTAGACGTCTCGGTCGACGAAAGAGTCGAGCCAGCCATTACCTTCGAGATATTTGCTATACAATCGCCGGCTTAAGATGCCCGCGGTGCCATCCTTTCCCCAACGATAGTATTGTGACAGATCGTCTAGTAACGGATCAAGCCAGTGATGGCGATGATATTGAAACTGACAATGCTCACCGCATATAAAGGCTTCACTCAGTTTTGGCTCTTCGTCGCGAAAAAATAGAAAGTCCCTGGCATAGACCTGCGTAATCTCATTCAACCGCGCGACTTCTTTAGCATCGAGGCGCAGCGTGACGAGACTTGGCTCAGTCGGATATTGCATGGGCGACATATAAACTATCGTAGCGGTGGGTAGGATTGGTAGCACCAACTTGAGTCCAGAGTTGAGAACGTCTCGCGAGGCGGGAAAATTGTTCAAAAAGCCGTCCCCCGTGATGAACTCCTTCACTTCGCTAAACAGAATCGCCCACCGACCTCGCATCATCCGCATGCGATAAGCGTCGTACAGCCCGCGCTGGTTCGCGGCGATTAGCGTCTTATCATCGGTGTTGGCGGCTAGTCCGGAGCCGCCCCGGTAACGCTCGGTTTTTTGTCTGATAGACTCGCGAATGTATGGGCTGCGGGCAAGCAGCGACGCAGTTACACGGGCGATTTGCGCTTCCTGTTCCTCTGGGAGCACCTGAGGCAGGATCCGTTCAACCAAAGGCTGATCGGCTGAGGCTAGCGACGCCTCAATCGTTCCTAGCCACTGCACGAACGCAGCCATTTCACTGTCGGGCTCGTTGAATATCGGTTCGAAGGTCGAATTCCATGGTCCGCCAACCTTTATATGATGGGCATTAGTTATCGCCCCGTACGCGCCTGGTGGTGCACGGCGCACGACTCCATTCGGGCGGATTACTGAGACCATGCCATCAGCTGCCGCCCAATGGTCGGCGAGGGTTCGCGGCCACCAATGGTGCAATTCAGTCTTTAGGGGCTTCTGATTCATAGCCGTATACTGGGGTTATGGCTGGCTAATGTCGAGGCACCAAGATGTGGCCCCTCGCGTAACCTTGGCGGGAGGAGGAGCAGGTGTCTGTTCTGTACCAAAGTGCCGTTTAGCAGTGGACCCCGTCGAAGCCCAATTAATAAGGGTCCGTCTTTAAAGCTGTACGCTCGGCCGGCGCAAGGCTTTGCTTAGCGCAAAGAAGGCCTAGCGTGCAGCGCTGTTGTCGTTTCTTGCCTTGTTTATGTAGTTTGTGACCTAACCTTCATGCATTAGGCCTAGTTGGTTTTTCAAAGTCATCCTAAGGCCCTGTGACTTTCGCGCACCCTTTTGGCCGCACTGTAAAGGGAGCCGACAACGAACGTCAATCGAGGTCATTTGCTAGTCCAAGCTAGAAAAATTTTTTCCTCAGTAGCTATGTAAACTTATTGCGAGAAGCTGAGTAGATCGTACCTGACGACTTCTGTGCCCCAATTGTGCCCCAAATTGAAATTATCGGCGCTTTTTTATGAGGGTCGTTTTAATCAAATATATGTATTAATTGAGAAAATTTGGTGGGTGATGCAGGGTTCGAACCTGCGACCCGCTGATTAAGAGTCAGCTGCTCTACCAACTGAGCTAATCACCCGACCGGCATGTCCTTCTGGGCGGATGCCGCTGGCGTTTGGTTTATGCCAGCCGCCCTTTTCGGGCGCAAGAAACAAGTGAAAGGGCGTATGGCCCAAATGGGCGCAGGGTTCAAGCCCTGCGCCGCTTTTGTTTGCACGGCGTGTGCTTTTTGCCGGGCAACTGGGGGTCAATTACCAAATCCAGGCCTCGATCCTGCGAGACCCTGCCTCTTCATAGGTACGACCGCGACGGTCTGTGCAGAGCACATAGCTGACGAGCGCTTTACGGCCACGGATCCAATCATGGCTTTTCTGACGATAACACCGTACAACAGGGGCGTGGTAGCCATAGCGGTCTTCAAAGCGGTCACGATGGCGATCGTGGCGATCCCAACCACGGCCACGGTCAAAATCATCCCCGCCGCGTACTTCAAAGGACCAGTTCCAGCCACCCCAACCCGACCACGCCGAGGGATGATTGTACCATTGCTTGTCGCGACGCCAGCCGCGGCTTGGGTGATATTCATCAAAGCCCCAGCGGTTGGCATAGATGGCGGGATTGCCCCAGCGGGGGTTCCAGCTGTGCCATTGCCCATACGGCCCCCAATAATCGGAACCACGGCGGTCGACATAGACGGGTCCGGGCGAGCCCACATGGACGGAAATGCTTTGCGCCTGTGCAGGGGCTGTGAAGGCCAGACCGGCTAACACAAGGGCGCTGGTGAGAAGCAGACGCATAGAAAACTCTCCTTGATTCAGATGTCCCTGATCGCAACTTTGCCTGCAACTCCCTGAAACCAGCATGAATAAGTTCTTCAGAAACATCACGCCTTGGTGATGACGGCCTGTAAATGCCACTTTAACCTTGAACCAGTATGAGGAAGGGATGGATGTAAGCACACCTCTTCATTTGCAGGGCCCCGTGGTGGACAGAGCCCATTTGGAGCGCATGACTGGCGGCGATCACGAACTCGCCCTGGAAGTCTTGGGTCTTTTTCGCGAACAGATTGAGCTGTGGAGTAAGCTGTTGCAACCCAGCACGGAAACCCAAGACTGGGGTAATGCGGCCCACACCGTAAAGGGCTCGGCACGGGGAATTGGTGCGTGGCAATTGGCCGAATTATGTGGCCGAGCCGAAGAGGCCAGCAAGTCCCGCCCGCTAAGCCGGGATGATAAACGCGCCTTTTACGAAGCCATTACAACCGAGATGCAAGCAGTTATCGGCGAGATTGCCGTGATCGAGCATCACTATGCTTTGGCTTCGTTGCGTTAGTCCTCTTTCGAGGATGGTGATTTAGCCGATAAAGCGTCAAAAGCTTTGAATTCATAGGCGATACAGCGGTCCATCATGGTACGCCAGACTGGGTCGGCGATGGACATGGACAAGCCGTGCTTTTCAGCGCTAACGGCGACTTTTGCGATCACATCAGCAATTCGGGCTTCGTCGCGCACAAGGCCGCGATGGCCCTTGATCCGGGCGGCTGCATCCATAAAGCTCTGCCGCTCAGCAATCAGCGCCACCAGCATTCGGTCCAAGCGGTCAATCTCATAGCGCACGTCTGCCATGGTTTGGCAGGTGGCAGCCGTATTGCGGCTTTCAAGGCGATTATCTGTCATGGCCGCGCAGATAGACTAGACTGCGGGCAGACGCAAAGCCTCAATCACTAAATCACCCAGTCATCGCCAGTTGCTTCCGATTTGATCCAGTCGAGGAAGGCCTTGAGGGCAGGAGTCATGGTGCGGCCCTTGGGGCGCACGAGCCAATAGGCAAAGCCGACTTTATCGCCTTCGCCGGAAAAAGGCGCGACCAGACGCCCAGACTGCAGGTCGGCCGCGGCAATCGCGCGTTTTGCCAAAGCGACCCCTCGACCAGACGCGGCCGCATCAATCACCATGGCTGACTGGTTAAAGCGCAAGCCCTGATTGCCATCGGCGCGCTGTACGCCGCGCGCGGTCAACCACATGGACCAATCTGGACAGGAAGGATCATTATCGGGGCTGACATCATGAAGCAGTGTGTGGCCGACCAAATCTTGCGGCGTGCGTAAGGGTTTGGCACCTTCCAAAAGGGCGGGACTGCACACAGGCAGAACTTCTTCGCTCATGAGCATTTCTGAGGTGACGCCCTCGTAAAAGCCTGGGCCATAGCGCACTGCTAGATCAACATCGGCATAAGCAAAGTCGACGAGGTTCATGTCGGCTGCGACCCAGACCTGAACCTCTGGATTGGCGGCTTGGAATCTGTCGATGCGCGGCACCAGCCATTTGGAGGCAAACGAAGGGGCCGCAGATACCGACACGCGTTCCCGCCGCAAGGGCAAGCGCATTTGTCGCACAGCATCATCGATGCGTTCAAAGGCTTCACGCAATAAGGGCATAGAGGCGCGTGCAGAATCTGTGAGTTCAACGGCCCGCCCTAAGCGCCGAAACAAGGGTTGGCCAACGAAATCCTCAAGAATTTTAACCTGCTGGCTGATCGCCCCCGGCGTTACGTCCAGGTCTTCAGCCGCTTTGGTGAAAGATAAGCGCCGCGCGGCCGCTTCAAAGGCGCGCAATGCATTCAAGGGGGGATAGGCAGTGTTCATAGAGAAAGTCTAATGCCAGAAAGTAGGCAAGACAACGATCAGAAAATCTATTTTTACAAGTAAGGGCTTTCGTAGTCCACTTTCTATGGCCCGGCGCAGGGCTCGACACCCACCCCCCAAGCCGTTTATGCCAGTAACATGACTGCCTTGATCGAGCCGTTTCGCGCCATTTCCATCAGCCGCCTTGCCCACGCCATGAAGGCACGTGGGGAGAAGGTGATTCATATGGAGTTTGGCCAACCGTCAACTGGGGCCCCGTCCAAGGCGATTGCCGCCGCCCATCACATCTTAGACACAGATGGTATGGGCTATTGGGAGTCGAACCCTTTGAAGGAGGCCTTAGCTGGCCGCTATCAAGACCTTTATGGCGTGCGTATTGATCCAGAGCGGATCGTGCTGACCTGCGGGGCCTCGCCTGCCCTAGTGATGGCGTTGAGCTCGGCATTTGCGCCTGGGGATGCAATTGCTTTTGCAAGCCCTGGCTACGTCGCCTATCGCAATACGGTTAAAGCGCTGCATCTGACACCGTTGGAGATTGTGTGTGGTGAGGCGACACGGTTTCAGATTTCAGCGGCGCAAATAGAGGCTTTGGAGCCAGCCCCCAAAGGATTAATCTTGGCCAGTCCCGCCAATCCAACCGGCACCATTATTCCCGCAGAAGAACTTCAAGCGATTGCTGAGGTCTGTGCCCGGCGCAATATCCGCATCATTTCCGACGAAATCTATCATGGGCTAAGCTATGTGGGGCCAACCCACTCAATGCTGGAATTCGCGCCCAATGCCTTGGTGGTCAATTCCTTCTCCAAATATTTCTCGATGGCTGGCTGGCGATTAGGCTGGTTGGTGGCTTCCGATGATCTGGTTGACGCCGCCCGCGCCCGGATGGGCAATCTGTTCTTGACCGCTCCCTCCTTGGCCCAACATGCAGGACTGGCGGCGATGGATTGCATTGACGAGCTGGAAGCCAATGTCGCTACCTATCGCGCCAATCGCGAGATTATTTTGCAGGCCCTCCCAGCAATGGGAGTCACGCGCATTGCCCCGCCGGATGGGGCCTTCTACATTTATGCCGACGTCAGCCATTTGACTGGCGACAGTATGGGGTTTGCCCATCAGATGTTGGCGGATACAGGCGTGGCCATTGCACCGGGCGTCGATTTTGATCCGGTCGCCGGCCACACGCATCTACGGTTCAGTTTCGCGGTTTCTACGCCCCAAATCGAAGAGGCGATGGACCGTTTAACTCCTTGGTTTAATAAAAGAAACGCTCTTCGCTGATTTTGCCGTTAGAAACGGTATATAAGGCGACTTCATCCATTGCGACGCGCTCGCCACTTTCTTTGTTCGTGATGTCCATGACAAATCGCAGGGCAAATTGATTGCCATTTACGTAAGGTCCATGGGTCTCCACACGATGGACCTCATGGGCCCCATACCACCACTCGCCTTTCGCAAGCAGGGCAGGAATCCCCTCAGCGATGCTGGAAGGACCCTCCATATTTTCAATACTGCGCACATTTTCAGCCCAATATTTCAAGCCGGCTTCAACCATTTGGCCTGCTTTGCACATGGCAGCAAAGTCATCGGCAACTTCCTGTGTTGTCATATTCCATACTCCGTCGACTAGAACATAACAGGAACACACTTTTTGCAGCCCGGCAAGAGGCTCTGGCAGGATGGATGCACACCACAGAGGAAATAATCGTTTTGGCCTTCAGATTCGGGGCTTGGAATTGGCCAAGGGCGTGCCTTTTTCGGGGGCGCGGCGCGCAGACATCTGGCGGAACAGATGGCGCAACCACCGCCGGCTGGGCTGCTCAAACCGAATATGGACTAAGGCTGCTGTGATCAGCGTGAGGGTCAAAAGCACGGCGATTTCTGGCAGCCCCATCCGATAGGTCTTTTCAAGCTCAAACCACTTTTGCATCACATTCCGCCACACCATCAAAATGGGCAGGTGGACCAGATAGAGGGCAAATGAAGCCTCACCCCCAAATTGAACCCATGAATGTGACAGAAAGCTGCGCTGACCCGATTTTGCCAACAGCGCTAGCGACAAGACAAAGGGGCCAGCTAGGGCAACAATCAGGCGGTCATCTATCTGGGCATGCATCGCCAATAGCATGGCGGCAGTCGTGAACAGCGCAAATAGGCTCGCTTGAACCTGGCTTAGGCTAATCTTTTGGCCGAGATAATAGAGGCCGATGCCATAGAGGAATTCCGGCACAACCAGCATGATCCCGAGGTTTTCTTGGGCCTCTGTCAAAATCGGGCCGAATAAACTTCGATAGGCAAGGTCAAGGGCCATAAACATGACAACGGCCAAACCAATCAGCCATTGGGGGCGTTCGCGCCAACGCAGGGCGATCCAAGCAAAGGCTGGAAAGCACAAATAGACAAACCACTCTGCTGATAGAGACCAAGATGGCCCGTTCCAATTTGCCATGTCTTGGGTTGGGAACCACGCATGTACAAGAAACAGGCTGGTGAGAAAACTGAAGATCGAAAAATTGTTGGGATTAATAGCTACACCCACAAACCCAGCACCCAAAGTTAGGGCTAAAACACCTATCAAAATGAAGAAATGGGCAGGATAGACCCGGGCAAACCGCGCGCTGATGAAATCCCAATAGGACGGGGCCTTGTCACCGGTGAGATAGACATGTATGAGGATAAAACCAGACAGGATAAAGAAGATATCCACGCCTAAGCGAGCGCGATTGAGGATGGGGGCCGCTTCTGCGGGCAGGGCCCAGAACAGTTGGTAGTGAAAGAAAACTACGCCTAACGCGAGAAACAGCCGCACACCCGTCAAAGGCTCAAGTGTCGTAGGGAAGTTATACAGGCGTGTGGGTGCGATCACAGAAGTGTCTCCGAAGTAGCGTGGGCATCGCACCGAGATGATGCCGTAAGGCAAAGATGTATTAGATCAACACCTTTTTAAAAATCGAGCAGAGGGGCAAGCAAGATGTACGCCAAACCACGGTAACCACACGCCTATGGGCCTAAACCTCTGAACCCTCGATGAACACAGGTTTTTGGAACTTGGCTAAAAAGGTGGTGACGGTCAGATTTGCCAAAACATTGATCGCTGTTGCTGTTCGATCGGTGATAGGATTCACCGCAAATAAGATGGCGAGGCCTTCAAGTGGTAAGCCTAGGGCCAGTAATAGGGGCGCTATCGCAATCATGCCCCCGCCTGGAATGCCTGGAACCGTCGCATTGAAGATGGCGGCATAGGCTGCTGCAAATGCTATCTCCTGCAGACCAAAGGGTGTGCCGTACAGCAGGGCGAGAAAATAAGTGGAAAACACCCACGCATATGCCGTTGATGGCTTAAAGGTGGAAACCGCAAACGGCAGTACAAAGCCATAGACGCGTTCGGGTAACCGCCAAACATCGCGCGCCGTATCAATCATGGCAGGTAAGGCGGACAGGGACGAACTTGTGCCCAGAGCCACTGAAACCGGGTTTGAAACGCCGATCAACAGCTTGGAAAGCGGGAGATTGCCCCAGATTGCCAGCCCTGCAAGGAGACCCAAGCTGAAAACCAGGGCGGCACTTACATGGACAGTGATGAAATATCCTAGCGCCGTGAAGGCTTCCCCGCCAAGTTTGGTGCCAACAACGAGGGTCAGTCCAAAAATTCCAAGGGGCGCAACCAGCAAAACGCCTTGAACCACTAAGAGCATAACCGAACTGATCGTTCGGCAGGCACTGACGATCTGGCTTCTCACCTCTGGTGGGGCAATTAAGCTGGCAAATCCAAAGGCAATTGCAAAGATCATCAGCGACAGCATTGTGCCATCGGCGGCAGCTTTGATCGGGTTGATTGGGATCAGATTTTTGAACCAGCTCGCGATACTGGCATCGCCCGTTGGGACTTCGGCGGCATGAACCGAGGTCCGCAACTTGTCAGTGATGCCTGGATCTAAGCTCAAGCCTGAAAAGACAAATTGCGTGCTCAAGGCCGCAAGGCCTGCAAAGCAGATGCAGATGAGGAAAAAGCCCATCAGGGTCTGTACGCTGATGTTCCCAGCCGAACGACCATTCTCAGCCCCTGCAATGGCCCCGATCAACAAGGGCACGATCAGCGGAATGATGGTCATGCGGATGGCATTGATCCACATGGTGCCGACCACATCAAAGAGGGCGATTGTGGCCTGCGTCCCGGCGCTCTCGCCCGTGCTGGTAAGAAAACCACCTGCGGCAAAGCCAAGAACGAGGCTTAAAATGCACGCCAGAGGCAGCAGCGCCTGCCATCGCTCGATGAAAGTCTGCGGCCTCAGGGCGGTCGAAAGCGCTGCGTCTGCCATGTCTCAAATCCAGAAACTCGGTTGAACCTGGATTTTACTAGCAAGTAGGTAGAGACCCTAAAAGCCTCAGACGCGAAACATTTTTGATCTACTGTCCGCTGATGGCGTCAGAGATGGCGGCCTTGGCCGCGCAAGAGACAAGACCATTGCGGGTTTTGGGGTCTAGCGAGGTCGCTGTTTCAACAGCTGACTGGATCGACCCATCGATAGAGGTTTTCACAATCGCCGTCACCGCATCAATATGCTCAGCCTTCAATTTAGGACCAAGCTCTGTTTGCAAACAGCCGCAGAAGGTTTCCGATTGGCCCGCCAATTGGCAAACCAATTTGGTATCGAGCACTTCGCCCACGGCTTTGGCGGCATCCCCAGCCACACTCACAGCAGAGCTTTTGAGCTCTTTCACGGTTTCAGCGGCTTCGGTGGGGGCTTGGCCACAGGCGCTTAAGGCCAAAGTAGCTGCAAGGAGTAGGGCGGTTAGACTTTTCATGCAAATCACATGCCTTGATCCGCCATCACAAGAAACCCACAAGACTGTGACTGGCTGCGGGTTGACCCATGTGGGCACTCCGGCAGGCTTATTCAGTCAGGCGCAAGGATTCTTCTAAGGTTTTTGCCAATTGCCGGAACGCGGCACGCACTTCGTCTGGATTGTCGGCATGGAAATAATAGCCAGCCGAAGCACAAGCCTGCAGAGCAGGGGTGATTTGGTTATAAACTGGCTTTACCCACGTATTGAAGGCCCCGTCGCCATCCAAACGGACATATTTCAATTGAACCACGCCGACGCGGACGCCACGCGACTTTAGGTCTTGGCAGGCCGTGCTGCCAATTGGACCGGGCGAGATGGCATTCCAGTCAAATTGCATGCCATCGGTGACAATAATGATGAATTTTTCAGGCTTCGCTTGCGATCCATCACCCGCCCCGCTGGTGAGGGTGTTACGACCGGTTTGGATGGCTGGGGTTAGACGCGAAGCTGCGGCTGAATTTCCACCAGGTGCCAGTTTAAAGGTTCCGACGAAATCGCGCGCTGCCTGCATGTCCGAGGTAAGCGCGAGTTGGCGTTCCCACGAACGCGCCATGCGTGCGACGCCATAACGGGCCCGCAATCCGCGCGGATAAGCATCGTGCAATTCATCAATCAGGATTTGGACGCTTTCCTTCATAATGTCATGGCGCAGTTTTACCCCATTGGCATGGGCACGTTGCTCTGAAGTTGCATAGATATTGCTATTGATCAATTTGGTCGGAAAATGGCATGCAAACGCACAATTCTTATGTTCTGGGTCGTTTTTCGATAGAAGGCGCAATTTGTCACGCCCCGCTTCGTCGGCTGCCACACCTATGGAGGCCGAACCATCCAGCCATAAATCGATGTCGACATAACGATAATCGGCTTTGCGCGCGCGGGCGGAGCCAGTAATCGGTGTCGAGGGTCCGCCCATCAGCCCTGGCGCCACATTGGCTTGATTGGCAGAATAGGTGATAGCGGCGCTTCGCACCCGCCCAGTTTCTGTCGTGACATCAAAGCTGGTTACGGCGTTGCGCTCGCTGGGGTTGAGATTGGCCATGAAAGCTTTTTCGGCGACATCCTCCATGTCTTCATCCGCCGTCGTCGGCGCGATAGCAGCCAAAGCAGCCGTATCGGCGGCGGATTGATATTTTGCTTTGCCGCTGGAAATCATCGCAAGTTGGATCGAGCCAACCCCAACCAGCAAAAGTGCGGTGGCAGATAACGCAAAGCTGAGCGCAATGGTTCCGCGCTCGCCCTTAAGCCGCGCCCCCCATGCGATCCACTTTTGCCACTTTACCGCCAACCAACGCATTCACTTTAACCCTGATTTCATGCTCATGGGCCTGATTAGGGGCTATTTCTGAATCCGTTGGAAGTATGTCTAGTTAATGCCACTCTAATCAATTTGTCCAATTTCAATTACTTGTAAGTATTGATATAATATAATCATTATATTTTTCCAAACTTGATTTGTCTTTTTATTTGACATCAAAATGATTTATTCTAGTATCTCAGTCGCTTAGCATTTGTATGCCTCGCCATCCAAAAAGGTTACCGGTCGTTAGATTAATTTGAGTTGTAACTGACTGTTTCCATTAACTATAGCATCAAAAAAATCAGGCCCACTGCAATATTTTTCAGGCTTTCAGAGCCTAGCGGTGTGATTAAGGTTCCAAATCTGGGAGAAGGATGACATGCGCGCGCTTTCCTCCCTGTTTCAAACTCGTTGGGCCACTCAGCCTTGGAAACCTGCACTCGGTGCTGGCCTGGCGATTGCCGTTATCGCAGGCCTAAAAGCTTGGGGCATGCTTGCTTATTTGATTGCACCCTTGGGGGCATCTGCAACCTTAGTTTGGATGGTGCCCAAAAGCCCCCTTGCGCGACCGCGTGCCGTAATTGGGGGCAGTTTGATCTCAGCTTTGATCGGCTTTTTCGTGCTAAGCTTGTCGGGGTCGACACCGTGGGCGATGGGCTTTGCTGTGGGCCTTGCCATCTTTGCGATGGTGATGTTTGACGTTTTGCACGCCCCAGCCGGTGCGTTGCCGCTGGTGATCGGGATCACTCACCCAGAGCCTGTTGGCTTTATGGCAAGCTTGGCTGCCTCAACCATTCTTCTGGTCCTGTTGGGGCTGATCTATGTCCGGCTGACCGAGCGAAAGACCCACCCGGCCCCAGGCCCTAATTAGAGCTGCGACGGAATATCAGGCGAGGGCCGTTTCAGTCAGCATGACACAGACACTTCTTACCCGACGTTCCGCCCTTGTGGGTCTTTCAGCCCTTGTTTCCACGCCCGCAGTCGCCCAAACCCGGTTTGCGGCAGCCAAAGCCTATTCAACCGCCCGACGTGGCATTTCCATGTTGGTGATGCAGCGCGGTCAGATTCTGTTTGAGGATTATCAGGGACAGGGTCAGCGGTTTAAAGGTTGGGAATTGGCCAGTGGCACCAAAAGCTTCTCTGGTGTCATGGCCGCAGCGCTCGTTCAAGACGGCTTACTTAAGCTTGAGGAAGTTTGCGCCGACACATTGCCCGAATTTTGGTCTGATCGGTATCGCAGCGCCATAAAAGTATCCGATCTTTTGCACCTGGTTAGTGGCATTGACGGGAAGGATGGACGTAATTTTGGCGATGTCCCAACCTATGCCGAAGCCGTGGCAGTTCCTTCAACCAAGGCCACCGGCACGCAGTTTTCCTATGGCCCCGTGCCATTTCAAGTCTTCGGGGAAATGGTGCGGCGTAAGTTAATCGCGGCCAAAACAGGTGATGCTGACCCCTTGGCCTACCTAACGCGGCGTATTTTCGCGCCTTTGGGCATCCGTCCGATACGCTGGCAGCGCGGCAGTGATGGCATGCCTCATCTACCATCTGGTGCGGCAATAAGCGCGCGCGACTGGGCAAATTTTGGGCAGTTTGTGTTGGCTGGAGGTGTGCATCGCGGGCGGGCGTTGGTTGATTCTACCGCGCTACGGGCCAATTTTGAGGCCAGTTCGGCTAATCCTGGCTATGGTTTGACCTGGTGGCTTCCGCGCGCGGGCATGATAGGTCCGGGCCCACGTTCTGGTGTGGCTGGAGAGGCCGTCTCGCTGGCCGGGTTAGGCAAGCTTTATATGGCGGCGGGGGCAGGCAATCAGCGACTTTACCTGTTGCCTGACCAAGACATGGTCATTGTTCGCCAAGCTGATGGGATACGTGAAACTATGCGTCGCGGCGCGGGCGATTGGTCAGATCAGACGTTTTTAAGCCTCGTTTTGGGTGCTTAAGTCTGTCCGCGACCGCGTGCTTGAACAGCCTCGCGATTGGCAGCGACTTTGTCGGGTGTGACTTGATTGTTGCGCTCGGTTGAGAAGGCGGTCTCAAAGTGCAAGCCCGCGCCAAAGGTCATGGCAAAGCCATCATTGATCAGCTTCTTGTAGTCTTGCTGCGCTTGAGACGGCATGGTGGCCATGTCGGCGGCCAATTTTAAGGCAGTGGGCATCAAGTCCTCAGGACGAACAACCCGATTGACCAAGCCCCAGCTCTCGGCGGTCTCGGCATCTAAGAAATTGCCGGTAAGGGATAACTCCTTCGCGCGATATATCCCGATCAGGCGCGACAATTTCTGCGACAGGCCCCAGCCGGGCATAATGCCAACGCGCCCATGCGTGTCGGCAAAGCGGGCGGCGGTCGAGGCAATCAAGACATCGCACGCCAGCGCGACTTCAAAACCGCCCGTGATCGCGACACCATTAATCGCCCCAATAACCGGTTTTGTGCTGATCTCAATCGCACGGACGGGATTGGCTTCAGGCTTTTCTGCCGTCGCATCCCCCATAGCTAGTGGGTCGGTCGACAATTCCTTTAGATCTAGCCCTGCCGTAAAGGCCCGTCCGGCACCGGTCAAAATAATAACCCGGATGGCATCATCCTGATTGAGCTCTATCATAGCTTCATAGAGCGCCGATCGCATGGCCTTCGACATGGCGTTCATCGCCTCTGGCCGGTTAAGAGTGACAATGGCGATGGCGTCTTGACGGTCGATAGTCAGAGTCATGGGACTTCCTTCAGGCTTTGGTCTGGGTCAAACAGCGCAGACTTTGTGCGTGGCCCGGCAGGAAAAGGCAATGCTAGGCTTCAATTGATCGATTGGGGTGGGGCAATTGTAACCATCAGCGGGAAGTGGTCTGACCCCACATCAGACCCCACCTTGCACGCGAGAACATCCACATCACGGACCAGAACATGGTCGATCGTGACCTTGAGACCTGGAATCCGATCCAATTTGGTGCCGCTCCAGCCAATTGGCCGCCATGTTCCAACAGCCGGACCGCCGCAAGCGACACGCTTAAGCCCCGCAGTTTGCAGCAAGTTATAGAAGGGCAGCGCACTTGGCGTGGTGTTAAAGTCGCCCATGATCACCACCGGGCCCGGCTCGTTCTGCACCGCTTCTGCCAAAGTCGCCAGTTCGCGATTCCGCACACGCAGGCCTTCGCCCCGCCCGCGGGTTGGGTTTTGAAGATGCAGCACGATCAGCGTGTATCCCTCGCAGCGTGCCTTCAGCCCAAAGTTGCGGCCTTCGAAGACGGCTAACTCGCCATTGGGCCTTTCAACTTTGCAGCCCAAAGTCTCAACGCCCCAAGTTTCCTTCGATGGGGTTACAAATTCTGGGTGGCCAATTCCTGGAAACAATTCGCGCAGATTGCTGTATTCGGGTACTTCGCCAAGACCAATTGCTTTGGCCTGCTTCACTTCGGGCAGCAACGCAAAGCTCTTCAAGGCGAGGCGATTATCGTGAATATTCGCCCAAGCCAGGGTCTGGCCGTCAGCCATCTCTGCCTCGGTAAAGTTAGAGGGCGGATAAAGTGTTGGCACACGCAGATTGAAGAATAACAAGGCCAATAAAGCAAAAGCCTGCACCAGGGTCATGACGCGCCATTTGCCGAACCAAAACGCAGCTAAGCCCACCAAGCCGAAGACCATAATCAGCCGATCCCAGGCGCCAAACAAAGCCAAGATCCAATGGAAAGGGGCGCCAAGCGCTAGCCCGCAAAGACCCAAGGTCGCAAGCCCAATCAATCCCAAGGTCAGACGCACAATCCAAATCAGAATGGTCAAGCGGCTTGTTCTTTCTCGCTTGGGCCAAGCCAGGCTTCGAGGTCGCTCAAGGCGCGAACCGCTAGCGCTTTTTTGCGCAGGCGCCCCCGTTCTTTCCCTTTTCCACCTGCATCTTCACTCAATTCCGGGAAAAGTCCGAAATTGACATTCATGGGCTGGAAGCTGCCTTTGCCGCCGTCCACATGCCCCCCAGTGACATGGTTCAACAGCGCGCCCAAAGCGGTTGTTATCGGGGGCAAATGAGGTTCGATGCCTAAACGCTCCGCCCGGGCAAAACGGCCAGCGAGGAGGCCAATAGCCGCACTTTCGACATAGCCTTCACACCCGGTGATCTGACCGGCAAATCGAATATCGGGACGCGATTTCAGCCGCAGGCTTGCATCTAACAATTTGGGCGAATTGAGGAAAGTATTGCGATGAATGCCACCCAAACGGGCAAACTGGGCCTGTTCAAGGCCGGGGATCATACGGATGACTTCGGTCTGGGCCCCATGTTTCAACTTGGTTTGAAAGCCGACCATATTGAACAACGTACCCAACGCATTGTCCTGACGCAATTGGACCACAGCCCAAGGCCTTTTCCCGGTGCGCGGATCAATCAGGCCAACCGGTTTCATCGGGCCAAAGCGCAGGGTTTCGCGGCCACGTTCGGCCATCACTTCGATCGGCAAGCATCCTTCAAAATAGGGTGTGTTCTCCCACTCTTTGAAACTGGTCTTTTCGCCCGCCAACAAGGCATTGATAAAAGCTTCATATTCCTCTTTGTTCATTGGGCAATTGATATAGTCCGCCCCATCGCCCTCCGGGCCCACTTTGTCCCAGCGACTTTGGAACCAAGCAATATCAAAATTGATGCTTTCGCGGTGGACGATGGGCGCGATGGCATCGAAAAAAGCTAGCTCATCCTCTCCCGTCACCGATTGAACCGCTTGGGCCAAAAGATCCGAGGTTAATGGGCCGGTCGCGATAATCGTGCTGCCCCAGGATTCAGGTGGCAGCTCAGTCACTTCTTCGCGTACAAGCGTAATCAGGGGTTCTTGCGTCAGGGCTTGCGTCACCGCTGCAGAGAAGCCATCACGATCAACCGCCAAGGCAGATCCCGCAGGAACCTTGTGCGCATCCGCACATGCCATGATGAGCGAGCCTGCACGCCGCATTTCCGCATGGATCAACCCAACTGCATTGAACTCCCAATCATCGGAACGAAATGAATTCGAACACACAAGCTCTGCCAAACCATCGGTTTGATGCGCGTCGGTCTTCCGAACAGGGCGCATTTCGTGGAGAATGACAGGAACACCCGCTCGGCTGATCTGCCAAGCCGCTTCGCTTCCAGCGAGGCCGCCGCCAATAATGTGGATAGGTTTTACATGGGTCATGCAGCTTCAAATAGCGCAGCCTTGGCCTCGAGGGGAGGGGGCGGGCTCAGTCGCTAAGGCCTGCCACTGTCATTCCTTGCCCCTTTTGCGGGGGCCGGCGCGATCAAGCTTGTTTGATTACCCCTCTTGCACGCCAAAAGGATATAGCCGAAGGGAAAAGCGCACGATCCGGGGACGCCAAGGGCTGCTAGGCCCCTGTACCCATTTTGAGGAATTTCAATGTTAAAGACTTTCTCCCCTTCTGAAGCGGCCTTCTCTCTATTTGAATTGACCAAGCGCCAGCCGCAATTCGTGATGCGTTATGCCATGCTTTCTGCAGGGGTAATGGCAATCAACCTGTTGCTGGTTGCGGCGACCAATGCGGGGGAGGCGATGCAGCGTTATCTCGAACTCGCGCAAACCGAAACCATGCCTCAACTGGATGAAGTACAGGCCATTCTGGGGCCTGCGATGCCGGCTTTGATTTTCTCCTATGTGACCAGCGCCATTCTGAATGCCTTTTTGGCCGGTATGGCCTTGCGCAAGACTTTGCATGACCGCGAGGACGGATTTTGGGGTCTGCAAGCTGGCCTTATTGAAGTGCGCTATCTGATTGCGACGGTGGCCCTTATCCTCATCATAATAGTCACCAGCGCACTTCTTGTGATGATTTCAACCCTCTTGGCTGGTGTTCAAGGCGCTCTTGGCAGCCTCGCGGCCATTGCTTCCATGGGTGCCCTGTTTTGGTTCGGCATCCGCTTAAGTCAGTTTGGCGTTATGGGGGCGGTGACGGGCACGCTGGGTCTGAAAGAATCTTTTGAACAAACCAAGGGCAAATTCTGGCGCTATACGGGTGCCTATGCCTTGTGGCTGGTGGTTGTAATCATCCTGGGCATCATCGTGCAAAGCCTTGCCACCATCGGTGCCTCGGCGCTGGGGACCCGAATTGGTTCCGGCTTGCCTGCGAATTTGGAGGCGTTTGCGACCGCCGGTTGGGCATTTTACACCCTTTTTTATGGGATGGTCACAGGCTTCCTCAATCTCGGCTTTATTTGTATCGGGGCCTATGCGTGGCACCAAAGCCGGGGCGACTTACCCCCGCCGAAGTCGGACCTCTAACGGCCAATCGCTTTAAAAGTCGAAGTCTGCGGTTACGGGAACGTGGTCTGACGCCTTCTCCCGTGCCCGTACCATACGCCAGATTTTGACCTCTTTCAGTCGATCTGCCGCCTGTGGGCTGATGGCGAAATGGTCGATGCGGATGCCGTGATCCTTCGGCCACGCCCCTGCCTGATAGTCCCAGAATGTATAAGCATGTTCAGCCCCATTCACCGCCATGAAGGCGTCCGTCAGGCCCAGATTTAGCAGCCGTCGCCACGCGGCGCGGCTTTCGGGTTGGAAAAGGGCGTCGCCCATCCAAGCCGCCGGATCATAACAATCACCTGGCCGGGGGATAATGTTCCAATCCCCGGCGAGGACTAAGGGCTCTTCAAGGGTGAGGAGGTCTTTGACATGATCTTGCAGGCGAGTCATCCAGCGTAGCTTATAGTCGAATTTCTCGGTACCGAGCGGATTGCCATTCGGGCAATAAAGATTGGCGATCCGCACCGCGCCACTGGGCGTGGCGACTTCCACTTCCAGATAGCGCGCTTGCAGGTCTTCTTCCTCGCCCGGCAGCCGGTTTTGTGCCACTTCTGCAGGCAATCGGGTTAATATCGCCACGCCATTATAGCTCTTTTGGCCGGAAATGAAGCAATTGTAACCCGCGTCTTCAAGCGCCTCACGCGGGAATTTGGCCTCTTCGCATTTGATTTCCTGAATACAAACAACATCAGGACCAGCTTCTTTCAGCCATTCCAAGAGGTTTGGCAGACGCGCGTTGACAGAGTTGACATTAAAAGTCGCGATGCGCATTAGTCCGATCCTTGAAGCTCTAAGCCTGAGTTAGGGTTTAGTGGAATTCGAAAAGTTTAACAGCCCCGACGAGGTTCCCCATGACAGGCCGCCCTTCTTCCCCTCGCAGACCTGCTTATTTGGTTGCTGGTCTCATCGCGATTGCTGGCGGCCTGGTGTGTGCTGGGGCAGCAATTGCCCAAGAAGCCGCCCAACCTGCACCAGCGGCCACAAGCCAACCATCGACGACGACCACCAACACGCCTGAAACAACCCAAGCCCAAGCACCTGCCGCCAAACCAAAGCGTCGCGGTGCCCGCATGGTTTGTAAGCAAGAGGCGATTTTGGGAACGCGCCTTAAATCAACCCGCACCTGCCGCACGGCAGACGAGTGGCGTCGCATTTCCCGTGGTTTTCAGGATTCATTGAAAGCCACGACCGATAAGGGTGGCGCTGTTTTCAGTGGCAATTAGGTCCTTATTCTAAAAGCCTTTGAATTGGGCGATTTCATCGAGAGGGGCGCGCTCGGTCCGCAATTGATTGATCGGCGCGTCCTTGTCTTCATAACCCAGCGCCAAACCGCAATAGATGACTTCATTGTCCGGCAAGCCAAAATGGGTTGCGAGGCTTTGGCGCACCATGCCCCAAGCCTCTTGCATACAGGTGGCCAAGCCGCGCTCTTCGGCGACCAGACAGATCGTCTGCATCAGCATGCCCATATGGGCCCATTGACCATGGCCCATGGAACGGTCAATCACGAAAAAAATGCCAACGGGTGCACCAAAAAACTGATAATTACGCGACATCTGGCCCAAGCGCCCAAGCTTGTCTTCGCGGGGAATGCCAAGGATTTGGTACATATCTTCCCCAACCTTATAGCGGCGGGAACGATGGGGTTCTTTGACTTCGGCAGGATAGATTGGGAATTCACCGGCTTCCCCGCGGGGATTCTCATTCAGCGCCCTTTGTGCCAAGGCCACAACGGCGTCTCGCTCTTCCCCCGCAATCACAATCATTTTCCACGGCTGCAAATTGCCGCCGGATGGCGCTGAGCGGGCGATATCCAAAAGCGCGCGAACTTCTTCCAAGGGTACGGGATCTGGCTTAAAGGCGCGCACAGATTTGCGTTGCTTCACAGCGACTTCAATATTCATGATTGTATTCCTGAGCTGGTATTTTTTTCCAGACTAAGGCCAAATGCGCCTTTGGGGCAAGCGGCCTCTTAGACAGAAAAGCTAATCCCACAGCCGCACGAGGATTTCGCATTCGGATTGCGGATTTTAAAGGACGAGCCGATCAGATCATCGACCCAGTCAATTTCTGCGCCCTCCAAAAAGGGCAGAGAGACTTGATCGACGGCGACTTTGGCTGCGCCTTTTTCAATAATCACATCATCCTCGCCCGCCTGCTCGGCAAAGCCAAATTCATATTGAAAGCCCGAACAGCCCCCGCCATTGACGGCGACACGAAACAAGTTCGCCCCGGGCTCGGTGGCAATAAGATGTTCAATTTTCGCCGCTGCGGCATCTGAAACAGAAAAACCTGACTGCATGCGTGTAAGCCTATCTTCATGTAAGGGCGCGAAAAGGCAGCTTGAACGCCAAGCTGTTTTCTTTTCCGTCAACTTTATCCCTATATGGGGTAGAAACTTGTTTTGAGGAAGACCCTGATGCCTGTCCAACCGCGCCCAGCGCCTTTCGCCGCAGATCCCGCCAAGAGTCGCGGCAGACGCTGGTCAGAGCCAGAAAGCCAAACACGCTCTCCTTTTGAGCGTGATCGCGACCGGATCATCCATTCCACAGCTTTCCGGCGCCTGAAAGGGAAGACCCAAGTGTTTGTTGCCCATGAGGGCGACCACTTTCGCACCCGTTTGACCCATTCCTTGGAAGTGGCCCAAATAGCCCGTTCTGTATCGCGCCGCCTTGGACTTAACGAAGATTTGGCCGAAGCCTGTGCCTTAGCCCATGATTTGGGCCATCCGCCCTTTGGTCATACGGGCGAGCATGCGCTGGATGATTGCATGAAGCCTTGGGGCGGGTTTGACCATAATGCGCAGACCTTGCGCGTATTGACGCGCCTTGAACGCCGCTACCCAGGTTTCGATGGCTTGAATCTGACGTGGGAGACCTTGGAAGGCACGGTTAAACACAATGGTCCGATGCTGGCCAAAGGTGTGACACTGGAGAGCTTGGCCCCAGTTTGGCAAAATCTAAATGCTGAATTTGATATGGGTCTCACAACTTTTGCTTCCGCAGAAGCCCAAGTCGCTGCCGTAGCCGATGACATTGCCTATAATAATCACGATATTGACGATGCCTTGAGCGGTGGCATTTTTACCGACGCAGAAATGTGTGACAGCGTGCCCTTGGTGCGTGAAGTCTATGACGAGGCCGCCCGCGACTATCCCAATCTAGACCTTGGTCGGATGCGGGGGGAAGTTATTCGCCGCTTGATTGGCATTTGGGTGAATGATCTTGTTGTTGAGAGCCAAAGACGCATCGCGATCTACAACCCGCAGTCGGTGGACGAAGTGCGTGCCTTACCACAGGCTTTGGTTGGCTTTTCTGACGAGATGATTGCAAAAGCCGCAACGCTTCGCGAATTCCTCTATGCGAAAATGTACCGCCATTGGCGGATGAATCGCTCGCGCAGCCAAGCTCGGCGAATCGTTCGGGAATTATTCGACGTTTTTCTGGCCGAACCCGATACTTTGCCGCCAGATTGGTTGCATCTCCACAGCAAAGATTCCACGAAGGCAGCACGCTTGATTTGTGACTACATCGCTGGAATGACTGATGATTTTGCAATTGATGAGCATCGTCGGCTCTTCAATCTTGATCGGACCTTGTAACAAGGGGCTGGCGCCGACTCAATTGAGAGTTACAAGAAACTTTCTTTCAAGTCTGGAGTAGATTCGCATGGCCAACCGGGATCGTGATTCCTTTGACGATTACGACACTGATGATCAAGACGATGGGTTCTTGACCTTTGATGCGCGCGAAGAAGAAGAAGATCGCAGTCGTGGCCCGCTGATCATTGTTGGTATTGTAGCCGTTTTGGCTTTGATCGGCGTCGTCTTCTGGCAGGTCTATTCGTCAAATCGCGAACCATCTGAAACCCCTCAAGTAGCAGCCGACACGGGCTCCTTCAAAGCACCAGGGGATGCAGCGGCGACCGCTCCAGTCGTCGGCTCTGATCTGGATAAGGGCGTGTTTGATGCCGCGAGCGGTGCTTCTGCACCTGCACTCGACGTTCAGCCGGCAAGCCCAGTAGAAGCGCCCATGTTGACCGATGGCAGCGCGGCCCCAGCTGCAATCGCGCCGGTGCCGGCCCCTGCTGCAGCCCCGGCCAAGACTGCGCCGCCTAAACAAGTCGCCGCCGCAACACCTGCACTTAAGCCTGCGGCTACCGCGCCTGCTACCAAACCGGCAGCAGCGCCGGCTGCCACCAAAACCGCGCCAGCTGTAACCAAGACTGCAGCGCCTGCGCCCGCTAAAGCCAGTGCGCCAGCCGCGCCAAAGGTTGATCCTGCACCTGCTGGGGGAACTGGTTTTGCCGCTCAATTGGGTTCGTTTAAGGACAAAGCCTCTGCCGATACTGCTTTGGCGCGCTTCCGGGCGTCTGGCCTGTCGGGTCCTGTGTCGATCGTTGCCGCAGACCTCGGTGCGAAGGGGACGTGGTATCGGATCCGCGCCACCGGCTTTGAGTCGCGCTCAGAAGTCGAGATATTCTGCGGCAAGGCGCGCACTGCGGGTGCCCAGTGCATTCCAGCCTCGCGCTAAGATGAGGGGCTGGCGACCTTAGCATGGCAGTCGCCTGCGTCATTGATGTGGCAGGACCCGTCCTGACGTTGCAGGAGCGGCGGTTGTTTGCCGCACGCGATCCTTGGGCCTTTATCTTGTTCGGTCGGTCCTGTGAGACCCCCGGCCAAATTCGTGCCCTGTGCGAGGACTTGCGTGACAGCGTTGGGCGGGCTTGCCTGATCTTCATCGACCAAGAAGGCGGGCGGGTACAGCGTTTGGCACCGCCGATTTGGCCGCGGCTACCTGCCTTATCCTTCTATGGCAAGCTTTGGCAGGACAATCCGGCGCATGCGCGGGAGGCTTGCGCCCTGCATCATCAAATTATGGGCCAAATGCTGCGCGACGTTGGGATTGATGCCAATTGTGCGCCCTGCCTTGATCTGCGCTTGGAAGGGGCAAGCCATGCCATTGGTGACCGGGCTGTGTCGGCCGATCCAAACTGCGTCGCTGATTTGGGTCAAGTTGGTCTCGCTGGCCTCCAATCTGCTGGTGTCGCTGGGGTTTTGAAACATATGCCAGGCCAAGGGCGAGCCGCACTGGATAGCCATGAAGCTTTGCCCCGGATTGCGGCCTCGAAAGACGTTTTGGCGCAGGATTTGTTGCCATTTCGGGCCAATCAATCAGCCCCCATGGGCATGATTGGTCATGTTGTATTTGAAGCCATCGACCCCGTTGCTCCAGCCAGCCAGTCCGCTCGCGTCGTTCACCATTGGATCCGCGACGCTATGGGTTTTGACGGTCTATTGATGACCGACGATTTGACCATGAAAGCCCTTGATCAACCCGATGAAGTTAAAGCGGCCCGCGTGTTTGAGGCCGGCATTGATATCGCCATGCGCTGTCATGGCACGCTGGACGAGCGGGACGCCTTTCTGCAGCATTGCCCGCCCTTGGCGGGGGCCAGTTTAGATCGTGCAAAGCGGGCGGAGGCCTATGCACCAAAACCTGTCGTTGCCCTCGACCCCGATCAGCTCTGGGCGCGCTTCACAGAATTGACGGGCTGGGAGAAGGCCATGACCCTTTCCATCTCGCCCGATCCAACCCGAAAGGCGTGGGCTTAAATGGCCGGTGACGACGTCTTAGAAGCGGCCCTGCGCGGGGTGGGTGAAAGCGACATTGCCTTTAGTGTCGATCTTGATGGCTATGAAGGCCCGCTACATGTTCTATTGCGTCTAGCCCGCGACCAAAAAGTAGATTTGCGTCGCTTATCGATCTTGAAACTGGCTGAGCAATATTTGGAATTCGTTGCGGCCGCCCGTTCTGCCCGGATTGATTTGGCCGCAGACTATTTGGTCATGGCGTCTTGGCTGGCCTATTTGAAGTCTCGCCTCTTGCTGCCGCGCAAAGAACGTCCAGCGGGGGAAGAGCCTGTAGAAGACATTGCAGCGCATTTGGCTTGGCGTTTGGCCCGTCTTGATGCGATGCGCGCTTCCGCCGAGGCCCTCTATCAGCGCCCGCAACAGGATTTGGACTTCTTTACACGCGGAGCGCCCGAAGAAACCGCAGTTACCGAAATTCCCTTATGGGAGGCAACCATCCTCGATCTGCTGCGGGCCTATGCTGACCAGCGCGTGCGGGGGGTAGAGCCAAAGCATGAAGTGAAAGCGTGGCCGGTCTATTCTCTCGATGAGGCGCGCAAACGGCTTGAGCGTTTGATGCCGCGCGCAACAGACTGGCAGGCCTTGGGTGAGTTTGCGCCACCAGAGACCAGTTTTGCCAAAGAGCCGCCTAGTGCAGCATCGCGCTATGCAAGCCTTTTGGCCGCCAGTTTGGAACTGGCCAAACAAGGCAAGCTTGCCGTGCGGCAATTGGAACATTATGCGCCGCTTTATGTGAAGGCTGGGCCGGAGACTTTGGTGTGACAGAACCCGAAGACGATAGCGCCAATGATCGCACCTCCCCAGAGGCCATAGCGGCGGCTGTGCGCAGTTTGGCGCGGGCTAAACCTGAACTGGATTTGGTGGACAGGGCCGATTTGTCGGTCGATCCAGCACCCGATGTCGACCGCATGGTTGAGGCCCTGTTGTTTGCCAGTGCAGAGCCGGTGCGTGCTTCTGCGATTGCCGCCCGTCTGCCCGAGGGCGCCGATGTGGGCGGGGCCTTGGCGCGCCTGAAGCGGCGCTATGTTGGCCGGGGTGTCGTCTTGGTTGAAGTCGCTGGGGGCTGGCGGTTTCAAACTGCCCCTGATTTGGCTTTCTTGATGGAAGAGCGGCGTGAAGAGCCTCGTAAATTGTCAAAAGCGGCTCTCGAGACCTTGGCCATTATTGCTTACCATCAACCCTGCACCCGCTCAGACATTGAAGAAGTGCGCGGGGTGGGTGTCGGGCGTGGCACGTTGGACCTTCTGATGGAGATTGGTTGGGTGCGGGCAGGGGCGCGCCGGCAATCCCCCGGCAAACCTTTGACCTATCGCACCACGCGCGAATTTTTAGCCCATTTCAATCTCGCCAGCCTCGAGGATTTACCCGGCAAGGCTGATCTACAAGCGCAAGGGCTCTTGGATGCCCGTTTGCCGCCTGATTTTGAAGTACCCCGCCCCATTTCTGCCCAAGATGGCGACGATGATAGCAGCTATGAGGCAATGGATGGCGATGACATCGCTTTCACACAAGACTTCTTTGAACCCTGAGGAAACTTCCGCTTTGATAGGCGTCTAGTAATCTCTCGTCGCTATCACGATTGTCTGAGCGCTTGCAGGAAGTGACTGGCAAGCGGGTCCTTGGTAGATTATGTGCATCTGAGCAGCCTTGTGGTCAGGGCCGATCAACGGAACGGAGAATAAAATGGGCAGTATGAGTCTGATGCACTGGTTGGTCGTTGCAGCCGTGGCATTGCTGGTCTTTGGTGGGCGCGGTAAACTGTCCTCCATCATGAAAGACGCCGCAGAAGGCATCAAAGGCTTCCGCAAGGGCTTGGCCGACGAACCAACTGCTGCAGCTTCTGAAGCCGCCAAAGTCAATGATAGCAATACGATTGACGTGAGCCCTTCGGCAAAGTCAAAGACCGAAGCGTAATTCGGTCTTCGACCTCTACAATTTTGAGGTCAGGAGTCCTCACGCATGTTTGATTCCATCGGCTTTCAAGAGCTGGTCGTCATCGGTATCATTGCCTTAATGGTGGTTGGGCCGAAGGAGTTACCCGTCTTGATGCGCAAAGCTGGCCAATGGACTGCGCGACTGCGCGGCATGGCAGCTGACTTTCGGGCTAATTTTGATGAAATGGCCCGACAAGCCGAGTTGGATGAGTTGCGTAAGGAAGTCGAAGCGCTGCGCAACAATAACCCGATCCAAGATATTCGCGACGAGCTGACCAAACCGTTCGAGACCGGCATCGACCCCTATGCGCCCATCACACCTTATGGGTCTGATCATCATCATCAAGTCACCCAACAAACCCCCATGATGGACGCACTGCCGCCCGCCGTCGAATCGGCACCCGAGGCCAAGCCTAAGCGGACGCGCAAGCCCAAGGCTGAAACAAGTGCCGCCGCCGAAGTCGTTCCTGAAGCCGAAGTGGCTGCCAAGCCCAAGCGTCCCCGTGCGCCACGTGCGACCAAGACAGCAGGAGCTGAAGTGGCGTGAGCGACTTGATCCCCCACCAAAACCCGGTTGATCCGCCGCTTTCCCCCGATGAAGCGGCGATTGAGGCCACCCGTGCGCCCTTGATGGAGCATTTGGTGGAATTGCGCGATCGGCTGATTTGGAGCGTTGGCGCTATTGCTGTGGGATTCGCAATCTGCTTTTCTGTTTGGAAGTTCATTTTACACTGGCTATTGTTGCCCTATGAGAATGCAGTCATTGCTGTGAAGGGCGTGGAAGCGCTTAATTCCACGATGAGCCTTATCTCGACGGCACCGCTTGAGGCGTTTATCACCCAAATCAAAGTTGCTATGTTTGGTGGGATATGTCTGGCCTTTCCGATGATCGCCTTCCAGCTTTATCGGTTTGTAGCGCCGGGCCTCTATAGCCATGAAAAGCGCGCCTTTACCCCCTTTTTGGTCATGGCACCGGTCTTGTTCACCATGGGCGCAGCGATGGCTTATTTCGTTGTGATGCCAATGGTGATGCAGTTTTCTTTACGTCAAGAGTTTGCGCCAACTGAAGGCGGAGTTGGCGTGGTCTATCAAGGCAAGATTTCCGAATATGTTGGTATGATCACCACCTTAATCCTCGGTTTCGGAGCGTGCTTTCAATTGCCGGTGGTGCAAGTCCTACTGGGCCGCGCGGGTATTGTGGACGGGCAGACGTGGCTTGAAAATGGCCGTTATGCGATCTTTGGGATTTTCGTGGTGGCAGCCATTGTGACCCCACCTGATGTCATCAGCCAGTTTTCTTTGGCCATTCCTCTGATTTTGCTCTATTATATCGGCGCGTTCTTGGTAAAGATGGGCGAACCGAAAGAGGCAGCATCTGGCTAATCTCTAGCGCTTTCGCCGGGTTACACCGCGCGGTGGGCCACCTGGTTTGCGCATGGGTGTTGTGCCGCGGGCAGGGCCGCGCAAGGCACGCCGGCCCGGAACAGGCCCGACTTTCGGTTGGCTTACTATATCAAACAAAAGCCCGCCGGAGACCGGGGTCGCTTCTAATAAGCGGACCCGCACCTTTGCCCCCAGTTCCCAGCGGTCGCCCGTTTCTGAGCCAATAAGGGCATGGCCAGCTTCATCATGATGGAAATATTCACTGCCCAAGCGCATGACGGGCACGAGCCCATCACCGCCGGTCTCTTCCAGCCGAACAAATACGCCAAACCGATTGACGCTGGTAATGCGCGCATCAAAGGTCGCACCGACCCGTTCGGACAAAAAGGCTGCCACATAGCGGTCGGTGGCCTCGCGCTCGGCCGCCATGCCGCGCCGTTCGGTGGCAGTAATCGCTTCAGCGACTTTTTTAAGCTGCTCTGGGCTTGTCTTCTTCAGGCCGTCCTCACCCAAACCCAAGGCGCTGATCAAGGCCCGGTGCACGATCAAGTCGGCATAGCGGCGAATGGGCGAGGTGAAATGGGCATATTTGCGTAGATTGAGGCCGAAGTGACCTAGATTATCGGTGTCATAAATCGCTTGAGCTTGCGTTCGAAGAACGATCTCATTGATCATTTCGGCATGCTCAGTTGGTGCGGCCAATTCCAGCACGCGATTAAAGCGGGCAGGGCTGGGCGGTTGACCCTTGGCCCATTTCATATTCACCGTCGCTAGAAAATCTCCCAAAGCGGCAAGTTTGGTTTCGCTTGGCTGATCGTGCACGCGATAGATCAAGGGCGAGCGCTTTTCTTCCAATGTCTCTGCCGCACACACATTGGAAAGGATCATCATTTCCTCAATCAGGCGGTGGGCATCAAAACGGTCGCGCAGACCAATAGAGAGAACTTTGCCTTCGGGTGAAAGGATGATTTTGCGCTCAGGACTATTGATCTCAAGCGGCTCACGTTGGTCGCGTGCCTTTTCTAGCGCGCGATACGCCGCCCATAGCGGCTTCAGTACCGTGTCGAGCAAGGGCGCGGTCACCGCATCTGGCATACCATCAATGGCCATTTGCGCTTGGGTATAGGTGAGGCTGGCAGCACTCTTCATCAGGCCGCGCACGAAGCGGTGGCTCTGCTTATGGCCGCCGGCATCGATCCTGATCTCAAGCGCTAAGCAGGGCCGCTCTACCCCATCCATCAGCGAGCATAAGTCCGCCGACAGGCGTTCTGGCAACATGGGCACAACCCGGTCCGGGAAGTAAACCGAATTGCCCCGCATCAGGGCACCTTCATCGAGCGCAGAGCCCGGCGTCACGTAATGCGCGACGTCGGCAATCGCGACCAAAATCTTATGACCGCCACCGGGCAAAGCCTCCGCATAGACCGCATCATCATGGTCGCGCGCGTCATCGGGGTCGATGGTCACGAACGGAATGTGGCGCAAATCTTCCCGATTTCCCAAAGGAGCAGGCCCAGCGGATTGCGCTTCTTCTTCCTCTTCGGCGGTGAAACCCATCGGAATCCCATGGGCAGCAATCGCTAAAATCGAAGCCGCCTTTGGATTTTCGTTATTGCCAAAAATCTCAATAATTTCAGCTTTTTTCGGGCCGTAGCCGCGATGGGGTAATAAACGCGCTGCCACCAAATCGCCATTGCGCGCACCCTTGGCGTGCTCCGGCAAAATCATCAAGTCATGGCGTTGTTTCTTGTCGGCGGGCACCAGCCTGCCACCCCCAGAGCCCGCTTGGCCCGGGCGGACATCAGCAGCCATAAAGACGCCAAACACCCGCTCTATCACCCGGCCGAGACGCTTGATGTTTTGGACTTCATACTCGCCTTCCTGGGTTTGGCGAGTCTTGCCAATGAAGCGGTCGCCCACGCCCGGTGGTGGGCCTTCGTGGCGAACTTGTGCGCGCATACTGGCAAGGCGCACCAGCGGCCCATAAAGCTCATCCTCGCGACCCAGCGCGCGCGCCATCAGCTCGCCTTGGCTGTCGATTTCGATAATTTGGAACATCCCGCCTTCTGGCGGTACCGTGCGGCTGGCAACTTCCTTGCGACCGGTCTTGGCAATCGCACCTTCATCGGCCAGCTCGCGTAGCATGGCCTTCAGGGCGCGGCGTTCGTCACCCTTGATCCCAAAGGCGATGGCGATTTCACGTGGCCCAATGGCAGTCTTGGCTTCATTCAAAAAGGCCAGCAAGGTCGCTTTGTCTGGCACACCCAAGGCGGGGCGCTTCACCGGCTTTTTCGGTGATTTGCCTTTCTGGCCGTTGCCACGACCCTTCGTCTTCATGCACCGCTCGCCTTCTTAGCTGCCGCCTTTTTGGCAGGGGCCTTTTTCGCGGCTGGCTTTTTGGCTGTTGCAGCCTTTTTCGCTGCGGGCTTTGCCGAGGATTTAGCTGCACTGGTTTTTTTGGCTGGCTTTTTCTTACCCACCCCGACCATGGCCACACGGGCTTCAATCAAGGCGAGGGCAGCTTCCCGCGTGATGGTGCCAGGGTCTTGGCCTTTCGGCAAAGTCGCATTGGTCGTGCCATCGGTGACATAGGGGCCATACCGACCGGCCATCACTTTGATGACTGGCCCCCCTTCGGCTGGCGCGGCAAATTCCTGCAAGGCCGCAGCGGCGGTGCGCTGGGGACGGCCACCCCCCGCCAACTTTTCAGCCAGCACGGTGACGGCGCGGTTGAGCCCGATCTCAAACACATCCTCAATCGTGCCGACATTTGCATAGGTCTTGCCATGCTGCACATAGGGGCCAAAGCGGCCCAGATTGGCGACAATGGGCTCTCCATCTTCGGGGTGGGCACCTACCGTGCGGGGTAAGGATAAGAGGCGTAAGGCCCGCTCAAGCTCGAGGTCTGCGGCTGACCAGCCTTTGGGCAGTGACGAGCGCTTGGGCTTTTCACCGTCGCCCAATTGCACATAAGGCCCAAAGCGGCCGGCTTTGAGCCAGACATCGAGACCGGTTTCTGGATCCGAGCCCAAATTGCGGTCGCCACTGGCTTCCGGGGAGTCGCCCGATGGTGCGGTCAATTGGCGCGTATAGCGGCACTCGGGATAGTTGGAGCAGCCGATAAAGGCACCAAACTTACTGGTCTTAAGCGATATCCGGCCATCTGCGCAGGATGGGCAGGCTCGCGGGTCGGACCCATCGCCCTTATCGGGGAAGATGTGGGGTCCAAGCGAGTCATTAATGGCATCTAAGACTTGCGAGGTCCGCAAGTCACCCGTGTCGGCAATCGCCTTGGAGAAGTCTTCCCAGAACTCACGCAGCAAAATCCGCCAACCCAAATCACCGGAAGAGACGAGGTCGAGGCGCTGTTCCAAGTCTGCAGTAAAGTCATATTCGACATATTTGGCGAAGAAGTTTTCCAAGAAGGCCGTCACCAAACGACCCTTATCGTCTGGGATGAAGCGGTTTTTATCCATATGCACATATTCGCGGTCGCGCAGCACAGTTAGGACCGAGGCATAAGTCGAAGGCCGACCAATGCCCAGCTCTTCCATCTTTTTGACCAAGGTCGCTTCGGAATAGCGCGGCGGCGGCTCGGTGAAATGCTGGGTGGCGGCAATGTCGGTTGCGACAACGGAATCGCCTGCCTTCAGATTGGGCAGGCGGCGGCTATCTTCATCCTCTTCATCATCGCGCCCTTCTTGATAGAGTGCGAAGAAGCCGTCGAACAAAACAACTTGTCCTGTTGCCCGCAAGCCTGCGCGGCCATTGGCGTCGACCAGATCAATCGTCGTCCGCTCAACAATGGCTTGTTCCATCTGACTGGCAATTGCACGCTTCCAGATCAGATCATAAAGCTTAGCCATATCGGCTTCGAGCCGCAATTTGGAGGGATGGCGATTGGGATCCGTGGGCCGGATTGCTTCATGTGCTTCTTGAGCATTCTTCGCTTTCGAGCTGTAATAACGAGGTTTTTCGGGAACATACTCGCTGCCAAACCGGTCGCCAATTACAGCCCGGCATTGCAGGATTGCGGCCTGATCCATCGCCACGCCATCGGTTCGCATATAGGTGATGAGGCCAACCGTTTCACCACCAATATCAACGCCCTCATAGAGTTTCTGGGCTACTTGCATGGTCCGCTGCGCATTAAAGCCCAATTTGCGGCTGGCTTCCTGCTGCAGGGTTGAGGTGGTGAATGGCGGCGCGGGCGAGCGCTTAAGCGGCTTGGCCTCCAGGCTTGCCACGGTGTAGCTACCAGCCATGGTCGCTGCTTTGGCGGCATCGGCAGAGGCGTCATCTGGCAAATCAAATTTGTCGAGTTTTTTGCCATCAAGGCTTACCAGACGCGCCTCAAAGGCGGCACCGATTTGCGCTTTGGCTTGGGCCGTCACCGTCCAATATTCGCGCGCCTTAAAGCGCTCAATCTCCATCTCGCGCTCAACAACCAGGCGCAGGGCGACCGATTGCACCCGGCCAGCAGAGCGCGAGCCCGGCAGTTTCCGCCACAGGACAGGGGATAGATTGAAGCCCACCAGATAATCGAGTGCGCGGCGTGCCAGATAAGCATCGACCAATTCCTGATCAATCTGGCGCGGATTAGCCATGGCGGCCAAGACTGAATCCTTGGTGATCGCATTGAAGGTGACCCGCGACACCGCTTTGTCTTTAAGGACCTTGCGCGATTTCAGGGCTTCCAAGAGATGCCAAGAAATGGCTTCGCCTTCCCGATCGGGGTCGGTGGCAAGGATCAGACTATCGGCTTTCTTGACCCGCTCAGCAATGTCGCGAATCCGCGCGGCGCCCTTGCTGTCAGCCTCCCACACCATTGCAAAGTCTTCATCAGGGCGGACGGAACCATCCTTGGATGGCAAATCGCGCACGTGACCAAAACTGGCGACCACATCATAATTGGTCCCCAAATATTTGTTGATAGTTTTGGCCTTGGCCGGTGATTCAACGACAACGAGATGCATGTTTGGCTTATCAGACTTTGAAAGGGCCTCTGCAAAGGCAGAACCTCACGGGCGGAAGTGGGTTCGCAACGGGCGTAATGTCAATGGCTTTCCGCAAATCTAAGTGTAATGCATCTTGACGTGTGACCCTTGCGTGATACAACTAGAAATATAGTCACACCGTTCAGGCCATTATAGGGTGAACCATGTCCACCGCGCAAAATCCTGTTTCAACTGCCTCTCCCACCGATCGGATCGCGGTGGCTGACTTCATTCGCAACCTTGCTCAAGAGCTGGAGCAATTGAGCGAAGATCACGATTTGGAAGCGGTGGCTGCTTGTTTGCGGGCCGCCGCGTCAGAGGCACGTCGCGCTAAAGAACGCGATCGATTGGTCAAACTAGGGCTGAAACCAAGCCGCCGGGCTGGATGATTGCCCGTCCGCTAAGCTCAAGCTCGACCACAATGGCTGCCAATGTGCGCCAAGGCAGGCCAGAGTCGGTTGCTAAATCAGCCAAGCTTACCGGTACAGGCGACAAGAGGGCAGCAATGCGGTCGATGTCGGCCTGCGTGAGATTAAGGCCCGTTTCTTCGTGCGTATAGCCGATAGGCTTATTCTCCTTAAGCCCCGCTCCACCTTGCAAGCAGGTGAGGACATCTTGCACACTGGCAACCAAATGTGCCCCATCCTTTATCAGACTATTGGGCCCCGCAGCCCTGGGGTCGAGGGGAGAGCCCGGTACCGCCATCACATCGCGGCCTTGCTCGGCGGCCAAACGGGCCGTGATAAGAGATCCTGAGCGGGCTTCTGCCTCCATCACCACAATACCTTGGCTGAGGCCAGAAATGATGCGGTTGCGCCGGGGAAAGTCGCGCGCATGGACTGTGGCATAAAGGGGGCTTTCAGATACCAAGAGCCCGCGCGCGGCAATCTCGTGATAGAGGCTTTCATGTTCGGGCGGATAGATATGGTCCAAGCCACCCGCCAAGACCGCAATTGTGCCGGATGTAAGGCTTGCACTATGGGCAGCCCCATCAATCCCGCGGGCCAGACCCGAGACAATAACATAGCCTGCCTGTCCAAGGCCGGTGGCAAATTCCCGTGCCAGACGTAAACCTGCCGCCGAAGCATTGCGGGCACCGACGATCCCCACCATTGGTTTATGCAACAGGCCCGTTTGTCCCAGGATGCTCATCACAGGCGGCGGCGGGGTGAGGGCAGCAAGTCCATGTGGAAAATCAGGTTCGCAAGCTGCAAGGATACGCCCACCAAGCGCTTGGGTTGCGGCGATTTCGTCCTCGGCTTGGTCGGCTGTGATGAGGTGGATTGGCTTGCCGCGCGCTTGCTTGACCAAGTCTGGCAGTGCCGAGAGCACCGCGCTGACCTGTCCATAGCGGGAGAGTAGGCCGAAAAAACTTACCGGACCTATTCCCTCACTGCGCGCTAATCTAACCCAATCCCGTCTTTCTTTATCGCTCAGCACATGCTGGGTTTGCATCTCTATTTTTTGCCAATTTTAGGCTCTTCACCTTTGATCAGACGGGCGAGATTTTCGCGGTGCCGGATCCATACCAATACAGACATGAAAAGCGTTGCTCCAACCCCAATGGGGCTGGCATGAAATGCCACTGCAATGAGTGGCGCGGCAGCAGACGCCACCAACGCACCTAATGACGAATACCGAAACACAAAGGCTGTGGCTAACCACAGGGCCGCAGCTAAAGTACCAACCGGCCAAATGCCAATCAACAAGGTGCCAAAGAAAGTTGCAACCCCTTTGCCGCCATTAAATTTCAACCAGATTGGAAAACAATGCCCCAATAAGGCGGCTGCACCGGCAATATAGCCTGCTTCTTGTGATAAATATTCCCGCGCCAAGATCAGGGCGAGTGCGGCTTTGGCGGCATCCAGGAATAGGGTTGCCAAGGCAACATCCTTGCGCCCCGTGCGCAAAACATTGGTTGCGCCAATATTGCCCGAACCGACTTGGCGAATATCGCCAAGACCTGCCAAACGGGTCAAGAGAAGACCAAATGGGATCGAGCCCAAAAGATAGCCCCCCACGATCGCAATCAGATAATCCATAGTCCCCCCAAGACGTTTAGAACCTGCGTGCGCCTAGTCGAGGGCACTGAAAACTTTTTTGCCAGCTACCCAAGTCGACAAGACCTTACCTTGCAAGGTCTGCCCATCATAGGGGGAATTGCGCGACTTCGAGATCATGCGGCTGGCGTCAAAGCGGATTGGGAAGCCCAAATCAACCAAAATCAAGTCGGCGGGAGCCCCAGCCGCAATCCGGCCTTGCGGCAGGCCGAGGATTTGCGCGGGCGCGGAGGTCATGGCTCGGATCAAATCCAAAAGCTCGATCAAGCCTTCATGATAAAGACTGAGGGCGGCAGGCAGAAGGGTTTCAAGTGCGCTGGCCCCAAAGGCAGCTTCATCAAAGGGCAAGCGTTTTTCTTCCGCAGGGCGCGGGTCATGGCCCGAGACAATCACATCCACAATCCCGGACTTAACCCCTTCAATCAACGCAAGGCGGTCTTGCTCGCTCCGCAGGGGCGGGGAGAGCTTCGCAAAGGTGCGGTAATCGCCCAGATCATTCTCGTTTAAGGTCAAATGGTGCACGCTGACCGAGGCGGTTACATCCAAGCCTTGCGCTTTGGCTGCGGCGATGCGCGGCAGGGTGGCTTCTGACGAAATCATGTCGAGAAGAAGCTTCGCGCCAGTCAATTCCGCTAATTGAATATCGCGATTGGCGGCGATGGTTTCGGCTGCACTGGAAATGCCCGCAAGTCCAAGGCGCGAGGAAAGCTCGCCCATATTCATCATGCCGCCCTCGCTTAAGAAGGCATCCTGTGGCCGCGAAGCCACTAGCGCATCAAAGGCAGAGGCATAAGACATGCAGCGCTGCATAGTCCGCGTGCTAACAATCGGGCGGTCACTATTGGTGAACATCACCGCACCGGCATCTGCCATCAAGCCAAGCTCAGCGATGCGCTCCCCCTTGAGGCCAACGGTTAGAGCCCCCGCCGCCAAAACGCGCGCGAGCGAGCGGTCACGACCGCGGCGGGTGATGAAGTCAACCAAAGCCGCATCATCAATGACGGTCTGGGTATCGGGTTGCAGCACCATGGTAGTAACCCCACCCGCCACCGCAGCCTTGCCAGCCGTGTTGAGGCTTTCCCGCTGCTCCTCGCCCGGTTCTCCGGTAGAGACATGCAAATCGATGAGGCCGGGCATTAAGGCGTGGCCGTCGCAATTCAGGATGATGGCATGGGACGGCGCGGCCACTTGAGGGCCGCTGGCAAGGATCAGATCACCTTGGACAAGCACCTCGCCAGGGCCATCAAATTGGCTTGCGGGGTCTACCAAACGGGCATTGATGAAATGATAGAGGGGCTCAGTCATCATAGGCCTCCTCATTGGCACCATGGCTGGCAAGGGCCTCCAGTACCGCCATGCGTACGGCAACCCCTGATTCCACTTGGTCGACGATCAGCGAGACCCGGGGGTCATCGGCAATATCAGAATCGATCTCCACCCCGCGGTTCATGGGGCCAGGATGCATAACTTTCACATGGGGGGCCGCCACGGCCAGTTTGCGCGCATCGAGGCCATAGAAACGGAAGTATTCCCGTGCTGAGGGCACATAAGCGCCATCCATCCGCTCTAGCTGCAAGCGCAGCATCATCACCACATCTACGCCAGCAAGCCCTTCGAGCATCGAGTGGTAAATCTCACAGCCCCAACGGTCGACATCAGCGGGCATCAGGGTTGGTGGCGCTATCAGGCGGACGCGCGCGCCCAGCATGGAAAGGAGAATAACGTTGGAGCGGGCAACGCGCGAGTGCAGCACATCGCCGCAAATCGCGACCACCAAGCCTTCGATATGGCCAAAGGAGCGCTTCAGCGTCAGGGCGTCCAACAAGGCTTGGGTAGGGTGTTCATGCGTGCCATCGCCGGCATTAATCACCGAACAACTGACTTTGCGCGCCAGCAATTGCGCGGCACCGGAGGCTGCATGGCGCAAGACTAGAATATCTGGACCCATGGCGTTTAAGGTCGCTGCCGTATCCAAAAGCGTTTCCCCCTTCGCAACCGAGGAGCTTTTGACCGCCATATTGACGGTATCTGCACTCATTCGCTTTCCGGCGAGCTCAAACGAGGCCTGCGTACGGGTTGAGTTCTCAAAGAAGAGATTGACGAGGGTGCGGCCCTTTAAGGTCGATAATTTCTTTTCCCGCGCTTGGGTGAAGGGCAAAAAGACTTCTGCACGCTCAATCAGTTCCAAGGCCTCAAGGCGATTGAGATCGCCAATTTGTAGCAGGTGGCGCTTGGTGAAAGGCGCGCGAGGTGGTGGACTATCGGGACTCATGTTGTGGCACGCCCCCAGACATTATAGCCCGCAAAGCGCGGGGTGTTTGGCAAATACATGTCATGAATTTCATGGCACACAAAGCCGCTGCTTTGCAGCATGGTTTGCGCATCTCGGGTAAGGTGACAGCCCCCTGCAATGGCCTTCCAAACCGGCTCGATCCGCCTTTGCAAGCGGGCCACTTCTGTATCTGGGGCAAGGCCATGTTCGCAAAAAAGGATTTGACCATCGGGCTTGAGAAGGCGCTTGGCTTCAGCCAAGGCCCCAGCATAGTCTGGGATCGTACATAGCGCATAGGTGAACAGGATCGTATCGGCGCAGGCATCTGGCAGGCCTGTGGCCTCGGCACCTGCGACAACTTCTTCGACCACAATGTCGGTCCGCCGCTCGGCGCGCTTCCAGGCGAGCATGCTGGCGGATGGTTCGACCGCAATGACTTTTTCAACCTTGCTGGCGTCAAGGAACGCCAAATTAGTGCCCGAGCCAAAGCCCATATCAACAACAACGCCTGTGGCACGCGGGATTAGTTTGGCCCTTTGCTTTGCGATAGGTTTTGCGCCACAGGCACAGCCAATGAAGCGCGGCAGAACAAAGCGTTCATAGAGCCCAAACAACATACTAGCGCCGTCCCCGTGCGCCGATCAATCGCTCGCGCACCCACAAGAGGATCGCCCAGCTATGGGCATCATGGCGGACCTTTTTCATCGCCTCATCAATCGTCACCCAAACCAATTCATGGTCTGGCTCAATCGGCGTGCCCTCGGTTGAAGTCAGTTCTACTTCGAAAAAGGCACAGAGCGAATTGGTTGGCACCCCGTCATTAATCCAGAATTGCCCAGCGCGGCATAATTGGCGAACAGGCCACACCGTCAGGCCGGTCTCTTCGTCAAATTCGCGCACGACCGCTTCAGCATCGCTCTCGCCCGACTCAACGCCGCCACCGGGCAAATCATAATGGAAACTGTGTGGGGTGCCGACTTTGACGAGGGCAATCTTCTCATCATTGCGGGTGCAAAGGCCGTAAACGCTGGGCCGCTCTTTATAGGTTTTGCCGTGTTCGGTGCGCCCGAACTGCATCGAAAAATGCGCCATAAAGGCCTCATAAGCTAGGATTGCAAAAGCGAAAAGCGGCCTCGGCAGATGGATCCTGTCTAGTCCTGCTTGCCCAATAGGTCGAGGGGGGGATGCATCGAAACACGCACCGTCAAGGCGACTATTTCCTGCCAAACAAGCGCTCAATATCGGTGAGCGATAGTTTCACAAAGGTTGGTCTGCCATGGTTGCATTGACCCGCGCGCGGGGTGCGTTCCATTTCGCGCAATAGGAAGTTCATTTCATCGCCGCTCAAGTGGCGACCCGCGCGGACTGAGCCGTGGCACGCCATCGTGGCCAGCACGTCATCAATCCGCTCCTTAAGGGAGAGGCCTTCATCATAGGCGGCCAAATCATCGGCCAAATCTTGCAGCAATTTTTGCGTATTCACTTTGCCCAAAATGGCAGGCGTTTCGGTGACCGCAATCGCCCCCCGACCGAAATTCTCAATTCCTAGGCCAAAGCGGGCAAACTCGTCTGCCCGCGCTACAAGGCGCTCGCAATCGGCTTCATCCATTTCAACAATTTCGGGGATCAGGCTGGGTTGGCGCGCGATGCCTTGGCCCTCCATCGCCGCCTTCATCCGCTCTAAGGTCAAGCGCTCATGGGCGGCATGCTGGTCGACAATCACCAGGCCATCAGAAGTCTCGGCAATGACATAGGTCGCGTGAAGTTGGGCTTTGGCTGCCCCTAAAGGATAGGACGTTTCATCGACAACAGGGACTTCTAAATCTGTTGGGGCCTCAAAACTTGTGCGCGCCATGGGTTCGGCAAAGCCCGCCAAAAGTGAGCCAGCTTCACGCCCGGCTTCAATCGCCCCAGCCGGTGGCTGATGGGGCAGGTGGCTTGGCCGGTACGGGCTTAGGGTCCCACCTCCGCCACCACGCGACCACGGCATCCCAAACCCGGTTTGGGTCCCCAGTGCCCCCAAAGTGGCCTGACCCAAGGCTTGCGGGCTTCGAATCCCACTTGACCCCAGTGCGTGGCGAAGCGCGCCGATCACCAGCCCGCGCACCAAGGCAGGGTCGCGGAATCGTACCTCAGTTTTAGCTGGGTGCACGTTCACATCGACCAGTTTCGGGTCCATTTCGAGGAAAAGTGCTAGAACCGGATGGCGGTCGCGGGCCAAAACATCTTGATACGCGGCCCGCGCTGCCCCCTTCAGAAGTGGGTCTTTCACCGGCCTGCCATTGACGAACAAATGCTGATGGCGGGCATCGCCACGCGCGGCAGTGGGCAGGCCTGCAAGGCCCGTCAGGCGCACTTCGGCGCGCTCGGTATCAATCACCAACGCATCGGCTGCCGCATCACGGCCCAAAATCGCTGCGACCCGGGCAGATCTTTGGCTAGCCGCATCGCCTCCCTCCGGCACTACTTTCAGCGCGGTCCGTCCATCGAGATCGAGTGTAAAGGCCACGTCTGGCCGCGATAAGGCCAAGCGCTTCACCATATCGGAAATGGCCAAGCTTTCTGATCGCGCCGATTTCATGAAATTCAAGCGGGCAGGGGTGGCGAAAAACAGGTCGCGCACTTCCACCCGCGTACCCGATCGATGATTGGGCCAAGGTGCAGGCATGGGTCCTTCTTGAACACCCCCGTCCACCCGCAAAGTCCAAGCTTGGTCGGCGTCCTTGGCACGCGAGGTAATGGCTAAGCGGGCAATGGCCCCAATCGAGGGCAAGGCTTCGCCACGAAAGCCCATGGTGACGATCGTGAGCAAGTCCAAATGCCCGTTTGCATCTGGGGCGAGTTTGGAAGTTGCGTGGCGTTCCACCGCCAAGCTTAACTGATCGCGTGGAATGCCGCACCCATCGTCTTCGACCAAGAGCCGGTTTATCCCGCCCTCTTCGGCGAGAATGCGAATAGAGCTTGCCCCCGCATCGAGCGCATTTTCTACCAGCTCTTTAACCGCTGCAGCGGGGCGCTCTATCACCTCGCCTGCGGCGATCTGGTTTATGGCATCTGGGGGAAGACGGGCAATCGTCATGACACGACTATGCGCTTTCTGGGCTGAGTCGACCAGATGAGGCTGCAAAGAGACTCGGTCTTTGCCAGTGGGTTTGGCCTACATGCCCGGCAGTTTGAAGCCGCGCGGCTTATTCTGCTGGATGCTGACGGGTTGACCACCCGTTGCATTGCGAATGGCCGATTTCTCAAGACGCAAACGCTCAGCCTCAGCCTCGGCCATCAAGGGGTCAGCCGGCTGGGTCGGTGTCGGTGCGACCAAGCCCATAATCCGGTCAGACAAACCCGTGGGTTTGCGCGCGACGCCTCCGGTTTCTTCGTCAATCACGGCGCGAATGCGGGGGTCTGCATTAGTGCCGCCTGCTTTCTCGACCAAAAGGCGCTCACCCTCAGACGCTGTTGCACCCAGTTGCACGCCAAACACAGCGCTGCGGGCCTGTAGGTCAGCGCGCAATTCCATCGGACGGGCCTCACCGGGGCGGGGTGGGCGCAGATTGAACTCGGGAGGAACGACCAATGGCGCTTTTGAGACAACCCGGAATTCATCAGGCGCGGTTTTCTCGCTGCCCAAGGCTTGGCGTACGCTGGTGCATCCGCCCAAAGCGATGACGGCCAAACCAGTGACGGCCATTAGGCTAGAATAGGATTTCTTCACAGCATCGCTCCATATCTCTCATACCGTCCGCGCCAGACCTTCATAGACGCAAGCTTGCCTGAAGGTCCAGATGTTCACGCCGCTAGCGGCCCATACTCATGCGGTCACTGGCTTTTTGAGCCAGAATTTTGTTTCGATTGTGGCGTATCTTCGGGGTTCATCAGCATATCAAGGGCCAACAAGATCGCGCCAATTGTAATCGCCGCATCAGCCACATTGAACACCCACGGAAAAAAGAAGCCCGAGAAGTCCAAGAAATCTGCCACTGCACCGAATCGAACCCGGTCGATCAAATTGCCAATCGCCCCGCCAATCACCAAAGCCAAAGCGATAAAGGTTTGTCTGCGTTGGGCTTTGAACAGCCAAACCGCAAAGATGGTTGCGATCACGCCGGACATGATCACCAAACCCCAACGCTGCCAGTCCGCATGGGCTTTCAGCGCACCAAAGCTGACCCCGTAATTCCATACCATGGTCAGATCAAAGATGGGGGAAATTTCAATCTTGCCGATCGTCAACAGGTCAAGATGGTTCAATACCCAATATTTGCTGGCTTGATCCAAGCTGAGGATCACAAGGATCAGCACAATGCCCCAAATGGGGGCTGGTGCGGCCGCTGGAAGCTTCGAGGCGGAGGGTGGCGTGGTCATGGGCGCTCTTTAATGTGTTTTGATCGGCCAAGGAAATGCAACAAACAGTGAGGGGATTTAAGGTTTGTCAGGATTGGATCATGGTGCCCGCAAGCTCTAGGGCATTGGCCATGGCCCGCTTCAATGCCGGTGGCTCAAGGATTTCAAGTTTCCCACCCCAGCGGAACAAGCTCCAAGCCAGTTCGTTCAAGCCACCGCCATGAAGATGGACCAGAAGGGCCCCATCGGCCTGAAGCTCAAATACTTGCTTGGGATGAAACACCCACCGGCTTGCTTCATCGGCAAAGTCGGGAAACACGCGCAGACACACATCGACAGTTTCTTCCTGATAGACGCCGAAAGACCGTTCCGAATAGGCCTGAAGATCAAAGCCATCGGGCGCACCCCCCGGCAGATCAAGCATGATGGGTTGGCCCATTCTGTCGATCCGCCACATGCGCGGCGCGATGGCCTCATCCACATGGGCTTCGCGCGCGATTAAATAGGCCTCGCCGCCAAATAAAATGCCATAGGGGATGAGATCGCGCTGGCGTGGACCACCCGAGCCACCGCTATAATGAACCCGCACTTGCTTGAGAGCCAAAAGCGCATCGCGCAACACTTGCAGAACGTCTTTATCCACGCTTGCCCGCGGTCCAGGTTGAACCGCGATGGCTTCAGCTTGCATCAAGGCTTCAATATCGGTGGCCAAGCGGCGCTTCACATTGGACTTGAGGGCGGAGAGCATTTTGGTCTCAAGGCTAGCCAAAGCACCAGCCGCTTGTGGATTGGTGCGCTCTAGCTGCTTTTGGCCAGTGGTCAGGGCTGCCAATTCTTCGCTGGTAGGGGCCAAAGTAAAGCTGTCTAGGCCCTTCGGCAGACGCCATCTTTTGGTTGGAGGATCAGAAATTTCCTCTAAATCCGGATACATCATCACCAATTGATCGCGCATACGTTCGATGGTGCGGCGCTTCACATCTAATTTCTCGGCCATTTCATCCAAGGTCAGGCCATACGTCGTTGCGGCCAAATGGCGGGCGAGTTCAACAAGTCGGGCAGATTTTTCGTGTCGCATGCCGCCTTCTCGCCCTGAATCTAGCTTCAGGTCAAACGCGAAAACGTGTCGACTTGTCGGGAGGCTGCGGTTAGAGCGATTGGCATGAAAAATCTGCCTATCTCCCCGCTCGCCCCTGCTGCCTTTCCAACCCTGCCGCCTGTTGCCGGCATGCGCGCATCGGCCAGCCGTATTGGGCTCTATGGCGGTACGCGCGATGATCTTTTGACGGTGGTTTTTCCCGATGGGGCCAGCGTTGCTGGTGCCTTCACCCGCAGCACAACCCGCTCTGCCGACGTCGAATGGTGTGCAGCTCAGGTAAAGAAGGGGCAGGCGCGGGCGCTTGTGGTCAATGCTGGCAATTCGAATGCATTTACGGGGCCTGCGGGCCTTGCCAAAAATGCAGCAACCGTGGCGCAAACCTGCCGCCTTGTTGGCTGTGAGCCGCATGAAGTTTTTCTGGCCGCGACCGGCGTGATTGGCGTGCCCTTGCCGGCACAAAGGGTGGCAGACGCCTTGCCGAACGCGTTTGAGGCCTTGGCCGCACCAGCGTGGGAAAGTCTCGCTCGCGCGGTTTCTACAACCGATACCTTCCCAAAGGGGGCTGGCACCACGCTCGACTTAGATGGAACGCGTGTGAATGTCGTAGGCTTGGCCAAAGGCTCGGGCATGATTGCACCCAATATGGCGACCATGCTGGTTTTCATCTTCACCGATGCCGCTGTCGCACCCAATATCTTGCAAACCATGGTCTCTGCCCATGTCGAGACGACCTTCAACGCCATCACGGTGGATAGCGATACATCGACCTCAGACACCCTCTTGGTATTTGCAACCGGCGCTAGCGGGGCAGCCCCGATTACAGAAGAGAAAGACCCTCGGGCAGCTCGTCTGTCGGAGGCGCTATACACTATTTTCCATGATCTGGCCTTACAAGTCGTGCGCGACGGCGAGGGGGCCCAAAAGCTGATCCAGATTGATGTGCAAGGTGCCGCCGACGACCTATCGGCCCGGACAATCGGGTTTGCGATTGCGAATTCGCCCTTGGTGAAGACGGCTATTGCTGGGGAAGATGCCAATTGGGGCCGGGTCATCATGGCGGTTGGTAAAGCCGGCGAACCAATCGCGATTGAGCGTCTGGCTGTGCGCTTTGGCGGACAATGGACAGCCAAGGAAGGCGGGGCTGTGCCCTATGATGCGGCCTTGGTGGATGCCCATATGAAAGGTCAACTCATCGACATCCTTGTCGATGTTGGTGTGGGAGACGGCCGTGCCCGCGTTTGGACCTGCGACCTAACCCACGGCTATATTTCTATTAATGGTGATTATCGGTCCTAATGTATTGGATTTGATCGCCCACTATCGGGATTATTTAATAATTGTGACTTATGTGTGGGGTGGGTAGGGGCTTATGCGACTTTTATTGGTAGCCGCAGCGGCTTTGGTGAATGGGAATGGTGCCGTGTTGTTAGCGCAACGACCAGAGGGAAAAAGTCTTGCTGGGCTCTGGGAGTTCCCGGGCGGCAAGATTGAGTCAGGCGAAAATCCAGAAGCTGCTCTGTGCCGTGAGTTGGCGGAAGAGCTGGGCCTTGACGTCAATCCCAAGGATCTTACGCCCTTGACCTTTGCCTCCCATACCTATGCGGATTTCCATCTGATGATGCCGCTTTGGACAACCCGTCATTGGCAGGGCGATCCCCAAGGGCGGGAAGGGCAGAGTTTAGCTTGGGTGCTGCCAGAGGACATGGAGTCCTACCCAATGCCAGAAGCGGATATTCCCTTAGTTCCGATTTTACGTGAGCATCTTAACCAGAGTCGCTTGTCATGATTTTAAAGAAACTCAAGAATCAGCGCGGCGCTACCGCAATTGAATATGGTCTGATTGCGGCCCTCATGATGATCGTGATGATCCCGGCCATGCAGATGGTCGGCGGCAACACCAATGGCATGTATGATCGCATTACCAATAAGATCGTTGAGGCAATGGCGACTGCCCGCTAGCCAGGTGGCTTCTCACCGGTCGGAATTTCACGTGTCCCCAGGGCATCTGCGAGGCGCATCTTGGCGCTTCCCCGCGCCAGCGGCTTTTGCTGGCTTTCATGGGGTGCCCATCCCGTCAGTGTAATCAACTCAAACGTCGCGCGCACTTTGCCATCTGGATCGGCATGATTGGCTTGATACAGGCCTGCCGCGCGCGCGATGATGCGCCGGGTCAATGGGTGCCTCGGCTTTTGAAAAAAGGCTGCGCTTTCCCCCATGGCTTGAATGTCTCGGAACAGGCCAAACAAATTGGTATAACGAACTGTCACCACATCGCTGTCGGCGACGGGTAAAGCGAAACCCGCCCGCTGCAATAAGTGCGCGCCATCTTGGGCATCGGCAAAGGGCGATACGCGCGCGGTCGCCTCGCCGTAAGACTCAGTCTCTGCCTCTGCCAAGCATGTCCGCAATTCCTGCAAGGTCCGCCCGCCCAAAAAGGTCACGAGCAACAGACCATCCGGGCGCAACGCTAGGCGGGTTTGGGCCATAAAGCCCGGCACATCATTAACCCAATGCAGGCCCAGTGTGGAGACGATCAAGTCCAAGCTCTGAGGGGCAAGGGGCATATGATCTTCATCGGCGAGGAAAGGCGCGCCTGGCCTTTGCCTCAGCATGGCGGGGCTGATGTCACATTCGGCGAGCGCGCCAATCTTGTCACAAAGATTGCGGTGGCGGGCAATCGCCTCTGCTAGAAACCCGCCGTGGGAGCCGATGTCGAGGGCTTGTTCAAATCGGCGATTGATAAAGTCCAACCGCTCGCACACATCAGCGACCGCGCGCTCTTTCAGAAAGGCGACCGAGCGATACCCACGCGCGGCGCGGTTACGCCGGATCGCTAAAAGCTTCCGATCAAACAACGGGGTTATGTTGGGGCTTTCCATGGCGATGAGTTTTGCGCTATTTCTGAAAAAAAGACCACAGGTAGAGAGATGATGGCACGATCTCAGCGGCTTTACCGTCTCGGAACTACACTTGCTGATCTGATTTGGCCACCGCGTTCGCTGCTATCGGATGCGCGGGTTGACCGCCTTGGAACCTTAGAAGCAGACCTATGGCGTGGTCTCGACTTTCTGTATGGCCCAGGCTGCGTCCGCTGCGGCTTTCCGTTGCCAGAAGCCACGGGGCCTGAAACCTTATGCCCAGTCTGTATCGCGCAGCCACCGGTTTATGGTCGGGCACGGGCTGCCTTAGCCTATGATGATCTATCAAAGCCCTTGGTGTTGTCACTCAAGCATGGCGGTCGCAAGGATGGGCTGCGTGCCTTTGCCAATTGGATGTTAGAGGCAGCGCCGTTTGTCTGGGAAGCGGACCAAATCTTGCCCGTTCCCTTGCATGGGTCACGTCTTTGGCAGCGCGGCTATAATCAAGCAGCTTGGTTGGCCCAAGCCTTAGCCAAACGCACTGCACGGCCTTATAACCCTCTTTTGGTGCAGCGAAAACGTAAGACACCCAGCCAAAATGGGCTGTCGGCCCGTGGTCGTAAACGCAATGTCGCAGGGGCGTTTCAGGTTACAAGGCCTGTCCAGGGACAGAGCTTTGTTCTTGTCGATGATGTGATGACGACTGGGGCAACTCTGGAAGCCTGCACGTCGGCATTGTTACGTGCGGGGGCTGCGCGGGTCGATTGCGTAGCCTTGGCACGGGTAGTGCGACCCACTAAGCTTGATCTCCCGACCGAGCCCGTTGGTCCGGCGGAGGAGGTGTTTCATGTCTGAAGAGTCCCCGGCCACCCCACGTCAGGCGGGTCATTTCTTGCACCTCATGCAAGGGAACCGGTCAAAGACATGGCGTACGCTTGCTGGTGGAATCGGTATATTTCTGATTTGGCAACTCACGCTGATCGTTCTGCCCTTGGTTTTTGAGCCTCTGCTGCGCATGTTGCTGCTCAAAGGTCAAGACTTCACCGCGAAGGACGAGGCGTTAGGGGCGCTTGGTTTAATGGTAGGCGGCTTTGGGCCCGCATTTCTTGCCCTGTTGGCGTGGCGCCACTATGTTGAAAAGGCCTCTGTTCGAACCTTATTTACCGGAGAGAGCCAGTTTCGGTGGCCGCTCGCCATAGCGGCAGCTTTAGCAATTGTCGCCTTCAGTTTTCTGAGCTCTGCGGCGTTTGCTCAGGAAAGCATGGGGCCGTTTGAGGAGCGGATCGCGAAGTTTTCGCCATCGGATTGGCTCTTATTGGCGGGGGTCTATTTGCTTGGGACCGTGGTGCAAGCCACGTTTGAAGAAATCTATATTCGCGGCTGGCTCTTGCAACATATCCATCGCTTCATCGCCCATGGCTTTGTTTCTGTTCTGGTAACGGCTGCAATCTTTTCCGTGCTACATATCGGCCATCCGGGTTGGGCAACCCAAGTGGTTGCCTTCGCCATGGGCTTCGCATTTGGCTATTCGGCTTGGCGCTTAAACGGCTTAGAGGCAGCCATTGGCGGCCATGTTGCCAACAACTTTATGAGCGCGCTTCTGCTGGGAACCATGGTCGGCGGCAATCCCGCAGAAATGGACCTGATGGAAGGGGTTGCTTATGCCCTCTATCTGCTGGGCTTTTTAGGCTTTGTGGAAGCTTGGGCGCGCTTTGGCCCATCGCCCGCCCGCCGAGGTGCCGCCTGAGGTTTGCCTTTGGTGGGGTACCCCGCGTCAAAGGGCTTTTTCTGCCCAGCTTTCGCTGTTCCAGCCCAATCGGATTTGCCCTTAGCTGGTGGTGCGCCTGCACCTGAGTGGGCGGCCCGACTTTTCGCTTTGCCCGCTTCGCGTCGCATGGTTTCTTCTTCCAGCAAGCTGATACGTGTTTTGGCAGACTTAGGCGGCGGCTTTGGTCCGCGCCGACCTGCTTTAACTGAGGCAGGGGCTTCCATAACAGGGCGCGCTGGACGGGCAGGTCTGTTGGAAAAGCGTGGCGGCAAATCCGGCATCAAAGCGCCCAACATTTCCTTCAAGGCGGACGGGGCCACTTCTTCCACGCTGCCCGGAGGCATTTTCCCCAATTGGAACGGACCATAGGAAACCCGGATCAGACGGTTCACTTTCAGGCCAATCGCTTCCAGAACGCGACGGACTTCGCGATTCTTGCCTTCGCGGATCGAGACTGTGATCCAGGCATTGGCGGTCTCGGCGCGGTCTAAAATGGCCTCCATCGGCCCATAGGTTATGCCATCTACGGTGATGCCATCGGCCAGTTTGGCCAATTCTTCTTGGCTGACCCGACCAAATGCACGCACACGATAGCGCCTGAGCCAGCCGGTTGACGGCAATTCTAGCGAGCGGGCCAAACCCCCATCATTAGTCAGAAGTAACAAGCCCTCAGAGCTCAAATCCAAGCGGCCAACCGAAATTACCCGCGGCAAATCCTCGGGCAAATGGTCAAACACGGTTTCGCGGCCCTGTGGGTCTTTGTGGGTGGTCACCAAGCCATCGGGCTTATGATAGCGCCAAAGACGGGTTGGTTCTGGGCTGTCAACTGGGCGGCCATCGACTGCGATCCGGTCTTGGGCCGTCACATTAAAGGCCGGGCTTTCCAGTACCACGCCATTCACGGTGATGCGGCCTTCCTCAATCCAACGTTCGGCCTCGCGACGCGAGCACAGGCCTGCGCGCGCCAAGGCTTTGGCGATCCGCTCACCGGGGCGTTCTACATTGATTTCGGCCGTAAGGGGTGGTGCTGCGTCTAGCGGCTTGCGTTGCCAAGGCTTGGCATCTTGCGCGCCTTTTTTGCGCGGGGAGTCGTCGCTTGGGTCAAATGTCATCGGTCATGCGCCTCGCAGCCCTCACGGGCGGCCTCGTGTTCGCTCCTGTGATTGCAGGAATTGCGTTGAAAGTCGAGTGAGACGCGCAATGACAGATCAAAATGATGTCAACGGCGGTTTTACACAGTCCTCTTATCGAAGTTACAAGATTAATGAATTAGTTTCGGGCATCCTTATTATCCATGCTAGGCACTTCATGCTTTATCCCGCAGATATACGCCCCTTAACAGGTTTACGCTTTGTCGCTGCATTTTGGCTCTTAATCTATTTTTTCTGGGAACGCTTTGATCTCGGTCCGCGCGACGCGATTGGCCTTGTCCAAGCAGGCAATTATGGGGTTGACCTGTTCTTCATTTTGTCAGGCTTTGTTTTGGCCCATGTTTATGGTCCCCAGGTGGAAGCAAAGACTTTTTCTTGGCGCAGTTTTGTTTGGGCGCGGCTGGCGCGCATTTACCCACTCCATCTGATTTGCTTGGCTGCGATGGTTGCCATTTGGGCGGCTGGTTCTTTGATGGGGGCTTCATTTAAGGCTTCTGCCTTTGTGGTTGAGCAAATCCCCTATCATTTGGCGTTGCTCCATGCTTGGGGCCTTGTAGCTTCAGATGGGTGGAACTTTCCATCGTGGTCGATTTCAGCCGAATGGTTTGCCTATCTGACTTTCCCGATCAGCTTTGGGATCGCAGCCTTGTTTGCCAAGCGGCCTTTGATCGGCATAGTCATTATGGCTGGGGTGTTCGCCGCTTTTGTTGCTTGGATGGCCCTGTATCAAATCGAGCTGATGAATATGACTTGGCAGGGCGGCATTGTGCGCATTGTGCCGTCTTTCGGTATGGGGATCGCCTTATGGCTTTTAGGTCGCAATTTGACCTTGCCCAAAGGCCTTGCAGGCTTAGGCGTGGCAATCAGTACCGTTTGGATTGTGATGGCAGCCGCTTGGGGGTGGCCCTCTTATTGGATCTGGCCGGGCCTTGCAGGTCTGGTTTTTTTCTTGGCAGAAACCTCCAAAACCAACCAAACCCCACTCTTGGCCTCTAAGACATGGGTTTATTTGGGCGAGATTTCCTTTGCGGCCTATATGGTCCATTTGCCTGTTGACATTGCCATGTATCAGATTGTTGAGCGCATGATGGGCGAGCCAAAAGGCACACTCGCACTGGTGATTGGCATTTTTGGCGTTGTGGCCAGCATTATCGCAGCAGCCATCTCCCATGCCCTGATTGAAAAGCCCGCCCGCAACTGGCTTCGCACCAATATCCCAAGCTTTATGGCTGGCAAATCAAAAGCCTAAGTGCTGCACATTTTTGTTAAGCGGCGAACGCCTGATAGGTGGCTTCTTGGATGCGGCCTTTGGACAGCTTCACCATCCAGACGCCCACTTGGACTCTTGGTCCGCGCACAAAGATGACGCCATCTTCGGCATCAAACACGCTGCTTAGATACTCAGCTTCGAGTGGGCCGAGGCCAATTTTAGCCGCGTCGGTCTCAAACTCCCGGCAGGCCGCTTGATCACCATGACGACGCGCTTTGATCCAAGCCTCCAGCTTGGCGCGCTGGGCTGCGGCATCGGTTTCAAGCGCCCGCCGGCGCGGCCCACCAGCCAAGGAGCGCAAGGCACCCCGGATCAAGCTGATTTCATTCATCGTGAATCGACCGCGCACAAAGGCGTTGCGCATGGTTTCCACCATGGTTCCTTTGCGGTCTTCTGGCCAGAAAAAGCGCGTCTCATCAAGATCTGCGACCCAATGTTCAAAGAAGCTTTCAAAAGCTGCGCGTGGAGCTGGCACTTTTTCTTCAATCATCCAGCCGGGTGGGGGGCCTTTTGCCTCTGATCCACTGGCCCATTCATAACAAAAGCAGGCCACCGATTGGGCAAGATTCAGACTGGGGAAACGGCCATCGACAGGAAACGTCACGAGGAGGTCCGCGCCAATAATCAGATCATTGTCGAGGCCAGAGCGTTCCGACCCAAATAGGATCACAGGCTTTTCGCCCGCTGCCATCGCTTCACGCATGCGGGCGACCGCTTCACGTGGTCCGATCAGCGGCTTATCGAGTTGGCGCGGGGTGCCAGTTGTCGCAATCACAAAAGTCTTTTCTGCCAAAGCCTCTTCGGCGGTCTCAACCACCTGTGCGCTTTCCAAAGGCCATTCAGCCCCGCTGGCCAGGGCCCACGCCTTTGGATTGGGCCAGACGTCGCGCGGCTTGACGAGAATCAGCTCCGAGAAGCCAAAATTGGCCATGGCCCGGGCCGTGGCACCAATATTCTCGCCCATTTGGGGATGGACAAGGCAAATGGTGGGGGCTTCGCCCCAACCAGGCAGGGCGGCTTGCTCAGCCTTTGACAGCGGCCCATTTGGACCAACGCCTACCGGGCGAGAGCCATCAAAAGCAGGCTTTGGTGGAGCCCAAGCGGTTGGCGCGGGGACTGGTTCTGCATCTTTACCCATTTTGTCGCTGTCACTCTTGTTGAAGACGTCTTTTCCGTGTCGCTGGAGGTGCTATAGCCCACCCAACCGATTTGCGGACACATCACTTGCAGGCCGCGACATTCGTGGACCAATAGGGGAAAAACATGGCGAAGATTAAAGTTGCTAATCCAGTTGTCGATCTTGATGGCGACGAAATGACCCGCATCATCTGGCAGATGATCAAAGACTTCTTGATCACGCCATATCTGGACCTTGAGATTGAATATTATGACTTGTCGATCGAGAATCGCGATGCGACCGACGACCAAGTCACCATCGATGCCGCTAAAGCCATTCAAAAGCATGGCGTGGGCATTAAATGCGCCACCATCACACCCGATGAAGCCCGCGTGGAAGAATTCAAGCTGAAGAAGATGTGGAAGTCGCCCAATGGCACCATCCGCAACATTCTGGGCGGGGTGGTGTTCCGCGAGCCCATCATTTGCTCCAACGTCCCCCGCTTGGTGCCAGGCTGGACCAAGCCCATCATCATTGGCCGTCATGCTTTCGCTGACCAATATAAAGCGACCGACTTTAAGGTCCCCGGCCCCGGCAAGCTCACCATCAAATTTGTTGGCGAAGACGGCCAGGTGATCGAGCATGAAGTCTTCGACTATCCCGGTGCGGGTGTGGCAATGGCCATGTATAATCTTGACGAGTCGATCCGCGACTTTGCTCATGCCAGCTTTGCCTTTGGTTTGGCGCGGCAATATCCGGTCTATCTATCGACCAAAAACACCATCATGAAAGCCTATGACGGCCGCTTCAAAGACATTTTCCAAGAAGTGTTTGATGAGCATTACGCCGCCCAATTCAAAGAATTGGGCCTTGTATATGAGCATCGCCTGATCGACGACATGGTGGCCTCGGCGATGAAATGGTCGGGTGGCTTTGTATGGGCGTGTAAGAATTATGATGGCGACGTGCAGTCCGACACGGTGGCCCAAGGCTTTGGGTCGCTCGGCCTCATGACCTCGGTTCTGATGACACCCGATGGCAAAGTGCTGGAATCCGAAGCCGCCCACGGCACCGTGACCCGTCACTATCGCCAGCATCAGCGCGGTGAGCAAACCTCCACCAATTCGATTGCCTCGATCTTTGCCTGGACCCGTGGCCTCGCCCACCGCGCCAAGCTGGATGACAATGCCCAACTCTTGAAGTTTGCTACCAAGCTGGAAGAAGTGGTGATTGCGACGGTGGAAGCAGGCCACATGACCAAGGACTTGGCCCTGCTGGTGGGTGATGAGCAATCCTGGCTGTCGACCGAAGGCTTCTTGAAGAAAGTCGCCGCCAATCTCGAAGCGGCCATGGCTGAGTAAGACGCTTTAGGCTCTTCCGGCAGGCCGAATAGTCTGCCGGGGGGCTTTAAGTGGAGATCTGCCACCGGCTAGGGTCGTGCACTTACCAGAAATCAACTTGATGATTTAAGGACTTTCTGGTAGGTTTTGGTTGAGTGCCTCGGGAAACGGTCACTGGGCCTAGACCCACACCCCTTGGGGACATGAGAAAGGCGGCTCCTTGTGGGCCGCCTTTGACTTTTGAGTAACCCTGCGATTTTTGCAACCTGAAAATGGTTTTCGATGCCTGCTTGGTTTCGAAGCGCAAGAGAGATTATGGCCGGATTGACAGCCCTACTAACAGCAGTGCGGCAATAAGGCATTCAAAGCCAACAGCGATCCAGTTCTTGGCTTCATGGCCTTGATCCATGAAAATCGAAATGACCCTGCCAATGGCCGCGCCCAGCCAACATAGCCCAACGGTCAGGAATGCCATGTCGTCTTGTGTGACCAAGGGCACCAATCCCAGAAAAATGAAGGTCACGCCAAGGGTTCCCCGAAACTCTGCACGTCCTGCGGGGGTGAGGGGAGAAAGACCTGTTAAAGCGGCGGCTCTTTTGGGAAAAAATAGCCCCAAACAGCCCATTAAGATCGTGATGATCGCGCCCAAGCTATTAAGTAAATCCACTGTCGTCTCCGGACTTCTATTGGGCAGAGAGGCTAGCCATGCGATAACCAAAATAACAGTACGCACTTTTTGGTGCCTATGAACTTTATGCCGGAGACTCCATGGAACTGCCACCTAATGTGCTGTCGCAAAGCTGTGCCTCGCGCCGATATCTGGCACTGGTTGCGAGTAAATGGTCGCTGCTGGTGATCAATGCCCTCGATGATGGACCCGCGCGCAATAGTTTCCTCATGCGTAAAGTGGGAGGCATTTCGCAAAAGATCCTGACGCAGACGCTACGTGACCTAGCGGCGGCAAGCCTTGTCAGCCGCGAGGATCATGGCACTTTACCACCCCATGTCACCTATCGGTTGACGCCGCTTGGCCAGTCTTTCCGGCGAGAAGTGCGGTCGCTGATTGCATGGGTGGAAGGCAATATGCCCGCTTTGCGAGGGGCGGAACCTGACCAACATTAGGTAAGGATTAGGCAGCTAACGCGGCCCCTAATCAAACAGTTTCGACACACTCTCTTCATTGGCGATGCGCCGGATGGCTTCCCCAATCAAAGGCGCGACCGAGACACAGCGGACTTTGCTGGATTTCGAGAATTTGTCGCCGTGATCGATAGAATTGGACACCACTAATTCTTTCAAGGCTGACGCATCAACCCGGTCAAAAGCACCTCCCGACATCACGCCATGGGCGACATAGGCCGAAACCGATGCTGCCCCCTTGTCCATCATGGCAGCAGCCGCATTGCATAGGGTACCTGCCGAATCCACAATATCGTCAAACAGGATGCAGGCCCGGCCCGAGACATCGCCGATGATGTTCATGACTTCGCTTTCGCCCGCCCGTTCACGACGTTTATCAACAATGGCAAGGTCCGCGCCCAAGCGATTGGCTAGGGCACGTGCGCGTACGACGCCGCCGACGTCTGGCGATACAATCATCAGGTCATCGGTCTTATAATTGCGGCGAATGTCTTGCTCCATCGTGTTGGTGATGAAGAGATTGTCGGTAGGAATATCAAAGAAACCTTGGATTTGGCCGGCGTGCAATTCCATGGTCAAGACGCGATCTGCGCCCGCTGTGGTGACGAGATTGGCGACCAACTTTGCAGAAATCGGGGTCCGACCGCCCGTTTTTCGGTCCTGCCTCGCATAGCCGAAATAGGGCAAAACGGCGGTAATACGGCGAGCCGAAGCGCGGCGCAGTGCGTCCATACAGATGAGCAATTCCATCAAATGGTCATTGGCGGGCGCGCTGGTTGATTGGATGATGAAGACGTCTTCGCCGCGCACATTTTCATCAATGGTTGCGAAAATCTCATTGTCTGCAAAGCGGCGAACCTGGGCGCGCGTCAGTGGCACATCGAGATAATCAGCGATGGAGGATGCCAAAGGCTGGTTAGCGTTGCCTGCAAGCAATTTCATGGTGATCAATCCCCGTCCCAAACGCCAATCGACGTCATGACGCGACGTGATTGCCTGAGCGGTCGATTAAGCAGAGAGCGCCCCGCGCGCAAGCCTTTGTGATGCTATCGGACGATACGAATGGCAGACAAATTTCGTCCGTAATCCGCTTCACCAGCCAGATTGCGACGGCGGTTCGAGAAGAAGTGCGATTCTTCCGCACACGTGTCATGCGGCAGCACATCAACTGCGCCTAAACCCGCGGCCCGTAAGCGGGCAGCGCAATAGCGCTTTAGGTCAAACAGCGAGCGATCGTCTCTGCCGGGAATGAAGAATCGCTCATTAGCTGGATCTGCTTGGATGAAGGTGGCCACAAATTCCGGGCCAACTTCATAGCTCGCTTGGGCAATACAAGGCCCGACAGCGGCCACGATGCGGGCAGGCGAACCGCCCAGCTTTACCATCTTGGCAATCGTGGCCTCCAAAATGCCGCCAATCGCGCCCTTCCAGCCGGCGTGGGCAGCAGCCACAATGCGCGCGGCAGGATCAGCAAACAAGATTGGCGCGCAATCGGCTGTTAAGACCGAAGGGGCGACCGAGGGACAACGCGTTACCAACGCATCGACTTGTGGGCGCTCGCCATGGAACGGCCCATCCACCATCAAGGCGTCTGCCCCATGGACTTGATAGGCGGACAATAAACGGTCGGGCGAGACGCCCATATGGCTGGCGATACGGCGACGATTTTCCGCCACATTGGCCGGATCATCGTTTGAGCCGGGCCCCGAGTTCAGGCTCTCATAAATGCCGGAGGAGACCCCACCCACGCGACCATAAAAGCCATGTTCGAACCCTGCCAATTGCGACAGCATGGCTGAGCGCACGGGGGCGAGTTCAAAGATAACGTCTTCAGATGGCAGGGTAGGGGAAGGGGGCGCGGCGACGTCTGACATGGTCGGTTAAAGTCCAATGGGTGGACCATGGGCAGTGTTGAGAGGAGACTCAAGGGCCACCACATGGAACAGCCCGCCCATATGCGCCTCTCCAATCAGTCTTTCCACACTGTGAGTCAGCTCAGATTCGCAGTGGGGGTTTGCACGAATGAGGGCATCGCGACGGGCTTCAATGCCAAGGCTTTGCAAAAACTCCCGCTGGGTTACCGGGCCCGAAGTGGCAAGACCGCTGGCTTTGGCCAAAGAAATCAGTGCTTTAAAATCGACATGGGCGGTAAGATCTGCTTCGCCCACATGGTCGAGTGGATGGACTTTTTGGTGGCGGTAGAGCGCTTGGAAGCTATCGCCCGGCTGCCCACGCCTATCCCCATAGTCAATCAGAAGGGCGCGGCCACAGCCGGTGTGCAGGCGCCGACTGAGGAGATCAACCAGCCCGGCAAGGCCTGGCGCTTCCTCTCGCACGGCACCTATGCCGTCATCTGGCTGTGCGCATGGGGGGGGCTTTGGCAGAAGCGGGCCTAGGCCAAAAGTCAGGCGACCCTCAGCATCGACCCCCACAAGTTTCTCATGCCAGCCTTGCTCTGCGCAGATATATTGGCGGATCGGCAAACAGTCGAGAAACTCATTGGCAAGGATGAAGCCGGCGCCAGGCGGCACGTCGTCAAGGCTTTGATGCCAGCGCGCGGGATGGCTACCTAGCGCGGTTTGTTGAGCTTCGCGCAGGCCGGGATTTGTTTCGACCAGATGGAGTTGCAGCGCAGCCATAAAGCCCGGTACGCGCTGGCATACGCGCAACATGTCGGCCATCAGGGTTCCCCGTCCCGGCCCCAATTCGATCAGTTGAAAGGGGGCTGGGCTACCGAGGTCCAGCCAGCTTTGCGCAACCCAAAGACCGATTAGCTCACCAAAAATCTGGCTGATCTCGGGACTGGTGATAAAGTCGCCGCGTGGGCCTAAGGGCAGGCGCGTGGCATAATAGCCCGCTTGGGGGTCATAAAGCGCGTGCGCCATGAAGGCATCGACGCTGATTGGGCCACAAGCCTTAATCATCGCGGCCAAGCGGGTTTCAAGCCCGGTAGGCGGTGGCCTCTCTGGCGTGCGCACCGCCCTTAGCCTGTCGGTTCGGACTTGGCATTACCGGCCCGGAGGCTGGCCCAAATGAAGAGGGCAAGGCCACAGGCGACCATGGGGAAAGAATAAAATTCGCCATGGGTGAAGCCAAGGATTAATGCCGCATCGGGCTCTCGGAATTGCTCGCCAATCAGGCGCGCTACCCCATAGCCTCCGACGAATAGCCCCGCAGCTTGGCCGGGACGCTTCAAAATACCAAAGCGCGCAACCGCCACTTGCAACAGGATAAACAGCACAAGGCCTTCCAGCGCGGCTTGATAAAGCTGGCTGGGATGACGCGTCAGGCCTTCAGGATCGGTGCGGAAGATAAAGCCCCATGGCGCGTCTGTGACACGTCCATAAAGTTCTTGATTGATGAAATTCGCCATACGGCCGAAAAACAAGCCAATGGGAGAGACAATGGCAACGGCATCGCCCAAGGAAAGAATGGACTTCTTGCGTCCCAGTGCCGTGCCGATGACGGCCAAACAGACTCCCAAGAAGCCGCCATGGAAACTCATCCCGCCTTCCCAGACGCGCAAAACTGACATTGGGTCGGCAAGCATCTCAGGGCGATAGAAAAGCACATAGCCAAGGCGGCCACCAAACAGCACGCCCAAGGTGGCGTAAAAGAGGAAGTCGTCAATATCCTCTTCATCCAGCGGCGACTTCGGCCCCCATAGCGCTGGCTTCTTCACCAGTCCTACCATGAGCCGCCAACCAAGGATCAGGCCCGCAACATAGGCAAGCGCATACCATCGCAGACCAAATGGGCCAAGGGCGAAGCCAAACAGGTCAAAGCCTGGCAGTTGAAACACGAAGGGAGAGATGTCGGGAAAGGGAATGGCCATATCGATCATGCGGGGTCTTTAGCAAAAGAAATGGGGCAGATGCAAAGCCTCTCTCAATTGCAGCCGCGCACAAAAACAGCGGCAAGCTAAAAGGCCTTGGAAAATGCTAAGACAAACTTCACCGTGACGACAAAGGCGATCTTAAACACCTTCTGCTAGACACACAGGTCTCGCGCAAGTGATGTAACTTTGTCATAGCGCAACGGGAATAGACCCGCTAGAAGGTCCTTATGCAAACACGAAATCCTTTCCTCGACGAATTTTCAAAACTGGCAACCAGTGCTGCGGGTGTTGCCCAAGGTGTGGGTGAAGAGGCCCGGGCCTTTTGGCGCTCGCAAATGGAGCGCATGATTGTTGACATGGATCTGGTACGTCGCGACGAATTTGACGCGGTGAAAGATCTGGCCGCAGTTGCACGCGCCGAGGCGGACAGCTTGAAGGCGCGCCTTGATGCCTTAGAGGCATCGATCGGAAAGCCTGCGAAAGCAGCACCTAAAGCGGCTTCAACAAAAAAATCGGCCAAAAGCAGCTAAAAGCTTTGGCGTACCGCTTGCAGCGCGCGCCATTCCCGCCAACCATGCCCATTAGCGGTGCGCGATTCGCGCGCCGCGTGTAAGCGAACCACCGTGGAGGTTATATGGACCGCCAATTTACGCTTCGTGACGAAGATTTTTTCGAAGATGCAGATGCGCTTGATACGGTTGAAGCCGTTTTGGCAGCCGATTCTAAAGCCTATGAGCGATTAGACGAAGAAATCCACTTCGCTGCTTCCATGACCTATTGTGACCTGCATGGGATTTTCATGGCCCGGGAAGACGCGCCCTCACTGGCGCTCAGCTTGATTTTTGATCTTAAAGCCCCCCGCATGCGTCGGGGAGATATTGCTTCCTTGCTGGCCTTGCTCAATGAAGCACTTTGGTTGGGTCATTTTGAGCTTTCTTCAGACGATAATGCGTTGTCGTGGCGGGCGGTGGTGCCTCTGATTGGCCGCGATACGCCTGAGCCAGCCGAAGTGGCGGCCATTCTGGCTGCCGGTGTTGAGGCTTGTGAGCGCTTTTATCCCGCCTTCAACTTCTTGCTCTGGGCCGGCAAAACACCGGAAGAGGCCGCCCAAGCAGCTTTGTTTGAGACTGCCGGAGAGGCGTGAGTTTCATGAAAAAGCGAATTGCGCTTGTCGGCGGTGGCCGGATGGGCGGAGCCATGTTGCGTGGATGGGCCCGAATGGCCGATGCGTTCGACTTGGTCGTATTTGAACCATTCCCTTCCGCAGAAGTGTCGGAAATCATTGCGGCGCAGGCTTGGGTGTTGAATCCCGAAAGCCTCGAAGGGGCGGTCTTTGAATGCGTTGTTTTGGGGATAAAGCCGCAATTATTTGCCCCGGTTGGCGACCAGACCATCAAGCATTTGGTGTCGGACCAAACCTTAGTTCTTTCCATCATGGCCGGTATGGGTACGGCGAAGATCGCTGAAGTTTTGGGCGCCACCCATGTGGTTCGCGCCATGCCCAATACGCCGGGCCAAATCGGCAAAGGCGTAACCGCCTATTGGAATAGCCCAACAGTCCCGCCGGACTTAGAGGCCTTGGCCGTTTCCTTGTTGCGCCCCTTGGGTCATGTCGAAAAGCTGCAAAGCGAAAAGCAGATGGATGCGGTTACGGCGGTTTCTGGCTCTGGCCCTGCTTATGTCTTCCTCTTGGCTGAGGCCATGGCAGCAGCCGGTGAGGCTGAGGGTTTGGAGCGCGGTCTGGCAGAGCGCTTGGCGTGGCAGACCGTGATTGGCTCGGCCGCCTTAATGGAAGAAACAGGCCAGAATCCACAAGACTTACGCCGTGCCGTGACGAGTCCGGAGGGTACAACCGCGGCTGCGACCGATGCTTTGACGGCAGGTGGCGGGATCATCACCTTGGTGCGTCGGGCAGTTGAGGCCGCGATCCATCGTTCGCGCCAATTAGGTAAGTAGCCGAAGCGGGCTTTGCGCCCTATGTTGCGCCCATGACCCAAGCAAACCCGTCTGCGCACACCCCCCTTTTGCACGCCTTAAGCGAGGCCGCGCTTTCTTTAAGTGCGGAGAAGTCTTGGGCTGAGATCAGCTTGGTCCGCCTATGCCAAGCGGCTGGGCAGAGCTTGGCTACCTGTGCCGATGCAGGGATCACGCGTCATTCGGTGGCGGACTATCTCGACCAAATGCTGGACCGGGCCATGTTAGAGGCGGTGGCAGACTTAGAAGCCGATGCACCCAGCCGCGACCAAGTGTTTGATATTGTGATGGCGCGATTTGATGCCATGCAAGACCAACGGGCTGCTTGGGCTTCGATCCTTCAAGCAGACACAGAAGAGCCCGCCGCAGCCCTTGCCCGGGCTGCCCGCCGCGTACGCACCGCTGCTTGGGCCTTAGAAGCAGTGGGTGTTTCTACCACCAGCCTTAAGTCGATGGCCCGCGTCATGGGCCTTGCCCGACGCTTGCGCAAAATTGAATCGCTGTGGCTGATAGATGATGCCGATCTGTCGAAAACGATGGCCGGCTTAGACCAAACTTTGCGCGAAAGTGAGGCATGGTTGGCACGTGGCGAGAAAGTCGCCGACTTTTTAAAGGCAGCCGCGTCCCGCCGTAAGCGCTCTACAACGGCAGACGCACACTCACCCGAAGACCGCCCAGCGTAGAGCGTGACAGCACGAGGTTGCCCCCGTGCGAGCGGGCAGCATCATAGGCCAGCGCCAAACCTAAACCCACACCTTTCCGGTTCTGGTTGCGCGCAGGATCAAGCCGAGAAAAGGGTTTGAGCGCCTCTTCATAGTTTTCAGGGGCGATACCGGGGCCATCATCATCCACATAGAGATAGATTGCATCCTCACTTTGGGAGGAACTTAGCATAACCGTCTCGCCAAAGGACAAGGCATTTTCAACAAGGTTGGACAGACAGCGCTTGAGCGCGATCGGCCGCCCAGAAGTGGGTAGGCTTTCGGCGAGGCCAGAGCCGTCAATCTCACGTCCGGCACGCGCGGCATCTTGAATGATTGCCCGCGCAATGTCTGCCAAATCGACCGCTTCGGGTTCTTCCGACCATTGGCCTTTGGCAAAGGCGAGATATTCCTCTAGCATGCGCTCCATCTCTAGGATGTCTTTGCGCGCTTCATCAATATCGCTGGAGGGCGGCATCATGGCCAATTGAAGCTTCAGGCGGGTCAAAGGCGTACGCAAATCATGGCTGACCCCAGCCAGCAAATTGGTGCGTTGCTCAATATGGCGCTGAATCCGACCGCGCATTTGCAGGAAGGCCAAGGTGGCGCGGCGCACTTCAGCAGAACCTGCAGGCTTTAAGCTGACATTTTCCCCACGTCCAAATCGGTCAGCGGCATCGGCTAAGCGCTCCATCGGTCGCACTTGGTTGCGGATGAACAAGACTGAGACGGTCGCAAGCAGAATGGTCGCCCCAGCCAGCCACAGGATAAAGATACCGCCTGTGGAGGCAAAGACCCGGTCGCGATAGGCCAGAAAGCGAAGCACGCCTCCGGGGACTTCCACCCGGATGTCGACATAGTCGGGATAGCGCGTGGTATCGAACCAGAATTTCTGCCGCAAAGACCCTGACAAAGCACGCCGCAAGGTCCGGTCAAAGGCAGGGATGACGGCCAAACGCTCCCGTTCTGGCAGTTTGGCTTGTTTTTGCAGGGCAACCGATAGACGCAAGTCGGCGCGCGCATAACGGGTGATGGCGGCGAGATTTTCAGGCGTTGGATTGTCAGCATAAAGTTGGGTGACCAAGGCAACATCGCCTGCTGCCCCCTCACTCAAGCGGCGGCTGACTTGCTCCCAATGCAGGTCAAAAAACAAGTAAGTCACGACCATTTGCATAATCGCGACGGGCAAAACGATGATGAGTAGCGAGCGCGCAAAAAGCCCGCGCGGGATCAGCGCCTTTAAGTCCATCGCACAACGCCCCGCCGCAGATTAAGCTTACGCATCATGCATCAACCGATAGCCGAGCCCGCGCACGGTTTGCAGATAATGGGGCTCGGCAGGATCATCCTCTAGCTTTCGGCGCAAACGCGTAACTTGCACATCGATGGACCGCTCAACCGTTACCCCTGCTTTGCGCGCCAATTCTTCACGGGTGATGGTGGCACCGGGGCGCGCCGCCAAAGCTGCCAGCAAATCCTTTTCTGCGTCGGTCAAGCGCACCAAAATCCCATCGCGTCGTAGCTCCGCTTTGGTGGTGTTCCAGGTGGCAGAGCCGAGCAACAGCACATCAGCCGCAGGGGCGGGGCGGGCGCGTTTGAGGATGGCCGCCACGCGCAAGGCGAGTTCTTCGGGCTCAAACGGCTTGCCAAGGTAATCATCTGCCCCAGCCGTCAACCCCTCAATCCGATGGCTTGGATCCCCTAGGGCGGTCAAAAGTATGATGGGTGTATCCCGCTCTCCCCGCACAGACCGGGTAAGCGTCACACCGTCTTCACCTGGCATCATGACGTCCAAAATCACCAGATCAAACATCAAAGCGTCCATCAGCTTACGGGCACTTGCTGCGTCAGAGGCTTCGGTGACGGAATAGCCAAGGCCACTGAGATAACGCTTTAAGAGATTGCGGATGCGATCATCATCATCGACGACGAGGAGGTGGGCAGGGTGGTCGGCTGGAGCGCGCGGGGCCATTAGGGGGCTCTTTTGGGTTGAGAGGGGGAGGGTGCACCGACGGCGACAACGGGCGTTTCGGTGAGGGTTGAGAGGACTTTGTCACAGCCAGCAACCGCTTCGCTGCCGGCAAGGCGGTAAGCAGCGGCCAGTCGCGTGCGCATGGCCAAGGCTAATTCGGTGGCAATGTTGGTCCCTTGGGCGGTGAGTTGAACGATTCTACGCCGTCCATCGTGGGGATCTTCGGTACGCTGCAACCAGGCCCGACCTTCAAGCCCATCCAACGTCTTCAGCATGGTTTGCTTGCCCAACCCAATCTCTGCTGCAAGTTTCAGGACGGGCAGGGGATGGCTCAACAGCTCACATAAACACCGCGCTTCAACCCAAGTAATCTGGTGACGTTGGCGCTGTTCGTCGGTGGCAATCTTTAACAAATCCGCAGATTTGAAGATCAAGGCAACGCCAAGGTCGAGCTCATCCTCACGCAAATAGAGCCGTGGCCCACCGGCGGCAGGGCTGCTTGATCTGGCAAAAGCATTCGGTAAGGTGTTGACAGTCATGGCTGGTCCAAGAGATTGCGTCTCATCGCATTTGGGTTCAAGCCCACCGACTGTGAAGCTTTTGAAACTCTATACACTGAACTAGGCGCAAGACACATGACTTTCATTCCCTATGACGATCGCGACGGCTGGATCTGGATGGATGGCGAATTCAAGCCATGGCGCGAGGCGAAAGTACATGTGCTGACCCACGGCCTGCATTATGGTTCATCCATTTTCGAGGGCGAGCGCGCCTATGACGGCCAAATCTTTGAAAGCTTGCGCCATACGGAGCGTCTGTTCCGCTCAGCCGAGATTCTGGGCATGAAGCCAGCCTTCACGGTAGCCGATATCGAAGCTGCTAAAGCCGAAGCCATGGCCCGCAACGGCTTTGAAAATTGCTACATCCGCCCCGTAATGTGGCGGGGCAGCGAGATGATGGGCGTATCGGCCCAACAAAGCACGATCCGCGCCGCCGTGGCTGTGTGGGAATGGGGCAATTATTTTGCCGACAAAATGAGTGGGATTCGCGTCACCCACGCGAAGTGGCGCAGGCCTGATCCCAAGACCGCACCCTGTGAAGCCAAGGCAGCGGGGCTTTATATGATTTGTACCGACTCAAAACATGCCGCTGAAGCCGAAGGCTATGCCGATGCCCTAATGCTCGACTGGCGCGGCCATGTCGCCGAAGCGACCGGGGCGAATATTTTCTTTATTCAGGATGGGGCCATCCATACCCCCGTGGCCGATTGCTTTTTGAATGGCATTACGCGCCAGACGGTCATCCGTCTTGCCCGCGACAAGGGCTATGAAGTGGTTGAGCGGACCATTATGCCAGAAGAGCTTGGCAATTTTTCTGAATGCTTCATCACGGGCACCGCCGCTGAAGTCACCCCTGTCAAGGAAATCGCGGGCATTTATTACCAGCCAGGCCGCGTGTGTGAGGATATGGTCACCACTTATGACGCTCTGGTCCGTGGCAAACTCTCATAGGAGATGACATGAAAAAAGGTTTCTTGGGCCCAATTCTTGGGATCGTCGCACTCGCATTGGTTGGCGCTGGCGCGTTTGCTTATAGTGGCTTGGACAAAGAAACCAAAGGCGTTCTGGCGCAATTGCCGACCAATCGGGACGTGCTCTTCTGGTCCATTCCTCAGCGCGATGCCGCCTTCAGGGCCATGGACCGGCTTGAGTTTCTGGCCAAGAGCAATGTTGTTGAAGCGGGGCCAAAAGCGTCCGAATTGCCGGTTGGCACGCCTTTAATCATCCCCAATATTGACGCCTATATGCAGTCCCAACGCGCATCGGGCATTGTCATCATTCAAGATGGCAAAGTTCGGTTTGAGAACTATGGCTTGGGCTTTGATGCGTCTGGCCGCTGGACCAGCTTTTCAGTCGCCAAATCCTATACCTCCACCTTGGTGGGGGCTGCGATCCAGGACGGCTATATCAAAAGCCTATCGGACAAGGTGTCAACCTATATCCCGGGCCTCAAAGGCTCTGCCTATGATGATGTGACGGTGGAGCAATTGCTCACCATGTCTTCTGGGGTGAAGTGGAATGAGGATTATGAGGATCCAAATTCCGATGTCGCAAAATTCAATAATGCTAAGCCCGATGCGGGCTTAGACGCGACAACCAGCTATATGCGCAAACTTCCCCGCGCCCATGCCCCAGGCACGGTTTGGAATTACAATACGGGCGAGACCAATCTGGTTGGGATTTTGGTGAGCTCTGCGACCAAAAAGCCGCTGGCAACCTATTTGTCTGAGAAAATCTGGAAGCCCTTTGGCATGGAGCAAAAGGCGACTTGGATCTTAAACAATACAGGCCAAGAAATTGCTGGATGCTGTCTGCAAATGGCCACACGAGACTATGCGCGCATGGGTCTTTTTGTGCTTGCTGGCGGCAAGATTGGCGATACCCAAGTTGTTCCCGTCGATTGGTTTGCTAAAGCGGCGACCAAGAAAATGGATTATGGCGAACCCGGCCGCGGCTATGGTTATCAATGGTGGACCTATGACGATGGCAGCGTCTCGGCACAGGGCATTTTTGGGCAAGGTATTTTCATCGACCCCAAGCGCAAGTTGGTGATTGCTTCCAACGCCAATTGGACCCGGGCAACCGATGGACCTGAAGGGGCTGCGCGCGAAGTCTTTTATAAACAAGTCCAAGACTTGATTGATGCGGAAGCCGCCGCAAAACCCCCCTCTGTACCTACCAAATAGGGAGGATAGGCCCGCCCGCTGCCTCTGACAGGCGGCGGTGGGTGCTGGCTGTCGTGCCTGCAGGCAAATCCTTTATCGGAAAGAAACCGTGTTCGGCGATTTCATGGGCGCGGTTTGTTGGCTCAACAAGCCAAGCACTTGGTCGATACAAAAGCACATGATCGCCTTTGAAATAGGCAAAATTGGTGTGGATCGAAACAAGGCGCAGGTCCTCTGGCTGGATGAGGAGGCCTGCCTCTTCCCTAGCTTCTTTGATCGCCGCATCCAGTGCATGCTCGCCCCGTTCTACGCCGCCGCCGGGTAGATGCCAGCCTGGCAAATAGGTGTGGCGCACCAGGCAAACACGGTCTTGGTCGTCAATGGCGAGGATTCGTACGCCAAGAGTTGCTCCCCGGGCCAGGCGGAACCACGTATGCATCACGATTTTGCGCAAAAACTTTAACATGCAGACTTGTATAGGGTGACTTGGCGAGTGGTGCCAATGCCGCTAGATAGACGCGTAACGATATGAGGAGTTTTCACCATGTATGCCCTTCTTGCACTTGGATTGGCCGTTGGCGCCATGGCTTTGTTAAATCTGATCGAGTTTAAGCGCCTCGACTAACTGAGCGCGCCCTAATCGGGCCGTTTCGGCTGCCTTAGGCCCGTGACGCGGAGGCGTCTTCGGCGTGGGCTGCAGCAAGGGAGGCTAAGGCCTCACTTAATTCTGGGATCGAGATTGGCTTATTCAAAAAGCCAGTCATGCCCGCTGCCATGGCGGCTTCACGTGTTTCTGCCCGTGCATCTGCGGTCAGGGCTATGATGGGCATGGCGGGGAAATCGGTCACCGGCATATCTGCTTCTAAAGCCCGGATGTGTCGGGTTGTTTGATAGCCATCCATATTGGGCATATGCAGATCCATCAAAATGGCATCAAAGCGGGCTTTCTGGATCGTCTCCAAACACATAACGCCATCGGCAACAATCACGCAGGAATGGCCCAATTGCTCGAGGATGACCGCGATTATTTTCTGATTGATCAGATTATCTTCCACCACCAACACACATAGCGAGCGGTTGTTGCTGGGTATGGAGATGGGCTCATCCAGATTGCTCGCGACCCGTTCTAGCGGCAGGTAAAATTGCAGGGCACCATTGCGCGTGCCCCGCGTGGCTATGGTGACATCGCCGCCCATCGCCCGGGCCAGTTTTCGAGCCAGTGGCAAATCAACCCCATTGCTTTGCGTGATCGGATTGTCTGGGGTTTGGATGCTGGAAAAGGGCTCAAACAAACTGCGCGCTTCAAGGTTGGAGTAAGGCGCGCCAACATCGTGCAAGACCACCAAAGCCCCATGGCCATTTTCGCCGGCACTCAGTCGCAAGGTCATCGCGCCAGGCCCACTGCGCTCAATCGCATGGCGCAACATCGCCTGAAGCGTACGCAGGAATAGCTTCTCGTCGCCTAAGAAATTGGCTTGGGCTGCCGGATCAATATCAACGTCAAGGTCGATCTGGCGGGCATGGGTTCGTGCCCGCATGGTTTCACAGGCGGTCAAACAGGTTTTTGCAAGCGGGAAGGCGCTCGTCCGGACCTCCAAATTGCCAGATTCTAGACCCGACAGATCAAGCGCAGAATCCACCAAGGACAGAAGTTGCTCACCTGCGAGCTCAGAGGCCTCAACCAAGTCTGCCAATTCGGGTCGAATGGCTTGTTCCTTTAATAAGCGCGGCAAGGCCATCAGGGCATGAATTGGGGTGCGGAACTCATGGCTAAGGCCCGATACAAAGCGGTTCTTGGCTTCAAGGCCTGCGAGGGCTGTTTTGCGCGCCTCGATCAATTCGCGCTCTTTGATTTTTTGTTCGCTGATGTCGATTAGGGTGCCAGCAAAGCGCTGCACCAAGCCGTCGCCGTCATGTAGGCTTGTGCCACTGGCCGAGACCCAGCGCACATCGCCAGTTGGGCGCATGATGCGGAACTGGGCGCTATAGGGTATCCGCTCACTAAAAGCCTTTGCACAGGCCGCACGCACGAGCGGGCGATCCTCCGGATAAATCAGGTCCTCAAACACGGACAGATACGGGCGTGAGTCGGTGTCGCTTAGACCTAATATCTCAAGGCAGGATGGCGAGAAAAAATGTGTATCGGCGACGCGATCATGGTCCCATACACCGATTTTGGCATGCCGCAACGCCAGGGCATAACGCTCGATCATGGTGCGGGCAGCCGCTAAATCCCCCTCAGATTGAAGCGGCGCGTTGAGCGTGATTTGCACCGCTTGCTGACCGCGAAAATCGATCAAACGCTCACTCACGTCGGCAAAAAACAAATCACCTTTTGTCGTCGAGAAATAGGCAAAGCGGCGCTCTGGATCGCTTTTGGGCCGGACAAAGGCTCCTAACAAGCGGCTAACATCGCGATAATCGGTGAATTCGCGCGCCGAAGCGAAGCCAAAAATGTCTGCTGCTGCCTTGTTTGCATAAAGAATTTCATCATGGCAGCGAACAAAAATGCCCGTGTTTAGGTTGCTTAAGATGTCATCAAGGGTTCGCAAGTAATCCATATCCAGCAACCACAATAGTAAAAACATTTAAGATAAGAATTTTCGTTGTATAATCTTTAGGTGCTTACCCTACGATAATAAAGTCAATCTTGCAGCTTTGCAGTCCTGCGTCAAACACCCACAGTTAAGTGGGGCTGGTCGTTCGTGCTTGGGTGATCTAGTTTAGACAGCATGACAATGAATTCTTTCCACAAATCTGTTTTGGTCACCGGGGCGGGTCAACGACTGGGGTTGGCAATTGCCGAACGGCTGGCGGGCGCTGGCCATACCGTCATACTCCATGCCAGTAATTCGATCGGCCAAGCCGAAGCTGTCGCGGCGCGTCTGCGGGCAGAAGGCGCACAGGCCTTTGCGCTACAGGCCAATCTTTTGGTTGAAGCCGAAGTTGCCGATCTGATCAGCCGAGCCAGTACAGTAGCAGGCAGGCCGATCACCGGGCTCATCAATAATGCCTCAATCTTTGAAGGCGATGAAGCGTCAGACTTTACGCGTGAAAGCTGGGATCGTCATTTTGATATGCATGTGCGGGTGCCGTGTGAATTGGCCCGTAATTTGGCAGCCGCCTTGCCTGACGGGCAAAGCGCGTCCATCGTCAATTTGATTGATCAACGCATCTTTAAGCTTACACCGCAGTTTTTCACCTACACATTATCAAAGGCGGCTTTAGCCACGGCCACCCATACTTTGGCCCAGGCTTTGGCACCGCGCGTGCGGGTCAATGGCGTGGCACCCGGGCCCACCGCGCGCAATAGTCGTCAGTCGGAAGAAGATTTTCAAAAACAGGTCGATGCCACGCTTCTGGGCACAGGCAGCCCCATGGCCAGTGTGGTAGATGCGGTTTGCTTTCTCTTGAATGCTGAGGCTATTACGGGCCAAATCATGGCCGTCGATGGCGGTCAAAGCCTGATTTGGCGCACACCTGATGTCGATGGGATCAACGAATGAAATCTTCTGGCCCTTCTGAACTGGGCGTGGTGATGCGGCCCGGCGGCATGATCCGCCGTCCAGCCAAGCCCCCTGTCAAGCCGTTTTCCAGCCAAGCCAAACCGGATGATGCCGCACCGACGCGCGCGGTCTCGACCAAGATTTTCGTCAAGGGCCTGATGGTGGAGGCTGAGTGCGGCGTCTATGCGCATGAAAAGGGGCGACGGCGGCCCCTAGTGGTCGACTTAGAAGTGCAAGTTGGCACGTCGGTCCGGGCGGGCAGCGATGAGTTGGCCGAAACCGTCGATTATGACAGTCTGGTTGCCCATGTCCGCACCGTTGCAGCCGGTCAGCACTTGCATCTGATTGAAACCTTTGCCGAAAAAGTCTGCGAAGCGGTCCTCACCGATGAGCGGATTTTAAGTGTGCGGTTGCGGGTCGAAAAGCCCGGTGCGGTGCCCGGGGCTGCGTGCTCGGGCGTTGAGCTTGAGCGGACACGCTAAGTCCATGTCTGGCCAGCCTCCCCAAGAAACGGTGGCAACTATGGCGGACGTGATTATTTCGATCGAACTGGCCCGCGCGATTCCGTGGCCAGACGCACGCTCCCACAAGCATAGCCGCGGCAGGCTTGCCGTCATTTGTGGCGGCAGGCTGCAAACTGGGGCAGCGCGCCTTGCCGCGGCGGCCGGCCATCGTAGTGGAGCCGGGTGGGTCAGTCTCATGGCCTCAAGCGACGCCGCAACCATTCTGGCATGCCATGAGACAGAGCGCTTGATTGTTGAGCGCGCTGCGCTCCAAAGCTTGTCGAGCCTGTGTGCGGGCTTTGATGCGGCGATCCTGGGTCCCGCATTCGGGCTAACAGCCACCCAAGCCGACGATGTTTTGGACATGGTGCAGGGCTTTCCAGGGCCCTTGGTGCTGGATGCCGATGCCTTGACGTTGTTAGCACAAGGGGGGCGCCATGGCCCGCTCTGGCAAGCCCTACTAGCCCGCAGGGTACCAACCATCCTGACACCCCATAGCGGCGAATTCACCCGCCTTGCGGGAACCTTTGATCCGGAGAAGAAAGCCGCGGCGACTTTGGCATTTTCTATGGAAGTTGGTGCCATCGTGGTGCACAAAGGGGCAGAAACCTGGGTTGCCGGCCCCGATGGACGCTTAGCCTCGTCCAACTTGGCTACCCCCTTCTGTGCGAGCGCTGGAACGGGCGATGTGCTCGCGGGCCTTATCGCGGGCCTCGTGGCCCAATCCATGCCCGCCTTTGAAGCCGCCTGTGCGGCCGTCTGGATTCATGCAAGCGCCGCCGATCGGGTCGGCCCTGGCCTTATCGCCACCGATTTGATCGCCGCTTTGCCCGCCGTACTGAACGACCTTGCGCCAGAGGCGCTGCGCGCGCGGTGAGGCGGTCCTGGAACCAGTAAAGTTGTCATCAAGTCAGTTGTGGAATTGAGATTTGTATTGGTTT
>NZ_NCSQ01000030.1 GCF_002105465.1 Aquidulcibacter paucihalophilus
ATGCGAGGCTTGGATACAGGGGGATAGGTTTTTATCTATCCGCTCCACACTCACGGGATGAGGGGAGATTCCATCTGGACCCATTTTGGTGGAAACCTTGTTTCACCAAAATGGATCATCGAGGATGGCCGCGACATCTGGGTCGTCAAGTGTCCGTTTTCTTCGAAAACGGATCGCCTTGCGACGCAGCAAAGCTGCGCACTTGACTACCCAGAGGTCGCAAGAACAATTGAGGGTGCGGTTGGGTGACCAGAAGGGNTTCTCCCCGCCGCCACAATGCCATCCCCGCCGGAACGAAGTGGCGAGCGGGCACCTCCGGCACTCTGCGTCAAAAATCCGGGATGGCGACCTTGTGGGACTTTACTGCATGGGTGGAAGGGTCCGTGATGCCGCGCGCTGGCCTATGGGCTTGTCGGGTTGGGCGAAGACGACATATAGCCATAAAGGATAGCCCGGCCTCAGACCGCCGCACCACGTTAAGGAAACACGCACGCCATGCAGCTGATCAGTGACAATGTTCTTATCGATACTGGACAGGTGGACCCCATTCACGCGGCAGCCTATCCCTTGATCAGCGGCTTTAAGCTGGGCGACCCGGCTTCTTGGACCGGTGGCCACCCATGGGCCTTTTATCGGCAGCTTCGTAATGACGCCCCGGTGCATTGGAGCCCGGGCTATCGTGGTATTTCAGGGTTCTGGTCGGTGACGCGCTATGAGGATATCAAAACGGTTGAGCTGAACCCGCAAATCTTCTCATCCCAGCGCGGCAGCATCAATTTGGGCATTCAGGCACGGGAGAAATGGAAGCCTAAGAAGCTGATCCCGGCAGCCCTAAACTCCCTAATCAATATGGATGCGCCCATGCATATGGAAGCGCGAATCCAGCAAAAAGACTTCTTCATTCCAGCCTATGTCGCGAAAATCCGCGACAAGGTTAGCACCCATATTGATGGGCTGTTGGACGAGATGGAGCGCAAGGGCCCCGAGGTTGATTTCGTGAAAATGTTTGCCGAACAGGTCCCGCTTTTCACCTTGTGTGAAATGCTGGGCGTTGATCCAGCCGACCGGCCACGGATCGTAAAATGGATGCATTATCTGGAAATGGCGTCGCAATATCTGGCCAATCCGTGGCAGACCATCCTGAAAGAACCCCTCTTCCCGTTCCGCTTCTTTAAGATGGTCGATGCGATGTTTGCCTATGGTGAGGAAGTCATGGCCGACCGGCGTGCACGGCCTCGCGAAGATTTGTTGACCGCGATTGCCCGCTCCCGCCTTGGCGGGGAAGAGCTACCGCAAGAGCATTTGGATGGGGCTTGGCTTCTGATCATCTTTGCCGGCAACGACACCAGCCGCAATTCGCTGACCGGTACGATTCAACTCCTGCATGAGTTCCGTGACCAGCGGCAGATGGTGCTGGATGATCCAAAGCTGATCCCACGCATGGCCGAAGAAGCGCTGCGTCTGGTCTCTCCTGTCAAACATATGCGCCGCACGGCGCTGGAAGAGACCGAGCTTAATGGTCAACGCATCGCCAAGGATGAAAAAGTGGTGATGTGGTATGGTGCGGCCAATCGCGATCCAGAGGTCTTCCCCGACCCCGATCGGTTCGACATGATGCGCGACAATTATGACAAGCACCTGGCTTTCGGCCATGGCGTACACAAGTGCCTAGGCTCGCGCATTGCGCAGATGCAATTACGCCTGTCATTTGAGAAAATCTTCGAGCGCTTCCCCCATATCGCGCCCGTGGGTCCCGTGGTTTATGCGCCCAATGCGCTCGTCAATGCAATGTCGAGCCTGAAGGTCAATCTCTATGGTGTAGGCGGCCAACGGCCTAAACTTGTCTCGGCTAGTCGGTAGGCTGATAGACGCGGCATACCGTTGCACGAGCCTCGAAGCCGTCGAACAAGCCTTTCTGCGCAAGCTGGGGTGCCAAGGGGTGCATGCCTATCGGGGTGCACCCTAGAGGCTGGTTTCCTCAAGGACTGCTGTCGGGCAAAAGCCCACCCACCCCCATCATGACGAGCTTGGCAGTTAAAGCCCGAAAGCCGCGCTGCGGCATACCAGCTGACCCGTATTGACAGCGCTGACAATTTGGCAAACTATGGTCAGGCAACGCCGACAAGGCCCAATGAATGGCCGTGACCTGGGAGGGTTAAGTTGACAGATTTAGACGCTCTTGCCCCTCCTCTGACGGGGTCGCTTGACCGTGTAGCGCAGGCAGCCCTAGGGGCCTTGGAAGATGAAGCGCGGGCAGAGCTGGATCGGATTTGTGACTGGTGGGCCACCCACGCCCCTGCGCCCACGGGTGGGTTTTGGGGCGAGATTGGCGAAAACGGCCTCGCCTATCCCGAGGCCCCCCGCGCGATCATTTTAAATGCACGCCTCTTATGGTTTTTCTCCGCCGCTTTTGAGGCCACGGGCCATGCGGCATGCGGAAGGCTGGCCGATCAAGCCTATGCCATCTTAATCGATCATTTCCTCGATCCAGACACCGAAACGTTGATTTGGATGGTCTCTGCCGAAAATGTTGTGCTCGATGCGCGCAAGCAAACTTATGCGCAGGCATTTGGGATTTACGCGCTGGCCGCTTATGCGCGTGCCAAGAAACATACGGCTGCTCTTGCCAGTGCTGTGAAGATTTTCGAGCAAGTCCAAACCCATTTTATGGACTGCGTGCATGGCGGTTGGATTGAAGCTTTAGGCCCCGATCTCGAGCCGATTGAGGATGTGCGCTTAAGCGCGCGTGACCAGAACGCACCCAAGTCCATGAACACCCATCTGCATATCTTAGAAGCCTATACCGGCCTTCATGAGGCGCTCCAGCAGCTTGACCCGCATCATGTGACCGGTGCGGCGGTGTGCTCAGCCTTGGAAATGGCCTTTGAGATTTTTAATCAGCACGTCGTCTCGCGAGGCAGAGATACTTTAGGCCTATTCTTTGATTGGGACTGGACGCGCCAATCGGCGGTGCGCTCCTATGGGCATGATATTGAAGCCAGTTGGCTTGTGTATGAAGCGGGGCTTAGCCTTGCCACCCCTGCCCGTTTGGCTGAAGCCAAAGAAACCTGCCTTGGCCTTGCGACGGGTGCCCTCACGGGCTTGAGTGAGTTTGGTGGGCTTTATGAAGAGCTGGGCCCAGATGGTCATTTGTCTCGCCTGCACGTGTGGTGGATCCAAGCAGAAGCTCTGGTCGGCTTCCTCAATGCCTATACCCTCACGCACGACCCCGTTTTCCTCAAGCATGCCTTAGGGGTTTGGGGCTTTATCAAAGACCATCAAATCGACACCCTAGACGGGGAATGGCTTGAGCTTTCCCGCCTCGATGACCAAAGCAGCAAATCAGGCCTGATGGCTGGGCCTCGGAAATGTCCCTACCACACCGGTCGTGCCATGATCGAAACGATCCGGCTGTGCCAAGGCTTGCAGGCGGCCCGGTGATGAACTCCGCAACCATTCTCACACTCCTGTCTCTTGCCTAAGGCCTGATCCCGATGAAGCTGCCCCCCCCCTCGATCTCGCCATTGTCTTTGCCTATGTGGCACTGACGATTTTCATCGGCTTTTGGATCTCCAAACAGGCCAGCACGGGGCTACGCAGCTATTTTCTCGGCGGCAACCGCTTGCCTTGGTATGCTCTGGGCCTGTCGAACGCATCGGGCATGTTTGATGTAGCCGGCACGATGTGGCTGGTATCCATCCTATTTATTTATGGCCTCAAAAGCATCTGGTTGCCGTGGCTTTGGCCTGTCTTCAACCAAGTCTTTTTGATGGTGTTTCTGTCTATCTGGTTGCGACGTTCTGGCGTGATGACGGGGGCAGAATGGATCACATTCCGCTTTGGGGATGACCGCTCCGCACGGCTTAGCCACCTGATCATTGTTCTTTTCGCGCTGATCTTGGTACTCGCCTATATGGCCTATGGCTTCTTGGGTATTGGCAAGCTCGCCGCGCAATTCATCCCGTTTAACTTGAGCGAATTAGTGCATCTGCAGGTCTTCTTGCCAGAGGCTTTAAAGGCAGCCTCGCTGAATGCGGAACAAGTGGCCGAACGCGCCCGCCTCTTGGCCGACTTTAACGACCGGGCCTATGGGGTAATCATCATCCTTCTAACCGCGCTTTATGTGATCAAGGGCGGCATGTATTCGGTCGTCTTCACCGAAGTGATGCAGTTTGTGGTGATGACCATAACCTGCTTGGCCATTGCCTGGGTGGCCATGGCCCACACTGATGCTGCCAGCATTGCAGCCGCTATCCCCGACGGCTGGACCAATCCCTTCTTTGACTGGAAGCTGGATCTGGATTGGTCGCAACTTCTGCCCTCGGCAAATGAAAAGATCGCATCTGAAGGCTATTCGCTCTTCACCATTTTCTTCATGCTCGTGTTGTTCAAGGGCATTTTGAACTCTCTCGCCGGGCCTGCACCCAATTATGATATGCAACGCGTTTTATCCGCGCGCTCGCCAACCGATGCTGCGAAGATGAGCGGCTTTGTCAGCCTCGTGTTGAACCCACCCCGCTATTTGATGATTGCAGGCCTTACGGTCCTCGCCTTGGTTCACTTCCAGGATGAGCTTCGCGCCATGGGCAAGAGCGCCGATTACGAAGCCATTCTGCCCTTCACCTTAGCTGAATTCTTGCCCACGGGATTATTAGGTCTGACGTTGGCAGGCCTGTTGGCTGCCTTTATGTCGAGCTTTGCGGCACCCTTGAATGCAGCCCCCGCTTACATCGTCAATGATGTTTACCGCAAATATATCAATCCCGAAGCGTCAGAAAAAACGCTAATCAAACTAAGCTATGCGGTCTCAATCATTTTTGTGATGATCGGCACGGCCTTTGGCCTTTTGCTGCACAGTTTCGATAGCGCCTTGAACTGGATCACGGCCGGCCTTTATGGCGGCTATACGGCGGCCAATGTCGTGAAATGGTATTGGTGGCGCATGAATGGTTGGGGCTATTTTGGGGGCATGGCAGCAGGTATTTTGTTCGCACTCATTCTGGCGATCCCCCAACTTAATCTCGACCCACTGCAATCCTTCCCTTTCTTCTTTGCCATTTGTCTGGCGGTTGTGATTGGCACCTCCTTGATGACGCCTGCGACCGATATGGCCGTATTGGAAACGTTTTATGTGAAGACGCGGCCCTGGGGTTTCTGGGGGCCAGTGCAGCACTCCCTTGTCGCCAAAGGGGAGGGCGTCGAACCGAATAAAGAGTTTAAGCTTGACGCCTTCAATGTGGTGGTGGGTATCATCTGGCAAACCAGTCTGGTTGCCGCACCCATCTTCTTTGTGATCCGCAATTGGACCTCCTTCGGGATGGCAATGGCCCTTGCTGCTGTCACGACTTGGCTCTTGAAAATCTATTGGTGGGACCGCTTGAAGGATTATCCATCCGACTATCGGCCTGTGGCCGCGGAAGCCCGGGACCCCGCCACCCCTGCCCCCGCTGCTTCGGTTCCCTAAACATGCCTTATGTGACCTCCCCAGCTTGGGTTGACCCCCCTTTAGATCTTGCTTCCAATTATGGAGAGCGGCCGCTCAACCTTGCCGCTTGGCCGAAACCCAAACAGAAGCTGGTACCGGACCCCGTGATCGAAGCCCAGATTGCGAAGCAAGTCGCGGGCATGAGCCTTGCCGAAAAAGTCGCGCAAATCATCCAAGCCGATATTGCCGCCATCAGCCCGGAAGAAGCCAAGGCCTTGAAGATTGGTGCCATCCTCAATGGCGGCAATTCAGCCCCGCACGGGCGCTTTGATGCCTCTGCGCAAGAATGGCTCGACTTGGTCGACTCCTTTTTTGAGGGCGACGATCCAAACGCAATACCAATCTTGTTTGGCACCGATGCGGTCCATGGCCATTCCAATGTCGCAGGCGCGACAATCTTCCCGCATAACATCAATCTGGGGGCGGCCCGCGACGTCGGTCTTGCCTACGCCATGGGTGTTGCGACCGCCAAGGAGATTGCGGTCACAGGCATGGATTGGACATTTTCGCCCACGGTTGCCGTTGCCAAGGATTTGCGTTGGGGACGCACCTATGAAGCATTTTCGTGTGACCCCGACCTTGTGTGTCGTCTGGGGGCTGCGATGATCCTTGGCTTACAAGGCGAGCCCGGCACGAGTGGATTTTTGGGCGTGGATAAGGTTGGCTGCGCCGCCAAGCATTTCCTCGGTGACGGGGCTACACGAGATGGGCGCGACCAAGGGGAAACCAATTGCTCAGAATCTGAGCTAATCAGCCATCACGCCGCCCCCTATCTGGCTGCGATCGACGCCGGTGCTACCGCCATTATGGCGTCCTTCTCCTCTTGGGGTGGACAAGGCATGCATGGCCGACACGACATGTTGACCAAGCTGTTGAAGCAACATTGGGGGTTTGATGGACTGGTCGCAGGTGATTGGAACGGCCATGGCCAATTGCCCGGTGCAACACCGGGCTTTGCCCCCCAAGCCCTCGTCGCGGGCCTTGATATGTATATGGCACCTGACTCTTGGAGGGCCCTTTTGGCCTCTACTGTGGAGCTGGTGACCTCAGACCCTAGCCTGGTGTCAAGATTGGATGATGCCGTTTTGCGCATGTTGCGCTTTAAGGCCCGCTTGGGCTTACAGAAAAAGGGTCGGCCTGCGGCACGACCCCTTGCCGGACAATTTTCCCTGTTGAGCCGCTCAGAACATCTTGAGCTTGCCCGCCGCGCGGTGCGCCAATCGGCTGTGCTTTTAAAGCATGAAGACCAGATCCTGCCGCTCGCTGGAAACCAGCATATTCTGGTGTGCGGTCGCGGGGCCGATGCATTAGACCTTGCCTGTGGCGGCTGGACCTTATCTTGGCAGGGTGGGGGTGATTTTTCTGGCCTATTCCCGGGCAGCCAAACCCTGTTGGAAGGGGTGCAAGCAAAAGTCAAATCTTCAGGCGGGCGGGTCAGCTTCAACCCCGCCGGCCAATGGAGCGACAAGCCCGGCGTTGCCCTGGTTGTTCTGGGTGAGGAACCTTATGCGGAGTTTCGAGGCGATTGCGATACCCTTGCCTATCGCCCCGGCGATCCATCTGACTATGCACTGATTGATAGGTTAGCCGCTTCAGGCATTCCCGTGGTGACGGTGCTCTATTCAGGTCGCCCACTCTGGATGAACCCCGCCTTGAATCGGAGCAAGGCCTTCATCGCCGCCTTTCTGCCCGGCACCCAGGCCGGGGCTTTGGCCGATTTGCTGATTGCCGCGCCATCTGAGCTCGTGCCCGACTTTCAAGGTCGTCTGCCCTTCCCGTGGCCCGCCCATAGCGACCACTTCGACCTGTGTGCGCCAAGCCCAAGCCGCGCCCCGCTGTTCCCCCTAGGCTTTGGGCTTTGCCGAACCGATCAAACTGCCTGGCAGAGGCTGCATGAACATTCCACAGCCAGAAAGCACGATCCCCTCACCCTGTTCGATCGGGGTGTGCCGCAGGGCGAGTGGACGGCAGAACTCACCGACTTTTCGGGCTCCACCACCTTAAAGAAAACCGGGCTGCTTGGGGGGGCTGCTTCGCCAGGGCGGCAGGTGGCCATACGCCCAGCAGATTACGGTCAGCAAGAAAACGCTTGGGCCATCCAATGGGGCGGCGCAGGAAGCCTCAGCTTCGCGGGGCCACCCCTCAATCTATCCCGGGAAGTCAATGCTGATTACGCCCTCTATCTGACCGCGATCGCCAAAAATCTTAAAGGCTTGGAAGTTTCCCTCTTGCCTCCCGACGCACCAGGCCTGTCTGAGGCCACATGCAGCATCGCACTTTCAAGCGTGGCGCAGCATGAGCAGTCATTTGTCATTCCTTTGAAACGATTTGCCGAGCTGGGGATCGAGATGAACCACGTTCACCGCTTGGTGGTGCTTGGTCAAGAAATGTCAGACCTGATGTTGGTGAAAGCCTATTTTGCCCCCATGGTGGCCGGTCGTGCATAAATCGACAGCGCTTCTGATTGCGGTCGGGTCACGACAGGGCTTACACTAGGGCGAAGCTAAGTCGAAGAAAGCCAGATGACTCAAAGGCGCGCCCCCACCATTTATGAAGTTGCAGCCCATGCCGGGGTGTCAATCAAGACAGTGTCGCGCGTCTTGAACCTCGAACCCAATGTTCGGCCCAATGTGCAAGAGCGGGTCAAGCGCGCCGTGTCCGAACTGGGCTATCGGCCAAAGACGTCTGCCCGCGGCCTTGCTGGCGGGCGGTCGTTTACGCTGGTGACGTTTCTCGATGAAGCGCTCACGCTCGACCATTGGAAGACTGATCGTTCAAACCCTTATGTGGAGCGGTTACAATTTGGTGGCATGATGGCCTGTCGGGAAGCGGGCTATCACTTGCTGTTTGAGCTTTTGAATGCAGAAGCTGAAAATGCTGAGGCCATCTTATCCTCGACCCTTTCGGCCTTGAATCCAGACGGCGTGATCCTGACTCCGCCGATTTCCGACAATCAAAAGATTCTTGAAATTCTTGTCCGCATGGGCACACCCTTTGCGCGCCTGAGCGCAACCGAAACCGACGTTGCTTGCTTGTCGATCACCATGGACGAGCGCGCAGGGGCCAATGAAGCCACTTTGCATCTGATTGGCCTTGGCCATAAAAGGATTGGCTTTATCGCGGGCACACCGGGTCTTGCCTCCAGTCGTGCGCGCCAAGATGGTTACACCGAAGCCATGCGCGCAAGCGGTTTGGCCCTCGACCCTGCGACCATGTTGCAAAGCGATTATACCTATGAAGGTGGTAAGGCCAGTGGCCGGGCCTTGTTATCTTTGCCCAACCCGCCGACCGCCATTTTTGCCGCCAATGACGAAATGGCCTTGGGCGTAATCCATGTTGCGTCTGAGCTGGGGGTAGAGGTTCCGCGCGACTTATCGGTTGTGGGATTTGACGACTTTCCGGCCTCTCGCTACAGCCAGCCAACTTTGACCACAGTCCGCCAGCCGGTCGGCGACATGGCGGCTGAAGCCTCAAAGCGATTGATTGCACATGCGGCAGACAAGACAAGCCAAGAGTTAAACGCTGCCTTGGCCATCAACCATGCCTTTGTGGTGCGCAATTCCACATCAAGCCCGAAGGCCTCTTAGCCCGTCAGGCTAGGCTGGCATCATTCCGACTTGTCGCAAAAAATCCTCATGCTGTGGCAATTGCCGTGTGACATCGGCCAAGGCGCGATGGGCATCGGCCAAAAATTGCCGCCCTGCTGCGCCCTCATGAACTTCTACCAAAGGATTATAACCGATGGGTTCTATGCCCTGGCCCATAAAGACGGCAACCCAGCTGGTTTCGGTAAATAGATCAAAAGCATGTGGGGGCACACGGCCACCATGTTGGAACAAGGCCAAGCGTTCCTGTAAGGTCTCGGGCAAGGCCATATGTCGGCAATAATCCCACAAAGGCTCGCCCATGCGTTGATTGGCCCTATAGTGCAGGACAAGAAAGTCTCGAATAGACTCATACTCTTCTTGGCCGAGCCGATTATAGGTCGCGGCATTCGCGGCGTGGTGATGCTGGCTTGGGAAGAAGTCCAGCAACTTAGTGATGCCGGTTTGGATGAGATGGATCGAGGTAGATTCCAAGGGCTCTAGAAAGCCCGAAGCCAAACCAATCGCCACCACATTCTTGTTCCATAGCTTCTTACGTCGGCCGGTCACAAATCGCAACGGCTTGGCTTCAGCCAAAGCTGGCGCATCAAGGTTTGCCATCAAGCTTTCATGGGCTGCCTCATCGGAAATGAATTGGCTGGAATAGACATAGCCATTGCCGGTGCGATGTTGCAGCGGAATACGCCATTGCCATCCGCCCAGACGCGCGGTGGAACGCGTGTAGGGCATTGCAGGACCTTGCTTCGCCGTCGGTACCGCCAGCGCACGATCAGCAGGCAAGAAAGCACGCCAATCTTCGTAGCCAGTCTTCAAAGTCTGCTCGATCAAAAGGCCACGAAAGCCCGTGCAATCGACAAAGAAATCACCTTCTACCGCTTCACCGCTTTCCAAAAGTACGGCTTCGATCGCACCGGTTTCACCAGCCTGGCGGACAGAGAGCACTTTTTGGTCCAATCGCCGCACGCCGCGCGCTTGCGCAAACTTGCTAAGATAAGCGGCATAAAGCCCGGCATCAAAGTGAAAGGCCGAGGTTAAAGTCGCCTGGATAGAAGCCGGGTCGCGGCCTTGTGGCGCAAGCCGACCCTCGCGGGCGGCCAAGCTGCAGAGCGAAAACTCACAAAGATCAGGAACAGGCCCCCCTGCCCGCGCCCGCAGCCATTGGTGGAAGAAATTGGGCTGGTTCAGGGTGGGGCCATAAACGCCAAACGGATGGAAATACGTGTGGCCGGGCTTCACCCAGTCGCAAGACTCAATCCCTAATTTATAGGTGCCTTTGGTCTCGCGGACGAATTCGGCTTCATCAAGGCCCAAGATCGCATTGAAATTGCGGATCGGCGGAATGGTCGCTTCACCAACGCCGACCGTGCCAATGTCGGAACTTTCGATCACTATGATCTTGACCTTATGGCCAACAAAGCGCGCCAAGGCCGCTGCAGTCATCCACCCAGCCGTACCGCCGCCGACAATCACAATAGACTTTGGCAAAAGGCCCGTTGCTTCCATGTCCCACCCAATTCCTTTGGCCATCCAAACTTGAAACGAAAGTCAGGCATGGCACAAGAGCAAAAGGGGCAGCGTTTGCGGTACGCCGCCCCCTTTTATGGCCTAAGCCTCAACACCTGACGGGGACACGAGTCGAGCCATTAGACCATTGTGGAAACCCTTAATTGCCGAACTTCAGACGGCCACCGAGGGAAATCCGCCGTACGCCGGAAAGGTAGCGGAAAGGCAGGTTTTCAAACTGGAGATATTCGGTTGCATCTTCAGCCAGAAGATTGCTGCCCTCCAGCGTGACTTGGAACCGGTCGTTAATGTCATAGGACAATTGACCGTCGAGTTGGCCATAGGCGGATTGGTAGCGACCGAGATTAAAGCGGTCGAAGCCGAAATTGCCGACAAAGACCGTATCACGCCACGCATAGGACAGACGGGCTGCAAAGCCGTTCTTCTCATAATAGCCCGTCACGTTGAAGGCATTTTTGGCAACCCCTGGAATGGGCAAGTTCTTGTCATAGTCGTTTGAATAGGGCGACTCTGAGTCTGAATAAGTATAGTTGGCGGTAAAGCCATAACCGGCATCAAAATCATATTGAGCCGAAAGCTCTAGACCCTTGATGGAGCCTGCTTCCCCATTGGTTGGCTGCGAGAAGGACCCAACGGTTGAGCCCTGCACCGTGCCATCGGCAACCACACGAGGAACCGTATTGGTTTGAATGAAAGAGTCGATCTTCTTGTAGAACAAGCCAACCGAGACCAAGCCTTTGCGGCCGAAATAATGTTCCCAGGCAAGGTCTGCTTGATCGGCCCGGAAGGGGTTCAAGTTTGGATTGCCGCCGCGACCACTTGTAAAAGCAAAGCGATCGAGGTTCGGGCCCGGGGTTGAGACGCGGGTGAAGTCATATTGGGAACCCTCACCCAATTGGAACAGATTCTGACGGGCAACCACGCGGGCCAGTGAGGCCCGGATCTTCGTGTTGTTCGTGGCGTCATAGACGATGCTGGCGCTGGGCAGCACGTCGGTATAATCGCGGCCGGTACGCTCTCGCGTTGGATTGGCCAAGACGCCGTTCCAAGAATCCGTGCCCCAATAGCGTGGCGCAACAGGCGTGCCACTCGAATTGACGGTCAATTCAGTATTGATGACCCGCACACCGCCATTGATGTGGTAGCGGTCATCAGGCCGGCCGACATCCAACATCAGATAGCCGCTCTTGGTCTTTTCCTCGACCACAAAACTATTAAGGGGGTCACGGTAGAAGGCGAAGGGTGTGGATGGATAGAGCGACTTAATCCAGTCGACCGCATTTTCCATCTGATCCCGATTTTGGAAGAGGGCCTGAATGCCGCCAACTGTCACCGTCTCAAACCGGCCCGGTGTGGTTGCGGCGGTTTGATAAGGGGTGATCAAGGCGGGCGAATTGCCAAAGCGCGCCCCGGCATCGCACGCCGGACGCCCTGGTGTGCCCACGGGCAGCTCACATGACTTATAGCCAATCGCGCCATCTGGACACCCGCAATAACTGTGATTTCGGCGACGCG
>NZ_NCSQ01000014.1 GCF_002105465.1 Aquidulcibacter paucihalophilus
GCCAGTCCGTTAATCTGGCCCACTTTAATTGGCGCACTCTTCGCGCCCCGGCCCCTCTGCCCTTTTCCCAAGGGCAAAGCCAAACCCCCGGAGGTCTTTTCCTCGCGGGGCAAAAAGTGTTGGTGCTGGTGTGAGGGCCCCCCTTTACGCTGTCATCCCGGACGGCGTGAGCCGATCCGGGATCTCGTGTCGCACATGCACAAGGAGGTCCCCGCTCTGCGCTTCGCTTCGGCGGGGATGACGGTGGTTTTGGTTAGATTTTATATCTGGACGCGCTTTGGTGATCTCCTTGGTCCACCAAACCGCTTTGAATATCGTGTTCGGGCGATTTGTCGCGTCAAGTCCAGATTTCCTTCGGAAATCTGCCGCCCTAGGTCCACCTCCTTATTTGAAAGGAGGTGGACCTAATTTCTTGATTTAAACGCGCAACTTGGTTCCAAAGAACCAAACGCGCGTCAATGGCGCGAAGCGGACTTGACCCGTCAAATCGCCCACCAACAATTGAGTTTGGCCTTTGGGGCAGGCACAGCCTGCGCCAAAGCCTTCCAGATAAAACCCTTTTTCACGCTGTCATCCCGGACGGCGTGAGCCGATCCGGGATCATTTTCCCCATCTGCGCATCTGCGTAATGGGGTCCCCGCTCGAAGCTCACGCTTCGGCGGGGATGACGGTGGTTTTGGTTAGGTTTTTTATCTGGACGCGCTTTGGTGATCTCCTTGGTCCACCAATTCGCCCGCGAACAATAACGTATGGCCTTTGGGGCATGCAGGGCCTGCACCAAAGCCTTCTAGAAGAAAAGAACGATAAGCGATGCTATGCCTTACGGCGCAACCGAGTCCCAGACCATGTGGCGAAAAGTCCCCTGGGGTCCTCGCTCTCCACAGGCGCTTCGACGAGGATGACATGGCTTTGGGAGGGATTGTACCGTTTAATGTGGCTGTATCGGCGCTCCCAGTCTCCATCTTCCCTCCATGCCCATGCGTTAGATCGACCGCCTGTTCACTCTAAGGCCATGGCCACCTTCATCAAACGTTGTATCACTTGCTACCATGTCGTTCTTGACCGCTCTGCTCGCCATTGTGGGCCTTGGCCTACTTGATAGCCTCAACCCCTTCTCGATCGCCGCCTGTGCTGTAGTGTCTGCAAGGCCCCAAAGCCTTGGGCGAGGTGTTGCCTTCATTACAGCAACATTCCTCGTCTATTTTCTCTCCGGTGTCGCCTTGGTGACAGGTTGGGCTGAATTGCTGATCGCGCTACAGCCATGGATCAAGCCTTGGATGAGAGTTGCATTCTGGCTGTTGGTTGCATTTGGCTGTTCTCTCGGCGCGATCTTCCTCTGGCGACGTCCTCCGATGGGGCAGGACAAGGCGGTCAAGCAACCCAGTTCTACCGCTATTTTGGCCATTTTTCTCTTCGCATTCGGCTCAACCCTATCGGATATGCCGACCGCATTCCCTTATTTTGGAGCCATCCCGATTATGGTGGCAACGGGGGCCAACTTCCTTGGACTTTTGGCTTGGTTGGCTCTCTACAGCCTGATCTATGTCAGCCCGCTGATTATATTACTGGCCTATCGCCTGATCTTCCCGCAGGCGTTTGAGCCTTTGCAGGGGGTAATAAATCGCATGATGGATTGGGTGATCCGTCGCCTCAGCCCGGCGCTCTTGGTTCCCTGTGCGGGGTGGGCGGCCTATCTCGCTGCGCAATCGTTGGGCCCGCTTTAAGGCTCAGCTGCCACATAGATCCAAGCAGGGATGGGGCCTTCTGCCGTTTCGACACACACGTTGCTGCGGCGATATTCCTCCCCTTCAAAGGCGTCGAGCCATTCCCAAAGCTGTGGCAATTGGTCGGAGATCAGGAGGTGGACTTCAATCAGATCACCTGCTGGATCAAGCCTAAGGGCAGGAAATCCCAAAGCCGCACCCCAGCCTGTTTCAACCAAATGGCCACGCAAGGTGCCGGTCGTCCACCTCCCACCCAAATGGGCCAGGCGGTGGTGATTGGGTTTGCCGGGGGCCAAGGTTCCATAGGTGGCTAAACAAAAGTCGACCTCGTTCATGGGCGCCGGCACCTCATCCCCGTGACGGGTCAAAAAAAGGTCTATCCCCCGCAATGGTCACTCGCTCCATAATGCGCACTGCAGGGAAGTAATCTGAGGCGGCATAATGCTGGCAGGCGCGATTGTCCCAAAAGGCCAGCGAGCCTGGTGCCCAGCGGAAGCGGCACACATGTTCTGGCACAGCGGCAAAGCTGTACAAATGGTCGAGTAGCCAGTCGCTCTCCTTTTTGGAAAGCCCCAAAATGCGCGTGGTAAAGCCTGTGTTGACATAAAGCGCGCGCTTGCCCGTCTCTGGATGGGTGCGAACAACGGGATGGACTTGGACCGGGAATTTCTCGTGCAGCTTCTCAATGTCTTGATTGAGCCGTTTGGCAAAAACCCGGGCAATATCATGCTCGGCCTCCAACGTGCAGACAAAGGTCTTCATCGCCGGACTGAGGGCTTCATAGGCGGCATACATATCCGAGAACAGGGTGTCGCCACCGACCTCGGGCAATTCGATGGCGCGCAAAATAGAGCCCAACGAAGGTTCTGCCCGCCAAGTCACGTCCGAATGCCAATTATTCTCAACCCCGCGCGAGTTCGGGCCATGGGCAATGCGCAAGACTTCTGGATCGGGTTGATCGCGCGGCGTTGCGGGGTGGATTTCAAGCGGCCCAAACCGGCGGGCAAAGGCCAAATGCTGGGCTCGCGTGATGTTTTGGTCGCGGAAGAAGACAACTTTGTGCGCCAGAAGAGCAGCACGAACGTCGCCAATCATGGCATCATCCAGCTCTTGGCTGAGATCAAGCCCCAGCAATTCCGCGCCAATATTTGGTGTCAAAGAGCGGACTTCAAAGCGGGTGAACTGGCTTTTGGGCACATGGACAGTCATGGCAGCGTCTCTCCCAAATTATTGTTTGAGAGAGATCGTATCCTGCATTTGTCTTTCGGCAAGCCTTACCGAAGCCGGACTTATCCGATTACGGATTCGCTGGCTTCCAGCACATCTTCAAATGTCCGCAAGCCAGGCTTTGGCGCACACACCAAGACTGCCATATTGCCGGGCAAATGTAGATTATCGAGCATTTTTTCATGCGCCAGCGGAATATCGGCCCATTCGAAAACTTCCGACATGCAGGGGTCGATGCGGCGCTCAATCACCAATTGGTTAGCTGCACTGGCCTGTTGCAGGTTTGCAAAGTGACTACCTTGCACGCGCTTTTGCCGCATCCACAAGAAGCGGGCATCCATGGTCAGATTAAAGCCGGTGGTGCCCGCACAAATCACCACCATGCCGCCGCGCTTGGTGACAAAAACAGAAACCGGGAAGGTGCTTTCGCCTGGATGTTCAAACACAATATCCACGTCGCGCTTATCGGTGACATTCCAAATGGCTTTGCCGAACTTGCGGCATTCCTTCATATAATCGTTGAATTCAGGACCGTTGACGGTGGGCAATTGACCCCAGCAATTAAAGTCCTTCCGATTGAGAACAGCTTTAGCGCCCATCGACAAAACATAGTCGCGCTTGCTTTCATCCGAGATCACACCAATCGCATTAGCACCCGAAACGGCGCACAATTGGGTTGCAAACACCCCAAGGCCGCCCGAAGCGCCCCACACCAAAACATTCTGGCCGGGCTTCAAAACATGGGGGCGGTGGCCGAACAACATGCGATAGGCCGTTGCCAAGGTGAGGGTATAGCAGGCGCTTTCCTCCCACGTCAGATGCTTTGGCCGGGTCATAAGCTGGCGGGACTGCACCCTGGCAAACTGGGCAAAGGCCCCATCGGGGGTCTCATAACCCCAGATGCGTTGGCTGGCCGAAAACATCGGGTCGCCGCCATTGCATTCCTCATCATCGCCATCGTCTTGGTTACAATGAACCACAACCTCATCGCCTGGCTTCCAGCGTTTGACGTTTTTTCCCACAGCCCAAACAATGCCGGCAGCGTCGGAACCCACAACGGCATAATCTTGGTCATAGCCATCCAGCACACTAACAGGTTCACCCAACCCCGCCCAAACACCGTTATAATTGACGCCAGCAGCCATCACGAGAAGGAGGACTTCATCATTATCAATCTCAGGAGTTGGCAGAACTTCCAACTGCATCGCCTTCAGTGGGCGGCCATGGCGCTCTTTGCGGATCGCCCAGCCCCACATGGTTTTGGGCACATGATAGGCAGGTGGAATTTTGCCGACGGGATAGAGATCGAGCAAGGGCTCACCCGAAACTGGCGGTGCCGCTACATCTGTTGTCGTCATCCCGAACTCTCCCGCTGAACGTGCTTGGCGCGATGGTTTTTCGCATTTTGTGGAAATTGGTTTCTCAATAGTCCGAATTAGAGGCAGAAACGTGCGCTTCAAGCCCCAATCGGACCTTGCCTGAGCCAAACTCTTCTGCTGCGCTGCAGCATAATTTGTCAAGCTGTTTTTAGCCCCGCTAGAAGCACCATTCTAACTAGCGGACAAAAGGATCACTGCTTACCTAGGATTTAAGTGAGGTGATGGGGGAGTTAGGCGTGAATCCTTTTCAGGCGAAGATTGGTCCACCGCGCATTTTTCTGGGTGTTATGGCGATAGGCTACGCGCTGGTGAATATCGGCTTTGAGATGCTGAGACGCGGTGAGTTTGAGCCTTTGCTACATGTGGATGAGATGCTGGCTTTGGTCTTTGGTCTGCTTAATCTCATCCAAGAACTGAATTTATCCATTTTTCGGAACCGCTTCGTTGTCGTCGAGATGAACGAGCAAGGTCTCTTCGATCGCCGGATCATGTATGAGCGCTTGGCTTGGGAGGACATTGAGTGGATCGAGCCCCATCCTGGTGGGGTACCCGATCGACTTCGGGTGAAGGCACAGGTGCGGTTGACCCCCTTTGGTGCGGTGCGCAACCGCTTGCTCTGCCTGATCCGCCATATTCCACAGGGTGAAGTTGTCGTGACTTTTGGCGGATTGAATAAGGCAACGGCCCAAGCCGCAGCGTGGCTTGCCGATCATCAACCCCGCCTGATCCCGGATGTTTGGAAGATTACGACCGTTCAGTATACGGGCGCGATCCCAACTGAGCATCGCGATATTTGCCTGCGCGCCTTTGTCTATCCCCGGGCTTGGCTGGGCTATCTGGCCAGCGGCGTTGTTGTGGTTGCCTTACTTTTTGCGTTGGTTCCAACACTTGTGGTCCCCAGTATGGCCAAGGGGAAGGTACCCGAAGATCTGGCGCAATTTGCCTTGATCGGTTTGATCGCCGCAGCCGCGATTATTGGCGGGATTTTCTCGGTCCTAACCTATGTCCGCCTGTCCAGTGACCGCAATGGTGTTATCATCCTCTCGCAAACAGGGCTGACCGACATCCGCATTTCAAGTCAGTTTATCCCGTGGAACCATATCGATCACGTGACGTTTCATTGGCTAAACAATGGCCGATTGGTCAATGAGGCCATTGCGGTGCAGGTGAAGTTGCAAGAGGGCATCAAGCTAAAGCCACCTGAAGGTGGTGTATTTTGGTTGGCGCATCGGTTCCGGCAGATTGCTCATCCAGAGCTTTTTGACGTGCGGCATGCCGGAACAACCACCAGTGTGAGCGAAATCATCGATCATATCGAACGCCACAACCTGCCGGTTGCCCTAAGAGAAATCGCGCGGAATTAGCGGTTTGGGTTCGATCTCTGTGGACGATAGCGCATGGCCACGTCACAGCGCTCATAGCTGCAGCCATAGCGGTCTATGATCTCTTGATCATGCACAAAGCCTAGCTTTTCATAGAGGTGGATGGCCGCTTCGCAGGTGTGATTGGTGAGTAGGAAGAGGGTTTCTATCCCCCGTTCTCCGGCCCGTGCTAAGGTTGCCGCCAATAAATGTTCACCCGCCTTTTGTCCGCGTAAGGAATCCAAGACACCCATTTTGGTCAGTTCAACCGCTCCATCCTCGGTCGGCATCAGGGCACAGGTGCCCACGACACCATGTTTTTCGGTTGCTATAAACAAAATCTCGCCGCCTCGGTCGAGGATTTCCACTTGAGGATTACTGAGGACGTCAATGTCATGCTCCTCCAGCTTGAACATCGCCGATATCCACGCGGCATTGATGTCGTAAAAGGCCTTTGCAAGCTCCGGCGTGATGGTGTCAGCCACTTGGATCACAGAGAAAGGATTGGTGACACGCTGCAACATGGATCGCTCCGCTAGATGGGTTTCAAAAAGGGTGAGAAGGGCCAGAAGTTCGTGTTCACGCCCCCCTGCAAGATCTGAGACGGCGGAGCCGACTTTCGGCCAGACGCGTTCTCGGGTTTTCACCAAGATGGCGCGGCCAGCATCGGTAAGGGCGATCTGCTTTGCCCTTGCATCGCCGGGATCTTGGTCGGTGGTGATCAGGCGAGCGCCACGCAAGGCAGCAACGGTTCGCGTCATAGCAGGTTGGCTAAAGCCCACGGTGGCAACCGCTTCCTTGATGCTCAAGGGGCCATACCGCTCGAGGGCCGTCAATAATGCGAGGTGGCTTGGCTGAACTGGGATGCCGGCTTGCTCGAGTATGATGGCGGCATCGGCCAGCAAGCGCTCTGCCAAGCGTTTAAGGCGGCTTCCCAGCGCCACATGGCCTAAGTTTTGAAGAATATCCGGCATGATACGTCCATTTGTATAACATGTTATGTATAATCGCGCCGACTGGTGGTCAAGCAAATTTTAGCGAGAATGGCTCTCTATTTCGGTGTTCTTGGAAGATTTTGCCGCTTGCCTAGCAGGTATCAGGCATGGCAATGCTGCAGTGCACAAGGACACACGCATGACCGATAAACCTTTCCAACACGCCCCCGACAAGCCCTGGATCTTCCGCACCTATGCGGGCCATTCCACCGCCGAAAAGTCCAATGCGCTCTATCGGGCCAATCTGGCGGCAGGGCAGACGGGCCTATCGGTCGCGTTCGATCTGCCAACCCAGACTGCCTATGAGGCCGACCATGTGCTGGCCAAGGGCGAGGTGGGTAAAGTCGGCGTGCCCGTCAGCCATTTGGGCGATATGCGGGCGCTGTTTAAAGACATTCCGCTTGAAACCATGAACACCAGCATGACAATTAATGCCCCAGCAGCGTGGCTCTTGGCGCTTTATGTCGCTTTGGCCGATGAGCAGGGGGCAGACCGCAAGAAGCTGCAGGGCACCACACAGAATGACTTGATCAAGGAATATCTCTCGCGTGGGACCTATGTGTTCCCGCCCGCGCCCAGCTTGAAATTGACGGCCGATACGATTGCTTGGTGCCTCAAAGAAACGCCCAAATTCAATCCGATGAATGTCTGCTCCTACCACTTGCAAGAAGCTGGCGCGACGCCGGAACAGGAATTGGCCTTTGCACTTGCCACGGCCATCGCGGTCCTGGATGAAGTCAAAGCCCAAGGCCAAGTCTTGCCGGAGGATTTCCCTGCTGTGGTCGGCCGCATCAGCTTCTTCGTGAACGCGGGCATCCGCTTTGTGACAGAGCTGTGCAAGATGCGCGCGTTCAATGTCCTGTGGGACGAGATTTGTCAGGACCGCTATGGCGTGACCGACCCCGCCATGCGCCGCTTCCGCTATGGGGTGCAGGTCAATTCGCTGGGGCTGACCGAACCACAGCCAGAAAACAATGTCTATCGCATCTTGCTTGAGACCTTGGCTGTGACCATGAGCAAGGATGCTCGTGCGCGCGCGGTGCAATTGCCGGCTTGGAACGAGGCCTTGGGCCTGCCGCGCCCGTGGGATCAGCAATGGAGTTTGAGGCTTCAACAAATCCTCGCCTATGAAACCGATCTTCTTGAATATGAAGACCTGTTTGCGGGTTCTTATGTGGTGGAGAAAAAGGTCGCTGAATTGGTGGCGGGGGCAAAGGCAGAGCTTGCCAAGATTGATGCCCTTGGCGGGGCGGTCGCCGCTGTGCCCTATATGAAGGAAGGCCTAGTCCAATCCAATCGCGACCGCTTGCTTGGCATTGAAGGTGGCACCCAAGTGGTGGTCGGCGTCAATCGCTGGGCGGATACCGAGCAATCGCCCTTATCGGCGGGCGAAGGGGCGATCCAGACGGTCGATCCCATGGTGGAAGCCGATCAGATTAAGCGGCTGAATGCTTGGCGTGCAGCGCGCGATAGCGCTGCTGTCGAGGCGGCCTTGGCAGAGTTGGAAGCTGCAGCGCGTGAAAACCGCAATATTATGGAACCCTCCATTGCATGCGCGAAAGCCGGTGTCACCACCGGGGAGTGGGGGGCTTTGCTGCGCCGGGTTTATGGCGAATATCGTGCGCCAACCGGTGTCTCGCTACTTGTGAATATTGAGGGCGAAGATATTGAAGCCGTTTCGAAAAAGGTTGATGATCTCAGCGAGAAACTGGGTCGTCGGTTGGCCTTTTTGGTGGGTAAGCCCGGCCTTGATGGCCATTCGAATGGGGCCGAACAAATCGCTACGCGCGCCCGGGCTGTCGGCATGGATGTGACCTATGAAGGCATCCGCATGACACCGGAAGAAATTGTCGCCCGCGCCGCCGAAAAGAAGGCCCATGCGGTGGGGCTGTCGATCCTTTCAGGCTCACACCTCGACTTGGTACGTGATGTGGTGGCCCGCATGCGGGCCGCAGGTCTTGAGCATGTCCCGGTGGTGGTCGGCGGCATCATCCCGCCAGAAGATGCCCGCGCGCTCAAGCAATTTGGCGTCGCCGCCGTCTATACGCCGAAGGACTTCAAAATCACCGAAATCATGGGCGATTTGGTCGATATTGTGGCGGCTCGGGTGGAGCAATTGGTCTAAGTAGGGCTTTCCATCTCACGCAAATCCTAGGTTGCCAGATCGCGCGATTGGCCTTAGCCTCCAACCCTATTCAAGGTTTGGTAGGATTGGAGGTTGGATTGGGCAAAAGGAGATATCTGCCGGGCGTCGAAATTGCCCAAACGCCGGAGGAGAAAATCACGGCTGGATTGATAGAGGTGCGTGGCTTTCTGATTTATGGACTGTTTTTTTTGACGTTGGCCGTATCAGGCTGTGCACCTCTATTTGGCAAGCTGGGACTGAATGGCGAAAGCACTTCAGTCCTAGAGACAATCTCGGTTATGGGGGCGGTAGTCTTCTACATCCTCTGTACGATTGTCCTTTTTATGAGCAGCAAAACACTCATTCGAAGACATGCTATTCAACCCGTTTTGGTATCGGGTAGGGTGCGGAACTGGAGGACACCCTCACTGCTCATCAGTGTGGTGGCTGCCATTGTCTTGGTCGGTGGCTTTGCCTTGGTTGTTACCTCATCCTACTTTGATTTTACGCGGGGTGGTGATCCCTCGTCGGCGCTGCGCTTCTTGCAAGTTCCTCAAGTTCTAGGCGGCTGCCTAGGTGTATGCGCCATGATAGCAGCTGCAATGGAAACTCTCGAGTGGGTCCAAGACGTTCGCCGGGATCCGAGCACGTCGACCAAACAAGCCGAACAAGAACCCCAACTGCCCAGCTGGGCGCAGACTTTATAGGACGGGGTGATGACATCCGGTATAAGTTCAGACACGCCACTGATGCAGTCTTCGCCGCAGGGAAAATATGGGCCAATCGCCCCAGATCGGGAGACGAAAATTCAAGCGGCCTTAGGCGAGATTGATCGTGCGACGATAGTGCTTGTTTTTGCACTTAGCATGGCGGTCTCGTGTTCCCTTCTGGCCTTCGGCGATTCGAAAGCTCTAGAAGGCACCTTATTGGCCAATGGATCAGGATTTTGGTGGCTGCCGTATTGTGCGGCTTGGCTTTGGTACGGCAGAGCCATTCGAAAATCTCGTGCCACTTGGCCGCAATTTCACTCTGGCAGATCGGAGAGCATCTTTTTGCCGTCCAATTTACTTCTTTGGGCAGGCATTCTTCTTTTGTGCTGGCAAACACTTGTTCTCGTGTTCGTTGTGATAGCCAATTTATTGAGCGGCGATTTTCCGTCCCGCGAACTGATATCGAACGAGGTATTTTCAGGTTATATGATGGCCGCAGTTGGTTTCCCAGTTTTGTGGGCGATTTCTTGCTTGGTGAAAGTGTATGAAACATTTCAATGGGTCAAAGTCTTGAATGGTGAGAAAGATGATGCCCCGCTTACGCTAGGACACTCTGTAGCCACCAAACCATTCCCAAACCCAACAAAGCCCGGCTCTAAACTAACGCCAGAGGAGGGTAGAACATGACCGAACCTGTTAGCCAAACGGGGGAAGCCCGCAAGTTCTTGTTCTGGACCGACAAGCGGCCCATCGCGCCAGATACGGAGACAAAAATCACCTGTGCGATTTCAGAGATTGGGATGGCTGGCGTTCAAGTGTTATGCAATCTCGTATTCATCGGTCTTCTGCTCCAGGTTCAAGCGCTGGATTTAGAAGATCATACTGTCGCGCCATCTGTATTTGGTCCACTCTTGATGCCGCTTGCATCAATCTTCTTCTTCTTGACTGGCGCACATGCAGGGTTTCCGCGTTCGGCCTTTCAAAGTGGCGTCCCTACAGATCAGACCCGTTTAAGCCGAATTCTTTTGGTGATCGCGATGGCTGCCTTTGGTGGCTTTATGGTTAGTCTCAGTTTTTGGGTACTAAACCTTGCTGAGCGGAGCGACCTGTACCTCGCAGAATTGGCAGGCCTTTACACAGTATGTGCGCTGGCAAGCTATGGAAGCTCAATTATCGTCAGAGCCTGCTGGATTCTCGAACTGCGCGCAGAGCAAGGCCATAAGCTGCCTTTAGGCAATGATGAAGATGAAACCAATGGGTCCCAACCTGCTTGGTATCAACGATCCACCAAATGATCGAGCGAGGATTCCACCATGTCTGACAAGCACCCAGGGCCCCAAAAAATCTTGTTCTGGACCGACAAGCGGCCCATCGCGCCGGATGTCGAGACACGGATTACGTGCGCAATTGCTGAGGCAATGAGCGCCATTATGGGGGTTTTGGCCCAACTCATTCTTGTCTATGTGTTGTATGCGTCTGGCGTAAATCGTCTCGGTGATAGTTACGCCGGCATGAACTTTGATGATCTCGCCATTCTACTGTTGCTCGCGATCGTAATTTTGAACCTCTCGGTGGGAAACTATCTTTCTAAGCTCGGGCGGGGTCGGGACCTTGCATGGCAGAGCGGCATTCCGCAGGCGCGTACCAGGACGAGCCGATGCATTCGATTGATTGTTTATTCTTCCTTGGCTCTGTTCATGCCTGCCTTGATACTTGATCTCGCGAAAGTGGATTTCATAGATGGCTTTCTTACGCGCCATTCTCTTGAGATATTTGCTTTTATGATTGTTTTTGGGATTTCGGCAAACGTCTCGCTGGCACATGAGCGTCTTGCGTGGGTTGTTGATCTGCGCAAGCAGCAAGGGCACGCCCTGCCGTTTGAGGACCATCCAATGGCTCAGCCAATGAAGGATGGGAAGGACTGGGGTACTAAGTCGTAGGCTTGGGCTCGCCTTTATGCGGCAGTTGCCCCCGATGAAGGTGTCACGAGGCGCGCAGGATGTTCCAATCAGTCACACGTCCATGCCAATAGAAAAGACCTAAGTCACCAGCGCCTTGATCACTACCGCCAGGGCCGTCAAGGCCAGATAGGCTCCGAATGCGCGGCGCAGCATGGTTTTATCCAAGCGGTGGGCGAGCTTGGCACCATAGGGGGCAACGGCACCCGTCAATAGCGCTAAAATGATAAAGCCGGGCACATTGATATACCCGAGCGACAGGGGCGGTCTGCCCTCTGCGCCCCAGCCCATCGCGATAAAGCCCAAGGTCGCAGGCACGGCGATGGCGACGCCAAAACCTGAAGCGGTTGCCACTGCTTGATGGATGGGTCTGCCTGCCAAAGTCATAACGGCGGAACCAAAGGCCCCGCCACCTATGCCCATCAGGGCCGAAACTGCGCCAAGGCTTGTGCCAACTCCGGCCCGTGCTGGTCCGGTCGGCACGTCGCGCATAATCGTCCAACTCTCCTTGCCAAGGCCCATATAGGCGGCCAAGGCAATGGCAAAGGCACCGTAAATCAGGCCAAGAGTCGCCTTATCGGCAAAGCCTGCCAGCACCGCACCAATGATCGCACCCAAAGCGATCCACGGAATAAAGCCTTTGAGAACGGCCTCATCGACCGCCCCATGCTTGCGGTGGGCAGCGACCGAACGCAGTGAGGTGGTGATGATGGTTGAAAGGCTCGTGCCCACGGCCACATGCAGATTGGCTTCCCCGCCCAATCCAAACACGCCAAACGCATAAAAGAGGGCAGGGACGAGGACTGTCCCGCCACCGACGCCAAACAGGCCTGCGATCAGGCCGGCAAACACGCCAGCCCCTGCCATGGCTGTAACCAGAATGACAAGGTCTTGGATTGGCGGCATCAGGCCGCGATCTCGCCACGATTGGCAAAGCGGGTGGCTTCCCGCTCAATCAATTCCAGCGCGCGGTCATAGACCTCAATGCCTGCGCCTGCGCGGCTCTCTTCCCCCAATTGGCGTCGAAACATCCGTGCCCCGGGTTTGCCTGCAAACAGGCCCAGCATATGGCGGGTAATCGCATGCAGCGGCACGCCTTCGGCCAAGCGCCGCTCCACATAGGGCCGATAGGCGCGATAAGCCTCTTCAGGGCGCACAAGCTCAGTATCGTGTCCCAAAATCTCCCGATCCACCCGACCCAATAGCGCCGGATCATGATAAGCAGCCCGGCCCAACATCACGCCATCTAGGCCTCTAACTGCCTCTTGGGCCTGCTCAATACTGCTGATCCCCCCATTCAAAATGATGGTGAGGTGGGGGTGGGCTGCTTTGAGTGCGCGCACCAGATCATAGTCTAAGGGCGGGATCTCGCGATTATCCTTGGGCGACAGACCTTTGAGGATCGCTTTGCGGGCATGCACGATGAAGACGTTTACCCCGGCAGTGGCGACCGTTTCCACAAAACTGAACAGGCTTTCCCGCGGGTCTTGTTCATCCACGCCCAAACGGTTCTTCACAGTGACGGGCAAATGCGTGGCGGCCTGCATGGCGCTGACACATTCGGCAACCAACTCTGGTTCGCGCATGAGACAAGCCCCAAAGCGGCCTGACTGTACGCGGTCGGAGGGACAGCCAACATTTAAATTTATCTCCCCATAGCCAAAGTCCGTGCTAATCTTGGTGGCTTCAGCAAGCTTATGGGGATCAGAGCCACCAATTTGTATCGCAACAGGGTGTTCACTTGGGTCAAAGCCAATTAGGCGGTTTAGATCACCATGGATCAAAGCATCCGCCGTGACCATTTCTGTATAGAGTAGGGCCCCTTTGGACAATGTCCGATGGAACGCCCGGCAATGCCGGTCGGTCCATTCCATCATCGGGGCAACGCAAAAGCGCCTGTCTAGGTTCTCGGAAGTCATGGCCGCTCCATGCCTTTTTTAGCCCCAAAACGCAAATCTGCAAAAAAATGCACAAAGGGCAAAAAATGTGTTTGACACATGTGGTGTGCTATAGTAGTAATACACCCATGCACTACATCAGTGCAGCACAAACACAACGACAGACCAACAGGAGAAACCAACATGATCACCTTTATCGTCACAATCTGGCTTAGCGCTTTGGGTGCCGGCATGGCCACGATGGCAGCCACCGAGCGCAACTAAGCAAACCGATCTAACCCTCCCCCAAAACCTCCTCCAACCAAAACGAATAAGGAAAACCACCATGATCACGCTCGCAATCACCGCTTGGCTCAGCCTTTTAGGCGCAGGTTTAGCTTCTATGGCCGCAGCAGAGCGCGCCTAAAGGTCAATCTTCCTCCGCGCTATCACCACTCGCCCCCTATAATTCGTCTCTAAATCTTACCAACCCTGCTCCTCCCCGAGCTTCACACAAAGGATAACAACCATGATCAACCGCATTGTCGCCGCCTGGCTTTCCGCAGTCGCCTCTGGCCTTTTGGGCATGGCCGCATCTGACCGGCACTAAATCAACCGGCATCGTCAGCCCCTACGCCTCCAATGTCCTCACGATGCCAAACTGGGGCCGGTTCAGCCGGCCCTCTTTTTTTGCGTCCTATTTTGTCTGGGGCTTATGCGGTCCAAGCCTTGGATGGCGCGCTCAAATCGCCTACATCAAGCTCATGGCTCGTTTTCTCATCACTTCTGCGCTTCCTTACATCAATGGCATCAAGCATCTTGGCAATTTGGCGGGGTCGATGTTGCCCGCGGATGTGCATGCGCGTTTCCGTCGGCTGCAAGGCCATGAAGTTCTGTTTATCTGCGCAACTGACGAGCATGGCACGCCGGCTGAATTGGCAGCGGCAGAAGCGGGTATGTCGACCAAAGCCTATTGCGATGAGCAGCATGACATTCAGCGCAAGGCAGGTGAGGGTTTCCATTTGTCGTTTGACTGGTTTGGCCGCTCATCCAGCGCCCAGAACTATGCGCTAACCCAACATTTTGCGGAAATGTTGGAAGCCAATGGCCTGTTGGAAGAGCGCGTGACCAAGCAGGTCTATTGCATTGATGACGCCCGCTTTTTGCCTGACCGCTATGTGGAAGGGACGTGCCCAGTTTGTGGGTTTGAGGATGCACGCGGCGACCAATGCGATAATTGCGGTTCCTTGCTCGATCCCACGCAGTTGAAGAATCCGCGCTCAAAAATTTCGGGCTCTACCAATATTGAGGTACGCGACACGGCCCATCTCTTTCTGCGTCAACCATTGATGGAAGAGAAGATCCGCGCATGGGTTGATGCCGCGCAGGATTGGCCGCATTTGGCGCGCTCCATTGCCTATAAGTGGCTTGACGAAGGGTTGCAGGATCGGGCGATCACGCGCGATCTGTCGTGGGGTGTGCCGGTCTTAAAAGATGGAAAACCCCGCCCGGGCTTTAAAAACAAGGTCTTCTATGTCTGGTTTGACGCGCCGATCGAATATATCGCCGCGACCGAAGAATGGGCGGAGGCCACCGGTGGAGACTGGAAAGGTTGGTGGCGTAACGATCAAGGTGCAGAGGATGTGACCTATGTCCAGGTGATGGGCAAGGACAATGTGGCTTTCCATACGGTCTCTTTTCCCGTCACGATCTTGGGCTCGGGCGAGCCGTGGAAACTGGTTGACCGCTTGAAGGCCTTCAACTGGTTGACCTGGTATGGGGGGAAATTCTCCACCAGCCAAAAGCGCGGTATCTTTATGGATCAGGCGCTGGAACTTCTCAGTGGCGATTATTGGCGCTGGTATCTGATGGCCAATGCGCCTGAAAGCTCTGATGCAGCTTTTACCCTCGAAGGCTTTCAAGCCACGGTGAATTCGGACCTTGCCAATGTGCTGGGCAATTTCGTCAATCGCATCATGAAGTTTGCTGCGGCCAAGTTTGACGGTAAAGTGCCTGCAATCGGCGTGGCTGGCGAAGCTGAAGCTAAATTATGGACGGAGGTTTCTGCCAAGATTGCTTCAATCACCGCCTTTCATGAAGAGATGGAGTTCCGCAAAGCCGCCGCAGAAACCCGGGCCCTTTGGGCTTTGGGCAATGAATATCTGCAAACGGCGGCTCCATGGACAGCGATCAAAACGGATGAGGCTTTGGCCGCTGTTGGGGTTCGTACAGGCCTGAACCTCGTCGCACTCTTTGCCATCTTAGCCCAACCCTTTGTGCCAGAAGCGGCGGGGCGGATTTTGGATGGCATTGGGGTGCCAAAGGAAAATCGGATGTGGCCAAATGCCGAGGATACAAGTTTGCTGGATGCCCTGCCGCATGGGCTGCAAACCCAGGTACCAGCCCTGTTGTTTGCCAAGATTGAAGAGGATCAGGTAGCAACTTGGTCTGAACAATTTGGTGGCGGTGGCTAAGCCATGATGACAACACAGGCGACTGATCCTGTCCTATTTGTTGGCAATGGCGGCGGCTCAATGCTCGCCGAGATTGTTCTTGGGATGGCCGGCGTTCGCTTCCGGGTACAGGTGGTGGGCTGGGGTGATCACGGGCTTGAAAGCGAGGGCCTGCATGCCACAAACCCCTTGGGCCAAGTTCCAACCTTGGTCTTCCCCAATGGCACTGTTTTGACAGAAACAGCTGCCATTGTGCTGACAATCCACGACTCACGGCCTGATCTGGATTTGGTTCCCGCAGCAGATAGTGGCCTGCGCCCCACTTTCTGGCGCTGGCTGATGGTGATCAATGCCGCAATCTATCCAACCTTCACCTACGGCGATTATCCTCAGAAATGGGCCGATCAGGATGAGGCAGGGCCCCTGCGCACCCGGACCGACCAGCATCGCAAGCGTCTGATGTTGCATCTTGAACAACAGGTGAGTCATCCATGGTTTTTAGGGGAGACGTTCAGCGCACTTGATCTTTACATCTGGATGTTAATCCAGTGGCGGCCGAAGCCGGATTGGTATCAAGCCCATGCGCCGAAACTTTATACCATCGCCAAGCGCGTCGATGATCTAAGTGTCGTCAAGCGTGTGATCGCGCGCAATGGGGTGAAGGCTCTGCCTTAGGCAGGGGGCTTAAACAAAAAAGCCTCCCCAAAACGGAGGAGGCTTTTCTATTTTTGGCCTTAAATCCGTGTGGCTTTAGAATTTACGGACATAGCTAACGGCGTAGCCATTGCTGCCCTTGCCTTCGGTATAGCGGGTATAGTCCACACGGATACCATTGGCATCGTCTAGCATATATTGGCCACCCACGCCGACGGCGAACGAGCCATCGTCATCCTTCACCTTGACAGCACCGGACTTGGCTTCACCCCATTGGTGGACATAGCCGGCACGGCCGATCAACGACAGGCGCTCTGCCACAGGTGCGCTGGCCACAGCGAAGGCACCCAAAGTGCCACGGTTCTTAATGGTCACACCATTGACCTTGTCGTCATTGACGCCAAAACCACCTTCGCCTTCCACTGCAAAATTCGGGGTGATTTGGTAGCCAATACGGCCGTTCACCGTTCCGGTATCAGCCGTCTTGGTTTGGAAATGGTTGTAGCCACCATTGATATAGACTTGGCCAGCCGCATCTTGAGCAAAGCTAGGAGCCGAAGCAAAAGCGGTAACGGCCAAAACAGCGAGAGCGAAAATACGCATGATATAGTTCCTTTGTTCCTTCTGCGACCACATCCCACAAGCCTGATTGGCTGAGGGACGATCGCTTTCTTGATCCAAAGGCTCCCGAGGTATGACGCCGCTCTTTGTCGGTCGCCAAAAAGGGGAGGAGAGCCTTTCGACACAACAAAGGTAGGGTCTCGCACCCCGGTTCCGCAACTAACCATTCTGTCATGTTGGGAGTGCAAATAGGTAGTGTGATCAATAAGATACAGATTGTGGCGGAACCTTGTCCCTCAGATGAACCGTGGGTAAATGGTTACCCTTTTCGCCCCATTCACGCCGCAATTGTCCCGAATTTGTGTCAGACGATACATGCAAAAATGCAAGATACAGTCACATGCCTATGCGTTTTAGGATCGCCGAATAGGCAAGCACTGGCTTATCTGATTGGGTCAGCACGCCGCGGATGAACAGCATGGTCCGGGTTGCCCGCACAATATCGGCGGTTGATTCGATCAAAATACCGGGCTTAGCGCCGCCAACAAACTGGCTCTCAAATTGCATCGTCACACAGGGCTGCTCATTCATATAGTCATGGCAATGGGCAAAAAGAGCAAAGTCCGCAAAGGTCATCAAGCAGCCGCCATGGATATTTCCCATGCCATTGCAATGGCGTTCCTCAGGCATAAATGCACAAATGTATCCACCCTCTGGCGCGGGCTTCATATAAAAGGGGCCTGTCAGTGTCTCAAATGGGTCCGAGCCATTGCCCCACGTGGACCAGCCAGCAAATTCACCCTCGGTGACCAATTGTGGTTTGGATGGGGTATTCTCGCTCATGTGCAACAGGCTTTCTTTTAGGACTCGTCAGGAGGGTGGGGTGGGTCTTAAAGTGCTGCGCGAATAATACAAGAATGTCTGCTTCAGGAGATGCCAATGGCCTATGATTCTGAGACCACCCAAGAGCTAGTTAGCTTGGTTGCCCGCTTTGTGGCCGAAAAGCTGCGCCCAATTGAGGCGCAAGTCTCTGAAGAAGATGCCGTACCTGAAGCCATTGTCACGCAGATGAAGGAATTGGGTCTCTATGGTCTAACGATTCCTGCCGACTATGGTGGATTGGAATTGTCGATGGAAGCAGAATGTCGGGTGGCGTTTGAGCTCGGTCGTACCAGCCCCGCTTTCCGCTCTTGCTTTGGCACCAATGTGGGTATTGGTGCCCAAGGTTTGGTTATGTTCGGGACAGAAGCGCAAAAGCAGAAATATCTGCCAGGCATTGCCTCGGGCGAGATCGTTACCAGTTTCTGTCTTACCGAGGCCGAAGCAGGTTCTGATTCCGCCGCCGTGCAAACGACTGCGCGTCTAGAGGGCGACCATTATGTGATGAATGGCTCCAAGCGCTATATCACCAATGCGAATAAGGCGGGCCTGTTTACTGTCATGGCGCGGACAAGCTCTGACGTGAAAGGGGCCAAGGGTGTCACCGCCTTTTTGGTGGAGCGCGATAGCCCGGGCCTCAGCATCGGCAAGCCAGAAAAAAAAATGGGCCAACAAGGTGCCCACATTTGCGAAGTCTATTTCGACAATGTGAAAGTGCCAGTTGAGAACCGCTTAGGCGGGGAGGGCGAGGGCTTTAAAGTGGCGATGCAAGTGCTCGACCGTGGGCGACTGCATATTGCTTCGGTCTGCGTAGGCGTGGCCGAGCGCCTGATTGCCGATAGCCTAGCCTATGCGATGGAGCGCCAGCAATTTGGCAAACCAATTGCCGAGCATCAATTGATCCAGGCCATGTTGGCCGATTCAAAAACCGAGGCTTATGCCGCCAAGTCTATGGTGTTGGATGCGGCGCGGTTGCGCGATTCTGGCCAGTCGATCACGTTGGAAGCTGCAGCGGCCAAATATTATGCCTCTGAAATGGTGGGTCGCGTGGCTGATCGGGCGGTGCAGATTTTTGGCGGCGCAGGCTATGTCGCCGATTATGGGATTGAGCGTTTCTATCGCGACGTGCGTATCTTCCGCATCTATGAGGGCACCAGCCAAATCCAACAAATCGTCATCGCGCGTGAGATGATGAAGGCGGCGAGGAGCTAACCCATGAGCCCGGAAGAAGCTACCATTTTGTCCCTCATTGCCGCCTCGAAAAAAGGCCGGACGATTGATCCAACCGAAGCTGCGCGCGCCGTCTATACGGGCGAGGATCAAGATGGATGGCGCAAACGTCTACCGTCTATACGTCAAGCCGCCATTCATTTGGCGCGCTCTGGCCAGATCAGTATTTACCGCAAAGGTAAGGTCATTGATCCCAATGGCTTCAAGGGGGTTTATCGCTTGGGCGTTCCAGGCGAGATAGCCATTGTGCCTCCATCGGAGCGCGAGCCAGATGACGCGAGCGGGCTTTCTGACTGAGGCTCGCCGTCTCACGCGGCGATGGACCACAGCTTGGCTGACACTTGCAGGCGTCTTGCTGGCTGCCTGCACGCCCGCGCGCCAAAATGTCCAGATTCCCGGGCCGGATCATATGGGGCCGCGCTTTACCCCAACACAATTTGTCAGCTTCGATGGAACGGCGCTCGGTCTTTCCACTTGGAAGGCGCAATCAGAAGAGCCCAAAGCCATAATCGTGGCACTCCACGGCATGAATGATTATGCGCGCGCGTTTGAGACCGCCGCGCCCTATTGGGCGGCGCATGGCATCACGACTTATGCGTATGACGCCCGAGGTTTTGGTCGTTCGCCTCAGCGCGGGGTTTGGGGCAATGAAGCCTTGATGATCCGCGACCTGCGTACCGCTTTGCGCGTGGCTCGGCAGACCCATCTGAACGTGCCCGTTGTCGCGGTGGGTGAAAGCATGGGGGCTGCGACTATTTTGGCAGCTGTCGGCGAGGCAGAGGGCCTTGCAGCCGACCAGATTGTCTTGATTGCGCCCGCTGTATGGGGCTGGTCCAACTTACCATTAGCCTACCGGATCTCATTATGGACAAGCGCGCATTTACCCCTAGCCCGCAAGCCGTTTGACCCGCCGCGCACCGTGACTCGCACGATTATGGCATCGGACAATATCGAGATGCTCCGCCGATTGGGCCGTGATCCAAATATGATCTTTGCGACCCGATTAGATGCGGTCTATGGGTTGGTGAGTTTGATGGAAAAAGCCTATCGGGCGGCCGATAAGCTACCACCCCCGGCCTTGGTGCTCTATGGCGCGCGCGACCAGATTATTCCTCGCCCTGCCGTGGCGGCTACGGTTCGAAAGCTACCATCAAAGGTCCGCACCATTGAATATCCTGAGGGCTACCACATGCTGACCCGCGACCTGCAGGCCGAACGTGTTTGGGCTGATATTGCTGCCTTTGTTGCGGATCCCGAGGGGCCATTACCCTCTGGGCTTGGACCCATAGGTAAGGTTGTAAAATAAGGAACTCGTTAAGGCTGTTTTGCTAGTCATTTCCGTATGGCCTTGAAGATCGCTCTGCCCATACCTGCGTTGCCGAAGTTAGATCCTGTAACTTTGGCCCAAACTCGCGCCCGCTTGGTTGCGTGGTGGGAGGGGGGCGATCCGCCAGACTTGGATGCGATTAAGGCTGAGATCGAAGCGCAAGATGCCCCTGGCAAGCTGAGTGCAAAGCATAAAAAGCTATATGTTACAGCAAGTCACATCATGTGGGGCCCGGATCGAAATTTTCCGACGTCCTTAGACCTCACCACTCAATTAGGCACAGCCGTGGGGGCTAAGAAAGATGTGACCTTGGCTTGCATTGGTGCTGGCAGTGGGATGATAAGCCGAACTCTCTTAGAGCAATTTGGCGTCAAATTGACTGCCTATGAAGCCGATCCGACCATTCGCAGTCTCGCGGCAAAGGCTGTTAAGAAAAGCAAGGCGCGCAAGGGCTACAGCGCAAAACCCTATAATGGCCAATTGTCGGGCCTAGCCGAGCGGCAAGCAGAAATCGCAATGCTGCTTTTCCAAGGCGGCGGAGCCGAACGCGCAGAGCGGGGTGCCTTCTCAATTTTACGTCTCCTAAAGCCCGGTGGGCAAGCGATTTGGTTTGACCTATTTTCGACCGAGGGTGAGGCATCACTTGACCTGGCCAAAGGAATTGAAAATCGCTCCTTTACACCGGTCGAGGTGTTCAAAGATGCCGCTCAAGCGGCGGGCCTGACCGTGGTGTCTGAAGCCGAATGCAATTTGAATTTCTTAGCCGCTATCAGCTCTTGCTGGTCTTTGATCGGCAAAGACTTTGATAAGCGCCAAGCGTCGTTGATCAAAGCCGGGGGTCAGGAGGCGGCAACCCTTGCGCTTCACTCTATCGTCACATGGAAAGCACGCGCCGCCGCCGTCCGTGCCGGGCAATTGAGCGCCCGTTATATCGTGGTTTCAGCACCGGCTTAGGCTAAGTGGGTCTTGGGGATTAGCCTCAAGTTCTGCGTAATTTGCGAAAATCTGTCCTTTGCAAACCTGGGGCGGTTATAGTCGTCGGGTACGGATGCGCAAGAATTGATCTTTCTTGATTTGGTTGAGGTCCCGGTTTGGAACCTCCTCTTGTATCAACAGTGCAGAAGACGAGGGCGAAGACGTCGGCGCTTCGGATGTACCTTGCGCTATCTGGGCTCGTAATCTTCAGCCTATGTGGCTGGTGGGTTTTTCTCGACCGCGAGACAAGGTCCGCCTACTCTGAAAGCGTCGTCCCAATGTTTGGTGACGCCGTTGCGATTTCTTTTCGCAACCAATCCAAGCGTTGCGGTCAGGCGAACCAATTGGTTTGAGCTTGTGCGATGATCGGAACGGCCTACAGCAAGTCGCCCTTGCAGGTTTTTTGCATAATCGCCTTCATGCAAACAGCAATCTAACAGTCGAGCGCATTAGTTTATCGAAGAAAGGGGCTGGATTAGGCCAAGACCTAAACCAATTTGGTTTCTCTCTTTGGTTTGGTTCAGAGGACGGGGTTCAAAGCCATGTGTGCCAGCTCCAAATGCGAAACGGTGGCACCTCAGAAGCTGCCTTAGTTTCAAGCATGATGGCATGCCTGAAACTGGCCGCCAGTCCGCGAACCAAGCTGAGTGTATTGTCAGGAACTCTACCGTGAAAGCAGGTTCGGGCGCGGCCTCAACTCTGAATTTGGAACGCGAATTGACTAGGCATTCACCGCAAAGGCATCACCCAACGCGTCCGCAAGGCTAGAGCGCGGGGGATCTTCGTTTGCGACGGGGGCTTTTGATTCTGGTGTCACGGCGGCTTGTGCCTTAGCTGTCGTTGCCTTGGTCTTTTTCGTTGAACGCTCAGAGGTCGTCTTTGTTTCGATATGGGTTGTCTCAATCGAGGGACCGGCGAGGGGGTCTGCCGACCGCTTTGAACGACCTTCGAACTGACCGCCTTCTTCGATAATCAGGATTGCATGCGTCAAATCACCATCGATAGAGCCCGAGGTGGCCAACTGAATCATGCGGGCCCGCACATCACCCGAGACTTTGCCCCGAATGGTTGCAATTTCGCTGATTACATTGCCTTTGACTTCGCCATTTTTGCCGACCACCAACGTGTCGCAACGCACATCACCAATCACAATGCCTTCGATATGCACGTCACCAGGTGACGACAAAGACCCGCTGATGACTGCGCCAGCGGCAACCACCGAGGCAGCGGGCTTTGGGCTTGGTGCAACAACGGCAATCGCCGGGGGTTCGTTGCGTGGCGCAGGGGTCGCAACGGTTTCAGTCTCAACATAGGTTTCTTTGGATTTGTTATTCCAAAAGGCCATCGTCTTGTTCCCTTTGATTGGCGATTACGCGCCCTTGTTGCGCATGCTGAAGTGTCACGCAACACCCGAAATCCTGTTTGGGGTGTATTCCTTGGGGAATTACACCAATTCTTGCACTGCCTTAAGAACGGCTTCATCATGACCGGGAATTTTTACTTTCCGCCAGATGTTTGCGATCATGCCATTTTTATCGATCAGGAAGGTTGTGCGCTCAATTCCAAAATATTTCCGACCATACATGCTCTTCTCAACCCAAACGCCATAAGCTTCACAAATCTGTGTGCCAAAATCTGATGCTAAGGTCACATCTAAGTCATACTTTGCCTTGAACTTGTCATGGCTTGCGACCTTATCCTTGGAGACACCAATGACCTCGCACGAAAGGGCTCGAAACTTGTCTATGTTCTCAGTGAATGCAATTGCCTGGCTTGTGCAGCCCGAGGTGTCGTCTTTTGGATAAAAATAAAGGACAACACTCTTTCCTTTTAAACCAGACAAGGCCACGGTTCCGCCGCCGTCTGTCGGCATTTCAAAGTCAGGGGCCTGTTGGCCAATTGCAATTTCGCTCATGGTGCTAAATCCAATCCGTTCGCGCCGAAAGCGCCTTGATCAGGCAGATAAGCCTGAGGCCGCTGGCTTGCAAGCCGGGGACGGGCCACCTCGCGGCCAAGAAGCTTCTTCCACAAAAGTGCGGCATTCGCGTGACAAGAAACGCGCAAAGGAAGTTAAGCCGGAACTGGGGGAAACACCGAGCGGGACCGTGGTGGCGAAACGGACAAAAAAGCCTTTAAGCCAAACACGGCATTCCAGATTTTGGATGGAAAGTGCAACCGTAGCTCTAGCTCTATCGGGCCTGTTTGCTGGTTATTTGGCTTGGCGGCTGTCCATTGGCACGGTTTCAATTTCAGCGACAACGCCCTTTGTTGAAGATTCCCTCAGTCGCTTGGTGGGGGGGCAAACCAAAATCGGCTCATTGCGATTGGGCTGGGATCAAGAGGCGCGGGACTTTGTGGTTTTGGCGGGTCAAATCACAGCGCGCACAGACCAAAGAACCTCACCCTTGCGGCTTGGAAAGGTTGATCTCACACTGGATGCGCCTTCGCTTCTAATCGGCCGCGCCGTCGTCAAGCAAGCCCGCTTGTCGGGTGTTGAGGCGGTTCTGGTTGTCGACCGACAAGGCCGAACGGCCTTTGGTTTTGGCTCCGCAGAAGAAGTTTTGGCGCTGCCGAGGATCAAGGGGGAGGATGGCGGCCTCGCCCGCATTTTGAAAGCAACGCGCCAAGCGCTTGATCCAAAGGGTCAAGCGGGCCGGGTGGCACAAGTCGTGCTGACCGACGCGCGCCTACAAATGATTGACCCAGATAGCGGCCAGCGCCTGATCTTGGAGCGCGCGCGTGCGGGCCTGTTCCGAAGTTCAACGGGTATCATCACGTTGCAGGCTTCTGGCCGAATAGAAAAGTCGAACTCAAGCATGAATGTTGCCATCGCTGCCCCGCCTGCTGCTGACGGCGCGCTGGCTTTGGTGACCGACCTAGAAGACATGCGTTTTGCACAATTACCTCTCAGCTTGCGTGGGCGGAGCTTGGAACAATTGGCCAAATGGACAAGTCCGTTAAGCGGACGTGCTTTGGTTTATCTCACCCCAGAAGGCAGTCCGATTTCGGTTCAAGGAACGCTGCGGCTGGCGCGTGGCCGTGCAGGGGGTATCGCTGTCGAACGGGCAACTGGAACGGGGGCTTGGTCAAAAGATACGGGTATCATTCGTCTTCAAGCGCTCGATATTGTCAGTGACAGAATCCAAGCCTCTGGTGTCAGTGGTCAGCTCTTTCCGGCCAGTGCAGGCCAGAGACGCTTAGAATTTGCTGCAAAGTCCTTTGCCCTCGATACCCCAAATGCCGGCGGTGTGCTTGGCGAAGGAGCCGGCGGTAAAGTCCTGCTCTCGGACGACATGCACTTGATTTCTGCCGATTTGGTGGCCCAAGGCTTTGGCCTATCACATCCCAATTCAACCATGGCCAAGCTGTTGGAAGCACAGGTTAAAGTGCTTTCAACGGGCCCAAGAGGAGGGCAAAGCAAAGCTGGCCCTCAAAGTGCCTTCGCCGGTGGTAAAGTCAGCTTGCAGGCCAAGTCTGCGCGTCTTTCCTTAAGCGATCGGGCAGGGGTATTTGGCAGCGGGACCGGCGTGGATCTGACGTTGGATCGCCCCTCCGCCAGCAGTCCATGGAATGCACAGGCAAGTCTTATCAGCTTGATGTTGACAGGTCGTGGACTCTCTATCCCGCAAACCAACGCACGGGGCTTGAGCCTAGCCTGGAGCGGGACTGATCTTGCCGGCGCTGGCCAAATAAACGCGCGCATCGGCGCTATGACCACCACACAATCTGGTTCACGTGGCCTTGGGCTTGCGGGCTCAAATCTTGCGGTTCAGGCTACGCGCCAAGCCAATGGTTCTATCAACCTCGAAGATGTTTCTGCAGATAGCTTTGCCTTTAATAATCCCGTTGTTTCAATCGCAACAGGCGCGCTTTCAATGGCTGGCACTTTGAGCAGCACAGGGCTGAAGGACGCTTGGTTGAAGACGCCAAGCTTGATCCTGACAAGCCCCAACCAATTGTCGAGGCCGTTTGTTGCAACGGGAGTCGACGTGGCAGGTGATGTTCTGCCGCGCGGGGTCCGATTGCCCGCGATCAGCTTGAACCATCGCGGGATCGCTGTTCAGGGAAATCTCGAAGTCGCGTTAGCCCGTCGCGGATCAGCCATGGTCAATCTCGATGCCGATATTGACGGTGAGATTGATGTTGAAAGCTTGCTCGCGGGCTGGCCTCGTGGTTTCTTGCCTGAGACACGCACCGCGATTGCCAATGTGGTCAAGGAAGGGGTCGGCAAAACCGAGCGTCTCGTGCTGCGCATCCCGTCTGGGTTGTTAAAGGGACAGCCGGGTGGGTCAGATATGATCGAACTGGACTTTGATATCCGGGATGCAACAGTACAATATCTGCCGCAAATGACAGCTTTGACCGGCGTTTCGGGGCGCGCTCATTTGACCGGCGATAGCTTCCATGTTGCGATTGATGGTGGCAAATTAGGCGATCTGACCTTGTCTGACTCTTCTTTTGCCATTCCAAAATTCAGACCCAAGGATTCTGAGGGTGTGGTGCATGCAAAGGTGTCAGGTTCGGTCGCCTTCATGGCACAGGAGGCTGACCGTGAACCATTGCGTTTGCTCTCCAAGGCACAGTTTGATCCGGCCCGTTTGGATGGTGAGGGCAATCTGGAATTAGACTTGCGTCTGCCGTTATCAGACCGATTGCAACCCGACGCAATCAAGGTGCAAGCGCGCGGGCAGTTTGAGCAGGCTAGCCTGAAAGACGCTTTTGCGGGCTTGGAAGCGAATGACGGTACCGTCCAATTGGACATTGATAATGGTCGTGTCGATGTAAAAGGGCAGGCTTGGATTGCCGGCAATCCATTTGATTTCTCGTGGATGTCAGAGCCTGAAACAGCGGCCACACCGGGCACCAACTTGGTGGCAGACGGCATGGTTGATTTGGCAAGTTTGATCCAAATTGGCGTGGACGTCACGGCCTATGCAACCGGGCCCGTGCGCCTCAGGCTGGATGCACAGTCTAGAGGCAACAAGTTGCTTGGTGCGGATTTGGATGCTGATTTCAATTTGGCGACCATGGTTCTGCCTGGCTCCCTTTGGACCAAGCCCGAAGGAGAAGCCGCGCAAGCCACTGCTCGCATCACCCAACGCGAAGGCGGCGGCTGGGAAGCCAAGCAAGTGGTTTTTGGTGCCAGAGGTGCCGATGTTCGTGGGGATTTGGCCTTCTCAGAAAAGCTTGACTTAGTTGCCGCCGATTTCTCCCGCATTTCAGTCGCTCGTGCGGCAGATTTGAAGTTGCATATTTCTGAAGATGCCAATGGATTACGTGTGAATGCCGAAGGCGATTATCTGGATTTAAGTCCATTCTTGATCAAACGCGATGTAACCGAGCGTACCGTCGATTTGCTCGATCGACCGCTCAATCTTTCCGCTTCGATCAAGCGTCTTGCCACCGGCCAGTCGGCTACTTTGGATGATGTCAATGCGAGCCTATTACGGGATCAAGATGGCTGGCGCTCGCTTACCATGACAGGCAGTTCCCCCTCGGGGGAAACCGAAATCGTCATGCGCCAGCAACAAGATGGTCGCCGTAGCATTGTCGGCAGCCTTTCCGATGCAGGCTTCTTTGCAGGTTTAATTTATCCCGGCGCCCCATTGGTAGGGGGAACCGGCACGATCGAGGGCGAATTGCCTGTGGTCGGAGCCGACAGTGCAGGCAGTTTGACGGTTGAGGTTAAAGGCGTTTCTTACGCGCCTAACAAGCAAGCTCCGATCTTGTTTGATCTGGTACGACTGCCGATGTCTGTGAATGGCGGCATCATCGCCCTGCGCGACGGGAAGGCCGACGGTGCAGCTTATACGGTGAAGGCCTCAGGCTATGTGGATGTTGAGGAAGGAAAGTTGGATATTCGCGGGGTGGCAACTCCTGGCGGGTTAAACCGTGCCCTGGGAGAAATGCCCTTATTTGGAGGCCTTTTAGGGGGTGGACAGGACGAGGGCTTGGTCGGCCTAACCTTTACCGCCCAGGGCACTTTGGCAAATCCAAAACTGAGGACCAATCCGATTTCAGCTCTCGCTCCAGGATTCTTGCGGAAACTATTTGAGAGTCAGGCCCCTCTGGAGCCGCCCCCCCGGCTCAAGAAGCCAATTGTACCTGCTCTGATCCCTCCACCAGCTGAACCGGCCGGCGAGGCAGCGCCACAAAGCTAACTCCTACCTTCACTTCAGGCAGCTAAACCTTATGGCTGCCACTGCGTGATCCGTGACGAAGCACTCGGACGCGGCCGTTCCAACGGAGCTTGCGTGGGTGTTCCAAGATAAAGAAGACCAGCAAGCTTCTCTTGTGGCGTTAGGCCCAGTAGGGCCAGCGCGTCACGATCATAGGCAACCCATTCGCTCAACCAGCAGCCGCCAAAGCCAAATCCATTGGCGGCTAACAGAAGATTGTAACACACCGCTCCAGCAGACAGCACTTGCTCCCATTCAGGGACCTTTGGGCTTTCAACCGGCGAAAATACCACAGCCACAACCACTGGCGCTCGAAGAAAACGGGCTTCTTCCAGGGCAAGCCGTTCTGCATCCTTTACTTGACCTCGATCAGACAAGAGCGCTGCAACCTTAGCCCCATAAGACCTTCGGCCATCGCCAGATAGGATGATGAAACGCCAGGGACCAAGCTTGCCGTGATCTGGAACCCGGGCCGCCAGCCGTAGGATCGCATCTAACGTATCGTTGTCTGGGCCTGGTGCGGTTAGATGCGCAACCTTGGTTGAGCGACGCAATGCCAGTCGCGCAAGAAAGGCTTCATCAGGGCTGGCTTGCGGCAGGACATCGTTTTCAATGGGCGGAGGCGGGAGGGTGTGTGGTGCAATTGTCATTGTTTTCAGACATAAGGCATAGTGAGTGCGATTGCATCGCCTTAGGAAAGTTTTTTTTGCTCTATGCCTGAATCTGATCCCTTCCAGACCCTCGCGTCGCATATCGCTTATCAGAACCCGTGGATCACGGTGGAACATCAAGATGTCCTGCGTCCAGACGGCAAACCGGGCATTTACGGGATTGTCCGCTTTGCTAATCGTGCCGTTGGCGTGCTGCCGATTGATGATACAGGCCATGTCTGGATGGTGGGCCAGTATCGCAGGCCCGTTGAAGCTTGGTCATGGGAGATGCCAGAAGGCGGTGTGCCTTATGCGGAAGATCTTGAGGCCGGTGCCTTGCGTGAATTGGAAGAAGAAGTTGGCATACGTGCCAACACCTTGATCAAGGTACTCGATATGGATCTGTCAAATTCTGTCAGCGATGAAACCGCTGTCTGCTTTGTGGCGTATGGATTGTCACATGGTACTTTGGCCCCGGAGGGAACAGAGGTTTTGACGATCAAGCAGCTTCATTTTACGGATTTGCTGGCTGATGTAGAGGCAGGAAAAATTCGTGATGCGTTGACAGTTGCGACGGTCTATCGGACTTACCATCTAGCAATGACAAATCAATTGCCCGCTGCGCTGACCAAGAAGTTGTTAGCTCACCCAGACGGAGACTGAATATGGCAGGTGCAAGCTTAGAACTTGTTGGGGGCATCGCGACTGGCTTAACCAACGTCTGGACCCATTTGCGCATCGAAGCGGCTACTGCTGCGGCCGAAGAGCCCTTATTGGCAAGCCTATTGAATGCAACCATTCTCAATCACGCCAATTTCGATGATGCGCTGGCTTATCTTTTGGCGCAGAAATTGGGTGGGGCAGATATGAATGCGCTTCAAATGCGCGAAGTCTGCATGCAAGCCTTCAAAGAAGATCCCGCGATTGTTCGCAGTGCGCAGGCTGACGTGCGTGTCATTAAAGTGCGTGATCCTGCCTGCCGTACCTATTTGCAGCCCTTTCTCTATTACAAGGGCTTTGCAGCTTTGCAGGCGCACCGGGTCGCCCATCATCTATGGAAGACGGGCCGTGAAATGATGGCCTTTCATCTTCAAAGTCGAGTGGCAGAGCTGTTTCAAGTCGATATCCATCCAGCTGCACGCTTAGGCGAAGGCATCTTTATGGACCATGCAAATGGCATTGTGATCGGTGAAACGGCTGTCGTCGGCGATAATGTTTCGATGCTGCACAATGTGACTTTGGGGGGAACTGGCAAAGAAGGCGGTGACCGCCATCCAAAGATCGGTGCAGGCGTCTTGATCGGGGCGGGAGCCAAGATTTTGGGAAATATCAAAGTGGGTGAAGGGGCACGGATTGCCTCAGGCTCCGTTGTCCTGCACGAAGTGGCGCCTGGTTGCACGGTGGCAGGTATCCCTGCGCGCCCGGTAGGTGGCCCTTGCTGCGAAAACCCGGCCGATAGCATGGATCATGTTTTTGATGTCGCAACTTTTGACCCGGGGCTTTAGGCTTTAGGCCTTAGGTCGCGAGTGCTTTGGCGATGGTGGAAATGTTGTAGGCCAGCATCTTGATGCTTGTTCCTGCGGGGCCGTCTGGCTTTGACAGCGATTCTGAATAGAGCTTCCCGCCTAGCTTCGCACCACTTTCTTTCGCGATTTGCGCCATAAGGCGTTGATCTGCTTCTGTTTCAATAAAGCAGGCGGCGACGTCTGCGCCCTTGATGTCGTTAAGCAGGCTGGCCATTGCTTTGGCCGACGGCTGAGCACCCGTGGATAAGGCCGCGATACCGCGAAACTCGAGGTTGAACTCGCGACCCAAATAGCGGAACGAATTATGCGGTACGATGATCAGGCGGCGACCTTGCCGAACGGGAGCCAACTGCGCAGCTGCTGTCTCTTGCGCCGCTTGCAGCGCTGCGAGATAGGCCTTTAGCCGGGTCTCAAAACGCGTTGCGAGATTTGGCCACAAAATCTTATAGGCCTTGGTGATCGTCTCAGCATAATTCCGCAAGCCCAAAAAGCTTTGCCAGGTGTGAGGATCAGGGATACGCCCTTCGATATAGATTGGGGCAATGCCTTCTGACACTTGGATGATTGGTCCGCGATAGCCTGTGCTTTCCGGTAAACGGTCGATCCAGCCCTCGAGCATGAAGCCGACATGTAAAAGCAAGCTGATCTCGTTAAATACGGCCAATTCGCTCGGCTTTGGGTCTTGGTGATGGGCGGTCTGATCTGGTCCGATGAGAGAGACTATCTCAAGGTCTGGCGCGCCAATTTGTTGGGCTACATCCGCCAAAATCGACATCGTCGCCAATACTTTTGGCTTGGACGCCGATGGTCCTGAGCTGGGTTCCTGTGTGCAGGCAGCGGCAATCAGGCCACCAGCGGTGAGTCCTAAAAGGTTACGACGCGCGATGAGCAAGGGATGTTTTCCCAAAAGAGCGGGTTAACAGGGATTGATTAGGTCCAATTAGGCTTGAAGTTAGAACCAGCCCAACCAAGCAGGAAACAATGGCGGCTCCGACTGGGGCAGCAAGGTGAAAGGAAACCAAAAGTCCAGCTAGGACGCCACCTATCCCAAGGCTGACTGCGCTTAGGATCATCCCCGGAATACTCTTAGCCCAAAAGCGAGCGGCGATAGCTGGTAAGATCGTCAGCCCAATACTCATGAGGGCTCCAAGGGCATGAAATGATGCCACTGTTGTCAAAGCCAAGAGTCCAAAGAAAACCGACTGGGCGACGGGACCCGCCCATTTAGCCCCACCAGAAGCACGCAAAAACTGAGGGTCGAGCGTGTCGATCAAAAGCGGGCGATAGACTAGGGTCATGCCAATCACCGTCACAAGTGCGGCTATGCAAGCCAAAGCTAAGGCTGTGTTGTCAATGGCCAGTGCAGCCCCAAACAATAGTTTATCGAGATCAATGACGCCGCCTCCCATACTGGCGATCATCACGCCCATGGCCAAAGCTGCAAGATAAAACACCGCAAAGCCCGCATCTTCGGGTAAACGTAATGCGCGGCTGGCTGGCCCTGCCGTCATAAAAACCATAGTACCGGTCAGTGCCGCGCCCAAGGTCGTCCAAAGCGTACTGCCGCTACTCAATAGGGCAGCTGCGGCAGCCCCGGGCAAGACGGCATGGCCCACAGCATCGCCAACCAAACTCATGCGCCGCATGACCAGAAAAACGCCGAGCGGTGCGCCTGCGACTGCAAGGGCCACGCCACCCAAAGCGGCTCGTGTCATGAATTCATAGTCAAAAAACGGAGTAAAAAGCCCAACCACGCCAATCCCCTAAAGCCCTTAGGACGAATGAGCGACGCCGCTTACCGCGCGCATCGGCTGGGTCAGGCTGCTCAAGGGTTTCTCGTCGCTGCGACGCATAATTGCGCCGAATTTGGAAAGCTCCCACCAAAGCGGGAAGTGACGTGCACACTCAAGGTCATGAATTGCCGCAATCACCGTGCGGCCTTCACCGACCCAGTGATGTATGACTTCCAATAGTTTTGCTTGAGACGTCGTATCCACGGCCGAGAATGGCTCATCGAGCAAAATCAGGCCACAATCTTGAACCGTTAATCGCGCAAACAGGGCACGCTGTAACTGGCCGCCAGACAAAGTGCCGACTTGTTGGTTCTCAAGGTCAGCCAAGCCAACCATGTCCAAGGCTTGGTCAATCCGTTCTTGGTCGTGGCGGCAGGGCTTACCAAATAAGCCTAAGCGCGCCCACAAACCCATCGCCGCCAATTCACGAACCGTCAAGGGCGCATCAGGACGAAGGCTTGGATGCTGCGGTAGCCAAGCAATGCTGCGGTGACGCTTGATCGAGGCATCCCACACACATGATCCACTAACTGGCGCTTGTTCACCAGCCAACGTACGCAATAAAGTAGATTTGCCCGCTCCATTTTGGCCAATTAAAGCCACCGCGCTACTCGTTTGGATGGTGCCACCAATACCGGCCATCACCAGATGATTGGGATAACCAATTGCAAGATCGTTTAAAATCAAGCTCATAGCGCTGGATCCTGCATGCCGGTCTAAAGCGAGACAGGGCGGATTAATGGGAGAAAGGACGACGCTCAAGCCTTTACTCTCAATCATGTCAAAAGCGAAGCGGAAATGTTATGTTATTACAGTACCGGTGCTGGTTATCCACCCGGTCTTGCACGTAGGACCCGCATGCGGCTAGCCTAGCAGGGCTAAGGCAGCAGACGCCTAAAAGAGGAAATCACCCCATGTCGATGGACGGTCTCGAACTCACTTCAGCTAATGGTTTGACCTATCCATGTGGAGAGCCTCCAGAGGTTGGCACCGTGAAAGAGGTGGCGGATGGCGTTTTTTGGGTTCGCATGCCGCTGCCCTTTGCCCTGAAATGGATCAATCTTTGGCTGCTGCGTGACGGCGATGGTTGGGTGATCGTGGATACTGGCGTGGCCACCGAAGAAAGTCGCTTGCATTGGCGGACGATTTTTGACTCGGTTTTGGATGGCTTGCCGGTTAAACGCGTCATGATCACCCATATGCATCCAGACCACATCGGTTTGGCGGGCTGGATCACGCGTAAGTTTGGTGCCGCCTTGTGGATTTCGCGCCTCGAATATCTAACGTGTCGAACCTTGGTTGCAGACACAGGCCGCGAGGCCCCTGAAGACGGGGTGCGTTTCTATCGCGCTGCAGGGTGGGATGAGGATGCGCTGGATACCTATCGGATCCGTTTTGGTGGTTTTGGCAAAGCGGTGTCACGCCTGCCTGATTCATATCAACGTATGGCTGATGGTGATCGGATTGAAATTGGAGGCCGAGATTGGCAGGTGGTCACAGGGTGTGGCCATTCTCCCGAGCATGTCTGCCTCTACCAGCCAGACTTGAAGGTCTTGATCTCTGGTGATCAGGTCTTGCCGCGTATTTCGTCCAATGTATCCGTTTTCCCGACAGAGCCAAATGGCGATCCAATGACCGATTGGATCAATTCTTGCCATAAACTCAAACAAGTCATTGCTGAAGATGTCTTGGTGCTGCCTGCGCACAATGAGCCCTTTTATGGGCTACACAAGCGCTTGGACGATTTGATCGACAATCATGAGACGGCTCTAGCGCGACTGGCCGATTGGCTCGCAACGCCGCGTCGCGTGATTGATTGCTTCTCGCCTTTGTTCAAGCGCCCAATAGGCGGGGAAGTGTTGGGCATGGCGACTGGCGAGGCAATTGCCCACCTCAATTGTTTGCTTGCGCGCGGGAAAGCCGCTGTGGATCGTCGCCCTGACGGGACTCTCCTTTATCGCCAAGCCGGTTAGGGTTGTTCCTGTGACGGCTTGGAGTCGGCGGCAGGGGTTTCAGCTTGCGGGCTTGCCTCAAGGGGTGGCCCGCCGGGCTGATCTGCCCCCGGTGCAATCGTCACGTTGAAGATTGGTGGTGGCCGCCGACCGCGACGTAGGTCATCGGCGATGCCAATCGGGGCGGAACCACCGTTCAAGCGTGCCCGATAGACTTGGATATTCTCCAGAACGCGCTGAACATAATTGCGGGTTTCAGAGAAGGGGATTTTCTCCACCCAATCAATGGCGGTCTCAAGATCGGTCTCGCGGAATTCACCATAGGTCTGTACCCATTGGCGTGGACGCCCCGGCCCAGCATTATAAGCCGCAGCGGCCATAACATAAGACCCATAGAAATTATTGACCAAGTCAAACAAATGGGCAGAGCCTAAGGTCACATTATGGTTAGGGCGCGTGATCAGCCAGCTTGTTTCATGCTCTAAACCCATACGGCGCGCTTGGCTTGCAGCAGTCGCTGGCAAGAATTGCATCAGCCCACGCGCATTGGCAGAGGAGACGGCACGGGTGTTGAACTCGCTCTCTTGGCGGGTAATCGCCAAGGTAAAGGCGTCTTCTATCTGGCCATACCCAACAATTCGGGGAATTGGCATGAGGGGATAGGCGGCCTCAGTTGCCAAAATGCCGCGATTAAGGCCCGCTTTGGCAACCCGGACCGCGAGCGCTGGTTCATCCTTCGCGCGCGCATACTCAGAAAGCGCTTGGTGCTCGCCCTCGGTATCAAGTTCATCATCTAGTGCCAGCGCAAACTGGCGGAAAAATTGGTTCTCGCCCGCATCTGAAAGCAAATTGATGATCGCCATCATGGTACGGCTGTTCAAGCGGTCGCGATCTTCTTGGGTCGCTTTCTTTTCTGGCGGCAAGGTCAATTGTGCGGCTTGACCCATGGACTCGGCCACTTCGACCGCGGCCAATTGCCCATAATAAACCGTCGGAAAGGCTGCTGCAGTCCGATAATGGTTTTGCGCAACATCTGGTTGGTTCAAGGCTTCTGCGGTGCGACCCAGCCAATAGGCAGCCCGCGCGCGCGAAACTGGCGTTCTCACGCCGCCTTCCAGCCGTTTGAAATGCTCAAGTGCCACATTGGGTTGGTTCAAAAACCGCAGAGCCACCCATCCCGACACAAATTCGCCATCGGCAAAGCGCTCCCCCCGCTGATAACCATGGGTCGAAGCAATGCGATAAGCAGATTGCCAATCGCGAGTCACAATGGCTTCGTTTAGAAGATTGCGCCGCTCGGTCCAGATTAAATCCTGACCAGGCTCTGGTAAGCCACGGGAATCAATTTGGGTAAGCAGAGAAAGGGCTTCGGCCCGACGCCCGGCCTGACGCAGATTGCGGACGCGCTGATACTGAATGCCCCGGTCATCAAGGCTGACACCGGTCAAAGTCACGGTGTCGCCTGCCGCAATGCCAACACGACGCTGCGCGTTAAGGCGGCCGGTCTCGCTCATTAAAGGCCATAGCGGTTTCGATTGGGTGACGCGGTCGGTCCATAACAGGAAATCGACGCGGGCATCATGATCTTCGGTGGTGAGTTCGCTTCCGAAGCGGACCAGAAAATTGGCTTGGCTTGCACTATCAAAGCGGTGATTGCGCCACCCATCTGACAAGAAGCGCTTTGCTTGGTCTCGTTCACCCAGAGCGAACAAGACGGCGGCGAGTTCCAGTTTTCCTTCACCAGAAATGGGACCATTGTGGTCAAGACCTTGTTCCTTGCGTTCCAAAAAGGCGCGCTTGGCCTGCGGTGTCAGCGAGGTCAAAACGAGGCGCTGTTCTGCCCGGATGCGTATGGATTGACGGCTTGGATAGAAGGGTAACTGGTCCAATGCTTGGCGCAACTCGTCAAAGCTAGCTGGGTTAGACTCCGCCGTCGCTAAGCGCCACAATAGGAAATTGCGAATACGTGCGTCACGGGTGGTCGCCATGGTGGCGCGCACATAACTCCAATCGCCGCGTTCAGCGGCCCGCAAGGCTGTTCTGAGCACTTCAACTGGAGTTGTCGGGACTGGGGCCGCTGCAAAATCAACCGGCACAGAAGTGGGAACAGGCACGGGAACTGGCGTTGGCGTCGGCGTCTCTTGGGCGGATGCCATACCCGACACCATGGGGCTCGAAGTCAAAAGGCCCGTCACAATGAGGGCCAAAGCAGCTTTACGCGTGTCATACACAGACATTCAAAAACTCCAGCGAAGTTCAGCGCAAATTGGGGGAGGGCTGTCGTCGCATCGCGGCCTAGCGGCCCACTAGTAGGAATAGAAAGGGTTAATCTTGGGAATCACACCCTGTGTCTAGCGACCAAATCTCATTGAACCTAGTCGTATGTATGAAAAAATCACGGCAAGCACAGCCTTGTGTACGCCCCTTGGTCTGCCCTTTGGTCTTGCATCCATGTGAATTGCGGTCGAGAAGGGCATTCACGACCCACTCAAATTTCAGCTAGGCCAGTACGACCCATGACGGTTTTTAAAGGCGTTTACACCGCCCTGATCACGCCCTTCAAAGATGGCAAGGTCGATGACGCGTCCTTCCAAGCCTTGATTGAGCGCCAGATTGAAAATGGCGTCAACGGAATCATTCCGGTTGGTACCACTGGCGAGAGCGCAACAGTAGATGATGCTGAACATTGGCACTTGTTTGATCTGGCGATCGAAGCGGCCAACCGGCGTGTGCCTGTGCTGGCGGGCTGCGGCTCTAACGACACACAAGCCGCGATTCGCCATATGCAAGTTGCTAAGAAAGCCGGTGCAGATGGGGCGCTGATTGTGGCCCCTTATTACAATAAACCCAGTCAAGCGGGGCTGATTGCCCACTTTAACGCACTTGGTAATGCCGTCGATTTGCCGATCATGGTCTATAACATTCCCGGTCGCACCAATGTTGATATTCTCCCGGATACTATGGCTGAAATTGCCAAACATCCCAATGTGGTTGCTTTGAAGGACAGCGCGGGCGATCCATCGCGCACGGCCTTACATTTGGCGCGCATCACCAAGCCCTTCTCCATTTTTGCGGGCGACGATAATTTAGCTTTGGGTTTTGCAGCTTATGGGGCGGTGGGTTGTGTATCGGTTTTGTCAAACATCATGCCCAAAGAATGCGCGCAATTGCAGGCCCTCTTGGCATCTGGTCAGCTGGCAGAAGCACGCGCTTTGAACCAAAAGCTCGACCCCTTGCAACGTGCATTATTTCTCGAGCCTAATCCGGGGCCTGCAAAATTTGCTATGGCGACGTTGGGTCTATGTGCGGAAGACTTGCGTCTGCCGTTGGTGCCCCCCATTCCTGCAACTCGCGTTGCGGTACAAACGGCCATGATCGCAGCCGGGGCGTTACGAGGCAATTAGGCCATGCGCCCAGAACAACCCCGCAAGTTGATCGCTGAAAACAAGCGTGCACGCTTTGATTATTACATTGAAGATACCTATGAAGCTGGGCTTGTATTGACGGGCACGGAGGTCAAGAGCCTTCGCCTTGGCCGCGCGAATATTGCGGAAAGCTATGCAAGCCCCGAGCATGGTGAGGTATGGCTCATCAATTCCTATGTGCCAGAATATGGCCCAGCATCGCGCTTCAACCATGAGCCACGACGCAAGCGCAAACTGTTGTTGCGTGAACGCGAGATCAATAAATTGTTCGCTGCCGTTGATCGCGAGGGCCGCACCGTCGTCCCCTTAAAACTCTATTTCAACGAGCGTGGGATGGTGAAATTGGAATTGGCGCTCGCCAAAGGCAAAAAGGATCACGACAAGCGTGATTCCACGAAAGAGCGGGAATGGAAGCGCGAGCAGGGGCGCTTGCTGCGCGACCGGGGCTAAGGCCATGTCAGGCTGGCTAGACCGCTTTTATCGTTTTTTCACTGAGATGGACTCAACTGCTGCCCGCGCCGTCTGGGTTGCCTTCATCCTGTTCTCGATTGCTGGACTTGTCCTGACCGCAGGCATGATGTTCATCGATTTAGATCAAGGCAATATTGCTCAGTTTCTGCGTGGCCTCCGTGATTCTTGGTGGGCACCGGCAGCAGTTACGGGAACCTTCATCACATTGGCCTTTATTGGCGCGCCGCAAGTTGTGTTGATTGCCGCGACCGTTGCTGTCTTTGGCCCTGCGGAGGGCGTTGTCCTGAGTTGGATTGCCACCTTGGTATCCGCCCAAGTTGGCTTCCTGTTAGGGCGGGCAGGGGGCGCTACAGCCCTATCAAAACTGCTCGGCGGTCGGGGCGGCCGCGCACTTTCCTTCATTGGCAAGAATGGCTTTCTAGCCAGTCTCATCATTCGCTTGGTTCCCTCAGGACCCTTTATCGTCTGCAATATGGCGTTAGGCGCGGCCAAGGTCCGTTTGACGTCGTTTGTTGGTGGTACAGGCATTGGGATCTTACCAAAAATCTGCCTTGTGGCCTTTGGGGCGCATGGCGTGGGCGAAGTGTTAAAGGGCGAAAATCAAGGCGCGATTTGGTTCTTTGTTGCTGCTGTCATCATCTATCTCTTGCTGGTCTTGGTGGTGCGCCCGATGTTAACGCGAGGCCAAGCGCAAGAGGGCCTTGATTGAACTGATCTTTTGGATTAATTTGCTGTCAAAGAGGTGAACCGTCATATCATGCGCAAGAATTTTCCCTTTATTGGAATGAGCTCAAAAGATTTTGCTGCAACCCTGCGGGTTGGGCAGGAGATTGCGGCTGCGCAATATGATTTGGCCCAACGGGCAGGCTCGCTTCTTCTGGATGCAGGTCGACTTAATCTGAAGTTAGCCGGGCTGCTTATCAGCCCTTGGGCGCGCAAGAGTCGCTAAGCCAATTGGCTGAGGGACGGCGCTCAGGGGTAAAGCGCCGGAAGGGCCAGCAAAGGCCCGCTCTTCAAATCTTCAGCAAATCAGGCCACACAACATCATGACCCAATCTATCCGTATCTTTGACACCACTATGCGCGATGGCGAACAGTCGCCCGGCGCTTCTATGACGCATGATGAGAAGATCGAGCTCGCAAAATTGCTCGAAGACATGCGCGTTGACATTATTGAAGCAGGTTTCCCGATTGCCAGCCAGGGAGACTTTGACGCGGTTCAAGCCATTGCGCGCACCATCAAAACGAGCACGGTCTGTGGTCTTTCACGGGCCGGGGCGAAGGATATCGAGCGTTGCGCGGAGGCGTTGCGTCCGGCACCTTTGAAGCGGATCCATACCTTCATTTCAACCTCACCGATTCACATGAAGCATAAGCTTCAGATGGAACCAGAAGCCGTGCTTGAAGCCATCCATGGTTCCGTCTCTCTAGCCCGCAATTACACAGATGATGTCGAATGGTCTGCTGAAGATGCCACCCGCACAGAGCGCGACTTTTTGTTGCGCGCGGTGGAGACGGCGATCCGTGCAGGTGCCACCACCATCAATCTGCCCGATACAGTTGGTTATTCTTTCCCCACTGAGTATGGCGCTTTGTTTGCCGATGTGATCGCCAATGTACCCGGTGCCGATGATGTAATCTTCTCCGCGCATTGCCACAATGATTTGGGTCTCGCAGTTGCCAATTCCTTGGCAGCTGTTCAAGGCGGCGCGCGCCAGATTGAGTGCGCGATTAATGGCTTGGGTGAGCGCGCGGGTAATGCCGCGCTAGAAGAAATCATTATGGCACTCCGCGTCCGCGGCGATGGCATGCCCTATGCGACTGGTGTGGATGCGACACGTCTGATGATGGCGTCCAAAATGGTAAGCCGGATAACCGGCTTCCCTGTCCAGTATAACAAGGCGATTGTCGGCAAGAATGCCTTCGCGCATGAAAGTGGCATCCATCAAGATGGTATGCTGAAGCATGCCCAGACTTATGAGATTATGCGGCCTGAAGACGTCGGCCAAGGGGCGACCAATCTAGTCATGGGCAAGCATTCGGGCCGCCACGCATTCAAGGATAAGCTCCGCGATATGGGCTATGAATTGTCTGATAATGCGTTCCAAGACGCGTTTGGCCGGTTCAAAGCGCTCGCCGACCGGAAGAAACACGTCTATGACGATGACATCATTGCTTTGGTTGATGATGCAGCCGCCCATTTTGACGACGCGATCAAAGTTTTGCGTCTTCGGGTTGTTGCGGGGACAGATGGACCGCAAACTGCTGAAATTGACCTCGAAATTGATGGAAAATCTGCTTGGACAACCCAGCGCGGGAATGGACCGGTTGACGCGGTCTTTAACGCGATTTCAGCGCTCGTTCCCCATAGCGCTGTCTTGGACCTCTATCAGGTCCATGCGGTCACCGAGGGCACAGATGCACAAGCCGAGGTCTCGGTGCGTTTGAGCGAGCATGGTCGCTTCGTAACGGCACGCTCCGCTGACGCCGATACATTGGTGGCGTCGGCAAAAGCCTATGCCAGCGCCTTGGCGCGGCTGCGGGCTAAGCGCGAACGCGGTGAGGATGCGCAAGCGGCAGGCTAAGCCTGCCCGCTTGTGCAATTGGGAATAACCGCGCGAACAAAATCGGAAAAATCGTCCGGTGGTGGGACGTGAAGGTGCATGGGTTCACCCGTTTTGGGGTGCGTGAAGTCCAACGCTTCAGCATGCAACATCAAGCGCGGGCAGGGCTTATTGGCGAGCATCACTAGTCCGCCATATTTTGTATCGCCTGCAAGCGCATGGCCAATTGCAGCAAAGTGCACTCGGATTTGGTGCATGCGCCCTGTTTGGGGACTAATTTCTACCAAGGAAGCAGCGGGAGCCGCAGCCTGCACCCGGTAGGCGGTAAGGGCAGTTTGTATTTCCCCATCTCCGGCAGTGGCAGGGCGCATCAGGTCAATGCCAGCCGATTTGATTTTGACCAATGGCAAGTCAATGTGGCCTTGCTTGTCGGCCAACAAGCCACTGACCAGGGCCAGATAGCGCTTGTGAAGCTGTCTTCCAGCAAATTGGGCTGATAAATGTGCCGCAGCAGAGCTGGTTTTGGCGACAATCAATAGCCCCGATGTTTCCCGATCTAGACGGTGGACAAGTTTCGGCCTTCGACCTTTGCGAGTTGCGAAAGCAGCCAGCAGCCGATCAATGTCGCGTTTCACACCCGATCCGCCCTGAACGGCAAGGCCCGAAGGCTTGTTAAAAGCGATCAACGCATCGTCCTCATAGAAAACCAAGTCGCGAATATAGACTTGCTCTTCTTGGCTCAGCGCGGGTGGGCCTTTGGCTGGGAAGTGGCGGGTAGGTCGATATGCCATCGCGGCTGACTATCCCATCTTGGGCGCTGCTCGCAAGGCGCTCGTTAAGATCGCACTCATGGAAGACCGTGCTTGTTCCTTGCTAATGCCGCAGGCTTCAAACTCACCCTCTGCCCAGGCGTCACAGAGGCGCTCAAGCGTAAAAATCAAAGTCAAAGCTTCAAGATTGGAAAGATGTGGAAAGCGGCTCGTTAGAGCGCTCATTTGTTGTTGCCGCGACTGTGCCCGAACGGCGGCAACTTCAGGATCTGTCGACGTAAGCTGCCGCAGCGAGCGGCGAAACAAACGATGCGCGACATGATGGCTTAAAAGCGTGTCGATCATGGCTGTGATGGTATCGGCTTTGGCCAAGCCCTGCGCCTCTGCTTGAGTCCAGTCCAGATAAATGGCCAGAAAAATCGCCTTTTTATCTGGAAAGTGCCGGTAGAAGGTTTGCGGAGCATAGCCCGCCCGCCGCGCAATCGCATTTGTTTGTGTGCCGTCAAACCCGTGATCTTCAAATTCAAGCTGGGCGGCCTTGAGAAGTTCCGCGCGCCCCGACTTTCGATTTTTCATTGGCTTGTCCCGCGAACTTGACATTAAGTGATATTCATATCACTTATTTGAGTATGAACCAATCTCGTCTTCCAGTACACTCGTTTCGCGCCGCTGTGGGTGTTCAAAAGCCCTATGACTTTGTGGAAGCTGCGGGGACACGTGTTGCCGTTTCGCGTCGTGGAGCCGGCACACCCGTCTTGTGTTTACATGCGACAGCCCATGGTGGACGTGACTTTGAGAATTTAGCAGAGGCTTTAGTGCCTCAGGGCTTTGAAGTCGTCTGCGTGGATTGGCCAGGCCACGGGGCCAGTCCCGTGGATGCAAGCCGAGTGCCTGCAAGCGCCAAGCGGTATGCTGCGATTTTGTTGGCACTATTGCCGCTTCTGTTTGGTAAGGCCAAGCCTATCATTATTGGGAATTCTATCGGTGGGGCGGCGGCTTTGATCGCTGGTCACGATCAGCCAGAAGCCATGTCGGCTTTGGTGTTATGCAATCCTGGTGGGCTCGCCCCGCTAGATCTGGTTGCGACCCATGTAATCAAGCTGTTGGTCGCGTTTTTCAAAGCCGGTGCCCGGGGCGCAAGCTGGTTTCCCCAAGCATTTGAACTTTACTATCGGTTGGTTTTGTCGGGCCCGGCAGCGCATGCCCAGCGCGCTCGCATCGTTGCCGCTGGACCTGAGATGGCGCCGATCCTGGCGCAAGCATGGCATAGTTTTGGACTAGTCGATGCAAATTTGGCCGAAAGGGCTCAGGCACTCAACCTGCCCGTCCTATTTGCATGGGCTAAGTCAGACCAAATTGTTGCCTGGTCACGCTCTAAGCGGGCGGCAGAGAAAGTCCCCCATGCACGGGTTGAGTTTTTCAAAGGCAACCATGCGGCTTTCCTTGAAGACCCGCAGGCATTTCAATCCGCTTTTCTTCGCTTTGTTCGCAATCTCGATCTCACTTAAACAATTTCGATGATTGGCGGAACAAATTCGGTCCTGATCCTCAAGTAGGCATCACCAAGATTTGAATAAATTCAAATAAAATATCGATTTTCTCTTTGAAAATGATCTTTGCGTTTGGGCGGCATTAACTACAATTCGATTAAATAGGTTTCAGGGGTAGCTTTGGCCTTGTTTTCATCATGTTGTGTCTAAAATGCTTTTCTTCCGATCTGTCGACGGGTTGAAAAAGGATCGAACGCAGTCAGGCAATATGGCTGTGACCGTTGCCATTGCTGCAATCCCGCTGGCCATGCTTGTCGCGATGGCGAGCTAGTTTGTCGCCCTAGGTCGCGAAAGAGCCCTTATGCAAACCGCTGCCGATGCTGCCGCACTTTCAGGCGCACAAAATCTTACCTTGGTAGGGTCAAGTGCCCGGCAATCCAAAACGGATGTAGAACGCTTTGCCATGGCGCAAGTCGGCGAATTCGCCAATCGTGCGACGGTTTCATTCAACGCAACACAAGGCAGCGATGGCACCTATACGGTTGAAGGGCTTGCGCTGCGACCGTCGTTCTTTGGGGACCTAGTTCCCCCTGGGGGGTTTCGAATTGAAGTGAAAGCAATTGCGGAATCCATGCAGATTCAGCCCCTTTGCGTTATCGGTGATGATGCAACAGTCGGTGGCAAAGGGATAACAGCCGCAAACAACAGCAGCATTCGCGCTCGAAATTGCATTGTCCATTCCAACAGTGACTTTGAGCTCAGAAATACGGCCCCGGTTGAGGCTGGCAGTCCCCGCGCAACAGGGGTGGCGACCGGTTCAGGTTTCACCCCAGCAGCCAATAGTGGGGCTCTGAAGATTAATGACCCTTTCCGAAGTCGCACCATTGCCCCGCCCGCCGATTGCACCACTGTTCCTGACGGCGGGCAGTTTGTGACGTCAGCAGATACGGTTACTTTATCACCCGGCATCCATCGCATTGAATACAACATGACTGGGACGTCTGTTCTCAAACTGCTGCCAGGAGAACATTACTTCTGCAAGGGTTTGAAGCTTCGAGGGCAGAGCCGACTTGAAGGGGAGGATGTCTTGTTGATGTTCACTGGGGGCAATGCGCTGGACGCTAGCCAGAATAGCAGCGTGTCCCTGTCTGGTCGACGTTCTGGCCAGTGGGCTGGTTTTGTAATCGCTTCGACACGCGGCAATTATGCCAATTTCACGATTGCTTCAAGCAATGTCGATAAGCTCTTGGGGACCATATATCTACCCATGACGCGCCTTCAGGTAAGTGCGACAGGTGAGGTGGCCGAGGGGTCGCAATGGAGCGTCATTGTCGCGCGAAACATCAATCTTTGCAACAATACGCGACTGATCATTAACTCAGATTATGAGGGCTCACCCGTCCCTGTGCCGACTGGTGTTGGCAACCAGGCGGGTGGTGCCAATGTGCCACTTCGCCTCCGGCAATAAACACCGAAGCTAGAAGTAGGGGCTTGCCGAAAGCAGCAACATTCTCGAGCATGATCGGCGGAAAAGGAGTGATCATGCCCTTTGTAAACATCAAAGTGACCCCCGACGGACTGACGCCCGAAAAGAAGGCCGCCCTGATTGCCGGGGTGACAGAGCTCTTGCGGGTTGAGCTCAATAAGAACCCCGAAACCACGATTGTCATTATCGACGAAGTTGAAACCGACAATTGGGGAATTGGCGGACGGACCGTGACCGAAAGGCGAGCTAAGACATGAGCGGCGGGGCAGCACCGATCTGGCTGTCGGTTCTGATGCTGCTTGCGGGTTTTGGTATCCCCATTATGGCGGCTCTCAATAGCGGTCTGGGCGTGCGCCTTGGGAGCCCCGTTGCCGCAGCCTTTGTTCTCTTCATCGTCGGCGCCATTGCGACAGGCCTTGTGGTTTTGGCGACCGGCACCACCAATCCGTTTAGACCTGTCGCGCCCCTCAGCTTTTGGCTCGGTGGGCTATTGGTTGCGTTTTACGTCCTATCGGTGACGCTCGCCGCACCCAGCATCGGGGTTGGAAATGCAATCTTTCTGGTTCTGCTCGGTCAATTGGTCAGCGCGACCGCAATTGATCACTTCGCCCTCTTCGGGGCGCAGCGCTATCCGTTGAACCTAACGCGGGCAATAGGCCTTGTTTTGATGGTCGGAGGGGTCTTTCTGGCGCGAAGGACCGGTTAGCCCTCATCCAACCCCAGATCGGTACAGGGGGCGGAATGGGTGAGGGCCCCGACCGAGATATAGTCGACCCCAGTGGCGGCAATTTCGCCCACGGTTGAGAGAGTCACCCCGCCAGAGGCTTCCAGGGTCACAGCCCCAGCCACGCGCACCACAGCGGCCTTTAAGTCCTCCAAACTGAAATTATCCAGCATGATGCAGGTAGGCGCAAAGGGCAGGGCTTCTTCCAATTGCTGCAGGCTGTCGACTTCTACTTCGATGGGCAGCAAATGGCCGCCATAGGCTTTGGCGCGGGTTAAGGCTCGGATGATGCCGCCGGCAGCGCTTACATGATTATCCTTGATCAGAATGGCATCATCCAAGCCAAACCGATGATTAGAGCCGCCGCCTAACCGCACCGCCTTTTTCTGAAGTGCGCGCAGGCCCGGTGTGGTTTTGCGCGTGCAGGTAATTTTGGCATTGGTGCCCTTTACCGCCTCGACAAAGCGGGCTGTTAGGCTTGCAATTCCAGACAAGGGTCCAAGGAAGTTCAGCATCACCCGCTCTGCCATCAACAGGCTTTGGGCTTTGCCGCTTAAAGTGGCGATCACATCACCGGCCGCTAGAACCGCCCCTTCGGGCAGGCGCGGCATGAGGGTCGCACTAGGATCAATCAGGCGCAGCGTAAGAGAGGCCGCATCAAGGCCAGCTAAGATGCCGGCGCTGCGCGCCCGCAATACCCATTGGACTTCTAGGTCGGGGTCAATGGTCGCTAACGTGGTGACATCGCCCGCCCGCCCCAAATCTTCGGCGAGCGCCAAGCGAACAATCGGCTCAAGTACCACATCGGGCAAATAGGTCATCGCATTATGTCCAAGGTGACGAAGCTGCGCTTCGCAGGGGTGAGTTCATGTGGGAAGTCGCTGCGATAATGTCCGCCACGGCTTTCCTGCCGCGCTAAGGCGCCCTCCGCAATCAGGCTGGCGGTGATCAATTCATTGGTAGACCCATGTTGGGCTTTCAGGTCTTGGATCATGTCAATAAGGCTGGTCAGACCTGCCGCATCACGCACAACACCTGCTTTAGCGGTCATCTCACTTCGCAAAAGCTGCCTCGCCTCTTTCGGCAAGGGCAAGATCGAAGGTGCATCACCGCCCGCCTGTCCGCTCAAGGATGTTTCGCGCAAGCGCTCTGCAACCCGATGGGCAAAGACTACCGCTTCAAGAAGTGAGTTAGACGCCAAGCGATTGGCCCCATGCACGCCAGTGGAAGCGCATTCCCCAACAGCAGAAAGCCCGTCTAGCGTGGTTTTGCCCCAAACGTCGGTAACGATGCCCCCCATATGATAATGGGCCGCAGGCGCAACTGGGATCAGATCATTGCGCGGGTCAATGCCAGCCGCCGCACAGGCGGCAAACACCGTTGGGAAGTGCTCGGGGAAGCCTGCCCCAATGGCTGTGCGACAATCCAAATACGCACCTCGACCCGCCTGAATTTCGCTTGCCACCGCGCGCGCAACCTGATCGCGCGGTGCAAGGTCGGCGAGGGGATGATAAGCACTCATGAAAGGCGTGCCGTCTTGGTTCACCAAGTGCGCCCCATCCCCGCGCAAAGCTTCGGTTGCCAGTGGGGCTGGGTCACGCGCTAAATCCATGGCGGTGGGGTGGAATTGGATGAACTCCGCGTCAGCCACCAGGGCGCCAGCACGCGCCGCCATGCCGAGGCCTTGGCCCGCTGCTTCTACAGGATTGGTGGTAACGCGGAACAGGCCGCCTGAGCCACCAGTTGCCAGCACAGTTTCTTCCGCTTCAAGGCGGATCGGCTTACCATTCATCGCCAAAATACCGCCGACGCGCCCAGTTTCAGTTTGCAGAAGAGCGCGCGCAGCAACGCCTTCAACCAAAGTAATGTGGTCGCAAGCCTGCACGGCTTTGATCAGATTAGACATGATTTCGCGGCCGGCTAAATCGCCTGCAACGCGGGCAACGCGCGCGTAGCTGTGTGCCGCTTCCAAGGACAGGGCTAGACTGCCATCTTCTCGGCGATCAAAGGCCACCCCCAATTCCAGCAAATCGCGCACGCGTGCAGGCCCGTCTTTGGCGATCAGCATGGCGATAATCGGGTCGACTAAACCTGCGCCTGCCGCGATGGTGTCCTTCGCATGGCTTTGGGCGCTGTCTTCCGGGGCCAGGGCGGCGGCCAAGCCACCTTGTGCCCAAGCACTCGATGCTGCTTGCCCAAAGGGGGCGGGTGAAACCACCACACAGGGGCGCGGCGCAAGCTTCAGGGCGAGGAACAGGCCAGCCAGACCCGCTCCGATGATCAGGACACTACCGTCCTTCAGGCGTTGTGTGTCCACCTCAGATCAATTCCAAAGAGTCAGGTACTTGTCGCGTGGGATCAAACTTACCTGCTGGAGCGGGGGGAATGGCCAACATGGCATCAACGGCCTGCTTGGCACGCGCGGCGATGTCGGGATCGACCACCACTTCGTACCGCATCTCTTTCAGCGCGTCATAAATGGCTTCCAGCGTGATCACCTTCATATGCGGGCATAGATTGCAGGGTTTGACGAATTCCACATCCGGATTGGCCACAGCGACATTGTCGCTCATGGAGCATTCGGTGATTAAGACTACTTTCTGGGGCTTATAATCCTGAACATAGTCGCTCATTGCCCCTGTCGAACCAATGAAGTCCGAGGCGGCCACCACTTCAGGCGGGCACTCGGGGTGGGCCAAAATGATGGCACCGGGGTGAGAAGCACGAATCTCGGCAATATCATCGGCGGTAAAACGCTCATGCACCTCGCATTTGCCCTTCCATGAGATGATTTTGATACCCGTTTGCGCAGCAACATTTTTGGCCAAATATTCGTCTGGCAGCATAATGACCTGATCGACGCCCCAGTCTTTCGCGATTGCTTCCACAACTTGGATGGCATTGGATGAGGTACAGCAAATATCGCTCTCGGCTTTTACTTCCGCGGTCGTGTTGACATAGGTGACTACCGGGAGGCCGGGATAGCGGGATTTTATCAGCCGTACGTCTTCGCCGGTGATCGAAGCGGCTAGCGAGCAACCAGCTTTCATCGACGGGATCAGCACCGTCTTCTCAGGCGAGAGGATTTTTGAGGTTTCGGCCATGAAATGGACGCCACCCTGCACAATTACTTTGGCTGCAACTTTAGCGGCTTCGCGGGCAAGACCAAGGCTATCGCCCCTAAAGTCGCCAACGCAATTAAAAATCTCTGCCGTCATATAATTATGTGCAAGAATAACGGCATCGCGCTCTTTCTTCAGACGGTTAATCGCCGCGATCAAGGGCGCATAGGCTGGCCATTCTAGGGGAGTGATGACATGGCGCACGATGTCGTAAAGGTGGTCTGTTTCTGCCTTGACAGCCGCGTCATAGACCAAACCTCGCGCTGCAGCCGGGGAAAGCTGGTTAGCTGCACCGGTTGCCTTGCTGTTGTGAGCCGGTTTCGCACGTAAATTCAGAACGGCCATTCTCAATCTCCTGATCACTAATACTCAATCTGAGCATTAGTGTCTTACGCCTAGAGCGACAGCCCCATTTGGCTTAGGCACTTATACTTAGTGTGAGCATAAGGGTCTGTCAAACACTATTCATGTTCCCGCTTCGCAGGGGCCTTGGATGAAGTGCTTTAGCGCTTGGCGAGCGGTAAACTAAGACCCGTGGCCCCGGCTTGCCGGCTTACGGCACTGCGCGTGAACAGCATGGCCGGGCGACCACCCGTTTCAGCGTGCATCGCCCCTGTCGATTCCACAAGACCTGAGCGTTCCAGTGTGCGGCGGAAGTTTTGCTTGTGTAGCTTAACGCCGCACAAAGCCTCAACCAAGTCTTGGAGCTCACTCAATGTAAAGCGGGCAGGGGCGAGATCGAATACAATCGGACGATAGCGGATTTTCGCGCGCAATCGGCCCATGGCGGTGGCCAAAATACGGCGATGATCAGAGACTAAAGGCTCGCCCACATACGTGCGCTCGGCTGGTGGCGCAGCCAGTACTTGGCCCTTGGCCCGATCACGCTGGGCCTCATGAACCAAGCCCGCTTCATAGAGAAGTTCAAATCGATCCAAAACTTGAGATTCCTGCCAAGATTGGCTGTGCAGGCCGAATGCCATGGCAACTCGGCTTTGTCGCTCTGTCGTGGTCGCCCAAGCTTTCAGGTCAGGCAGAAGAAGTTCGAGGGCGCGTATTCCCGCCTCGCTCCGCCGATCCTCCCACGGGAAAAATCGGTACCAGTCGGCCCACACGCCGGCGCGCCGCTGGCCTTCATCAATGCTGCCCGCCAAGGCAATATAGCCCACGGACACCACACGATCAGCGTCAGAAGATTGACCCATATCGGCCAAGGGCGCTTCTCTGCCTTTGTCGCCAAAGGTGTAAAGCTGCTCGACATAGCCGAGCGCAAAGCCTGTCTGTGATGTTACAAAGTCCCGTACCGCCAATTCGAAGGTGCGGTGTCCAATAGGATCAAAACTTCCGAAGGGTAGGCCGATGGCACCAGGAGCGCCGCTCAAAAGAACTTCAGGGCCTTTGCCGCTTGCTGCCACGACGACGGCGGATAGGCCGATAATGACGCGTTGCGTGGCACTCATGCTAGGGCTCCCACCGGGCTGGTAAGTCGAAGGCTACACCTTCCCAGCAATCTTCGCCACGGCCGATTGCGTCAACGGCATCAACCATCGCCCCGCCGCGCCCTAAAACATCATCGGCATAACGCGTCAAAAGACGATTGGGGGTCGCAGTGGGGGAGGCCTCGCGGATATAGTGCGCAATTCTCAGCGGGGGAACCTCTGGGTTCAAAGCGCAGACACCGATAAAGGCAGAAGCGGTGGAGCGTGAGACACCGGCCCAGCAATGTATCACCAATGGCGCGGCCTGATCCCATGCCTGCACATGGTCCAAAATAGCCGCAACATGGGCTTCGGCAGGCGTAATCAAGCCTTCCTGCACATAGGTAACGTCATTGAGACCTAGCCGCAGATGCGTGTCAGGTGACAGGCCCTCCGGTGTTTCAATCATGCTCGACGGGTCTAAGAGCGTGATCATGCCCCAAGGCCGTAACCGCGTGACGGTGGATGGGACCAGGGCGAGGGAACAGACTGAGATAAAGGGCATTACATAGCCTTCTTGTGCCGTTGGCGCAGAGTTTGCGCATCAATCTGGCTGATCAATGCCTGATGACGAGCGACATAGGCGGTTTGGGCCTGTCGGGCAGGCCAAGGATCGATGGTAATGGCAAGGCCAGCGGGAGGCGCGCCAAAAAAGCCGACCGATTCCTCATGGCCAAATCCCGCAACTTGGGTTGCCTCAAAAAAGGCACAGGCGAGGTCTGCCCGCTTGATCAGCTTCTTTAAAGTCGCAGGTGTTTTTGGCGGTAGACCAAACCGGATATGGACCGCACGCTCTAACCTGTCTTCAAACGCACGATAATCGACACCCAAAGCATTTTTAAAGGGGCTAATCATGTCGCCAACGACATATTCCGGCGCATCGTGCAACAACGCCATCAGGCGATCCTGGGGTGTCAGGCTAGGCTCAATGAATGCGGCAATTTCTTCCACAATCAGGCTGTGCTGCGCTACCGAAAATGCATGGTCGCCCGTGGTCTGGCCGTTCCAGCGCGCAACACGGGCTAGCCCATGGGCGATGTCCTCAATTTCAATGTCTAACGGCGAGGGATCGAGCAGGTCCAAGCGGCGACCCGACAACATGCGCTGCCATGCGCGGGGTGGGGCGGACTTAACGCTTTTGCGCGGGGAGGCGGGAGCTTGTGTGGCCATTTGTCTCATGCGGTTGATTGTCACTTGTGCACGCCTGTGGCGCGCCCCCATGTCTTAAGCGTGGAAACACACTCATGCCGAGAATGACACCGAAATACCAGTGGACTTCTCAGCAACTAGACGGGGCGACGTAGGATGGGATCGAAATCAAACCCAACCCACACCGCACATAGCTCTAAAGGTGGAGGAAGCAACATGACTCAAGCTGAAATTCTAGTACCGCTTCGTGGCGATGCGTCCGATGTAGACCTGTTGCAGCAAGGCTTGGCCTTAGCTGATGTGGTAGATGCCAATGTAGCAAGTGTCTTCGCTCACCTTGACCCAATAGAACTCATGGCTTGGTCTGCCGATGGGGCCTTTGCGACAACCTCAGCAAGTCTCATTCAATCGGCCCGCGACGGCAATGATCAAGCGTGGGCCGACGTGAAATCCCGGGTTGATGCCTTGGCCTCAGCGCATCCCGGCCTAACCGTGGAGCGGCTTATTGGGTTGCAAGATCGGCTGCTCGCGCGCCGAGCAGCGCTCAGCGATGTCGTCCTATTTGCCTGTGAGACTGTTCGCGGGAAAACAACAATTTCGCCTGTCTTCGAAGCCTTAATGATGGATGCCCATGCCCCAATTTTTATCCCCCGCAGCGCCATGAGCCAGCTGACTGGGACAGCTCTCATCGCTTGGGACGGTAGCGTTGAGGCAGGCCGCGCCGCAAAGGCTGCTTTACCCCTTCTCCGCAAAGCTGGAAAAGTTATCATTATCCAGTCGGTTGGAGCACTAGACGATGAAGGCAAGCACTTAAGCGATCCTGCACGTTTGCAAGATTGGCTCAGCCGTCAAGGAATCAAGGCCCAAGTCGACCTGCTCGATGCCTCTAAAGATGCGGCAAGTGAAATCCTAAAGGCCTGCACGACGCACAGCGCCGGGCTTTTGGTTGCAGGGGCCTATGGGCATAGCCGCGCGCGCGAATTTGTGTTTGGCGGCGTCACGCGGACACTTTTGAAAACACCGACCACCCCATCTTTGCTGCTCTGCCACTAGGGCTCTTCATCCAGAATTGGAAAGGTCAAGCCATGTCTGAACTCACGCGCATTATTCTTCGTCTCGCCCGCAATCCTGCAGCTGGCTATCCAGAAGGGGATAGTCGCCAAGGCTATGTGTTGGTCGCACCACTTCGCTCAGATGGTCATCTGGACCTGGAGGCTTGGAAAGCCCATCGTGCCAAATGTACGGTTCGGCGTTTCTCTCCTGATCCAGCAGAATTTGCAGATGGGTGGCTAAGCCATAACGGTGGGCGGTGGCGCGTTCATTATGACGAGGACGGCGAAGGGCCAGACGAGGCTTTGGACCATCTGGCCGATCACCGACTGTTCATCGGCGATTATGTCACCATCACCCGGCGCGGCCAATCACTGGTCTATCAAGTTGCCGAAGAGATGGATGATTGAGCTAGGGATAGTCTTTCCCGCCGCGCCTACTGGTCAGGGCAGAGAAAGCCTGCTTAAGTTTAGGAATGCCTGACTCGCTCGATTTCGACTCGCTCCGCCCCAAATCGCCGTTCATGGGCGACAGCCATGGTTTGTGGCGTGCACAATTGCGTCGGTTCATTGACCGCGAAATCATGCCCTATGTCGACCAATGGGATGAAGCAGGTGCCATCCCGCGCGATTTGTTTCTGCGGGCAGGGGCCTTTGGCTTGCTGGGTGCCGGATATCCGGTTGAATATGGTGGCACGGGCCGTGGTCCCGATTATGACTCGCACCATGGCATTGTTACGAGCGAAGAGTTGGGCCGGATTGGCGCGGGTGGTATCACCGCAGCGCTGATGATCCACGGGATTGGTTTGCCACCGGTTTTGGCTTTGGGTGATGCGGCAATGAAGGCTAGGATTGCCCCTGAAGTTTTGGCCGGTAGGCAGCAAATCAGTCTTGCGATCACAGAGCCCGACGCAGGATCTGACGTTGCCAATTTGCAGACCCGAGCCGTCCGAGACGGCGATATCTACCGGGTGAATGGCTCAAAACTCTATATCACCGGTGGCTGTACGTCACATTGGTTGACCACGGCGGTGCGAACAGGCGGGCCGGGGGCCGGCGGGATCAGCTTGTTGCTAATTGATGGAAATGCCAAAGGCGTTACCCGCAACCTATTGAAAAAGCAGGGCTGGTGGGCATCTGATACAGCTGAAATCTTCTTCGATGATGTAGAAGTACCGGCCGAAAACCTCATTGGTGCTGAGAATGGTGGTTTTTACGGCATTATGGCTAATTTTAACGGTGAGAGGTTAGGCATGGCCGCCGGCGCGCTCAGCGCTGCACGGGCCTGTGTGGAAGATGCCGTTGTCTGGGCTCGTCAGCGTCAGACCTTTGGCAAGCGCTTAGCAGACCATCAAGTGGTACGGCACAAGGTGGCGCAAATGGTGCAAAAGATCGCCACCTCGACCGCCTGGTTGGATCAATGTGCGTGGCGGGTCAGCCAAGGCGAAACGCCGGTCGCTGACCTGTGTTTGCTAAAGGTGCAAGCAACCGAGACACTCGAGTTCTGTGCCCGTGAAGCCAGCCAAATCTTTGGCGGCGCTAGCTATATGCGCGGATCGCGCATTGAACGTGTTTATCGTGAAGTTCGGGTCAATGCGATTGGCGGGGGATCTGAAGAAATTATGCGCGATCTGGCTGCTCGACAGCTTGGCTTGTAACCCGATCTAACGGGTCAGCGTTGTGTCCTCTATGATCCCAGCCGACTATTTGATTTTTTTAGGTGCTTTTATAGCCCCCTTTGTTCAAGAAGATGCGGCAGTCTTGGCTGCCGTTACCGCATTCGCCCACCCCGCTATGGACCAGATGGCTGATGGGCGTCTGATCGTGGCGGCGATGTTACTTGGCCTAATCCTCAGCGAATTGTGGAAATATTGGCTTGGCTGGGCCGGAAAAACCCAAAAATGGGCGCATCGTTTTTCTGAAAAGCCCGGTGTGGCCCAAGTTCGGGCTAAGATCGTCGCGAATCCCGGAAAGACTCTCATGATCGCCCGCTTCGTGCCGGGAACACGCATTCCTGCCTATATCGCTGCTGGATTTTTTGGTGTCCCTTTTGGATTGTTTGCCCGCTGGATAGTGGTGTCGGCCTTGGCTTACACCTTTGTTGCGTGGGTCTTGATCGCCACTGTCGGCACAGTTGCGGGCGAAAAAGGACAACTTTATCTCGCGATTGGACTCATCTCTGCGATTTTGGTGTTTGTCACTGTCAAAATGGTCAAGGCTAAGCTCAAGCAATCAACCCACGCGGACCTGTGATCGGTGAACCGAGAAAGACTTCAAAGGCCTGACGAATATCTCTTGGGCCGTCGGTAAGACCAGACAAAAGGATCGTGAGGTGGCTTTCGCCGACTTTACGCCAGTTTCTGGCTTGCAAGCGTCGCCAAGGTGGGTTCGTATCTGGGCGCACAATCGCGAGATTAAATGTTGCGATCAGCTCGATTTCTAGCAAGGCTATCACACGCGCATTCGGGTTCGGATTGATCTGCCGCTCATGATAGGTAACCGTCCCAATCGCTTCCCAAGGGATCAGGCCGAGACCATCAAGGCGAAAGCCATCGGCCGTCAAGTTGACTGCTGATTTGCGCGGCCATAGGGCAGGGGCGAAATGAAAGACCAATGCTGCCATACAAAGCAGCGGAACCAGCGGGACGGTCCGAAGCAAGGCGAGGCTTGCAAATCCAGCTAAGCCGAACAAGCCAATACCAGCAAGCACAAAGGCGCGGGCAGGCCGAGAGTCAAAATCACTGATGAACACGCGCCCTAAAAGCTCTGGTCGATCAGAGGGGCCCATCGGCACTAACCACCTTTTTGGCCACGATGTCGCAGCATATGGTCGGCCAAGACGCATGCCACCATCGCTTCTCCAACCGGTGCCGCCCTTATTCCCACACAGGGGTCGTGCCGACCGATGGTTCGAAGTGAGACTTCGTCAAGGTCGCGGTTTAAGCTATTGACTTCGTTTAGGATAGAAGAGGTTGGCTTGATGGCGAAACGGGCAATGATGTCTTGCCCAGTGCTGATGCCACCCAAGATGCCACCATTATTATTGGACGAAAACACCACCTCGCCAGTGGGCCCACGGCGCATTTCGTCGGCATTAGTCTCACCACTCAACAGTGCCGCTGCAAAGCCTGCACCGATCTCAACACCTTTTACCGCATTAATGGACATAAGTGCTGAAGCCAGATCACTGTCGAGTTTGCCATAAATCGGCGCGCCCCACCCCGCCGGCACACCCGAAGCGACAACTTCAAGCACAGCCCCAGTCGAAGATCCTGCTTTGCGAACTTCATCCAGATAGGCCTCCCACACAGGCACGATGGCGGCATCGGGGGCAAAGAAGGGGTTTTCGCGCGTTTGCGACCAGTCCCAATTGGCGCGATTAATCTTGTGAGGGCCGATCTGGATCAATGCGCACTGGATCGTGATATCTGGCCCCAAGACTTTTCTGGCGACCGCGCCTGCCGCGACTCGGGCCGCAGTTTCACGCGCACTTGACCGGCCACCACCGCGATAATCGCGCACACCATATTTGACGTCATAGGTGTAATCTGCATGCCCAGGTCGCCACTTGTCACGGATTTCGGAATAGTCCTTGCTGCGCTGGTCGGTATTCTCAATCATCAGGCTAATGGGTGCGCCGGTCGTGATTGGGCCACCTGTTCGATCATCTTCAAAAACGCCGGATAGAATGCGCACTTCATCGGCTTCGCGGCGTTGCGTGACAAAGCGGCTGGTCCCGGGTTTACGACGATCAAGATCGGCTTGAATATCGGCTGGTGTTAACGCGAGGCCTGCCGGACAACCATCAATCACACAGCCCAACGCTGGCCCATGGCTCTCGCCCCAAGTCGTGACACGGAAAAGATGGCCGAAGCTATTGTGTGACATGGCCATCTTCCTAAACACAAAGGCCTGATTTTGAAAGGGACACCTTCCATTACCTCTGTTGGTCGCTCCTTTCGATCAACAAAGTCAATCTTGCTCGTTTTTCTGAAGCGCTCACGCCGCCAATCTTGTCCACAGTGAATACCAACGAAACGTCACTTTGATTGCTATCCTTGAAGGTCAGTAGAATTGTTCTGACATGGTTGCGGTCGCGTCGGCTCACTTCCTTTAAGCTCGGGAATGTTTGCAACAGCTTTGCCAAAGAAGCATTCAGTGCACCCTCTGCATCCAGCCACGCCGCGCCAATGTAGCAGTTGGACGTGCTGGTTGAGGACAAGCTGACGATGTCGTTGATCGGTGTCATGCCATAGCGGCGATAGGTTTGACCAAGAGTCGTTCTTTGTTCGAGTAAGGTCCAGTCGCGCAATTCTTCGGAGGGCAGGCTATCTAGTGTGATTGCTTGGTGCATCGCCTTGGCGCACTGAAGCGCTCCGTCCGCAAAGGCGGCTGTTGCGGCTTCCAAATAATTGGCAGGATAACGCTTCACATCAGCGCCAAGCAACGGAAATCGAAAGATTCGAGAGCCCATACCGGGCTCACCTCCCATCAAGAAAACATGGACGATGCTTCCATCACTTTCGACATGTTCATAGCGTTCGATAAAGTCTTCTGGCGTTGTTTCCTGTTGAATTTTTGTCCATTGACTAGACTGCGCCTTTAGCTCCTTTTCGACCAAAGCGTAGGTCGGCAGAACGCGCGGGCCGTAAGCCATGATTCGACAGTTTTTGGCGGTATCAACGAGGATAACCGCAATCCCCTTGGCTGGGCCAACGTCATAGAGTTTCTCGCCCTTGCCGGCTGTCAGCAGGGCGGGTCTATTGGGGTCTGCAGGCGTAATGGTTCCTTGTTCAAGTGCATCCGATGTTTCAAGCGCTACATCGCGGCCTACAGCTTTAGAACAGGCAATGACGGCATTGGCAAAAGCGGTTTGAACGTCGACGGGTCTAACACCCTGAGCCTGGCTCGGATTGGAACTCAAAAAGAAAAGAATGGCTGCTAATTTATATAAATTCATATGCTTAATTAGGTTCTGTTGACAAACTGGATTCCCAAATCATTTGA
>NZ_NCSQ01000174.1 GCF_002105465.1 Aquidulcibacter paucihalophilus
CGCGTCGCCGAAATCACAGTTATTGCGGGTGTCCAGATGGCCTGATCCCCCAAGGACACCGAGACCACAGGCGCTTTAGGGTCGCGTTCATCGCCATCGAGGTGCAGACCCATTTTCGCACCCGTCCGATACAGATTGACCAAGCAGGCTTCTGGCAGGATCGGATAATTGGCGACCTGTCGCCATAGGGTGAGCAGCACGTCGGGAATCTGCGGCCAAGGCAGCCCCGTAACCGGATGGGTAGCCTGATAGCGATAGCCGCCCACGCGGTCCGATACCCAGCCAAGCGACCCCAGATTGGTCATCTCAACACTGAAGGTTTTACCGGTCTTGGGCATGGTGGGGCGAAAGAATGGGGCGGCTTCTATCAAAGGCTGAAGGGTCGCCAACAGCGCCTCCTGTTCGGCCCGATCCAGATAGGCGGGAAGGAAGTCAAAACCCGAATGTAATTGGCTACCCACGCATTTCACCTTCTAGCCTTGCGGTCCCAGACTGCGACACCATATGAGCCTCAGCGCCCCTCACGGGCATTTTACTGGCAAAACACTATAGCCGTTCTTTTGGGCTTCCGCATGGGGGACAAAAAGATCGGTGTCCGCTTTTAAGGGACTAGAAGAACATGAGCAAAGTCATCGGTATCGACCTCGGGACGACCAATTCCTGCGTAGCCATCATGGACGGCAAATCAGCCAAAGTGATTGAAAACTCTGAAGGTGCGCGCACCACACCGTCGGTTGTCGCCTTTGCTGCAGATGGAGAGCGCCTGATTGGCCAACCGGCTCGCCGTCAAGCTGTCACCAACCCAGAACAAACCTTCTTCGCCATCAAGCGCCTTGTCGGCCGCACGTTTGACGATCCGATGGTCAAGAAGGACATCAATCTGGTTCCCTACAAAATCACCAAGGGCCCCAGCGGCGACGCTTATGTGACCGGTCGCGACAAGGATTACAGCCCTTCTGAAATCTCGGCCATGATCCTGACCAAGATGAAGGAAACGGCAGAAGCCTATTTGGGCGAAACCGTGACCCAGGCCGTCATCACCGTGCCTGCCTATTTCAACGACGCCCAGCGCCAAGCCACGAAGGATGCCGGTAAGATTGCCGGTCTGGAAGTGCTGCGCATCATCAACGAGCCAACGGCTGCGGCTTTGGCTTACGGCATGGACAAGGGTGGTAACCGCACCATCGCTGTCTATGACTTGGGCGGTGGTACGTTCGACGTGTCCGTCTTGGAAATCGGCGACGGCGTGTTTGAAGTGCGCTCCACCAATGGCGATACTTTCCTCGGCGGGGAAGACTTTGACATGCGCATCGTCGACTATCTGGCCGACGAGTTCAAAAAGGAAAAAGGCGTTGATTTGCGCAATGATAAATTGGCGCTGCAACGTCTGAAGGAAGAGGCTGAAAAGGCCAAGAAAGAGCTGTCGACCACCGCGCAATATGAAGTGAACCTGCCCTTCATCACGATGGACGCGACCGGCCCGCTTCACCTCAATCTGAAGCTGACCCGCTCGAAGCTGGAAGCTTTGGTCGATGATCTGGTTTCGCGCACAATTGATCCTTGCAAAGCTGCGTTGAAAGATGCGGGCCTGACGGCGGCCGATATTGACGAAGTCGTCCTCGTCGGCGGCATGACCCGCATGCCAAAAGTGCAAGAAGCCGTGAAGCAATTCTTCGGCAAAGAGCCACACAAGGGTGTGAACCCTGACGAAGTGGTGGCTTTGGGTGCAGCGATCCAAGCAGGCGTGCTGCAAGGCGACGTCAAAGACGTGCTGCTGCTGGACGTCACGCCCCTGTCTTTGGGCATCGAAACCAAGGGCGGCATCTTCACCCGCCTGATCGAGCGCAACACCACCATTCCAACCAAGAAGAGCCAAGTGTTCTCGACCGCTGATGACAATCAGTCCGCCGTGACCATCCGCGTGTTCCAAGGTGAACGCGACATGGCAGCCGACAATAAGTCGCTCGGCCAGTTCGACCTCGTCGGCATCCCACCCGCACCTAGCGGCGTGCCACAGATTGAAGTGACCTTCGACATTGACGCCAACGGCATTGTCTCGGTCTCGGCCAAGGACAAAGCAACCAATAAAGAGCAGTCGATCCGCATTCAGGCCAATGGCGGCCTGTCCGACGCTGACATCGAAAAGATGATCAAGGACGCCGAAGCCAATGCCGAAGCTGACAAGAAGAAGCGCGATTTGGTGGAAGCCAAGAATGGCGCGGAAAGCTCAATCCATATGGTTGAAAAGCAATTGAGCGAATTCGGCACCAAGCTGGAAGTCGCCGATCGCGAAGCCATTGAAGCCGCCGTTGCCGCTACGAAAGAAGCAGCTTTGGGTGAAGATGTCGAAGACATCCAGGCCAAGACCCAAGCTTTGATGCAGGCTGCCATGAAGATTGGCGAAGCCATGTATGCCGAGCAACAAGCCAATGCGGCCGAAGCCGATGCGAAAAAAGATGCCGGCGATGACGGCGTTGTCGACGCAGACTTCGAAGACGTCACCGACGACAAGAAGTAATCGAAATACCCCCTTGCGCATGGGCCACGAGGTTCGTGCGCAAGGGGGTAAGCTTCGGGCCTTGGTTGACGGACGCACCGCCTCTCCCTCCCTCAAGCCAAGCCCCAGGTGTTTGCTGAGACACGTCCAGCGGCACAGAGCGTTTCTAGCCATTAAACCTGCTCTTATTCGGGGATCCTATGAGCGACGATTATTATGATCTTCTGGGCGTAGCCCGTGATGCGGACGAGGCGGCGCTGAAAAGCGCCTACCGCAAGAAGGCCATGCAATGGCACCCCGACAAAAACCCCGGCAATGCCGAGGCTGAGGCAAAATTCAAAGACATTAACGAGGCTTATGCAGCCCTGTCTGATCCGCAAAAGCGCGCAGTCTATGATCGCTATGGCAAGGCGGGCCTCAATGGCGGCATGGGCGGTGGCGGTGGCGGCGGCTTCCAAGGCGATGCTGGCGACATTTTTGAATCTGTCTTTGGCGACATTTTTGGCGAAGTCTTTGGCGGTCGACGCACCCAACAACGCGCAGGCCCGGCGCGCGGTGCAGACTTGCGCTATGACTTTGAAATCACGCTAGAGGAAGCTTTCCGCGGCAAGGACGCCGAGCTGACCATCCCGACCAATCAGGTCTGCGATGTCTGCGATGGTTCTGGCGCAGAGCCTGGTACCCGCCCCGAAGTGTGCCCAACCTGTAGCGGCACGGGCCAAGTTCGCGCCCAACAGGGCTTCTTCATGATGCAGCGGACCTGCCCGACCTGTCATGGCCGTGGCACCATCATCAAAAAGCCCTGCAAATCCTGCCACGGCCATGGCACCAAGCAAGTGGAACGCACCCTGTCGGTCGCCATCCCGGCTGGGGTTGAAGATGGCACGCGCGTCCGCCTGACCGGTGAAGGCGAATTGGGTGCCCGCGGTGGCCCGCGCGGCGACCTTTATGTGTTCTTGTCGGTCAAGAAGCATGACTTGTTTGAGCGCGACGGCCCAAGCCTTTATTGCCGCATCCCCGTCACCATGACGACTGCGGCTTTAGGCGGCAAGATCGAAGTCCCCACAATTGATGGCGGCAAGGCCGAACTGGATATCCCGGAAGGCAGCCAAACCGGGCGGCGCATCCGCCTGCGCCATCATGGCATGACAACACTGAAATCAGCCCTGCGTGGCGACATGCATGTCGAACTCTTCGTCGAAACCCCGCGCAACTTAACTGCCCGACAAAAGGAATTATTGCGCGAATTTGCCGGCCAATGCGGCGAAAAGAGCCATCCAGAGCACACAGGCTTTTTCGATAAAGCCAAGGGCTTTTGGGATAAAGTGACCGGGACGGAGTGATTAGCCAGCCTTCGGCGGTCGTTTGGCCATGAGGGTGCGGGTCATGACGCTCATCACCAAGAGGCCATCTTGATCTTGCACTTCGTGGCTGGCGGTCAGCACGCCTTCGCGGTCATTGCGATCTTCGGTCGCCAGAAAGGTCAGGCGCACCGATAATTCTTCCCCGGCATAAACCGCTTTATAATAGCGCAAGGCGTCTTGGCCCAAGCGCTGCAGCACCGGCCATTCGCGGGTTTCTTCCCACAGCATACGCCGCCACAGGGCGTAGATATGGCTTTCCGCTGCGCGCGGCCCTGCCCCTTCGCGGCCCTTCTCGCTGGCCTTTAACGGCAGATTGGGGGCAAAGCGCTCGTGAAACAGGGCTATATCCTCTGCGCTTACCAAAGCTGCACCGAAATCATAGGTCCGCCCGACAATGATATCTTCAAACCACCATCCTGGTTGTCTCGGCAAAATGCTCACGCAGAAGTCCTTTCTGTTTTCGGCCGCCCAAAAGGGTTTTCATCCGAAGCCATGACGGTGGGTTATTTCGCACGGATTTTCCAGCCCTAGTTTCCATCATCACAGTGTTTTTCTGCGCGACCCAGACCCGCGCCATTGGCCAGAAGTTCGAAGGACGCTAAGTAAGGCTGGAAAAGGACTGTCTGTATGAAACGCGCCCTCTTGGCACTCTGGCTCTTGCTCTGTTGGGTTAGCTTGGCACATGCGCAAGTGCCTGCTGCGGTCTCTACGCCGATTGGTGTCAGCGCCAGCTCGCAAAATGTTGAGATCACGCTGATCAGCGAGCGGGCGGCAGTTCAGCCCGGTGATGTCTTCCACCTGGCCATTCGGCAAAAGATCGCGCGCGACTGGCATACCTATTGGCGCAATCCGGGCGATTCTGGAGAGCCAACGTATCTGACCTGGACTTTGCCGGACGGGGTGAAGGCGGGCGAGATCAAATGGCCAGCCCCCACCGCCATCCCCTTTGGCCCACTCGTCAATTATGGCTTTTCCAATTCGGTTGTTCTGCCGGTTGAAGTGCAAATTCCCGCTTCGGCCAAGCCGGGCACCAGCCTGTCGCTGAAGGTCGATGCCACGTGGCTTGAATGCGCAGACGTCTGTATTCCAGGCGAAGGCAGCGTGGCGCTCACCTTGCCCGTGGAAGCCAAAAAGCGCGATGGTGGCGATGCGTCGGCCATCCAATCTGCCCTCTCCGGCCTGCCTAAGCCCTTGCCGGGAAAGGCGCATCTGACTGATCTCGGCGCGGGCGGCCTGCAATTGGTGGTCACAGGTGTACCTGCTGCGGGTAAAGCCTATTTCTTCCCCTACGAGCTGAAGATCGGTGCCTTGGTTGATTTTGCCGCACCGCAAGAATTTGTGCGCGGCAAGGATGGCTTTGGTCTCAATCTGGTAAAGTCCAAGTCACTGCCAGAGCCCTTTGTTGGCCCGTTTGAGGGTGTCTTGGTGATTGGCGAAGGCACTGATGGCAAAGCCTATCGCCTCAGCGCCGATTTGATCGCTGCCGCCCCGATAGCGGCGGTTGCGGGAACGGCTGCAGACGGCAGCAGGCACATTGGCCTTTTGCAAGCGCTCTTCTTCGCCCTTTTGGGCGGATTGATCTTAAACCTGATGCCGTGCGTTTTCCCGATCCTCTCCATGAAGGCCCTGGGCTTGCTGGAGGCTTCTCACGGCGACAAGGCCGAAGCCCGTACGCACGGCTTATGGTATGGGTTTGGGGTGCTGGCTTGTTTCCTTGGGCTGGCCGGTCTGTTGATCGGCCTGAAAGCCGCCGGCATGGCCATTGGCTGGGGCTTTCAACTGCAATCGCCTGCGATCATCGTTGGCCTTGCGGTCTTGATGGTGTTGATCGGCTTCAATCTGTTGGGCTTTTTTGAAATTGGCACCTCGCTACAGGGCGCAGGCGCAGGCCTTGCGGGCAAAAGCGGGCATGCAGGCTCTTTCTTTACCGGCGTCTTGGCCGTCGTGGTTGCCGCCCCCTGTACCGCGCCTTTCATGGGCGTGGCCTTGGGCTTTGCCGCAACCCAGCCCGCGCTTGGGGCCTTGAGCGTTTTTGCAGCCTTGGGCGTGGGCTTTGCCGCACCCTTTGTGGCGCTAACCTTCATGCCGGGCCTCATGCGCGCTTTGCCCCGCCCCGGGCCGTGGATGAGCCGCCTACGCGAGGCCTTGTCCTTCCCTATGTTCGCCACGGCTATTTGGTTGATCTGGGTCAGTAGCGCCCAAGTTGGTCAAACAGGGGTTTTGGCAGCTCTGGGTGGCGTTTTGTTTGCAGGCCTTGCGGTATGGATTTGGCGGACTTGGCAGGGCAAAGCGGGGCGAGCCCTTGCCCTCGTGATCCTGATTTCAGGCCTTGTTGGGGCCGGGGCCTATGTCACCCAAGCCCCTGCAAAAGCCGCCGATGCTGCTGCCACAAGCTTGGGTGGCGAGCCTTGGACGCCTGCCCGCGTCGAGGCCCTACAACAAGAGGGCAAGACCGTGTTCGTCAATTTCACCGCTGACTGGTGCGTGACCTGTAAGGTCAATGAAGTCACGGTCTTTGCCGATCCTGACGTGCGCGAAGCCCTCAATGGCGAGAAGGCCGTCTATCTGGTCGCCGACTGGACCAGTCGCGATGATGTGATTGCCCAAGCGCTGGCAAGCCACGGGCGTGTGGGTGTACCCCTTTATCTGGTCTATAAGCCCGGTGTGGCCGAACCCAAGATCCTACCGCAGCTCTTGAACGCAGAAATGGTCAAAGCCGCCCTGAATTAGGAGGAAAGCCGATGAGATTTGTTTGGCTAGCAGCCGCACTGGCTTTGGCAAGCTTCACTTTGGTCGATAGTCGCGCAGGCGGTATGTTTTCCCCGACCGAGCCCAATTCCCATCCTAAAACCAAGGGCGTCCCGCCGGTCCCCGGTGCCATGGCCCCCAGCATTTCGATGCAGGACACCAGTGGACGCAAATTTAACTTAAGCGCCTATCGCGGCAAAATTGTCGTTCTGGAATGGACCAATTTTGAATGCCCCTATGTCGCGCGGCACTATAACAGCGGGTCGATGCAAGCAGTTCAAGCCGCCGCCCTAAAAGAGGGCGTTGTGTGGTTGACGATCTTTTCCTCCGCCCCAGGCAAGCAAGGCTATCAGGATGCGCGGGGTGCCGATTATTTCACCGCCGAAAAAGGCGCTAAACCCACCGCCAAAGTGCTGGACCCAACCGGGGTTGTCGGTCGCGCCTTTGGTGCCGGGACAACCCCGCATATGTTTGTGATCGATGAGACGGGCCATATTGTCTATGCCGGGGCGATTGACGACCAACCGCGCGCGGTTCTGCCCGCAGGGGCTGTGCCGCGTAATTATGTGCGCGAGGCGATCACAGCGGTCAAAAACAAACAAGCCCCCGCCATCCGCGCAACGGCGGCTTACGGCTGTTCGATCAAATATGCGGGCAATTAGTCGTCGGCTTCTGCCAAGCGGCGGGCCGTGTCATCGGCGATGAGCGCCTCGATCATTTCGTCTAGGCCGCTACCTTCCAACAACGTGTCGAGCTTATAGAGCGTCAGATTGATGCGGTGATCGGTGACGCGGCCTTGCGGAAAATTATAGGTGCGAATGCGTTCAGACCGATCGCCAGAGCCGACTTGAGATTGGCGGCTGGCAGAACGCTCGGCGGCAAGGGCCGCGCGCTGTTGCTCATAGAGGCGGGCCTTCAAAGTCCGCATCGCATTGGCGCGGTTTTGGTGCTGCGACTTTTCCGACGAGGTCACCACGATCCCGCTGGGGATGTGGGTCAGGCGGACCGCCGAATCCGTCTTGTTGACGTGTTGCCCCCCCGCGCCGGAGGAACGATACGTGTCGATGCGAATGTCTTTTTCGTGGATTTCAATCTCCACATCTTCACGCGCCGGTAGAACGGCGACGGTGGCAGCAGAGGTATGGATACGCCCGCCTGCTTCGGTAACGGGGACGCGCTGAACCCGATGCACACCGCTCTCAAACTTCAAACGGCCAAAGGCCCCCTCGCCCGATACTGAGGCGATGATTTCCTTATAGCCGCCCATTTCCCCGTCTGAAACGCTTTCCACTTCAACCCGCCAGCCGCGCGTGGCGGCATAGCGCTGATACATGCGAAAAAGATCACCTGCGAAGAGAGCAGCTTCATCGCCACCGGTCCCGGCGCGCACTTCCAAGATCACATCGGCTTCGTCGTCGGCATCCTTGGGTAAGAGCAAGATTTGTAACTCTTGCTCCATGGTCGGGATGGATGCGCGCAGGAGTTCGAGCTCGGCCTGGGCCATCTGCGCCATTTCATCGTGGCTGGGCAGATCGAAGATCATTTGCTCCAACTCCACCCGCTCAGCGCGCGCCTTTTCAAGCGCGCGGATCGCGTCTGCTACTGGGGCAAGGCTAGAGCGCTCCTTAGACAGACGCATGATCTCGCCCCCGTCTGAACAAACAGACAAACGGGCATCGATCTCGTCAAAGCGGTCGAGAACACGAAAGAGACGATCTTGGGTCAGGCGCATGAGACCGCGGCGGTTAGCATGACATGGGCGGGTCGGTCGAGGGATGGACACACAAGCGCGGCACAGAAGTCTGTCGCGCAGCGTGGCTCAAACGAAAAACGCGACCCCGAAAGGTCGCGCTTTTAAGCCTGTTGGGCTTGGGTTGTGGACGACCACGGCCCAAAACCAGAATTAGGCAGCCGCTTGCTCAGCCAGCTTTGCCTTGATGTCGCGACGGATCTTGCGTGCGCGGTCCGACATCTTGGTCTCGTCGATCTTCACAATATAGCCATCAAGGCCACCATTGTGATCCACGGAGCGCAGGGCTGCCATGGTGATGCGCAATTTGAACGCGCGACCCAAAGCGTCCGACGCCAAGGTGACGTCTTGCAGGTTTGGCAAATAGCGACGCTTGGTCTTAATGTTGGAGTGGCTGACGATGTGGCCAACCATTGGTCCGGTTCCAGTCAATTCGCAACGGCGCGACATGGCGATTTCTCTCTTGTTAAAGCCTTGTCACCCTCGAAGAAGAGTGCTCATCGGCGAATTCGTGATTTCTGCCTTGCCTTGACCCTACAGCCCACATCATCATCGTGGGCCGGGAACGGGACAGACTAGCCAGAAGAGGGGCGCGGATACGGGTTTGTGAGAATAAAGTCAAGACAAAGGGCGGTTTCAAACTGCCAAACCGATGTGGAGCGTGGCGGCTGTGCCAACTGGCTTCACCCAACCGCTTTTTGCCGCTTTCTCATCAGATATTAACTTTATCGCCGCACTGAAGCCGTATTCCTTTTCTAGGTGTCGATTCTAATAGTCTCGTTCCTAACTTCTGTTCGCGCGAGCAGAGCTGACCCATGAACCCATTAGTGAGGCGTGTATGGACGCGGTAGCAACAGTAACAAGCTTTTCCTTCCTCGATTTGTTCCTCAAAGCCGATTGGATCGTAAAGTCCGTCATGATTGGCTTGGCTTTGGCTTCGGTCTGGTCATGGGCAGTCGCGATCGATAAATGGTTGCAAATCCGCAAGCTGGAAGCCGGAGCCCGCGTTGTTGAAGCTGCCTTGGCTGAAGGTCGCGGGATTGATGCCATTGAGGATAGCGCCAAGCCAGGTGATGCCATGGCCCGGGTGGTTGCTGTGGGCATGGCTGAAGCCCGCCTTGCGCGCCGCATTCCCAACCAAACCGAAGTTGGCTTAGGCCGGGCGATTGAGCGCATGGAACGGGTGATGCAAGCAGCCACCGCACGGGAAATGGCGCGTGCTGAACGCGGCCTTGCGATCCTGGCGACGATTGGGTCCTCAGCCCCCTTCATCGGACTATTTGGTACCGTTTGGGGCATTATGAATGCCTTCCGTGGCATCGCCCAATCGCGCGACACCAATTTGGCCGTGGTCGCGCCTGGTATTGCAGAAGCCTTGTTTGCCACGGCACTTGGCCTTTTGGCCGCAATCCCAGCGGTGATTTTCTACAATTGGCTGGCAGGCAGCTTAGACCGCTTTGCCACCCGTCTGGACGCGCTGAGCGATGATGTGATCGCGCGGGTTTCCCGCCGCTTGCAGGACCCGAACTAAGATGGCGGCCGGATTAGGAGCACGACGCGGAGGCGGGCGGCGTGGCCGACGGGGTCGACGCTTTATGGGCGACATCAACGTGACGCCCTTTGTGGACGTGATGTTGGTGTTGTTGATCATCTTCATGGTGGCAGCGCCTTTGTTGACGGTGGGTGTGCCGGTTGATCTGCCCAAAACAGAAGCCAAAAGCTTGCCGACCGAGCAAGAGCCGCTGACGGTCACGATCCTCGCCAATGGCCAGGTCTATTTGCAGAATGAAGTGGTGGCCTATGACCAATTATTGCCGCGTCTGACGGCTCTGGCCGGTGAAGGCTATGATCGCAGAATCTTTATTCGCGCTGCTGAGAAAGCCCCGTATGGGATTGTGATGCAAGTTATGGCTCGGGTGAATTCTGCGGGCTATCGCAATCTAGGCTTGGTGACCGACACGGTCGAGCAATAGGATAGGCCCCGAGCGCATGCGCGCCAGTGACCCCTCTTATGCCAGTCTGAAGTGGCAGGAACCTGGTTCCCTTGGGCCGGGCGTTGCTGTGTCAGCCCTTGTGCATGCGGGCATTATCGCGCTGGGTCTGGTCGTGTGGCAGAACCCGCCCGCCTTCACGCCCGAAGACGTTATTCCGGTTGCTATTGTCGCCGATACACCCAGCGCCATTGGTCCAGAAACCGCGGCAGAAACGGTGCGAACCGGCGAAGAAAACAGCCCGTTGACGGTTGCAGAAGCACCCGTATCGGATACGGCACCCACCCCAGAACCTACACCTCAAGAAACCCCTACCCCGCCAGCGGCGCCGGCATCACAGCCTGCGCAAAAGGCGCCGCCACCCAAGCCTGCCCAAAAAGTAGCAACACCCCAGCCAGCACCAACCAAGGCGAGCACGCCCAAAACATCGCCAAACCAACCCGCGCCCAGCCTGCCAAGCAAAGCCAAGACCACCGCACCGGCGAGACCCGAACCAGCCTTTGACTTTGCCGCCGCCAGTGCCGCTGCCAGTGGGGCTGATTCAGGTGGGCGCAGAGCGCCCAAACTTGCCGCAGCAGGCCAATCTGCCAAGCAAGGTCGCGCCGGGGGCGGCACGCTGCTGGCAGGCGATCTTGAATCCGCACTTCGGGCGCAAATTTATGAATGTTGGCGCTTACCGGCTGAAAATTCGCCCCGCTTAGTGGTCACCCTGCAAATCGAGCTCAAGCCCGATGGGTCGCTAGCCCGAGATCCAAAACTCATCCGCCCATCCAGTAAGGCAGGTGCGGACAACAAGCTTTTGCTGGCGATTGAAGATGCGCTGCGCGCTGTCCGGCAATGCGCGCCATTTTCCTTGCCTGCCAATCGCTATGAACAATGGCGCTTGGTCAATTTTGACTTTGATCCCCGCAAGTCTGATCGGCCTTAACCGAAAGCTGTCCATAACGAAAAATTGTCTTTCCTTGCCGCAAAATATTCATCTTCTAGGGTCAAGAAACCGGTCATGATATCGCACTCCCTCTCCTACCCGCCCCTGACCCGCGCAATCCGTGGGCTGATAACGGGTATTTTGCTTGCCCTCGCCTGCCTGACGCCGGCCTTCGCGCAACTGAATGTGAGCGTGACCGAGGGCCATCGGCGGCCCATGCCAATTGCCATCTCGGATTTTTCGGGTCCCCATGGCAGTTCCATCGCCAATGCGGTCCGCGATAATTTGGCCCGCTCGGGCCTGTTCCAAGTGCAAAATCCAGACTCCTTCTTGCAGCGCGATATGGATGTGAATGTGGCACCGCGCTTTGCCGATTGGCGTGTCATCAAAACCGAAGCGCTGGTGATTGGCCGCGGCAATTCAAGCGCTGGCCGACTGCGTGTGGAGTTTCGCTTGTGGGACGTTTATGGCGAAAGCCAGATGCTGGGCCTTGAGTTTTCGACAACCGATGAGAATTGGCGCCGCATCGCCCATAAGGTCTCAGATGCTATCTATCGGAGACTGACCGGAGAGGTTGGCTATTTTGATAGCCGCGTCGTTTTTGTTGCTGAAAGCGGTAGCCGCACCAATCGGGTCAAGCGATTGGCCGTGATGGATCAAGACGGGGCAAACCCAAGCTATTTGACCGATGGTACCGAGCAAGTGCTGAACCCGCGCTTCAATGCGCAAGGCCAACAAATCGTTTATTCGGCTTTGACAGATCGTGGCATCAAAATCTGGGTCGTCGATATTGAGACCGGGCGCAAGGAAGCGGTGGCCATTCCCGGCAATATGGCGTTTGCGCCGCGCTTTACCCCGGATGGCCAGTCAATCATTTTCAGTGCAGATCGCGATGGCGATGTAGATGTGTTCATCAAAAGTCTCCGCACGGGCAAACTAACACAATTGACGCGCAATCCCGCGATCGACACCTCGCCCGACATGTCGCCCAATGGCGATCGGATTGTGTTTACCTCGGACCGCGGCGGCAGCACGCAAATTTATGCCATGAATGCCGATGGGTCGGGCGTGCGCCGCTTAACCTTTGGCGAAGGCCGTTACTCCACCGCCGTCTGGTCACCCAAGGGCGATTTGATTGCCTTTACCCGCCAATTAGGGGGGCAATTCCAGATTGGCGTGATGGCGGCCGATGGCTCCAACTTGAAGATTTTGGCAGAGGCCTATTTGGTTGAGGGGCCGACTTGGTCGCCCAATGGCCGTGTTATCATGTTCCAACGCGAAGGTGGTCCAGGCCAATCCCCCAGCCTATGGACTGTTGATGTCTCTGGCACCAATCTTCGAAAATCCCCTTGGTCCGGTCCCGGTTCAGATCCGGGCTGGTCTGCGATCCTTCCCTAGTAGCTTCACCTGTCACCTTCGACCCTAGCCTTTGACCATCCTTCATCCTTGGAGCCTGTTATGACCCCTTCGAAAAGCCTGATCCCGCAAGTCTCCGGTGCAAAGATTCGTTCGCTCTCCTTCATGCTGGTCTCCAGCATTGCTTTGGTAGCCTGCGCCAGCACGAAACCGGCCCAGCCAATCGTGCCAGAAACGGTCGCACCCGTGGCGAGCGCCAATGCTGAAGCAGCGCCAACGGTCGCGCCAACCGCACCTGCCGCCGCTAGCGGTGTAGCCTCAGCCCCCTTGGCTCCGGCTGCCCCTGCGCCTGACGCTGGCCAATCAGATGCGATGCGTGGGGGCGAGGCGCTGTCTCCGTTTGCCTCTATCGCCGAAGCAGGCGAGCGGGTCTTTTTCGAGACCGACCGCTTTGATCTAACAGACGAGGCCCGCGCGATCCTGACGCGCCAAGCTGCTTGGATCAGAGCCAATCCGGGCAAGCGCGTTTTGATCGCTGGCAATTGCGACGAGCGCGGCACGCGCGAATATAACTTGGCCTTGGGTGCCCGCCGCGCCAGCGCAGCGCGCGACTTTCTAACCAGCCTTGGCATCAGCCCAGACCGGATTGAAACCGTCTCTTACGGCAAGGAACGCCCGATTGATGATCGTCCAAATCCAGAAGGCTGGGCCGTCAACCGGAACGCGCACACGATCCTGCTGGATTAATCATGGCCAGATTTCACCTCGCCCCTTCGATCAAGCGCCACCTGGCAAAACCCTCACGCGATGCGGCAAAGCCCCGCTTGTTGACTGGGGTATGCCTAAGCCTTTGGATGGTTGGGGCGGGCGTGATGGCGATGGCTGAACCCGTCTGGGCGCAGGCGCGCGGTGCAAACCCGCCTCCTGCGGCCAAGCCAAGCGGGCCGACCCCGGTCGTGATCCCGCCTGTTTCAGCCGAACCCATCTCGGCGCGCTTGATCATCCGCCTGGAACAGGTTGAGCGCCAAGCCGCTGAATTGACAGGCCGGATAGAAGTTCTCGAAGCCGAATTGGCCAAGCAGCGCGAAAGCCACGCCCAATTGGTGCGGGAACTCGAAGCCGAACGTGCCGCCAACGCAGCGCTGGCGAAAGCAGAGCCTGCGACGGTTGAGAGCAGCGCCCCCGTGCCAGCCGAAGCACAAGCCCTGACCGCAGAGCCTGCCCCACCGCCCAGCGCCGAGGCCTTGTTCAACGCGGCCCAATTGGCATTACAGCGCGGCGATTATCTGACGGCAGAAACCAATCTGAACACGCTGGTCAGCACATTTCCAACCGCGCCCGAAGGCATTGAAGGCCGCTGGCTTTTGGGAGAAGCCCGCTTCGTCCAGTCGGCATGGGGACCTGCAGCGGAAGCCTATTTAAGCTATTTAGATGCCGCACCTCAGGGGCAACGGGCCTCAGAATCGCTGGTTCGGTTGGCGGGCGCTTTTGGTCAATTGGGCAATTCGAAAATGCGCTGCCAAGCGCTGGCGGAATTTAGACGCCGCACGCCAAGTCCAGACCCAACACTCAAGGCCCGGGCAGATGCCGAAGTGGCGCGGTCGCCATGCCCGACCACCTAGCGGCCAAAGGCGTGGAAACGGGTGCCTCTTGCCCCATCGACCAAGCCTTACCCGCCCTCTTCCGTAAGCTGGATGACTGGCACCAAGATTTCGGCGGCCCTTTCCTCATAGCCCTATCGGGCGGCGGCGACAGCATGGCCTTATGCCACTTTGCCGGCACGTGGGCGAAGGCCCGCGGCGGCGCTGTGCATGCGGTCTCGATTGACCATGGATTGCGGCCCAGTTCGGCGGCAGACGCCGCCCAAGCCATCCAATGGGCTGAGGCGCTAGGCCTAACAGGTGAAGTGGTCCAGCTAGCCGAGAGGCCCGCCACAGGCGGTCTACAAGAATGGGCGCGCCACGCGCGCTACCAGGCCCTTGCCCAAGTTGCGGCCCGCCTCGGGGCAAAAGTGATCTTGGTTGGCCATACGTGGGACGACCAAGTGGAGACCCTTTGCTGGCGGCTTGCACGGCAAACCGGTTTGGATGGGCTGGCTGGCATGACAGAGCTGGCGATAAACCCCGGCGCAGATCCTGAAGCCCCAAACCTGCTCGCAAGGCCGCTTTTGGGGCTGAAACGGGCTGATTTACGCGTGTGGCTGAGCCGCAACGGGCAACACTGGCTGGAAGATGAGAGCAATCAGAATCTTGATTTTGCCCGCATTCGGACACGGAAACGGGTGCAAGCTATGGCCGCCCAGGGGGTCAATCTAGACCGGATTATCCGCCTTGCGGCCACGGCCGACGCGCTGCGCAGGCTCCAAGAACAAGCAACCCGGGCGCTTCTTGCACGCTGCAATTTGTCTAACTCCGCCACAGGCTGGCAGGTGGACGCGGCAGGCTTTTGGGATGCAGAGGCCGTGATGGCCGAACGGGCCTTGGGCTGGTTGATCTATAGCCTTACCCCAGTTGATCGCCCGCCAGAGGCCGACAAACTCAGGCGTTTATGGAGCGCGCTTGCGGCTAATCCGCAGCGTGCACGAACTTTGGGCGGTGTCTTGTTTGTACAGCGAGGGGCCTATCTTCTGGCCAAACTGGCCCCGGTGCGGCGGGACCAGAGCCCCGCCAAAGGCCTCTCATCCCAGAGCCTATGGGCGCGTCTTTTTGCCGTTTCACGCCAACCACACGAATTTGTAACCCAATTAAATTGGATTCGCGCAGAAGACGGGCTTACATCATTGGATTGAACGACTATGTTAGACTCACCCGCCCTGACATGAGGTGCTGGGTAGTTGATCATCCCCCACCGGGGCGGTGATTTCAGAAAGAGATAACGATGAAGCTGCGCGATCTTGCAATATGGGGATTTTTGGCCTTGGCACTGGTGACAGTGTTCACCTTAATGAACCGCCCTTCCCCTTCTGCCTCCATGACGACGATGGCCTATTCTGCCCTGTTGGACGAAGTGGACAATGGGCGGGTGAAGGAAGTCACCATTGTTGGCGACCAAGCCCGTGGTCGTCTGCAGGATGATAGGCCTTTCGTTGCCATGGTTCCCGCTCAAGCGACGGATTTTGTCGCACGCCTTGAGAAGGCCAATGTCGAAATTCGCGCCGAATCTGTGCCACGCACGCCATTCTTGAGCGCGCTGATCGCGAACTTATTGCCCTTACTCATCATGGTCGGCCTTTGGTTCTTCCTGATGCGCCAAATGTCAGGCGGTGGCGGCAAAGGCGGGGCTATGGGCTTTGGTAAGTCCAAGGCAAAGCTTCTGACCGAAAACAAAAACAAAGTGACCTTTGACGATGTCGCAGGCATTGATGAAGCGCGCGAGGAATTGCAAGAAGTCGTGGACTTCTTGAAGGATCCTTCCAAGTTTCAGCGCTTGGGCGGCAAAATCCCCAAAGGTGCGCTGCTGGTTGGCCCGCCTGGCACGGGTAAGACCTTGACCGCGCGTGCGGTTGCGGGCGAAGCCAATGTGCCCTTCTTTACCATCTCAGGCTCTGACTTTGTGGAAATGTTTGTGGGCGTCGGCGCAAGCCGCGTGCGCGATATGTTTGAGCAAGCCAAGAAGAATGCGCCTTGCATCATCTTCATTGACGAAATCGACGCGGTCGGCCGCCATCGCGGTGCCGGTCTTGGCGGCGGCAATGACGAGCGAGAGCAGACTTTGAACCAGCTTCTGGTCGAGATGGACGGTTTTGAAGCCAATGAAGGCATCATCATCATCGCTGCAACCAACCGCCCTGACGTGTTGGACCCAGCGTTGCTGCGTCCCGGCCGCTTTGACCGTCAAGTCACCGTCGGTCTGCCCGATATCTCGGGCCGCGAGAAGGTTCTGAAAGTCCATATGCGCAATGTGCCACTGGCGTCTGATGTGGATGCCAAGACCATCGCCCGCGGTTGCCCTGGCTTCTCGGGTGCGGACCTGATGAATCTCGTCAATGAAGCGGCCCTGTTGGCTGCCCGTCGTGGCCGCCGCTTGGTCACCATGCAAGAGTTCGAAGACGCCAAGGATAAAATCCTGATGGGTGTTGAGCGCAAAACCATGGCGATGACGACCGAAGAAAAGAGCCTGACGGCCTATCATGAAGGCGGGCATGCTTTGGTGGCTTTGACCGTTCCCCATACCGACCCTGTCCATAAGGCCACCATCATTCCACGTGGCCGCGCCTTGGGCATGGTGATGCAATTGCCCGAGCGGGACAAATTGTCCTTCAGCTACCGCCAAATGATGAGCCGCTTGGCCGTGATGATGGGTGGTCGTGTGGCCGAGGAATTGGTTTTCGGGAAAGACGCCATCACGTCTGGTGCCTCGTCAGACATCGAGCAAGCCACCCGCTTGGCGCGCGCCATGGTTACACGTTGGGGCTTCTCCGACGAATTGGGCACGGTTGCCTATGGGGAGAACCAAGAGGAAGTCTTCTTGGGCCATTCAGTCTCGCGCACCCAGAATGTGTCGGAAGCGACCGCCCAAACCATCGACAAAGAGGTTCGCCGCTTGGTCGAGTGGGGCAATGCCGAAGCAACCCGCATTCTGACAGAGCGCCGGGCCGATTTGGAAATCTTGGCGCAAGGCTTGTTGGAATATGAAACCCTGTCGGGCGAGGAGATCAAGATCTTGCTCGAAGGTGGCTCAATCAAGCGTGATGACGCCGTCACACGGCCACCGGCCGGGCCTTCTTCGGCTTTGCCAACCATTGGCAAGAAGAGTGGCGGGACAACCTCCACCGGTCCTGAACCTTCCCCGGCCTAACCCCAACAAACCCCTCCCAAATTGGGAGGGGTTTTTTGTAGGTGGCAGCTCGATGAGGACGACATGGCACGCGATTTGACGAAATTTACCCCGGCAGAAGCCGTCGCTTCCCTTTCAGGCTGGCAAGAGGTTGCGGGGCGTGCCGCACTCGAAAAAACCTATCATTTTGCCGATTTCAAACAGGCTTTTGGATGGATGACGCGCGTGGCTCTCAAGGCCGAGCAGATGGACCATCATCCCGAATGGTTCAATGTCTATGCGAAGGTCCATGTCCTTCTGGCGACCCATGATGCCGATGGGATCACGAATTTGGACCTGGAATTGGCCAGCTTTATGGATGCTTGCGCGGCGAACTGAGACTCACGGCCCCTAATTTCAGAAAAAAAGAGTTAATTTAACTCGGTGATAACCACGCAAACCCTTTCTATCCCTTAGGACAATGGGGCCCCTTCGGGCCCTTTGCTATTGGCTTATGGGATTGTGACATGGGTGCGCGCACACGGTCAAAGATGGATGGTTTGCAATGGCGGCAGCGCGTCACACGTGACGGGCTGTTGGGTGCTGGCATTGTAGCAGGATCGGCCATCAGCCTTGCAACCCTGACCTTCAATGCCCAAGATCCCAGTTGGAATGTGGCGGGCGGCGAGAAAGTCAGCAATTGGTTGGGTGAGCCTGGCGCGGCTTTGGCCGACTTTGTACTGCAAATCCTGGGTATTGGTATCATCCCGGCCCTCTTGGCCTTGATCGGCTTTTGCTTCCTTGCTCTGCTGCATGGACCAGGTGGAGTTCCCCGCTTGCGCCTACGGGCTTGGTTGGCGACCCTTGGTGTTGTGATGTTTGCGGCCGCCGTTTCGGGCCTGCCCCATGCCCCTTCTTGGCCAATGCGAACCGGGCTGGGCGGCTTGATTGGTGACGCCGTCTTGCACGTCCTTGCCCTGCCCTTCGCCGGGGCCCAAAGTGGGGAAGGCTTTGGTGCGGTCATCGCGTTTGCGATGGCGCTGGCATGCGGGGCAGTAGCGATGCAATTAAAGCGCAGCGACCTGGATGCCGCGATTGATGCGGCGACCTATGGCTGGGCCAGCCTGCGGGTCGCCGCCGATGATGTGACGGCGCGCTTTGGCGGTACCAAGGCTCCGGCCCGCAAAAGCACCAGCAGCGCGCGCAAGAAGTCTGAGCGCCCTGTGGCAACACGTGACATCGACCCCCATGATGTGGCCTCCATCGCCGCCCGCTTTGCCCCAACAGACGCGAAAGCCGGTGTCGCGCGCGATGTCTGGCGGGAGCCCGAGGTTCACACCACCAGCTATGAAGCCCCTGGCTATCTCGCTGGCGATATTCCCATTGAGCGGCCCAAAGCCCCCCGCCAGTCCGAACGTGCAGGCCGCGAGGCCCAGGGGGTTCTGCCCATGTATCCGGCAGGGCCAGACTTTCAATTGCCGCGCCTCGACCTATTGGCCAAGCCAAAGCCACGTGTAGCCCATCATGATGAAGCGGGCTTGAAGCAAAATGCCCGCCTGTTGATGACCGTCTTGAGCGATTTTGGCGTTAAGGGCGAAATCCTCAACGTCCGCCCGGGCCCGGTTGTTACCCTCTATGAGCTGGAACCTGCCGCTGGCGTCAAATCAGCCCGCGTGATTGGTTTGGCGGATGATGTGGCGCGCTCGATGTCGGTACAAGCTTGCCGGATCGCGGTGGTCCCTGGACGCAATGCGATCGGGATCGAACTACCAAATGCCCGGCGCGAAACCGTCTATCTGCGCGACCTGTTGTCGACCCAAGATTATGAAAGCGGTCGCCAAGAATTGCCACTGGCTTTGGGCGAAACCATTGGTGGGGAGCCCTCGGTCGCAGATCTGGCCCGCATGCCACACTTATTGATCGCAGGGACCACCGGCTCTGGTAAGTCGGTGGGCATCAATGCGATGATCCTGTCGCTTCTCTATAAGATGACGCCCCAGCAGTGCCGCTTCATCATGATCGACCCCAAAATGCTGGAATTGTCGGTCTATGACGGCATTCCCCATCTGCTCGCCCCGGTTGTGACCGATCCGAAAAAGGCTGTTGCCGCACTCAAATGGGCGGTGCGCGAGATGGAAGATCGCTATCGCAAAATGAGCAAGATCGGGGTGCGCAACATCGGTGGCTATAACCAGCGCGCGGCCGAAGCCCAAGCCAAGAATGAAACCTTCTCGCGCACCATGCAGACCGGCTGGGACCGGGAAACCGGCAAGCCAATCTATGAGACCGAGACCTTTGAGCTTGAACATATGCCCTATATCGTCGTGGTGATCGACGAAATGGCCGATCTGATGTTGGTCGCTGGCAAGGATATTGAAGGCGCTGTGCAGCGCTTAGCACAAATGGCGCGGGCCGCTGGCATCCATCTGATCATGGCAACCCAGCGCCCCTCAGTCGATGTGATCACCGGCACAATCAAAGCCAATTTCCCGACCCGTATCTCTTATTCGGTGACCTCGAAAATCGACAGCCGCACCATTCTGGGCGAACAGGGTGCCGAACAACTCTTGGGCCAAGGCGACCTGCTCTATATGGCGCAAGGTGGAAAAATGCGCCGCTTGCATGGCCCCTTTGTCGCCGACAAGGAAGTGGAAGAAATCGTCGCCAGCTTGAAGGCACAAGGCGCACCGGAATATTTCGACGAAATCACCGCCGATGCGGACGACGACAATCCCTATGCTGATGGGGCTGATCTCGATGGCATGGCAGGCTCTGGCAATGATTTGTTTGACCGCGCGGTTGCTATTGTCGCGCGCGACCGCAAAGCCTCAACCTCTTACCTCCAGCGTCGCCTATCCTTGGGCTATAATCGCGCGGCCAGCTTGATTGAGCGCATGGAGCAAGAAGGCATGATCAGCCCACCCAACCATGCCGGCAAACGCGAAATCTTGTTGCCGGATCATGGGTGAAGCTTGGGCCCATCCCAGCCGCAGTCACGTCTTCCACTTGGCCGCAAAATCGCCGTATCGGAAAGCTAGAGCTTAGCCATGAACAGACGTCACCTACTCCTAGCAGGACTTGTTGGCCTGATGCCGGGCATTGGCCAAGCGCAAGCCTTGTCCGGTGCCCAGCGCACCGCCGCGATTGCCTCACTGGCGCAGTCGATCAATGCCATCACCCGCATCCAAGGCCGTTTCCTGCAGACCAATCCCGATGGCAGCACGGTCGGCGGGCGCTTTTGGTTGCAGCGGCCCGGTAAAGTGCGGTTTGAATATGACGCCCCCTCACCGCTCTTGCTGATCTCGGATGGCGCGACGGTTAGCCTGCAAGACAGGCGCTTGCGCACAACCGACCGCTATCCTCTGCGCAAAACGCCCTTGTATTTCCTGCTGAAAGCCAATGTGAGCTTGGAGAAGGACGTGTTGGTTACCGGGGTAGAAAAACGTGGCGGCATGACCATCATGGCCGTGCGCGATAAGGCGCGGCAGGCCGATGGCGAATTGACCATCACGTATGACGACACCGCCAAGCAATTGCGCGAATGGGCGATTGCGGACCGTCAAGGCCGCGTCACGCGCGTGCGCTTGGTCGAAGCTTCCACCGGGGCTGCGATCAATCAGAGCCTGTTTGCCACGCCAGGGCCCACCCGCAAATATGATCCCAAAAACTAAAGCTCGCGAAATTGTGACAATTGCGTCACACGCAACAATTAAATACTTTTAATCTTGCTTTTGTTTTGGAATGTGTCTATCTTGCAACTCATGGATGCAGGTCATCCGGACTGGCGTCGTCCCCCCGCTTTCAGTCCGCGACCGCATTACCATCGCCGGCTTTCTCCCCGGCGCAGACCCGGCGTGCCCTGCGCTGATCGTCTGAACGCCCGGCCTTCATGGTCGGGCGTTTGACGTTTCAGGCCCCCCACTCAAAAAGGCTTCACCGCGCCAAAAAAGGCGGTGGTGGCAATCCCGATCCAATAGCAATAAGCAATCATGCGGCCGCGACCGATGGAGATTTCCAATTGGGTTTGGGCGGCTTGATTCGGCCCTTCGGCCAGTACCCGAAACAAGGTCGTCCATTCCCGCATGATAAAGCGCAGGCCCAAGCCAAACACCAGCATCAGCGCATAGGTGAACATTTTGGCGGGATACCAGTAAGAGCCCGTCTCAATCGCTAAAGGGCCATGGCCCAAGAAGGCAAGAATTGATACCGCAAAGAGAGCGGGGATCAAGGCAAAGCGAACTTTCTCATCGAGCTTGGTGAGGGCGATGCCGGCATCGGTCTCGCGCTTGATAAAGGCGGCCCAACACAAGGCCAACCAAGTCAATGCCAAGGCCCACATCATGCCCAGGCCAATCCCATCCAAGAAGGGCACAAAGCCATAGAGATGACCCATGTGCAGCCCAAGCGGAAGCAGGAGAATAATGCCCGTGCGCGCTAAAATATCAATGCGATAGGCGGTCTCCATATGGCGGCGACGCTCGTCCAAACTAAGGTCGCGATTGGTCACATGGTAGGAAGTTTGGAACACCCCCCACTCACCACCCAACCAATAGACCATGGCCAATATGTGCAGCCAGCGCACCACATCGACTTCATTGATGACCATGTTTCCCCTCGACCTCCCCTTGATGGTTCTGTCTCAGCTTAAATGATATATCCTTTCGCACAAGTGACAAAAGAGCGCACCTTGTCTGCTATTCCGGCGCGACACCGACAACAGCCTTGCCGATGTTTTGGCCCTGCACGAGCCGCTCAAACAGGGCGGGAGCTTGGTCTAGACCGGTCACGCGGTCCTCATGATAGATGAGGCTACCTGCATGGATCCACGCGCTGGCCTCTTTCACAAAGGCATCCCACACCGGATAGAAGTCATAGACGACCAGCCCCATAACATGGGCGCGCTTTCCCACGATCAGCCCCGCATTCAGGCCGGGCGGGGGTTGGTCTGCATGATATTGATCGACAAGCCCGCACAAGACCATCCGCCCATACAGCGCCAAGCGCATCAGGGCTTTAGACGCCATATCGGTGGAGACATTTTCGAAATAGACGGTCGGTGCCTCTGGCAAGGCTTCCGTCAGCGCTTGCTCCCAGCCGTCGCTTTTATAATCGATACAGGCGTCAAAGCCGTAGGTCTCTGTCACCAAAGCGCATTTTTCTGCACCACCTGCAATACCGACAATATGCTTTGCCCCTTTGATGCGCGCAATTTGGCCCACCGTGCCACCGACTGGGCCTGCCGCAGCATCGACCAGCACCACGTCGCCCGGGCCTACTTTGGCTAATTGCGTTATCCCCGCCCAAGCCGTCAGGCCCGGCATGCCCAGAACACCTGCATGAGCCGCCAAGGGGGCAGCATTTGGGTTGAGCAGGCGAAAGCTGCCGGGGCCAAGATCGGCCATTTCCCGCCAGCCCACTTCCATGGCATGCACCCAGTCCCCGGCTTTGACGCCTGCGGCCTTGCTTTCCACGACCTGACAGACTGCGGCTCCGGGGATCGGGTCGACACCCGGCCGTGGGGCTGGTTCGCCCATATGCTTACCGCGCAGCCGCGAGCCGACATAGGGGTCAAGCGAGAGATGAACGACGCGCCCCAGAACCCCGCCCCCTGGACAGACGGGGGCATCCATCTCCACGACCGCAAAATCATGGGCACAGGGCCGCGCCGTCAGGATGTGCTTCAGGACGACCTGCTTCATAACTCCACCACTTCAAACAAAATGCCATCTGGACCACGCAGGGTGGCCGCCCGCCTGCCTTGATAAATCTCGCCCTGATGCACGGTCGGGGGCGTAATCAGCCATTTAGCGTGTTCGCGTACCCGCTCGCGGAAGTCCGGCAGCACAATGGTCGAAAGACTAACCCCCTGCGGCAATCGACCCTTCCAGCCAGGGCGCGGCCCTGCGGCTGGAGGCAATTGGTCAAACTCAAAAAAGACATCGCGGGCGTGGGTTAGGGTTGCGATGGTGAACTTCTGCTCATAGGGCACGCCAAAGGCATTGGCCAGCATCGTATAGACAATGTCCATGTCCCGCCCAAAGCTCAGCCCCAGCACATTCTGACACCAGTTCAGGGCACCTTGAAGGTCAGAGACCGCGCAAACATGGATGAATTGGCGGTCAATCAAGCTGGTGGCACGCGGCAGATCATACATGGGCAGATCGTCGCGAATTTGCGTAAGATAGACGATCTCATCATCCGGGCCTTGAACTTGCATCGGATAGATGGCTGGCATGCCATCCAATTCACGCGGCGGACCAATGATTTTGAACGGGCTTTGCAGCATCCGTTCATTCACTTCCAAAACGTCCTTGACACAGATTTCAATGGCCGCCCAGCCATAGGTTTTGAGGGCTTCATAGTCGGGATGGGGCTGATCCTCGATCAGGCGCAGATAAATCTCAGCCCCGCTTTCAGGCTGCATCACCACATAAGGCAGGCCCGCGCTTTCGGGCGCACCCCACGAACTAGCAAGGTCGCGCGCCAATACGCCGCTCTCGACCGTGCGATAAAACAGCCAGTCACGGTATAAAGCCTCAGACCGTTTCAGATCACGGACGTTTAATGTCGCAGCGCGCAAAAGTTTCACTTGCTTCCTCCCTAGAAAGCAATGGATATATCTTTTGCTGAAATTATGGAAGCCAGCAAACCAAGAGTCGAGGACGGACCATGCCAGCCTATATGATTGTCACCGTGCGGGTTCATGATCGCGAGCGGTTTTTGGAAGTCTATGGCAAACCAACAGCAGCCTTGATTGCCCGCTTTGGCGGCACATACATTGTTCGCGGGCCGGGGTGTGAGAGCTTTGAAGGGCCGCGTGCCAATGGCCTGTCGGTTGTTGTGTCGGAGTGGCCGAACAAAGCCGCCATTGAGGCCTTTTGGAATAGCCCTGAGTACCAGCCCTTGAAAGCTGCGCGACAAGCCATCTCAGAGGCCGATGTGCAAGTGGTTGAGGTGGCCTGATGCGCGCGCTTGCAGCCTTCATAATCGCCCTGATCGCAGCTGGATCGGCTTGCGCAAAAGGCTTGCCCCCGCCGGGGCCGGATCAGCCCTTAATTGGCGCACGGATGGAGAACCCGGCCTTGAGCGCGCGAACCATCGTTGAACGCGCAACAGCCCAAGCGGGCGGGGAAAGCTGGCGTCGCCCCACGACCCTGTTTCTGGAAGGCTATGGCACTTTTTATGCCCCAGACGGTACGCCCTTGATTCATGAGAGCCACAAGATGTGGCGCGTCTATCCCGAGTTTAAACCCCAAGCCCATAATGCCGATGGCAAAGTACGGATTGAGAGCCGTCGGGGTGGCAAAATCGTGACATTCTTGGCCTTTGATGGCGCGCGGACCTATGGCCCAGATGGCATTTTGCCCCCGTCGGCGGCAGATAAGCAATGGGCGGAAAATTTTGGTTTTGGCGTCATCCGCTTTGCCTTGGACCCCGGCTTTACCCTTGCCCGCCAGCCCGATGACCTGGTTGACGGCCAGCCGGTCTATCGGATCGAAGTAACAGACCCCACCGGAGCCAAGACCTTGTTTGGTATCTCGCGGGCCGATTATGCCATCCTGTCAGTCGGCTTTGCCACGCCGCGCGGCTGGCATGAACGCATCTATTCCAATTTCTATCGCAAGCCCGGCTTATCGTGGGTCCAGCCTGGCCGCATCCGCCTGTATTACAACGGGGTGAAACAGAATGAGATTGTGTGGCGCGATTTCAAATTAAATGAGCCGATGGCGGATGGTCTTTTCACCGGACCATGATTAGGCTGGCATTTGGTGCCAACGGAGAGCCCGCGATGAAGCCTTGGATAATGCGGCCCATGTTCCTGACCTTGCTGGCCGCAGGCCAAGCCCATGCGCAAAGTTTGCCGCCCAGCGTGACGCAAGAAGCCCGGACTTTGCCGGGTCTATCCCAGTCGGGCGAGATCATTATGGATCGGGCTGGCATTCCCCATATTTATGCGGCCAATGCGCGCGATGGCTTCTTCCTGCAAGGCTATGCTGTGGCGCGCGACCGGCTGTGGCAGATAGATTTGTGGCGCAAGCGCGGGCTCGGCCGCCTCACCGCCAGCTTTGGCCCAAGCTATGTCGAACAAGACCGTGCAGCCCGCCTCCTCCTCTATCGCGGCGATATGGCCGCCGAATGGAATGCCTATCCATCTGACGCCAAGGCGTGGACTGAAAGCTTTGTTGCGGGCATCAATGCCTATATTTTAGAGACCGAGCGCGGACACCAAAAGCTTCCCATCGAATTTGTCGCAACCGGCACAAGGCCAGAGCGCTGGGAAGCGGATGATGTGGTGCGCATTCGCTCGAATGCATTGGCTTCAAACCTCACCTCTGAAGTGGCCCGCGCCCGCGCGCTGTGCGGTGGGGATGTGAAGCTAGAGCCTTTACGGCGCAGGCTAGAGCCGGCCACAGACGTTAAAATCCCGCAAGGCCTCGACCCCTGCAGCATTCCCCAAGCGGTCCTCGACACTTTCACGCTCGGCACCACCGACGTGAAGTTTGACGGAAAAGTCTTGGTTATGGCCCGTCACGATCACGAAAGCCAAGAAGGTTCCAACAATTGGGTGATCGGCCCAGAGCGCAGCGCTACGGGCAGGCCCATCCTGGCAAATGACCCCCATCGCGCCCAATCCATCCCCAATCTGCGCTATCTCTCCCATATTGATACGCCCGAATTAAAACTGGCAGGGGCAGGCGAACCGGCACTACCCGGAATCAGCTTTGGCCATAATGGCGAGATTGCTTGGGCTTTGACGATCTTTGCAATTGACCAACAAGATCTGGTCGTCAACGACGCCAAAGTCGCCTTGAAAACAGTCCGCGAGACCATCGAAATCAAAGGCCAAGCCAGCCAAGAAGTCGTGCTAAAATTCAGTGCCGATGGGCCAATCCTGTATGAAGATCCCGCAACCCAGCGCAGCTTTGCCTTACGCACGACTTGGAGTCAGCCCGGCGGCTCTGCCTATTTCAACGCGGCTTGGGCCTTTCAGGCAAAGTCGTGGGATGCGTTTTTGGTCGCCCGCAACCATTGGGGCGCGCCGCCTCTAAACTTGCTCTATGCTGACCAGAAGGGCGATATTGGCTGGGCACCAGGTGGCTTTGTTCCCATCCGCAAAACCGGTGATGGCTTGTTGCCTGTGCCGGCTGGCGATGCCTACAATTGGACTGGCTTGCTCGACCCCAAGCGCATGCCCGTCCAGCACAATCCGAAAGAGGGCTTTATTGCGACCGCCAATGAAAGGAATGTGCCTGCGGGCTATCCCCACTTTCTGGCTTTGGAATGGGCCGACCCGAGCCGGGCGACCCGCATCCATGAAGTGATCCGGTCCAAACCCAAGTTTGGCATCGCCGACGCCATGGCGCTTCAGAATGATGTCACCTCCCCCTTCGCGCGGCGCACGGTGGCGCTCCTCAAAGACCTGAAAGGGCGAAGCCAAGCCGAAGTCTCTGCCCTGTCACTCTTAGCCGGGTGGGATGGCTCTATGGGCGTGGACTCTGCCGCTGCGGCCTTGTTTGAGATTTGGGTAGGCCGCTTTGTGGGCGAGAGTGCGGTTAAGCATGTGGTGCCCGAAGCAGCCCGCGCGACCTTTGGCCGTCCGCCTGCAATCTCAGTCATTCCCGTGCTGGAGGCTGGATCCTTACTGGGCGCGGATCCCGCCCAAAAGCGGGGCGAAATCCTGCTGGAATCGCTTGGGCTTGCTTGGGCTGAGGCTGAGCGTCTTCTGGGGCAAGACGCGCGCCAATGGCGCTGGGGAAGCTTACATGTTGCGGATTTCAAGCCCGCGTTGCCCATTCCCGGACGCGACGGAGAGCGCCGCGTCGGCCCCTTCCCCATCGGGGGCAGCGGCACAAGCCCCAATGCCACAAGCTGGACGGGTGACTATAAATTTGCCTCCGGCCCTTCGGTGCGCTTGGTGATAGATGTGGGGGCGTGGGACAATAGCATGGTGATCAATAATCCCGGCCAATCGGGCGATCCAGCCAGCCCCCATTATCGCGACCTCTTCCCACTATGGGCCAGCGGCCGCTACGTGCCGTTCGTGTGGACCCGCGCGCGGGTTTTGCAAGAAGCCGAACACGTCATCCACGTGACGCCGGGGCGCTAGAGGGACGCGGGGGTCTAGATGGCCCCTCCTGCCCCTATAAATTCCCAACCACCACACGAAACGGATGGATGGTGTGGGACTTGAATACACCTGCACGCGCATAGGGATCGTTGGCGGCAAAGGCCTCCACGGCAGCTTGATCGGCGACATCGAGGATGAAATGCGACCCGATCGGCCCACCGTCTGGTGCATCTAGAACAGGACCGGCCAACTTCACCGCGGCACCAAAGCTGGCGACATAATCAAGATGAGCTGGGCGCGTCGCCAAACGTTTGTCCAAAGCGCCTGCATGATCCAAGCATGTCAAAAGAAATAGGGTCACTAGTCTGCCTCCACCTTGAATGGCCGCGAAAGAAGCTTTCCAATGGCCTGCGCGACATCAACCCGTCCAGCCAAGATGGCAGCGACAGCTTCACAAATCGGCATGGCAACGCCCTTGCTGGCGGCAAGTTCTAATAGCGCTGGGGCGGTGGAGGCCCCTTCGGCGATGCTGCGTTTGCCCGCTGTGGCTTCTTGGAAGCTCTGCCCCTGGCCCAAAGCATAGCCCAAAGCAAAATTCCGCGACGTGGCGCTTGAACAGGTCAAGACCAGATCGCCCAAGCCGCAGAGGCCGGCCAGTGTGCGGGCGTCCGCCCCCATGGCGACGCCAAGCCGCGTCATTTCGGCAAAGCCGCGCGTGATCAAGGCTGCGCGCGCACTTTCGCCAAGGCCCCGGCCTTCGGCCATGCCACAGGCGATGGCTAAGACGTTTTTCACCGCGCCGCCGATTTCGGCCCCCACCAGGTCGGTTGCGAGATAGGGCCTGAAAGTCGCAATGCCGATCAACTCAACCAAGCGCGCGCCAATTTGTGAGTCCCCGCACGCCAAAGTAACCGCTGTGGGCAGGCCGACGGCCACGTCTTTGGCAAAGCTCGGCCCCGATAAAACAGCGCCAACACAGTTTGGCAGCACTTCGGCCAACACATCGGTCATCAATTTCTGCGTGCCCTGCTCAATGCCTTTGGAGCACAAAACGACAGGCGTGCCTGCCCGCACATGAGGGGCGAGCCCGCTTAAAGTCTGGCGCATGAATTGGGCTGGCACAACCGCCAAAATAGCATCGGACGAGGCCAAATCGGCTAAATGACCCGTGGCACGAATGCGAGGAGACAACTTAACCTGGGGCAAGAAAAGACTATTTTCGCCAGTCGTCGCAATGCTGTCCAGAACTTCGGGCTCGAGCGCCCAAAGGCAGACAGTGTGGCCCGCGGTGGCGGCTACTTGCGCTAAAGCAGTGCCCCAAGCCCCTGCTCCAAGGATGCCAATTTCTGCCATTTTGTGCCTGTTTCCCTCCGAAAAATTTGACGCCGCCGTCAGATTCATAAAAACTGAACATTTTGTTGATTGTTCATTATTTTTAGTCTAAGGGGTTTCGCATGGATGACAAAGCAGAAACCCGCGATCGTATTCTGGAAGCCGCTGGCCGGCGGTTCGACCATTACGGTTACAATAAAACAACGATGTCTGAGATCGCTGCCGACCTCAAGATGTCGACGGGAAATCTGTACAGATTCTACCCTTCCAAGCTGGATATTGCCGAAGCCTTTGCCCGCGCCCATGAGGTCGAGGAAGATGCCATTATGGAAGGGATTGTCGAGTCCGCCAGCCCAGCCGAAGTGCGGATGCGCGAGTTCCACCGTACGGTGCTGGAACGCACGTTCAATATGATTGATAAAAACAAGAAGCTGTTTGAGCTTGCCCAAGCGATCACCCAAGAGCGCCCAGCCTATTCAAATCGGCGGCTAGCGGCAGAGCGGGTCTATCTTGAGAAAATCTTGAAAGACGGCATTGAGGAGGGATCCTTTGACCCGTGCGACAATCTCGACGAATTGGCTGAAATGATCCAATGCGCCACCATGAAGTTCCGCTTCCCTCAGCTCTATAATTGCTTCCGCATTGATATGCTCCGGCGTGAACTCGAAGGCACCATGGATTTGCTCTATCGCGGCCTTCTCAAGCGCTAATCCGAAGAAGCCCTGCGCATTGCCCGCTTGGATGGGTGCGTTTTATTCCCGCCGAAACCGAAGCAAAGAGCGGGGACCCCAAAGGACTTTGCGGCACGAGGTCCCCGATGGGCGGACGTCATCGGGCCCGTCAGCCTTGCGGTGAAGTTTCATCCCGAAAGCTTTGGTGCAGTCCAGTCAGGCTGCACGCCATAGGCTGTCCCCTCTAAAGACCCGCCGACACCCCTCCCAAAGCCGCTCCCTGTTTCCTTACTGCTAATTAATGAACGATGTGCAAATTGTTCATTGACAAGCGTGCAGCGTTTTTCTATATAGACTGCATAAACACACAAAACAGAAACGGATCCTCCCCATGACCAACACAAATTCGAACCCACATCTCTGGAGCTTAACCTTGGCAGCCTTCCTCGTGCTCTCCATCCTCGCCCCAGTTGGCGAATTGGCAGCCCGGGCAGCTGGCTACTAAGCCCAGAACATCGGGCTTCGGCCCAAGCCTTCTAGCCAACCTTTTCCCAAGCCCCACGTCTCCCCCCCCCAAAATCGGACGTGCTACTCCGCCGCCAAAGCCCCCCGCTTTGGCGGCATTTTCCTGTGTGAAGCGCTAGACTTGGTAAGGAATGAGCGACCCTTTTGTGCGATAAGGTGAGCAGGAAGCGGGGGTGCCGAAGCGTCACGCCTGCCAAAGAGGCAGATATCAAGTGACCAAAACGGCGTCTGAGGCACCCATTATCAGCGTGATCATCCCAACCTTTCACCGGCCAGACGGTGCCTTGGCGGCGGTGCGCTCCATTCTGGGTCAAGAAAATGCGCCATCGCTGGAGATCATTCTGGTCGATAATGATGCCAAACAATCCTGCAAAGCCACGGCAGACCTCTTGGCACAAGAGGTGGGTCAAACGCCCTTCATCTATGCGGTCGAGCCCGCCGCCGGGGTCGCCAATGCACGCAACAAGGCCGTCAGCCTTGCGCGCGGTGCCTTCATCGCCTTCCTGGATGATGATGAAGTGGCCAAGCCAAATTGGCTGGCTAATCTGGTCAGAGCGCAACAGGAGACGGGTGCGGATGTGGTGTTTGGCCCGATTGAAGCCCGCTTGCCCGTTGAGCACAACGTGCCGCACACCTATTTTCAAAACTTCTTTTCCCGCAGACTTGATGGGCCAACGCGCTTGATCGACATTCCTTATGGCTGCGGCAATTGTTTTTTAAAGCGCGAAACCGTCTTCACCAAGGCAGAGCCCTTCAACCCGGCTGCCAATGAAACCGGGGGCGAGGATGATATTTTATGGCGCGAAGTGGTGGCCAAAGGTGGCCGGTTCGGCTGGGCTGAGGATGCATGGGTCTATGAAGACGTGCCACCCAGCCGGGCGACTTGGGCCTATCTGACCAAGCGTGCCTTTGCCTTTGGCCATAACACCACCGGCCAATGGTATCATCGGGCCGACCGGGATTATGGGCGCATGGTGTTTTCCATGGTCAAAGGCGTGGCGCAGGCGCTGGCGCTGGCACCCTTGGTCGCCCTCTTATGGGTGACCCGGCATGAGCGTTTAGCTTGGGCCTATGACAAGATGTGGCGCGGGCTTGGCAAAGTCTTTTGGTTTGGGCCGTTCCGGGTTGGCTTCTACGGTGCCGCCGCAGAGAAAAAGCAAGTGGCTGCCCAAAAGGCCTAAGCCTTCGCCCCCTTACGCCCCGTCTTATACATGGGGGCAGCGCGCGCAGCTTCGCCATCCAAGGGCCAGCGCGGACGGGCTGGCGCATCCAAATCATCCGACAGGCCTTGGGCCAAACGCTCTGCCCCGGCAAGGGCAATCATCGCAGCATTATCGCCACAATAGGCCAAGGCCGGGGCGAAAAAGGACCAGCCAAACGTGTCGCATAATGCTTCTAATCGGCTGCGCAGCGTTAGATTGGCTGCCACCCCGCCTGCGACGACAAAGCGGCCAGTCTGCCCCTCTGGCAGCGCCATGGCCGTGATGGCCTGACGCGTGCGATCCACCAAAACATCGCCAACAGCGGCCTGAAAACTGGCACAAAGATCGGCAATATCCTGCTCCGTAACGGTGCCCAACGCCGCTGCCTCACGCGCAACCGCCGTCTTGAGGCCGGCAAAGGAAAAGTCGCAGCCGGGCCGGCCCTTAAGGGGGCGGGGCAAGTCAAACCGTTTGGGGTCCCCCGTCCGCGCCGCCCGCTCTACCGCTGGCCCACCGGGATAGCCTAGCCCTAAAACTTTTGCGGTCTTGTCAAAAGCCTCGCCCACCGCATCATCAATCGTCGAGCCCAAGCGTTCACACGCATCCAGCCCGCCAACCCGCAAGAGCTGGCAATGCCCGCCCGACACCAGCAGCAATAGGTAAGGAAAGGGCACATCGGCTTCCAACCGGGGCGAGAGGGCATGGCCTTCCAAATGATTGACCGCCACCAGGGGCAAGTTGCGCGCCAAGGAAATGGCCTTACCCGTCAACAGGCCCACCATCACCCCACCAATCAGGCCAGGCCCTGCAGTTGCCGCCACGCCGGTTAAATCTTGGAAGCCGAGGCCTGCCTGGGTCATGGCCTGATGGATCACATGGTCAATCACCTCAACATGGGCGCGGGCTGCAATCTCGGGCACCACCCCGCCATAGGGCGCATGGGCCTCAATCTGACTGGCGATAATGCTGGACAAAACCCGCGCCCGACCATTCTGCAAAGCCACCACAGCCGCAGCAGTTTCATCGCAACTGGTTTCCAGTCCAAGGACGATTTGTGGATCAGAAGTGGGTATCTGTCGGCTCATGCTGGCTCCGAAGCTTGACCTGCCTTGCCACTAGGGGTGATTAGTAAGAGATGCAACGCTCTGAACTGGAACCTATCATGCGCATTGGTGCTCGCGGCTCTCCTCTTTCGCTGGCCCAGACCGGCCAACTGCGCGCCCTATTGGCCAAAGCGCTGGGAATTCCAAGCGCCGAGATAGACGATAAGCTTCCCATCGTGCCAATCACCACGACAGGCGACCGCATTCAGGATCGGCCTTTAAGCGAAGCGGGCGGCAAAGGTCTGTTCACCAAGGAGCTTGATGATGCGTTGTTGGATGGCCGGATTGATTGTGCCATTCACTCCCTCAAGGACGTGCCGACCCAATTGCCAGATGGCATCGTGCTATTGGCAGGACCTGAACGAGAGAACCGCCGCGATGCGTTGGTGACCGTTTCAGGTGCCGGGCTTGAGGATCTCAAGCACGGAGCGGTGATCGGCTCTGCCAGTCTGCGACGGGCCGCGCAATTGCTGCATGCCCGCCCGGATCTGACCATCGTCTCGTTACGCGGCAATGTCGGCACGCGGCTTGAGAAACTGAAGGCAGGCCAATGCGATGCAACCCTGTTGGCAGCCGCAGGCTTGGCGCGACTGGGCTTTAGCGATGTGCCCCATGTCTTGTTGGACCCCGTCGCCATGCCGCCAGCTATCGGCCAAGGCGCGTTGGCCATTACAGCGCGCGCAGGCGATACGGCAACGGCAGCAGCCTTTGCCAAGATCGCAGACCCTGTAACCGAGATTGAAGTGGCCGCCGAGCGGGCCTTCCTGACCGCCCTAGACGGGTCGTGCCGCACCGCCATTGGTGCGCTGGCAAGCTTGGACGCCTCGGGCACATTGACCTTTATCGGTGAAGCCTTGCAGGCCGATGGGCAAGAGCGGTGGCGCCTTGATGGGTCCCTTGCCCATGCCACAAAAGATAAGGCCGAGGCGCTGGGCACAGAGCTGGGCCAAAAGGTCAAGCACATGGCTGGCAATGCCTTCGCAGGGGCGCATGGATGAGATGAAAGCCTGTGTGATTACGCGGACGGAACCCGGGGCCCATGCCACTGCAGAGGCGGTGCGTGACCTTGGACTGAGCCCGCTAATCATGCCAGCAGCTCGGGTGGAAATCACCCCTGCCACCCTCGACCTTGACGGCGTACAAGCATTGTTGATGACCAGTGCGGCGGCTGCCCGAGCCATTCAGGTGACTGAGACGCTGAAGGCCTTGCCCCTGTATGCGGTTGGCGATGCCACGGCCGAAGCAGCCATTGCGGCGGGCTTTGAAACGGTGATTTCTGCCGGTGGCGACGGGGCGACTTTGGCGGTCTTGGCTGCCGACCGCATGAGCCCCAGGCGGGGCGCCTTATTGCACTTGCGGGGCCGGGAAGTGGCGGGCGATGTGACAGGCATGTTGCGCGCCTGTGGTTTTGAAGCGCGCCATGTGGAGGTGTATGCCACCCATGACCATCCTGATTTCAAAGCCAATATTGTGGCCCTGTTGGCCAAAGACAGCGGCTTTATCCTGATCCATTCGCCTGCAGGGGCACGCAGGCTTGCTTCTGCTGTAAGCGAACGTGGGGTGGGTTTGGCGGCATGGCGCATTGTGGGCCTGTCGGCTGCTTGCATTAAGCCTCTGGAAGAATTGGGTTTTAAGTCAACCCACGTCGCGGAAACACCCGATGAAGAAGCGCTGATGGATGCCTTGCGTGACGAAGTTGAGAAACAAAGCCTTGAGTGAATGGGCGCAGCAGAGTTTAACTAGAGTATGGCTGAAGAAAAAATTCCCCCAGACCCGCTTGATTCGACTGTAACGCCAGAGCCGAAGGCTGAAAAAAGGCCGGTTTCAGACCCGTTTTTGGATGCCCAATTGCGGGCAGGTAGCGCGATGAGCTCTAAAACGGCGGAGTCAGGCGTCAGCGCGCCGGTCTTTCCAACAACGCCCAGCGAAACGACGCGCGGGCGGAGCGGTGGGGTTGGGCTTTTCACCGTCCTGCTATTCTCCACGGCCGCAGCCTGCGGTGGTGCCGTTTTGGCGCTGGTTGCCTTAAGCCAGCCAAACATGATGAAGCAGATCGGATTGGGCCAATTGGTTGCGCCAGACCAAAGTGAGTCTGGCGCGCAAGTCGCCGCTGTTGCGGCACGCTTGGCCGCCCTGGAGGGGCGGGTCTCTCGCCTTGAGGGAGCAAAGCCTGCTGCCGCCCAAACCCAACCACCCGGACCAGCTGACCCCGCTGCACCTGCCGCTGCACCTGCCCCTTCAACAGCCCCTGCACCAACCGTGGATACGGCTGCTTTAGAAGGCGAACTCAAAGGGGTTTCAGGCCGGGTTACCGCCATCGAGACACGTCTAGCGGCCTTGGACCCAACGGGAGCAGGTGGGGCCATCATCGCCAGTCTGCAGGCTGAAATTGCGGGCCTGAAAATCATGGTCCAAACCCTGCAAAGCCAAGCCGCCCAAGCCCCATCACCCGGCGTGACCTTTGCCGTTATTAATCTGGTTGAAGCAGCCAGCAGGCCTGGCCCCTTCTGGCCCGAATTTGAAACGGTGCGCGCGGCCTTGCCGGGCTTGCCCGAAGTGGCGGCCTTAGAGGATTTTGCCCGCAAGGGCGTACCGACCCGGACGCTGTTGCAAGAACGCTTCACTGCGCTGGAACCCGCCATTGTTGCCAGCGACCGCGCCGCCCAAAAGGAAAGCGGCTTTTGGGGTTGGATCAAGGGCTTTTTTGCCGATCTGGTGCGGGTGGAAAAAGTGGCCGATATCAATGGCACCAGCGCCCAGTCCAGCTTGTTGCGGGCCAAAGTGAAACTGGATCAGGGTGATCTGGCTGCTGCTGTGGAAGAAGTGAAGGCCATCAGCCCTGCCCCGGAAGTCGTCACCGAATGGATCACCGGGGCACAAAATCGCTTGGCCTTAGAGAGCCGCTTGGCTGCCGTACGAGGTGCGGTTGAGCGGGGTACACGCGCCCCGCCGCCGCAAGCAGCAAACCCCGCGCCAGCGGCTGCAAATAGCGCCCCGATTGGCATTATTCCTGCAACCCCCGGCCCTGTTGGGGCTCCTAAAGCGCCTCCTGCCCCACAAAAGCAAGGAAACCTGCCATGAAACTGATCCGATTGATCGTCCTGATCATTTTGGGACTAGCCATGCTGGCAGGCTTTATCTTTCTGGCCATCCAGCCCGGCGAGATTGTCTATAATGATGGCCTGAGTAAGGTCAGCGTCAGTCCGGGCGTTGCTGCTGCGATCTTGATGGGCATTACCATTCTGATGACGGCAACTTGGGGCTTTATCGGCTGGCTGTGGAGCTTGCCCGGACGCATGAAGCGCGCGCAACAGGAAAATGCGCGCAAAAAATGTTTGGACACATTGGGTCTGTCCATGGCCGCCTTTGAGGCCGGTGAGATTTCAGAAGCGCGCCGTCAGGCGCAAAAGGCCTTGGGCTTTGCCCCCGATGCCGCCAGTGCGAAATTCTTGGCCGCCAAGTCTGCTGTTGTGGCGGGCGACGGGGCAGCTGGCGAGCGCCTCTATGGCGAACTGACCGATGTGGCGGGCTATGGCGTTGCCGCCCGCCGGGGCTTGGCAGAGCTTGCCCTTAATCGTGGCAATCTGGCCGCAGCCATTTCCCATGCGGAAGCCGCGTTGCAAAGCTCGAAAAAGGCACCTTGGCCTGCTGAATTCCTGTTTAACCGCCGTGTCTTGGCGGCCGATTGGGATGGCGCATTGGCTGCGCTCGATGATGCCGAGAAGCGTGGCTTGGTTGGTCAAAAGACGGCGACGCGCAGACGGGCTGTGGTTTTGGCCGCCGCGGCGCACCGGGCAGAGCGCATGATGGAGCCAGCCCAAGCGCTTGAACTTGCCCAACGCGCCAGCAAATTCGCGGCAGGCTTTGCCCCTGCTGCTGTGATGGCCGCCCGCCTGCAAGCCATTATTGGGAAGCAATGGCAGGCAGCAGGAACCTTGGAATCCGCGTGGGAAGCCTCGCCCCACCCTGCTTTGGCGATTGCCTATAAGGATCTGAAGAGCGAAGAAAGCCCACAAACCCAAGCCCGCTGGCTGGATGGGCTGATCCGCCTCAACCCCAATCATCGCGAAAGCCGCATTCTGGCAGTTGAGCAGGCTTTATTGAGCCAAGATGCGGTGACGGCGATCCAAGCCTTAGAACCTTTATTGGCCGAGCGGCCTACCTCCCGGATTCTGGCCCTGCGCGCGGCTGCGGCCAAAGCCTCGGGCGATGAAGCAGGCGCGCGGGAATGGTTGGCAAAGGGCTCTAACGCCCCGCGTGAACCAGACTGGTCAGACCTTGATCCCGATGGCAGCGCCTTTGCCTATGAGGATGCCGATTGGGCGCGTTTAATCGAATCCTATGGCGAGCGCGGCCTATTGATCCATCCCCGCCTTGAACGCTCTGATACCGAGCGCTTGGTCGCTCCAGAGCTTGCGGCCTTGACTGAACGCACCTTAGCCACCCGCGTCGCCAGTGGCGAGGCAGAGCCTATGGTGCCCGATGATCCAGGGATTGGCGCGTTTGACGGCTTGGGCGCTGACGAGGATACGGATGAAGATACGGCAAGTTCTGCCAAAAAGTCGTGGTTGAAATTCTAGTCTGGCTTAAACGGCAACCGCGGCCTTAATGTGCGGGTGGGCTTGATAGCCCTCCAGCTTGAAATCCTCATAGCTGAAGCCGAACAGGTCTGTGATCTCTGGATTGAGCACCATGCGCGGCAGGGCCATAGGCTCACGCGAGATTTGCAACCGCGCTTGATCCAAATGGTTCAGATACAAATGCGCATCGCCCAATGTATGCACAAATGTGCCCGGTTTCAGGCCCGTCACTTGTGCGAGCATCAGGGTCAATAAGGCATAGGACGCGATATTGAAGGGTACGCCCAAAAACACATCGGCCGAGCGTTGGTATAATTGGCAACTCAATTTGCCATCGGTAGAGACGTGGAACTGGAACAAACAATGGCAGGGCGGCAGCGCCATATCGTCGACATCGGCTGGATTCCAAGCCGAAATCACATGGCGACGCGACCAAGGGTTGGACTTCAGATTGCCAACCAATTGGCTGATCTGGTCGATAGAGCGGCCATCAGGTGCGGCCCAAGACCGCCATTGCTTGCCGTAAACCGGGCCCAGCTCGCCTTCAGCATCTGCCCATTCATCCCAGATCGAACAGCCATTTTCTTTAAGCCAAGCAATATTGGTTTCCCCGCGCAGGAACCATAAGAGCTCAATAATGATGGAGCGTGTGTGCAGCTTCTTGGTGGTGAGAAGGGGAAAGCCATCGGCTAAATCAAACCGCATCTGCCGCCCAAACACACCCAAGGTGCCGGTGCCCGTACGGTCTTCCCGCTTTTGGCCATTTTCCAATATATCAGCCAGCAAGGCCTGATAGACACGGTCGGCATGGGTGGCAGGAACAGTCTCTGTCGCGGGGGAAAAATGTCCATCAGCCATGAAGTTTCTGGTCCTATCTTGGGCGTTGCTTACCTTATCACCACGATTCGGCAAGACCAGTGGATAGACGATCGGCCACTGCAGGTCTGCAGCGCAGAGATCCCACAAGTTTTGGCTTTGCATCGGCACTGACTTGGTCCACACATAGGGCAAAACACGCTTAATGGGAGGCGATCATGGCGCACGTTTCAGAAGTACAAAAACCGCTCAATTCCGGCTTTGGGATGCGCTCATCGGCCATGGATGTCATCCAAGGTATAAATCTGGCTGGCAAGACGGCCGTGGTGACGGGCGGTTATTCTGGTCTGGGTCTGGAGACGGTGCGGGCGCTTGCCAGCGCTGGGGCACGCGTGATTGTCGCAGCTCGCCGCCCCGATACTGCCGCGACCGAACTTGCCGGTGTTGCTGGAAAGATTGAGATTGCCGCCCTCGACCTGAGTGATCCTGCCAGCATTGACGCCTTTGGCGCAAGCATGAGTGGCCCCATCCATATTTTGATCAATAATGCCGCCATTATGGCCAATCCCTTGACCCGCGACAGCCGGGGCTATGAGAGCCAATTTGCTACCAATCATTTGGGGCATTTCCAATTGGTGGGCCGGTTGTGGGACAATCTGGTGGCAGCCAAAGGGGCACGGGTTGTGTCGGTGTCCTCAATTGGTCACCGGATCGGTGGTGTGGATCTTTTAGACCCGAATTTTGAAACCACCCCCTATGACAAATGGCTGTCCTATGGCCGCGCCAAAAGCGCCAATAGCCTGTTTGCCGTAGAACTGGATGCGCGCGGCAAGGCCCATGGCATTCGCGCCTTCTCGGTCCATCCCGGGGGCATTATGACCAATCTGCAGCGCCATTTGCCCCAAGAAGAAATGATCGCCATGGGCTGGATGGATAAAGAGGGCAATCTGAGCCCGCTGTTCAAAACGCCCGAACAGGGGGCAGCCACCAGCGTGTGGTGCGCCACCTCGCCACAGCTTGAGGGGATCGGCGGGGTTTATTGCGAAGATTGCGACATTGCCAAGCGCTATGTCGAAGGCGGCAATCCCTATGGCGAGGTGCGCGATCATGCCGTGGACCAGAAGGCGGCGCACGAGCTATGGACTTTGTCAGAAAAATTAACTGGCGTTTCATACGGTTAGATCCAAAAATCATGAAATCCAATAAGAGTACCTAAAATAAGACTCGACAAGATCAAAACATGAACATAGGCTCGTTTCATTCGCAGCACTTTAAAAGGCAGGGCGTGTGATGAGATTAGATAAGTCTATGAAATTAATCGGGTTGTTAGGTGCTTTTGTCGCAATGACGGCCGCCGCCCCGCGTTTTGAGCGCGGGGAGACGGGGAAGGTCAGCAAAGTGCTGGACGGGGATAGTTTCATCCTCGACTCTGGGCTGGAGGTTCGTCTGGCGGAGGTGGAGGCACCACGCGTTCGCCCAGGTGATAGCTGGGGTCCACGGGCGACGCGCGAACTTGAAGGCCTGATCTTGGGCAAGAAGGTTGAGCTGCATTATGACGGCTTGAGGCGGGATCGTCGCGGGCGGGCCATCGCCCATGTCTTTGTGCCGCAGGGCTTAGGCAAAGAGCCTGTTTGGGTTCAATCAGATTTGCTCAAACAGGGTCTCGCGCGGGTCCATACCTATGCCGACAATCGCCGCGCGATTGGTGACCTGTGGCAGGCAGAGCGCGAAGCACGCCGGGCTGGTAAAGGCATCTGGACTGCAGGCCCCTATCAAGTCCGCTATGCCACGCCCGAGGCCCTTCAAGGCGGCCTCAACAGCTTTCAATTGATGGAAGGCAAAGTCGAAAAGGCCAGCCAGCGTGGCAAGGTGATCTTTTTAAACTTTGGCACAGACGACAAGTCCGACGTGACCGCCATTGTGCCCGAAACGGCCTTTGCGCGTTGGCGCGGTGGGGCTGGCGATATTCTGGCATTACAGGGCCGCACAATCCGCGTGCGCGGCTATGTGCGCAATTCCAATGGGCCGAGCGTTTGGGTCGACCATCCAGAGCAGATTGAGTTTATCATGGCCCCGGCCGCCCGGCGCCAGCAGACAAACCTAAAGCCGTGAGGTCTAAAGAAAGCTCGGCAGACTTCAAACTGGCGATACGGGCGGGCCACCCCGGCGGGCTTGGATCAGGCGCTTGGACCAGCCAGTCACTTCGCCCATGGCTTTGAGGGGTGACAGGTTTGGTTCGGCCGGATGACCGCGGCCGAGGCGGTAGAATTGGCTATAATACCAATATATGCCAGCAAAGCCTTGGATGGTGCGGATGAGTTTAATGGGCGACTTTGGTCCGAAGAAACCTGGCCGCTCTTGCAGTTTCTGCTCCCAAGCTGGCAAATGATCCGATGTGCCATCAAGCAGGGCGTTGGCGGCTTTCAGGACGATGGTCAAGGGCCGGGCGATGCCGATCACATTCACGCCTTCGTCTAAGGCAGCTTGCATGCCCGAAAGCGTGCGCAGGCCACCGGTGAGCATGATGGGCATGGTAACTTCGCGGCGTAAATTACGGGCAAAGTCGATGAAATAGGCTTCCCGCGCCAAAGTCGAAGCGCTTTTCATAGGCCTTGGGGCTGTCGGGTCGAGGCCCTCCATCCCCATCATCTCTGGGGCCTCATAATTGCCGCCGGAGACCTCCAGCAGATCGACGCCCAACTCTTGCAACCATTTAGCCACTTGCACGCTGTCTTCGGTCGTCAAGCCACCTTTTTGGAAGTCTGACGAATTGAGTTTTACCCCAATCGCAAAGCTGGGGCCCACCGCTGCGCGGGTCTGGCGCACCACCTCCAACAAAGGCCGCGCCCGATTTTCAAGCGGGCCGCCATAGAGGTCGCTGCGTTGATTGGCCAAGGGATTGAGAAATGACGACAAAAGATAGCCGTGGGCGGCGTGAATCTGGACGCCGGTAAAGCCGACCGCCTGACAAGTCAGCGCCGCCTGCACATAGGCGCTGATGGTGGCGGCAACTTCCGCTGCGCTCATGGCTTGGGGCTCGCCAAATTGGCCGCCGGGCAACCCTAATTTGACAGCCGAGGGTGCCTTGGGCGTTGGGTTGACCATTTTCTGGGTTTGCCGACCTGCATGGCTGATCTGGGCCCATAAATGCGTGCCCTGCGCGGTGCCCGCCTGTGTCCAAGCCCGCAAGGCTGCTTCGGCCTCTGGCGTGGGTGAAGCGGACAGGATGACATTGCCGGGCCGCTCTAAATGGTCCGCGTCGATGATGACATTGCCGGTAATCAGAAGGCCACAGCCACCATGCGCCCAGCCCTGATACAAGCGCACCAAGCCAGAGGTAGGCACACCCCGGCTATCGGCCAAGCCCTCGGTCATGGCCGCTTTGGCCAGACGGTTTTTTAAGACAGCCCCGCAAGGCAGCGTAAGAGGGGTCTGGATTGTCGTGGTCGCCATGGCAAACCTCCCGCTGAGCACAGATTATGGGATGGAGCCTTTGGCCTCATCCCAAAGGGCTTACATTTGCATGGCCCAGCCATCGACGGCTTTACCTGCTTCGCGCATGGCCTCCGACATGGTTGGGTGGGCATGACAGGTGCGGGCAATATCTTCAGCCGAAGCCCCAAATTCCATGGCAAGACAGGCCTCGCCAATCATTTCACCTACGCCGACGCCAATCATATGCACGCCCAGAATACGGCGGGTTTCAGCATGCTCGAGGATTTTCACAAAGCCATCGGTCTCATGATTGGTGCGGGCGCGGCTATTGGCCATGAAGGGGAATTTGCCGACCTTATAGGGCGTACCAGCCGTCTTTAATTCTTCTTCGGTTTTACCCACGCTTGCCACTTCTGGATTGGTATAGACCACGCCTGGAATGACGTCGAAATTCACATGGCCCGATTTGCCGGCCATGATTTCAGCCACAGCAGCCCCTTCTTCTTCGGCCTTATGCGCCAACATCGGGCCATAGGTCACATCGCCAATCACATAGACACCAGGCGCCGTCGTCGCCCAATGGGTGGAGGGAATAAAGCCGCGTGCATCGGTGGCAATACCCACCGTCTCAAGGCCCAGACCTTCTGTATAGGGTTTGCGACCAATCGAGACCAAAACAACATCGGCTTCCAGCACTTTGCTATCGCCGCCCTTGGCCGGTTCCACGGTGACTTTCACACCAGAGCCCGTATTTTCCACTTGGGTGACCTTGGTGCCCAGTTCAAAAATGATGCCCTGCTTCTTCAGGATGCGCATGAATTGCGTTGAGACTTCCCCGTCCATCGTCGGCGTGATGCGGTCGAGATATTCCACCACCGTCACTTCTGCCCCCAATCGACGCCAGACCGAACCCATTTCAAGGCCGATATAGCCCCCGCCAATGACAATCATCTTTTTGGGAACAGTAGTGAGCTTCAATGCGCCCGTGGACGACACAATGCGCTCTTCATCTATCGTCACGCCGGGTAATGACAAAATGTCAGACCCCGTGGCGATCACGATATTCTTAGTCGCAAGGCTGGAGACCGCACCATCAGCCGCAGTCACCGAGACTGTGCCTGGCCCCGCAATCGCACCTTTGCCAACCAGATAAGTGATCTTGTTCTTTTTCATCAAGAACTCAACGCCCTTGGTTAAACCATCGACGGCATCATCCTTCTGCGCCAGCATTTTTTCGAGATTGAGCGAGACGCCCGTCACCTCAATGCCCATATCGGCAAAGTGATGTTGGGCTGCTTCATAGGCTTCTGAGGCATGCAGCAAGGCTTTGGATGGGATACAACCCACATTCAGACAGGTGCCGCCCAAGCGGCCGCGCTTTTCGATAATGGCGGTCTTCAATCCCAGTTGGGCTGCCCGTATGGCGCAATTATAGCCCCCTGGACCGCCACCGATGATGACGACGTCAAACTGTTCTGCCATGAAACGCTCCTGATTGCATGATGTCAGCGACCGCTCTTACGCCCCTTGGGCGGCAATCGCTACTGAGGGATGGTTTAAATTCTGCAATTGGCCAACCCAAACCCTCTCAAGCCAAAGCGGTTGTGAGGGTAAGCCAGAAAAAGAGGGTAAAGCTGGCCAATAGAGCCACGCATTGGGCCGCATCCACCAAGCGCTCCATGGGTGTGGTCTTGTAGAGAATGAGGCGGATATCACGACACGTCATGAACAAGATGGAATCAATGGCAAGCGCAATGCCCAAGGCCCAAAAGGCCAAGGAACTTGAAAAAGCCAGTGCAACCAGACTTGTAACAAGGGCCCCAATCGAAACACGCCAAGCCGCGGCCCGCCACCCCATGGCATAATTGGCCATTAAGTCGAGGTGATGTTGCGGGGTCTCGGCCAAAGCTTCCGGGATCGGTCCCTCACCCTCGAGCACTTTGGTGACCTGTGACGACAGCCACAGCCCCAGGATGCTGGAGACCGCATAGAGAAAAACAATAATCCCGGCGAGGGTTAGCATGCCATCCATCCCAGCCCAAAAGCTTCAGCCACGGCGCGCGCGACCTGATTAGATGTCGAGCAACATACGTTCTGGATCTTCCAAGCACTCTTTCACGCGCACAAGGAAGGTCACGGCCTCTTTGCCATCCACAATGCGGTGATCATAAGACAAGGCCAGATACATCATCGGGCGAACGACGATCTGCCCCCCCACAACCATCGGACGATCTTGGATTTTATGCATGCCCAAAATACCCGACTGCGGCGCATTCAGGATTGGCGTGGACATGAGCGAACCATAAACCCCACCGTTGGAGATGGTGAAGGTGCCGCCCTGCATATCATCGATGCTCAAAGCGCCATCGCGCGCTTTTTTGCCGAGATCGGCAATGCCCTTTTCAATCCCGGCAAGGCCCAAATCTTCGGCATTGCGCAGAACAGGAACCACCAGACCCTTATCGGTGCCGACCGCGACGCCAATGTCATAGAAGTTCTTATAGATAATGTCGGTGCCGTCGATTTCGGCGTTTACAGCCGGCACGTCTTTCAAAGCGACGATACAGGCTTTTACAAAGAAGCTCATGAAGCCCAGTTTTGCGCCATGCTTCTTCTCAAAAATGTCTTTGTATTTGTTACGCACGGCCATGACATTGGTCATGTCGACTTCGTTGAAAGTCGTCAGCATGGCGGCGGTATTTTGTGCGTCTTTCAGACGGCGGGCGATGGTTTGACGCAGGCGCGTCATCTTCACACGCTCCTCGCGCGCACCCAAAGCCCGCGGGGCTGACGGGGCTGCAGCGACGGGGGCAGGGGCCGCAGCCAAAGCCGCCACAGCGGCCAAGGCATCGCCCTTGGTGATCCGGCCGTCCTTGCCGCTGCCGGTTACCGCACTGGCGGGCACACCTGCGGTTTCTAGGGCACGCGCAGCCGATGGCATCGGGTCATGCGTGGCGGCGGGTGCCGCTGCGGCCGGCGCAGGAGCTGCAACGGGGGCTGCAACGGGGGCTGGGGCGGGCTTGGCGGCAGCTGGGCTTGCGGCCGCACCGGCTTCTACCCGACCAATCACCATGCCGGGGGTTACGGTTGCGCCATCGGTTGCGAGGATTTCAGCCAGCACCCCATCGGCGGGTGCCACAACTTCCAGTGCAACCTTATCGGTTTCGATCTCGACCAGCAGCTCATCCTTTTTGACCGCATCACCGGCCTTTTTCGACCAAGAACCAATCGAGCCTTCGGCAACGGATTCTCCCATAACGGGGACGACGATATCGAGCATAAAACCTCCAGCGGAGTCAGAATGGTGAAGGGGCAACAGGCCCCAGGTAAGGATCGAAGACGAGTTTAGCCAGATGATTAGTAGGTCATCGCCTCATTGAGGAAGGTCTCAAGTTCGCGAATATGCTTCTTCATCAAACCAGCAGCGGTGGAGGCCGAAGCGGGGCGACCAACATAAGCCGCACGCTTGGCTTTATTCTTTGTTTTACCCAGAACCCATTCGATATTGGGCTCCATAAAGTTCCAAGCGCCCATGTTCTTTGGCTCTTCTTGGCACCAAATCACCTCGGCATTCTTGAAGCGCGACAATTCGGTAATCATGGACTTGGCCGGGAATGGATAGAGCTGTTCAACGCGCAGGATTACCACATCGGTCAAACCGCGCTTCTCGCGCTCTTCAAACAGATCATAATAGACTTTGCCCGAGCACAGAATGACGCGCTTGATCTCTGAATCTGGCTTCAGGGTCACGGCCGTGGTCTCAGGGCGGTAATGCGCATCATCCCACAAAATCCGGTGGAAGGAGGAGCCAGGACCCATTTCCGCCAGGGTCGAGACGCACCGCTTGTGGCGCAACAGCGACTTGGGCGACATCACGATCAAAGGCTTGCGGAACTGGCGATGAATCTGGCGGCGCAGCACATGGAAATAATTGGCTGGCGTCGTGCAATTGACCACTTGCATATTGTCTTCCGCGCACAGCTGCAGGAAGCGCTCCAAGCGGGCCGAGGAATGCTCTGGCCCTTGGCCTTCATAGCCATGTGGCAACAGCATCACCAAGCCACTCATGCGCAACCACTTCCGCTCACCCGAGCTGATGAACTGGTCAATAACGACTTGGGCCCCGTTCACGAAATCGCCGAACTGGCCTTCCCAAATGGTCAGGCTGTTGGGGGCAGACAGGGAATAGCCATATTCATAGCCCAACACCGCTTCTTCCGACAAAGCGCTGTCGATCACTTCATACTGGGCTTGGGCCGGCGAGATGTTATTGAGCGGCGTGTAACGCTGCTCGGTCAATTGGTCGACGAAATGGCTGTGGCGGTGCGAGAAAGTGCCACGGCAGGAATCTTGGCCCGACAGGCGCACGGGGAAGCCTTCGTCCAGCAACGAGGCAAAGGCCAAATGCTCTCCCAGAGCCCAATCAACATTCTCGCCCGTCTCAATCATCTTTTGACGCGCCTGCACCACGCGCTCCACCGTTTTGTGGATCGTCAAACCGGTCGGGATGTTGGTGATTTTGGTGCCCAAATCCTTCAACTTCTCAATCGAAAGATTGGTGTCGCCGCGGCGGTCTTCGCCCTCTGGCAACCCAAGGCCCGACCACACACCGTCCAGCCAATCGGCTTTATTGGGCTTATAGGTTTTGGCGGCCTCAAACTCGCTTTCGAGGAAGGCTTCAAATTCCTTGACTTCGGCTTCCACTTCTTCAGCGGTGACAATGCCCTGTTCGATCAAGCGCGCGGCATAAAGCTCCCGCGTTGGCTTTTGGTTCTTGATCTTGGCGTACATGACGGGGTTCGTCATGGTGGGATCATCGCCTTCATTATGGCCAAAGCGGCGATAGCAGAACATGTCGACCACCACGTCTTTGGCAAATTTCTGGCGATATTCGGTTGCCACTTTCGCCGCAAACACCACCGCCTCGGGATCATCGCCATTCACGTGGAAGATAGGGGCCGCCACCATCAAAGCCACGTCTGAGGGATAGGGCGACGAGCGCGAGAAGCGCGGTGCGGTGGTAAAGCCGATTTGGTTATTGACGATCAGATGGACCGTCCCGCCAGTGCGGTGGCCGCGAACGCCGGAAATCGCAAAGCATTCTGCCACCACGCCTTGGCCTGCAAAGGCCGCATCACCGTGCAACAAAAGCGGCATAACGGCGCGGAATTGATCAGCCTTCACAGGCCCGTGCGTCATCATTTTGGCGCGGCATTTGCCCAAAACGACTGGATTGACGATTTCGAGGTGGGATGGGTTTGGCGTCAGCGACAAGTGGACGCTATTGCCGTCAAACGCGCGGTCCGACGAAGCCCCCATATGATATTTCACGTCGCCCGAGCCATCCACATCATCTGGCGTGGCAGAGCCACCTTGGAATTCGTGGAAGATGACATGATAGGGTTTGCCCATCACAGCCGACAACACGTTCAAGCGGCCACGATGCGGCATGCCCAAAACAATGTCTTTCACGCCCAAATTGCCACCGCGCTTGATGATTTGTTCCATCGCGGGGATAAGCGCCTCGCCACCATCTAAGCCAAAGCGCTTGGTGCCGGGGAAACGCTTGTGCAGGAACTTCTCAAAGGTTTCTGCTTGGATGACTTTACTCAAGATCGCTTTTTTGCCTTCATTGGTGAAAGCAATGCTCTTGTCTGGGCCTTCGATCCGCTCTTGCAGCCACGACTTCTCCGCCGGGTCCGAAATGTGCATGAACTCAATACCGACCGTCGAACAATAAGTGCGGTTGAGGATGTCCAGCATCTGGCGGGGCGTGGCATATTCCATGCCGAGCACGAAATCGATGAAAATCGGCCGATCCATATCTTCAGGACCAAAACCGTAGGATTCAGGTTGCAGCTCTGGCTGGGGCTCACGGCCTTCATCGAGACCCAAGGGGTCGAGCTTCGCGGCCAAATGGCCCCGAATGCGGAAAGCGCGAATCATCATCAAAGCCTTGATGCTGTCGCGTGTGGCGCGCATCACATCAACTTCCGAGACGGGCTTACCGGCATTGGCAGGGGCGGCTGCGGCTTTTTCCGCCAGCTTCTTTTCGATCTTGGGCTCAATCAGCGCCCAATTGCCATCGAGCGTAGCGACCCATTCGCCGACTTCAGACTTAGGCCAGTCATTGCGCTTCCAAGAAGGACCGCTGGCAGCGCGTTGCGCGTCCCCTGCCCCATCCCCCATCCCGGCAAAGAAGCTGGCCCACGAGGCGTCAACCGAAGCGGGATTGGCCGCCCATTTGGCATATTGCTGTTCAATGAAAACAGCGTTGCCGCCATAGAGGAATGAGGTGTCGAGGAGTGCGGAATTTTGCGCACTGCGCATGTCGTCTGCCATAAGCCAACCGTCCATTCGTGGGGACGGTCGGTCAGGGCGAAGGAAGTCGGCCTTGCCCGGCCGTCACACATTTACTTCTATATAGTCATTCGCTTTTCAGGCGACTGCTTTATGTAAGCTTAAAGCACATCAACCCTTAAGAACTTCCAACAAAGTTGAACCCAATGCAGCAGGCGATGGTGCCACGCGAATACCTGCGGCTTCCATAGCTGCAATCTTATCTTCCGAACCACCCTTGCCACCGGCGATAATCGCACCAGCATGGCCCATGCGACGGCCTGGAGGCGCGGTACGACCTGCAATAAAGCCTGCCATTGGCTTTTTGCGGCCACGCTTGGCTTCATCAAGGATGAATTGAGCGGCATCTTCTTCGGCGCTGCCACCAATTTCACCAATCATAATGATCGACTGGGTTTCGGGGTCAGCCAAGAACATTTCCAACACGTCGATGAACTCCGTGCCCTTCACTGGGTCGCCACCAATACCAACCGCGGTTGTTTGGCCAAGACCAGCGTTTGAGGTTTGGAACACGGCTTCATAGGTTAAGGTGCCAGAACGCGACACGATGCCGACATTGCCCTTTTTAAAGATAGAGCCGGGCATGATGCCGATCTTGCACTCATCTGGGGTCAAGACGCCGGGGCAGTTTGGCCCAATGAGGCGCGACTTCGAACGCTCTAAGCGGCTTTTGACTTGCACCATGTCTGAAACAGGAATGCCCTCGGTGATGCAGACGATCAACTCAATCTCAGCTTCAATCGCTTCGATGATCGCAGCAGCGGCCCCCGGAGGTGGCACATAGATCACTGTCGCATCGGCCCCAGCCACATCCTTGGCTTCCTGAACCGAGTTGAACACAGGAAGGCCAAGATGGGTTTGCCCACCTTTTCCGGGACTGACCCCACCCGTCATGCGCGTGCCATAGGCAAGGGCTTGTTCGGAGTGGAAGGTGCCATTCTTCCCGGTGAAGCCCTGGCAGATTACCTTGGTTTCTTTGTTAATCAGGATCGACATGAGGCCCTCGGCTTACAACTAAGATGTTGGCCGCCGTGTTAGCGCAGCCCGCTCGACTTGCAAACCGAAAGAGGCGGTAATCGGGAGATGAATCTCACCTCGCCTTAGGGCAGGCACGCGATCCCAGCACCAAAGCTCTAGCCTGAGACCTTCAACAGGATCTTCCCAGCATGGCTATTGGCTTGCATTTTGGCTTGGGCGACTTCGGCATCTTCTAAGTCAAACACTGAATCCACAACGGGACGGACCAAACCCTTTGCCACCCAAGGCCAGACATGGGCCTCAACGGCGCGAGCGAGGCGCGCTTTTTCGGCGACCGGCCGCGCCCGCAAGGTCGAGCCGGTCAAGGTTAGGCGCTTCAGCATCAGGGCCATCAGGTTCAGGTCAACTTGCGGGCCTTGTAGAAAAGCGATTTGCACACACCGCCCATCCAGCTTCAGACAGTCGAGGTTTTGCTGAACATAGGCCCCGCCCACCATGTCGAGGATCACATCGACCCCGCCATCGGCTTTGACGACGTCGGCAAAGCTTTGGGCGCGGTAATCAATGGCAACGTCTGCGCCCAGCTTGGCGCAAAGCGCAGCCTTTTCAGCACCCCCTGCGGTGGCAAAGACTTTGGCGCCATGCGCTTTGGCCATTTGAATGGCGGTGGTGCCAATGCCCGAGGCCCCACCATGAACCAAAAAGGCCTCGCCGGGCTGCAGGGCTGCGCGCTCAAACACATTTGCCCAGACGGTCAGGACAGTTTCTGGCAGCGCTGCGGCCTCCAACAGGCTGATGCCTTCGGGCACAGCCATGCACGATCCTTCATCGGCCCACGCAAAATCGGCATAACCGCCACCGGGCAAAAGGGCGCACACTTTATCGCCTAGCTTCCAGTGCGAAACATCGGGGCCAAGTGCCACAATTTCGCCTGAACATTCTAAGCCCATGGTCTCAGGTGCGCCCTTTGGCGGGGGATAGGCACCCATGCGCTGGATCAAATCAGGCCGATTTATCCCCGCATAGGCGATTTTGATCAGGACTTGGCCGGGGCCTGCAACCGCCCGATCAATCTGTTCAACCCGCAAAGGGGCGCCTGGAGATGCAACAATCGCACGCATTTTATCAGGAAGGGCTGTCAAAATTGAGACTCCGGCGCCAAAATGGGATCAGGAGGCTACTCATGCTCGACGATGACCCATTCGCCAAGTCAAAACCCCAGTCCATACGCTTAGAGGATTTGTCGATCCGCGAGCTTCAAGAGCGCATTTCTGACCTCGAGGCGGAAATTCGGCAGATAAATGACCTAATTAAGGCGAAAGAAGGCAGCAAAAAGGCAGCGGATTCCTTTTTTAAGACAAGCTAGACCCAAAAACGGCACGACCTTTGCTGGAATGGCAACAGGAAGCACGGTGCTTCCGCCATTCTAACCGGCGCTCTGGGCTGGAGCTTTGGTTGCTGGAATGGGACTATTCGGGATTGAAATGGAAAAGGCCCCAAAATGGGGCTTTCCGGATCAAGCACTTGGCCCGCGGCAGTTTGCGGGTTAAAGACTGAGATTAAAGAAGGGCGGAATGCCGCATGTTGACGGAAGTTTCAAAACAGACCTTGGGTCAGAAAACAGCGTTTGATCGGATCGCAGATTTTGCGAGCTCGGACATTTTTGAACGTATGTTCCGCGAAGGCATGGACTTGGTCGAGGAAACCGCAGCCTATCTCGATGGCGATGGTCGCCAAGAGGCGCGTAACCTCGATCGCGCGGCAGCCTTGGCCTATGCGTCTGAAAGCATGCGTTTGACGACCCGTTTGATGCAAGCTGCATCATGGCTGTTGGTACATCGGGCTGTGCGCGAAGGCGAAATGACCGCGCGCGACGCTCATGATCCAAAATATCGTCTCGGCGCACGGACCGTGTGCAGCGCCGACAAGCAACCGTTGGCCGAATTGCCTGCCCGCCTGCTCGATCTTCTTGAACGCTCCAAGCGGCTTTATGATCGGGTAGATCGCATGGAAGTCAGCTTATTTGAAGCCAGCGAAACACCGGTAGAAAATCCGGTCAATGCCCAATTAATGCGGCTTCAGGCGGCGCTGGGTGCCTCTGACTGAACAAAGTCAGTTTCGCGATGTAAGTCGCACGCCGACATGGCGGCATCAATCGATGCCAACAGACTCGGCAAATGAATGGGCTTGGGCGCGTGGGCATCTGCCCCCGCCTGAATCTGCGCATCAATCTGATGTTGCAAGGCATTTGCTGTCAGCGCCACAATTGGGGTTCGCACGCGGCTTTCTTGGATCTCGACCGCTCGAATAGCCCGAATGGCCGATACCCCATCCATGACGGGCATCTGCATATCCATCAAAATCACGTCAAAATGATTGCTCTGCCACGCCTCTAAAGCCTCTTGGCCATTTTGTGCAAAAACCAAATCCATGCCGAAGCTGGATAAGAGGGCCTGTAAAACCAATTGATTGGTTTGATTGTCTTCGGCCACCAGCACGCGCAAAGGGTGGGCCGACGAAAGCTGCCCCGCATCCTCATGCTCTGGGCCAAGCAGTGGCTGGCTATGCGACAAAAGCTCGGGCTCATCCAAGGGCGCCGAGACGACTTTGAGCGGCAAGCTGCAGGTGAAAGTAGAGCCAATCCCAACTTGGCTGTCCACCGAAAGCACACCTCCCATTGCTTCGGTCATCGCCTTTACGATCGACAAGCCAAGCCCCGTGCCGCCATAGAGACGGGTGTGCGAGGAATCGGCTTGGGTGAATTTCTCAAACAAATGCGGCAAGCGCTCTGATGGAATGCCGATACCTGTATCCGCGACTGAAACCACCAATTCCCGCGCGGGCCCAAGCGTCAGTGAAATCGTGACCACACCAAGCTCGGTGAATTTGATGGCATTAGAGACCAAGTTAAACACGATTTGCCGCAAACGGGCGGGATCACCCAAGCGCCATTCGGTGGCATCGGGCGCGATCTGCACGCTCAACTGGATGTTTTTGGCTGACGCACGTGCGTCAAACAAATCAGCCGCAGAGGTCACCAGTTTTTCGGGATTGAACGGAATGGATTCAAGTTCGATCTTACCCGCTTCAATCTTCGACATGTCGAGAATGTCGTTCAGTAGCAGCAACAACATGTCGCTCGACTCACTCATGACCGACAGCATTTTGCGCTGGTCTTCTTTCATCGGCGTTTTCATCAAGGCTTGCGCCATGCCGATGACCCCGTTCATGGGGGTGCGAATTTCATGGCTCATCATCGCCAAGAATTCCGACTTAGCTTGGGCTGCATGCTCCGCACGAATCCGGGCGAGAGCATTTTCCTTAAACACGCTCAAAGCGCGGGCCATGCCACCAATTTCATCGGCCCGCTCTTGATAGGGCAGATCGATACTAAAGTCTGCCTGCGCGACTTTCCGCATTGCTTTGGTTAGATGGGCCAGAGGTTGGACCACCCCGTCGCGAACAACTGTCAACACCGCAAGCAGGGCGATTAAGAAGAGGCCAAGTGTTGCTGCTAGCACATAATTTTGGCTGGCTTCCAAGCGAGCAATTCGGACTTGCAACCCTCGGATCAGTTCCTGATTGGCGGCCAAGGCAGTCCGCACGACTGAGTTTCGAGCGATTTGCGCATTGGTTTGGGCATTGGCTGGGTCTGGATCCTCAATCAGGCTTTGAATTTCTTGCATGGTGGCAAGCTTTAAGTCAGCCAATCCGAGTTCGCGCGTACGGGCTGCATCAGACACCCGAACCGCGTCATCAATGGAGGCCTCAAAAGCCTGAGTCTTCGCATTCAGATTGCCTTGATGCTTGGCCACCAGCCGCCAGAATGAATTCTCTGCTGTCACGCCCGGCTCATGCATATGGGCCTTGGCCGACCCATAATAACCAATCTTTTCAATCAGCGGTGTCGCATGGAAAGCAACAGCCTGCATGAGATAGAAGGTTGAAAGTTCTGTATCGAGGACGAGATTTGAGCGTTCCACCACCCGAACGAAATGTCTCTGACTGGCCGCGAGGATGTCGCGAACCCGCGCTGGATCATAGACTTTCATGTCTTTCAGATCACTGACAGCCGCCTTCACGGCGGCAAAATCATCTTGAAACTGCAACGTGTGGGGCGCCCGGGCGCGGGCTTCCAACACCTTTTCGAGAGCAGGCTGAAGGTTTTGCGGGGCAGGCTTTTCGTCAGCCAAAGACGAGGCGGCATTCGCCATGGTGGCATGCAAAAACAGCAAGGGCTCTAAATAACGTGCGCCATCGAGCTCTGCTTGTGAGAACGCAATTTCCTGATTTTGCTTTTGAATAAGTTGTGCCGTCAAAAAACAGACCGGCAAAGCAAATAGAATGAACGCAAGTGCGAGACGGCGTGCAATAGAACGAGATACAAAAGAAAAAAGCGCCCGGAGCATCCCAAGCGCTTTAACCTATCTGCGTAACTATCCAGTTAAACCAACCGGATAAATGCCTACTTCTTCATGAAACCGGCAAACTTGTCCTTGAAGCGGGCAACGCGGCCACCGCGGTCAAGAAGCGTGTTGGTCGAACCAGTCCATGCAGGATGCACGCTTGGGTCGATGTCCAACGACAAAGACTTGCCCTCGCCACCAATGGTCGAGCGGGTTTTATAAGTGGTCCCATTGGTCATCACGATGGTGATGAAATCATAGTTAGGGTGTGTATCGGCTTTCATCTTCGTGTCCTGCGCGCAGGCCCGGATCGGGCGCGCGGTGTTGAGAGCGGCTTTGAACCAAATAGAGCGGCGCGGTTAGAGGAAAATCGCCTCTGAGTCTAGTGTGGCGCGCAGGTCGTGCGCAGAGGACAGGCAATCAATTTAACTGCTGACAATATTTCACGTGGGGCGCGCGCGTGCTAACTCCCTGCCCATGACCGATACCCCTGCCAGCCGCGTCGTCGAGGATCGTCCCAGTCGCGGTGCCCTACAAGCCGAATTGACCGCTGATGCCGCCGCCAAACGGGGCCGCAGCTCTGACTTGCGGCCGCTGACGCGCCTGATCCCCTATATCCAGCGCCGTCCAAAAGACCTTGCCGCCGCAGCCATCTTCCTACTGCTTGCCGCTGCCGCTACCCTCGCCTTGCCTGTTGCTGCCCGCGCACTGGTTGACCGCGGCTTTGCGACGGCTACGCCAGAAGCGGTCAATCAGTGGTTTTTGATGCTGGTGGCCGTGGCACTGTGCATGGCGGTCTTCTCAGCCTCGCGCTTTTATTTCGTGACAAAACTGGGGGAACGCGTCGTCGCCGACCTGCGCGCCGATGTCTATGACCGCCTGATCGGCCTATCGCCTTCGTATTTCGCGCGCGTTCGCACGGGCGAAGCTCTGTCGCGCCTGACGGTCGACGCCACATTGATTGAGTCACTGGTTGGCTCTTCAGCCTCAATTGCCATTCGCAACTTGGTGATGCTGGCGGGTGGTTTGTCGATGATGGTGGTGACGAGCCTAAAACTCACCTTCATGGTCTTGCTGATTATCCCCTTGGTTTTGGTGCCCTTATTTACCATTGGCCGCCGCGTGCGGGCGCTTTCCACCTCTGCCCAAGACCGTGTTGCAGAAGCCGCTGCTGAGGCGTCCGAAAGCCTAGACGCGGTTGAAACCGTGCAAGCCTTTGGTCGGGAAGATTATGCGCGTTCCCGCTTTCGACAGGCGATTGAGACAAGCTTTGCCGCCGCCCGCCGCCGGATTGCCGCCCGCAGCCTGATGACAGCTGTGGCGATTGCCATTGTGTTTTGCGGGATTTCCTTTGTGCTGTGGGAAGGCACGCGCTCGGTTTTAGCGGGCTCGATGACGCCAGGGGCCCTAACGCAATTTGTCATCCTCTCGGTCCTGACCGGGTCGGGTGTTGGGGCCTTGGCAGAAGTTTGGGGCGATGTGCAAAAAGCGGCCGGTGCGACCCAGCGCTTGTCAGAAATCCTGGATGAAGTGCCGGAAATTGCTGCCCCAGCCATCCCTGTCGCCTTCCCGGCGGAGGCACCAGGCCTAGTCTCTTTCAAGGATGTGGCATTTGCCTATCCCAGCGATGGCGAGCGTAGCGCGCTCAAAGGTGTGAGCTTTGAGGTAAAGCCCGGCCAGACAGTGGCGATTGTTGGCCCGTCTGGGGCTGGTAAGTCGACCTTGTTCAAGCTTTTGTTGCGCTATTATGACCCCGCCTCTGGTGCGATTGAAGTGGATGGGATTGATGCGCGCGATACAGACCCCATCACCTGGCGGCACCGCTTTGCCTATGTGTCGCAGAATCCAGATTTATTCACCGGCACGGCGATGGACAATATCGTGTTCGGCAATGAAGGCGCGACCGCCGACATGGCCCAAGATGCCGCACGCCGGGCAGAGGCAGAACCCTTTATTCTTGCCCGCTTGGGTGGCTATGACAAAGCCATTGGCGATCGGGGGCGCGCCCTGTCAGGCGGGGAGCGTCAGCGTCTGGCGATTGCCCGCGCCCTCGTTCGTGATGCCCCTGTCCTTTTGCTGGACGAGGCAACCAGTGCGCTGGATGCTGAAAACGAGCGCTTAGTGCAAAAGGCCTTTGACGAGGCCATGGCCAACCGTACGACTTTGGTGATCGCCCACCGGCTCGCCACCGTTCAACGCGCCGACTGGATCATTGTGTTGGAAGACGGAAAAGTTGCCGAACAAGGCACGCACAGTGAATTGGTGGCCAAAGGTGGCCTCTATGCCCATCTCGCAAAGCTACAATTTGAAACCCAAACTCAGGCGTGAAAGTCAGGTTGATGAAACCCTCACAGATTATTCTTCTAACCGGTGTCGCGATTGTTGGGATCCTGTCCTACACGTGGTTCCGCACGGCGGCCCGCGCGGGTGAATTCACCACCTTGGTCCCCGTTTTTGATGGCAGCTGTGTTGATATAGCCGGCATGCCGGGCGCAGAGGATATGGCGATTGATCGTACCAATGGGCGTATCTATGTGGCGTCCGATGACCGCCGCGCAGCCGCGCAGGGCAAGCCCGTTCGCGGCGCGATTTACAGCCTGCCCGTCGCCAGCTTGGCAAGCCCGGGGCCACTGAAGGACCTGACCGGCGGCCAGCCCGCAGCTTTCCATCCCCATGGCACCTCCTTATTCCGGGGACCAGACGGCAAAGTGACGCTGATGGTGGTAAACCATCCCAAGGGGACGATGGATCCTAGCGGAACCACGGTTGAGATCTTTGATGCGCAAGCCGATGGCAGCTTGAAATTACGCCGCACCGTGTCGGTCCAAGGCCTCACCCGTATCAATGACATTGTGGCTACGGGCGAAAATAGCTTTTACGCCACCAGCGAAAGCGATCTGGAGCGGGGCTCTTTATCGGAGAGCTTGAGCTTTATCACAGGCGATGATCGCAGCGGTGCGATTTGGTACTTTGATGGCAGTGCAGGCAAAAAATTGGAAGGCGGGCTGGGCTTTGCCAATTCGCTGGCACTCTCCAACGATGGCAAGACACTTTATGCCAGCGCTACCCTAAGCCGCAGCATTTTCCTCTATGATCGCGACCCCGCCACAGGGGCAATCAAACGGCGTGATGCCGCGTTGCTGGGCACGGGGATCGACAATCTCGACGTCGATCCAGAGGGCATTGTGTGGATGGCCGCCCATCCCAAAATGCTCAGCTTTATTCAACATGCGGGTAATCCCGCCAAGCCTTCTCCCAGCCAGATCTTAATCCTAGAGCCCTCGCCCACCGGCAAAGGTGGCAAGATTGATCAAGTCTATCTCAAGGACGGCAAGGACGGCTTCTCGGGTGCCTCGGTCGCTATTCGGTCGGGCTCGACCATGGTGTTGGGCAGCGTGTTCGAAAAGTCCGTGCGGGTTTGCCAATTGCCGAAAGTGTGGCGTCAGTCCGAGAGCCACCCGGCCCAACGCCTCTTGGATACCGAGCGCGATGAGCTGAAAAAAGAGGCTGAGAAGGCCGCAAAAGCAGGCGCGGCTGAACCGGCCAAATAGGGGCGGCTTATGCGGGGTCATGCCTTCCAGCTCCATAAGACCCCAGTTGTGGCCTTGGCAGAGGCTGCGCTGTTTCTGCCGCGGACGCAGACCCTCATCGTTTCGGACCTGCATTTTGAAAAGGGGTCTGCCTTTGCTATGAGGAGGGTGATGTTGCCGCCGTTTGATACGGCAGAGACCCTGCGGCGGCTGGAGGTTCTGATCGCGCAGCTCGCCCCCAAAGTGCTGATCGCCTTGGGCGATAGCTTCCATGATTTGGGTGCAGGCGACCGACTAGCCCACACAGATCGGGCCAAGCTGGAAAACTTGGTCAGCCAAGCTGAAACCATTTGGATTGAGGGCAATCATGACCCAGAGCCCCCCGTTTGGCTGGCGGGGCAGCGCACCCATGAACTGGTTCATGACGGTTTGGTGTTTCGGCATGAACCGACTGGCGACGTCGCGGGCGAGGTGGCGGGACATTTGCACCCCTGCGCCCGGGTGACGGGTAAGCGCGGCGGCAGTATCCGGCGACGCTGCTTTGTAACCGATGGCCGCAGCCTGATCATGCCCGCCTTTGGGGCCTTTACCGGTGGCCTCAATCTGTTTGACCCAGCCTTTGAGGGTCTGTTCCATGGCCCGGTCCACGCACTGATGCCCAGCGGATCGGGCGCCACGGCCAAAGTGCATGCGATTGCCGCCAAGAACCTAACACGCGCACATTAAACGATCTTGGTTGAGCCGCTGGCACATGACCTGCGAGTAGCGGGTTATGACCAGTCTCACGCCCTATGCAGCTTACGCTTCTGTGCCATATCGGCACAAAGTCACCGCTGTGCCGGCGATTGAGGCGATCCCCGACGACCTTAAAGGGTCCAGCCAAGATTATGCCGGCCGGGCGCGGTTTGATAAAGCTACCCAGGACCGTGGCCGTTATGATGCCCATAGCGCAGCGGCAGGCTTTTCCATTCATGTCTTGGTGGAAGCAGGCTTAACGGGCGAGGATCCCTTTGCAGCCCTGCGGGGCGCAAAAGCCTATCAAGCCCGGATGCGTCAGACGCGCCGGGTGCAATTGGTCGTCTAACGCTCCTTTAGCGCCAATTCTAATGCCGCGACTTTCGCTTCGAGGGTGGCAACGCGCTGTATCAAGCGCTCAATCTGGACTTCTTGGCTGGCTTGCTTTGCCGAGATCGGGGTTGAGATGCCGCATCGATTGGCAATTTCGCTCGCCGGCACATCCAAGAGGGCTGAGAGCAACTCGACGTCTCTCGCTCGCACTTCCATCTGGTCCTTAAAGACCAAAGCAAGCTCTTCTTGGGTCCAGCCTACAGCCCGGGCCATATCTTCCTTTTGCAGGTTGAGCGCGGCCAGACGCGCTTTGAACCAGGCAGCATCAAAGAAAAGGGCCAATCTGCTTAATCCCCGTAGGAATCGTAATTGGATGCCCCGCGCCCACCAGATGGCGCGCTGGCGATGTTGAAAATGACGCCACCAATCATGTCGAGCCAGCACATCAGGGTCAAAAGAAAGAAGGTTGAGGTTGCAAACGCCTCAAACATCAAAAATGCCCCAGCACAAGAAAGGGCTAACAAAACTGCCAAGGTGTGGTGGATGATGGCATAGCGGCTGACACCAACCCCGCGCGTCAATTCAAAGAACAAAATGATCAAGCCCATCATCAAGAGCAGATCGCCGCCTGACAGCGCCCAAGGCGCACCCGAGGGCATGGTGAGTAAGAAGACACCCTTCTCAATCGATTGGGTGAAGACATCGGGCCCACGCGTCGAGGCGGTCACCCCGCCGAATAGCGCATAGATCAAGACAGGGATCGTCAAGATCGGCACCATCTCAAAGATACGTCTCAACACCAGCATGGCTGCGAATCACCCATTTATCTTATGCGCTGGGGAGCAGAGTGAACCGACACTTAGGTTTCGTCCACATGGCCGAAGTCGCGGCGGCGCGTCCGTAGCCAAATGACCCCGCCCAAATCGGTCAAAGCGGCCAAAAGGCGACCTAAATTGGTATATTTGGAAGCCCCGGTTGAACGGTGACGGTGATTGACGATTGCAAATTCGGCCACCGCCCCCTCGCGCTGCACCAAGGCCGGCATGTAACGGTGCATGTGATCGAAATAGGGCAAGCGCAGGAATAGCTCTCGCCGGATCACTTTGATACCGCAGCCTGAATCATCAGCCCCATCGCGCAACAAGGCTTGGCGCACGTGGTTTGCAAACCGCGAGGCGATCTTTTTGGCTTGGCTATCCTGCCGCTTCACCCGTCGCCCACCGACAAAGCCTAAGCCCTGCGGCGCGTCTGGCCGATTGATCTGTTGGAGAAGCTTCGGCAAATCGGCGGGGTCATTTTGCCCATCGCCATCCAGCGTGCCGATGATGGGGGCCCGTGCAGCTAAGACGCCATTCATAATGGCGCGGCTTTGACCGGCATTCTTGCGGTTGGCGAGGACACGCAAGGCCGGATAGGTGGCCTTCAGCGCGATCAGCTTGGCATGGGTATCGTCCTTGGACGCATCATCGACGAAAATCATCTCATAGGCCCAGCCATCCAGGGCCGTCGCAATTTCTTGCACCAGACTGGCCACAGCTCCACTCTCATTATGAACTGGGACCACAACGGAAATGTCGAGCGGTTCAAGACGGGATACGGATGGATTCGATGAGGACATGGCGACCCTTTAACCTGTGCCTCTCGAAAGTGCCAGTTGGCGCTGGCATAGAAAAGGGCCCGCATCGACGATGGGGCCCTCATCTTCTCTAGTTTCGAATTTGGTGACCTTAAGCCGCCTTGCGAACCGCCGCGACGATCTTTTGCGCTGCATCGGCCAAATCGTCGGCTGGAACGACTGCTAGACCGCTGTCGCGCAGGATTTGCTTGCCCAATTCGACATTGGTGCCTTCCAAGCGCACGACCAAAGGAACCTTCAGGCCCACGTCAGTAATGGCTGCAACCACACCTTCTGCGATGACGTCGCAGCGCATGATGCCACCGAAGATATTGACCAGAATGCCTTTCACAGCGGGGTCCGCCGTGATGATCTTGAAGGCTGCCGTCACCTTCTCGCGCGTCGCGCCGCCACCGACATCGAGGAAGTTGGCAGGCTCTTCGCCATAAAGCTTGATGATGTCCATGGTGGCCATGGCAAGGCCTGCACCATTGACCATGCAGCCAATCGTGCCGTCGAGCGCGATATAGGCGAGGTCATATTTGGAGGCCTCGATTTCCTTATCGTCTTCTTCCGACAGGTCGCGCATGGAGGCCCATTCAGGGTGACGGAATTCTGCGTTGGAATCAAAGCTCATCTTGGCGTCCAAGCAAACAAGCTTGCCGGTGCCTTCTTCGACGATCAGCGGGTTGATTTCGCACATTTCCATGTCGCCCTTGGTGAATGCGGTATAGAGCTTCACACAGAGGTCGTGGCATTCATCGGCTTGGCCAGCGTCCAAGTTCAAAGCCTTGGCAACCTTGGCGCTGTCAGCTGGGGTAACGCCAACGGCTGGGTCAATGACGATGGTGGAGATTTTTTCGGGCGTGTCATGGGCGACCGTCTCAATGTCCATGCCGCCAGCTTCAGACGCCACAAAGGCGACGCGGCCGGTTCCACGATCCACCAGAACCGAGAGATAGAGTTCGCGTGCAATGTCTGCGCCGCCCGCAATATACAGGCGTTGAACTTGCTTGCCAGCTGGCCCGGTTTGCACAGTCACCAACGTATTGCCCAGCATATCTTTGGCGTGAGCGGCGACTTCATCGAGATTAAAGGCAAGGCGTACCCCGCCCTTGGCTTCGGGTGGCAGTTCCTTGAACTTGCCCTTGCCGCGGCCACCGGCGTGGATTTGCGATTTCACCACCCACATGGAGCCACCCAGTTTCTGAGCGGCGGCTTTGGCTTCTTCTACCGAGAAAGCCGCAATGCCTGGAGGAACGGGAAGGCCATAATTTGCGAGGACTTCTTTGGCCTGATGTTCATGAACGTTCATGGATGAAATGTCCCCTGTGCAGCACAAAATTTCGTTAGCCGCTTCTAGCCAGCCCTGCCGACGCACGCAACCGCTTGATCCACCCGCGTGCAGGTTGAACGCAATGGCGCGACCGAATCAACCAAAAATAGCTAGACAATCTGAGGTCTGTTTGGACTCATGGGGACGGGGCGAATGCTGAAATGGGAGGTGTGTCTTTCGCCAAAGGAAAGCGAGAGACATGGCAGAAAGCCCAGATAAAACAGCCCAATTAGGTCAGACCCCATTTTCGTCAGGGGGCGATCCCCAGCCAGATGACGTGGCGCGTGCCATGGCACAAGCGCTGTGTCGGCTCGCCCAGATCGACCCACAATTATCCGCTGCCAAGCCTGCGGGGCGGCTATTTGCCACGCTCATTCTTCTGACCTGCGCCGGAATGCTGATTGCGACTTTGATGCAACTCGACCGGCAACTCGTCGAATGGGCGCTGATGTCTCTGGCGCTCGGCTTGGGCCTGTTTCGGTTATGGGCGACCTTGCTGCCGGAACGATCGCCACCGGCCGATCGCGCCTGCAATTTGGCTGTTGAAAAGCCTGTGTGGACCATCTTGATTGCCCTCTATCATGAGGCAGGCTCTGTGCCGTCCCTTCTGCGGGCGATTGGCAAGCTGGATTGGCCGAAGAATAAGCTCGACTTGGTTTTTGCCTGCGAGGCGGATGATACAGAGACCTTGGCAGCTCTCGCCCTCTGGCGAGCGCAGGTCAAATTCACCTTGGTTCGTGTTCCAAAGGGAGGCCCGCGCACCAAGCCAAAAGCCCTCCAGACGGCGCTACCCTTTTGTCGCGGACGCTATTTAACCGTTTATGACGCTGAAGACTTGCCCGCGCCCGGTCAAATCTCTGAAGCGTGGCAGGCCTTTCAGACGGGGCCGGCCAATTTGGCCGTGGTGCAAGCCCCGCTGGTGATCTGGAATGAGAAGGAAAGCTGGATCAGCCGTCAATTTGCATTGGACTATGCCATATGGTTCCGCTTGATCTTGCCTGCCCTCGTCCATCTGTCGCATTTTCTGCCGCTCGGCGGCACTTCAAACCACTTTGATATCGAATTTCTGCGCGCTGTTGGCGGGTGGGACCCCTATAATGTCACCGAAGATGCTGATTTGGGGATTAGGCTTGCCCGCCATGGCCTCACGAGCCGCTTGATTGAAAGTGCAACTTATGAAGAGGGGGCTCCGACCTTTGGCGGGTGGGTGCGCCAAAGGGGCCGCTGGATCCAAGGCCATATCCAAACCATCGGTGTGCATCTGCGCATGCCCAGGAGATTAGCCAAACAACTGGGTGGTGCTGGTTTGCTGACCTTCTTTTTGGGGTTGGGCTCTGGGCCGCTCAATGCAGCCGTGATGCTGCTATCAAGCCTCGCCGCCCTTGGACAAGCGGTCGATGGCAAGTGGGGTCACATTGCCCTCTGGACGTGTTTCATGGGGCTCAGCCAAGCCTATGTCGGCCTTATAGCGGTTCAGCGAGATGGGCGGCGCAGCCTGTGGACCGCCTGCTTTGCCTTCCCCCTATACCAAGCCTGTCAGGTCCCCGTGCTGTGTCGGGCGATTTGGCGCATCTATCTTTCACCTTCAATCTGGGACAAAACCAAGCATGGCGCAGAGGCAAGGCTACGCACGGCCACTTCTGCCAAACATCAACCTGCAATCAGCGAGCCGCAGCATTGGATTGGGCAGCAACCTTAATTCTTATGATGACCAGCTTTTGCGGATTTGCCTTTGCGTCGTGGCGCGCCTCAAGACCCGCACAATTTGGCAAAGTTCGCCTGATCCCTTGGACGACGGTGTCGCTGATCTGCGGGGTCGCAGCCCTCTTTATGCTGGTCCATGCAGTGAATCTGCTGGGATTTAAAACCGGCACCCTGTCTGGCCCGATCCGCTAAAAGGTGGACGCGCAATGAGCCCAGTTTGGGGGCTAGTCAGCGCCTGCCAAGGGTTCTAATTAAACGCTAACGCCCATCAGAGGCGGCCCATCAAGGTGAGCGGAGGCATCATGACCGACATTGAGACTTTTCGACACGAAACGCGGGCTTGGCTGGAAGCCAACTGCCCCGCCTCTATGCGCACCCCCATGCCTGAGAGTGAAACGGTTTGGGGCGGTCGCAATGCCACCTTTAAAAACCCCGACTCGAAAATTTGGTTGGAAGCCATGGCCTCAAAGGGCTGGACCGCACCGACTTGGCCGAAAGCCTATGGTGGCGGCGGCCTGACCGGGGAAGAAAACCGCGTGCTGCAGGATGAATTGCGCCGCATCCATGCCCGCCCCGCTCTCTTGTCCTTTGGCATCTGGATGTTTGGTCCGGTAATCTTGGAATTCGGCACCGAAGAGCAAAAGCAAACCTATTTGCCAGACATGGTGCATGGCCGCACCTGGTGGTGCCAAGGCTATTCAGAGCCTGGGGCTGGCTCGGACCTAGCAGGCCTGCAAACGCGTGCCGTCCTTGATGGCGATCATTATGTCGTCGATGGGCAGAAGGTTTGGACCTCGTACGCCAACCATGCTGACTGGATGTTGTGCTTGGTGCGGACCGAACCCCATGCGCCAAAGCACGAGGGTATCTCTGTTCTTCTGTTCGACATGAAGACCCCCGGCGTGGAAGCCCGGCCGATCAAATTGATCTCAGGCGCGTCGCCCTTCTGCGAGACCTTCCTCACCAATGTGCGCGTGCCCGCCAGCCAGATGCTGGGCCCCAAGAATAAGGGCTGGGACGTTGCCAAACGCATCTTGCAATTTGAGCGCACCAATATCTCGGCGTCAGGCTTCGGCAGTGGCGCTGGCCTTGATCTGGTCGATGCCGCTAAGGAATCGATTGGGCTGGAAAATGGCAAGCTGGCCAATAGCGATCTGCGGTCGCGCATCACGAAGCAGCGCATGTATGAGCGTGCCTTCCACCTGACCATGCGCCGGGGCCAAGAAGAGGCAAAGGCCGGGGCCGAAGTCTCGCATTATGCGTCAGTTCTGAAGATTGCAGCCGCCAAGCTTAACCAAGACAAGACTGAGCTTTTGGTAGAAGCCTTGGGCATGGAAGGTCTGGGCTGGGAGGGCGAAGGCTATCGCCCAGAAGCGCTAAAAGCCACACGCGATTGGCTACGCGCCAAGGCCAATTCGATTGAAGGCGGCACCTCAGAAGTCAATCTAAACATCGTGGCCAAGCGTGTGCTCGGCTTGCGCGATCATCAATAGGAGGGGCCCCGATGGCATTTTCACTCAATGAAGACCAAACCCTTCTGAAAGACGCAGCAGACGGGTTTTTCGCCGATCATGCGCCCGTGGCCAGCTTCCGCAAGCTGCGCGACGCTAAAGAAACCCTCGATCCCGCGCTCTGGGGCGAGATTGGAGCTATGGGCTTTGCCGGGGCTTTGATCGAGGAACACCATGGCGGCTCGGTCATGGGGTTGCGCGCGATGGGCCTCGTCTTGGAAGCCCAAGCCCGCACCTTGGGCGTCTCGCCCTTGTTTCAAACGGGCCTGATGGGTGCGACCATTTTGAAGCTACAGGGCCATTCTGCCCAGCAAGACGCGTTCTTGCCGAAGATTGCCGACGGCAGCCACAGCTTTGCCTTGGCACTGGATGAAGGGGCCCATCATGCCCCGCACAAGATCGATACCCAAGCAACCAAGACCGCCAAGGGGTGGAGCCTTTCGGGCAAGAAGCGCTTTGTGCCTGATGGGGCACACGCCCAAACCCTGATCGTGATCGCCAAAACTGAAACCGGCCTTGGGGCCTTTTTGGTGGCCGGCCAGGCTGAAGGCGTCACACGCCACGCTTTGGCCGGGGTTGATTCCCGTGATTTGGCAGATGTGACCTTTGAAGCCGTCGCGCTGGATGATGCGGCCTATCTAGGCGGCAAGCCCTTGGACGAGACAACGCTCGACCTCATTCTCGATCATGGCAGAATTGGGCTGTGTTGCGAAATGATGGGCCTCATTGGGGCAAGCTTTGACATGACGCATGATTATCTCAAAACCCGCACCCAATTTGGACAGCTGATCGGCTCATTCCAAGCCCTACAACACCGCGCAGCGGCCATGCTGGTCGAAATCGAATTGACAAAATCCTGTGTGGTCGCGGCCATCGACGCCATGGAACGCGGCAAAGGGGTCGGCGAAGCTGTCAGTTTGGCCAAGGCCCGTGCGGGTGACACTTTGCAACTCGTGACCAATGAAACGATCCAAATGCATGGTGGGATCGGTATGACCGACGCCCATGACAGTGGCTTTTATTTGAAGCGGGCACGGGTTTTAGAAACCGTCTACGGATCAAGTGGGTTCCACCGAGATCGCTGGGCAAAGCTCCACGCCTATTAGGTTTCAGCGCGCTTTGTTTGTAATAACAGGCCGCGCGCAACGAAATATCAATCACTTTTGCGTTAAATGGTCCTCGAAAGAATAAGGGGGGGACCAGATGCGCCACCATGTTTTGCATTTTCAACAAGGCGGCTGGGACGTCCCAGTGGGCTTCGATCCAAACTCTTTTGAAGTCGTTTTCGCCTTCCTCGATCCCGAAGTGGCTCGTACCACCCAGGCCTTTGCTGAACTAAAGGCTCTGTTGCCCAATGCCCAAGTCATTGGCTGCACCACCGGTGGCGAAATTGCCAATGGCCAAGCCTATGTGGGTGGCGGGTTTGCTGCGCTGTTGGGCTTTGACAATGTTAGCATTCAGGTGGTTGAAGCCGATATTGCCGTCGCCAGCGACAGCTTTGGCATTGGCGAAGCCCTTGCCAGCCGCTTCCATGGCGAAGACCTAGCCGGTGTCTTCATCGTATCGGATGGGGCGCGCGTGAATGGGTCAGCCTTGGTGGAAGGCTTCCGCAATATCTTGGGTCCTCACGCCTCGATCAATGGCGGTTTGGCCGGCGACGGAGACCGGTTCGGCGAGACCTTGGTCGGCTGTTCGGGCCCGATGAGCCCCGGAAAAGTTGTGGCTGTGGCCTTCTTTGGCGCGGGCTTGCGCCTGCGCACGGGCTCGTTCGGTGGCTGGGAAGTCTTTGGTCCGATGCGCAGGATCACTAAGTCGGACGGCAACACCCTCTACCAGCTGGACAACAAATCTGCCCTAGAGCTTTATAAGCGCTATCTTGGCGATGAAGCCGAGAAACTGCCGGGCTCGGCCCTCTTCTATCCGCTTCAGGTCAGCAATCCGGCCAATCCCGCCGACACCGTCGTCCGCACGATCCTTGGGATCGACGAAGAAACGGGTGCCATGACTTTTGCTGGCGACATGCCTGAAGGCTGGACCGCGCAATTGATGGTGGGCGAGACCAATGGTTTGATCGAAGGGGCAGGCAAGGCAGGCCTCGCCGCAGCTGGTGGAGAAAATGCGGGCTTTGCGATGCTGGTCTCGTGCATTGGACGGCGCTTGCTTTTGGGACAGCGGGCGACCGAAGAAGTGCGCGCAGTGGTGGACGCCCTCGGTGGCATTGCCCATGCGGGCTTCTACTCCTACGGCGAAATCTCCCCCAACGGCTTCCAAGGCACATGTAATCTGCACAACCAGACCATGACTGTCACGGTGTTCGAGGCGGCCTAATGCACAGCCTGCTGGCACGCCAGATCGAACAATGCACTGATCAAAATGGGATTTTGGATCAGGAGCGTCTCTATGCTCTGATCTCATCAGCCTATGATGATGATGCACGTGCGCGCCATCGCCTTGAACGCTCTATCACCTTGATGTCAGAAGAAATGGCGGAGTTGAACGCGCAAATTGCGCTAGAAGCCCGCCAAACCTTAACGCGCTATATTCTTGAATCGCGTGATGCTTTGATCACGTTGGACGCAGATAATCAGATTTTGCTGATGAACCATGCTGCGGCCCAAGCCTTTGGCGTCGAAGATGCGCGCGCGGTGGCCGGCAACCCTATCGCGCGCTTCATCGATCCAGCCCACCTCAATGAAGGCCAGGTCTGCACCTTCAATGGTCGCCATTGCGCCGGCCATGACGTGCCGATTTCGGCGACCTTCAGCTTGGGGACGGTTGACGGCACCGCCTTCCGCATCATCGCCCTGCGCGATGAGACCGAACGGCGCGCGCGCGAAGAAGCGCTCGAAATTGCCAAGCAAACAGCTGAGCATGCCAATGAAGCCAAATCGAGCTTCCTGGCGATGATGAGCCATGAATTGCGCACGCCCTTGAACGCCTTGTTAGGCTCAGCCGAACTGATGGCGCGCACCAAACTGGATGATACCCAAGCCAATTATGTGCGCATGTTCAACGAAGCCGGTCGCTTGATGATGGCGATGGTCAATGACGTGTTGGATTATGCCAAGATTGAAGCAGGCCAGCTTGAAATCGAAAAACATCCGACCAGCTTGAAGCAATTGGCGCGTGAGTTAGAGACCCTTTGGGGTCCTCATGCGGCGTCAAAAGGCCTCTATCTCAAGATCGACACCTCCCAGTTGGACTGGGACATGGTGATTGGCGACCCCACCCGCCTGCGTCAGATCGTGTTTAACTTGGTCTCCAATGCGGTGAAATTTACCGTTTCGGGTGGCGTCACAATCCGGTTGACCAGCGTTACTCAGGGGCGGGAATGCCGCGTGGGCATTGAGGTTGGGGATACGGGCGTCGGCATCCCCTTGGACCGTCAAGACTCCATTTTCAAAGCCTTTATCCAGGCCGATAGCACCATCACGCGCCGCTTTGGCGGCACAGGCTTGGGCCTCGCAATTGCCAAGTCCTTGGCCCAACAGATGCAAGGCGATCTGACCCTTGCCTCAACACCGGGCAAAGGCTCCGTCTTCTTATTCGAGGCGCGGTTTGAAGCGACGCTCGAACAGGAAGATGCTATTTTAGAAACGGCTGGGGAGAGCGAGATTAGTCGGCCCCTCCAAGTCTTGGCCGTCGATGATAATGCGCTTAACCGGCAAATTCTCGCAGCAATGCTGGACCTCTGGCCAGTCCGCACCATGTGGGCAACCAATGGTGTCGAGGCGCTGGAAGCGATGGAATTGCAGGCCTTCGATGTCGTCTTAATGGACGTGCAAATGCCCATCATGGACGGCATGACCGCAACGCGGCGGGTCCGTGAAGGTCATGGCCTCAATCGCAATACCCCCATCGTCGCCTTGACCGCGAATGCGCGCAAGGAAGATCGCGACCAGTGCATGGCCGCTGGCATGACCGATTTCGTGACCAAACCCATCAGCGCCGAAGCCCTCGCCAATGCCCTGATGCGGGCAACGCAAATGAGCGAAGGGTCTGATCATCGCGACGAAGCGATTGTTGCCTAATTCCCAGCCCAGAAGAAGCACCCCAAAAGCTTGAACGCCTTTTGCGGGCGCTCTAGACCTAGAGTCGCCGGATGGCTTTTTGCAAATTGGGGGCATAACATGTTCAAATCTCGCTTGATGCTGGCCTTAATCGCCACAACAGCCCTCATGCCTGCGGCAGGCTTTGCCCAAAGCCAGGCCATCCCGCATGAGGAGCTCGGGGCCGTCGGCACGGTCCCGCCTGTGCCTGCTGATTTTTACTGGCCCGGTGCCAATTACGACCCGGCCGTCCCGTCCCCCAAAAGCGTCTTGGGCTATCAGATTGGCGAAGCAATCACGCCCCACGCCCAGATCATTCGCTATTTTGAAGCGCTGGCCGCCCATGCGCCCGATCAAATGAAGATATTCGACTATGGCCGGTCGTGGCAGGGCAAGCGCTTAATCTATGCAGCCATCGGTAGCCCCGACAAAATTGCTAAACTCGACGCCATCCAAGCGGATGCGCAAAAGCTTGCCGATCCGCGTAAACTGGCTGCCGGCGAAGCCGAAGCCATTATCGCGCGCCACCCCGCTGTCGTCTGGCTTGCCTATTCGGTCCATGGCGACGAGATTGGACCGGCTGATTCTGCCCTCCAACTTGCCTATCACTTGTTGGCCGCGCGCGGCGACCCGCGCATGGCAGAGATCAAGCGCAATACACTGATCATCCTTGTGCCCATCCAAAATCCCGATGGCCGTGATCGCTTTATCGGCACCAATTTGGGTGGCACTGGCATGATCCCCAATGGTGATCCTCTTTCGGCTGAGCGCGACCAGCCTTGGCCCGGTGGGCGCGTCAATCACATGCAATTTGACCTCAACCGCGACTGGTTTGCGCTTACCCAGCCTGAGACGCGGGGGCACACGGCGGCGATCTTGAACTATTTCCCAGTCGTTATGGTTGATAGCCATGAGATGGGCAGCGACCGCAGCTTCTTCTTCCCGCCCGAAGCCCAGCCGATCAATCCTCATGTGACGGGTGAGCAACTCGCCCTGAAAAATCTCTTGGGTCAGAATAATGGTCGCTGGTTTGACAAATTCGGCCTGCCCTATTTCACCCGTGAGAGCTATGACCTCTTCTATCCGGGCTATGGTGACGGGTGGCCGACGGCCCAAGGCACAATCTCCATGACGTTTGAGCAGGGCTCTTCCCGTGGCATGGTGGCGAAACGGTCGGACGGCAGCCAATTTACTTTCCGCGACACCGTCAAAAGCCAATTCATCGCCGTCCTGTCGACCATCGAAGTGGCTGCGCGTGAGCGCGGGCGCTTTGTGCGTTCCTTCTACGAGTTCCGCCGCTCGGCTATTGCCGAGGGGAAGAGCGAGGCGGTGAAATCCTATATCCTGCCAACCCAGACCGACCAGTCCAGCACCGACAAATTGGCTGCTTTGCTCTCCCGACAGGGCATTGAGGTCAATCGCAGCACGACCAATTTCACCGCGTGTGGCCGTACCTTTGCAGCTGGCTCCTATGTCATTTCAGCCGCACAGCCCACCAAGCGCTTGATCCGTAACTTGTTGGAGCCTGATACGGCGATGGAGGCAAGCTTTGTCGCCGAACAGCAGCGCCGGCGGCGCGCGGGCCTTGGGGATCAGATTTATGATGTGACGGGCTGGTCGTTGCCCTTCCTTTATAATGTCGAGACAGTCGGTTGCGCTACCGATCCCAGCGTGGCGAGCCAGAAGGCAAGCACCGCCATGATCCAGCCCGGCCAAGTCATCAATCCTGATGCACAAGTCGCCTTTGTGGCGGCCTCGGGCTCAACCGCCACCTCCCGCTTTATGGCCAAGGCGCTGCAGCGCGGCCTGACAATTCGTAAGATGGAAGAAGCCTTCACCTTGGACGGCAAAGCCTATCCCGCAGGCAGTTTGGTGGTCACGCGCAGCGAGAATGAAGCAGACCTCACCAACCAGCTTTCAAGCCTTGCTGCCGAGACGGGTGCCATTCTGACAGGCTTTAATTCGTCTTGGGTCACCGATGGACCCAGCCTAGGCTCAGACAAAGCGGTCAAATTGCGTAACCCGCGTATCCTGTTGGCCTGGGACAGCCCGACAGACCGCAATTCGGCCGGGGCGACACGTTATGTTCTAGAACGCAAGTTTGGCGTGCCCGTCACCCCCGTACGGATTCGGCGTTTGGCGAGCCAGCCCTTGAGCGCCTATGATGTGATTATCCTACCCGATGGCGAAGGCAGCTACGGGGCGGCTTTGGGTGAAGCCGGTGCCCGCAATCTACGTAACTTCGTGCAAAATGGCGGGGTCCTGATCTCGCTTGGCACTGCGACGGGCTGGCTGGCAGAGCCGGATGTCGATCTCATCGGCTTGCGCCGCGAGCAGGCAACCGTGACCGAGGCGGAAGCGCGCGCCCGCCTGCCTGAGCCCAAGGTCAAGCCGGGAGCCTCTGGCGTCGAGGGGATCAATTTTCCCGATGAAACGACCTATAAGCAAGCCATTGTGGAAACCAGCCGCGATCCCACCGAACTGGATGGCGCCATCCTGCGTGGCGAAACCGCCAAGGATCATTGGCTAACGGCCGGGATTGCGCCGCGACTGTATATGATGGTGGCGGGTTCAGACATCTACCGTCCGCTGACTGCTGATGTGGGCGACAATGTCGTGCGCTTTGCCGGGCCAGACCAGATCAAAGCGAGCGGGATTGTGTGGGATGATATTGGCCGTCAATTGGCGTTCAAACCTGCCCTGGCCGTTCAGTCGCGGGGGCGCGGCTATGTCGTCGCTTTCACCATAGACCCCACGTATCGCGGCATGGCCGATGGCCTCGATTCACTGGTTATGAACGCCATCTATTTCAGCGCCGCGCGAGCCCGTCCGGTGCGGTGAGGCTTTTAAAAGCTTGGTATCTCCGATGGCGCAGCCAATCGGGGATGCTAATCTATGGCCTTTGGTGCAGGCAGGGCCTGCACCAAAACCTTTCAGATGGCACTCTCCATTCCTCGTGCACGAGGGGTCGAAGATGACGGTCCACCTGAGCAACAGTGGAGGGCATAGCCCCCCTCGCAACTCACACATCATCGGCGCTGACTCTCTTTCAACTCTACCCAAAAAAGCCGCTTGACAGGGATGGTGTATTACTATACCAACACACCAGAACGCTAGAACAGCAAGTTCTGGCTTAATGGGAGTTGTCTATGACGCAAGCTTGGCGCGACGATCAACCCATCTGGCGGCAGATCAAGGACCGGGTCCTGTCTGCCATTCTGGATGGCGGTATAAAGGAAGGAGAGCCTTTGCCGTCTGTTCGGCAAGTCGCTTTAGACCTCCAAGTAAATCCACTGACGGTGTCGAAGGCCTATCAAGAATTGGCCGATGATGGTCTGGTTGAACGTCGACGGGGGCTCGGCATGTTTGTGATCGATGGCGCGCGCAAAGGCTTAAGCGCCAGCGAACGCACGACCTTCCTCAAGGAAGAATGGCCGGTCGTGGTCACACGGATCAAGCGCTTGGGCTTAAGCGTGCAGGAATTGCTGAAAGATGTTGAGGGGAATGGGCAATGACGGAAGTATTGATTTCGGCCAAGGGCTTGGCGAAAAACTACGGCAAAAAGCAAGCGCTGAAGCCTACCAACCTCGAGATCCCAGCGGGCCGCATCGTTGGCGTCATTGGGGCCAATGGTGCCGGTAAGTCCACCTTGCTCAACTGCCTGCTCGGTTTGTCTGACTATCAAGGTGATCTGCAAGTCATGGGGATGAACCCTTTGATGCAACGGGCCGCTTTGATGGAGCAAGTCTGCTTCATCGCCGATGTCGCCACCCTGCCCCGCTGGGCCAAAGTCGCGGATCTGCTGGATTGGGTCGCAGGGCTGCACCCAAAGTTTGACCAAGCCAAAGCTGTGGCCCGCCTCAAAACCACGACCGTTCAATTGGACTCTAAGGTCAAGTCGCTCTCGAAGGGCATGATTGTGCAAGTCCATTTGGCGATTGCCCTGGCGATTGATGCGCGCATTTTGGTTCTGGACGAGCCCACGCTTGGCCTCGATATCGTCAATCGCCGCGGCTTCTATGATGCAATTTTGTCGGACTTCTTTGACGAAACCCGCACGGTGATCATCACAACCCACCAAGTCGATGAAGTCGAACCCATCTTAAGCCATGCGATTTTCATTCGTGATGGCGCAGTTACGCTCGATGCCTCGATGGACGTCATTGCGGAGCGCTTTTTGGCCGTCGATGTCCTCGACACCCAAAAGGCCGACGCAGAAGCCCTGCGTCCCCTTTATGGTCGCTCGCTGCTTGGACGCACCACTTATGTGTTCGACGGCGTTCCCGCCGACCGCTTGAAGGCTTTTGGCGAACCGCGTCGAGTTGGCCTCGCCGATTTGTTTGTTGCTTTGGCACAATAGGGGGAGATGATGATTACAGGTTTACTCTTTACCTTAGCCCAACGTCAGGCACCGGCCGAAGGCCGACCCTTTCCAGGCAAAGCTGCAAACGCTTCCGGCACAGGTGCCAACCGCAGCTTAGCGCCCGCCAGTGGCGACATTGTCGTCAAACTGGCCCGCACATCCGGTTTCGTACTGGCGCTGGTTGGTCTCGTCCTCTTAGGGGCTGGTGGCGTCGAATGGTCGTTTGACCCCGCCTCTGGCCTGAATATTCAAACCGCTGTTATCAGCTTTACCCTTCCTGCGGGAGTGTTCTCATGAACAAGTTTTTGACCCTCATTCGGCGGGATATGGCCGATAATCGTGGTGCCTTGGTCATCACCCCCATCGTGATCGCAGCGATCCTGCTTGTGGTAACAACCTTTGCGACCCTGACCGGCAATGCCCGCTTTGGCTTTGACCCTGAGGATTTTGCCACCCGACAACAACATCAAGGTGTCCAAGCTGGGGTGATCGTTGATACTGGCGAGGGCACAGCGACCGTCAAACGCAGCCCAGATGGAACAATCACCATCACCAGCCCCGATGGCGAAACCAAAACCTTGGACCAAACAATTGATCCAAAGGCAAAGGCGGGCCTTGAAGCCATTCTTCCTGTCGGCACGGCAGCAGCAGCGGCCTTTCCCTTGGCAATCGCATTGATCTCGATCCTGTTTGTGCTCGCAGGAGCGCTTCATGACGAGCGAAAGGATCGCACCATCTTATTCTGGAAATCCATGCCGGTGAGCGATCTTCAGACCACCAGTGCTAAGCTTGTCTCCATCGTGGGGGTTGGGTTGTTCTTCGCTTTTGCTGTGACGATTGTCTTGCACATTGCCATCACGGGCCTTGCGGTTGCAACCATCGGCAATGTTGGGATCACCGGCATCAGCGCGGCAACCATCTTCCTCAATGCTACGAAATTGTGGACGGTTCTGGCGGTTGGACTCTTGATCTATATTGGCTGGGCTTTGCCGGTTTATGGCTGGGTCACCATGGTCAGCGCTTGGGCCCCCAAAATGCCCTTCGTCGCAGCCTTTGCCCCCCTGTTCGTGGTCCCCCTGGTCTATATGGCTATTGCCTATCGCGGTGATGATGATGACAAGGTCCTCAACGCTCTGTGGGAACCTGTTGGCCGTCTCATCGGAGAGCCAATGACCAATGGCATAGGTCGTATGGTTGAGCCTAGCAGCGAGCATATCCCCACCATCCCCGTCGCTGAGGTGCTGGCACATTTATCGAATAGTTTGGCAGAGCCCAGCTTCTGGATTGGCTTGGTAGTAGCCGGTGCCTTCACCTATGCCGCCAGCGAGATCCGCCGCCGCCGAGCCTTGTAAGGCCAGATAAGCCAGCGCACAGATGGGGCCATCGACCGCGTGTCGGTGGCCCTTTTTTATTCCTTTGACATGGGACCACCCCTATGACCACACGGCAGCAGTTCTGGACGCTCGCACGGCTAACCGGCCTCCTCCTCCTGATAGTGACCCTTACCCATATGGCCGGGTTTCAAATTGCCAGTCGCTTTGTGATAGCCGGTGACTTTGCCGCCACGAGCGCGAAGATTGCTCAAAACGAAGGCCTCTATCGTCTCGCGCTGCTCAGCTATGGGGCCTCGAGCCTCTTGAGCGTCGGGCTTGCCGTCACCTTCGCCCTGTGGATCGCACCTTTTAGCCCCCTGGCTGCGGGGCTCGTTCTAGGTTGGCGTCTGTTTGAAGCCATTTGCGCGACTGTGGCTTGGGCCATCCGCTTTGCCATGGTCGACAATCAGATAACACCCAATCTTTTAAGACAGCCGGGGGCCGAGGCCTTGCACCAGGTGTTGCGCAATGTTTCCAATGCAGCTTTTGACCTAGGGGCGATGGGATTGGCTTTCGCGACTTTGATTGGCTTTTTTATCTTGTTTCGAGCCCGTCTCTTGCCACGCCTTCTTTCCGCCATAGCCATTGTGGGTGCCACGCTCATTCTGGGAAGTTCAATCGTAACCCTTGGATGGCCAGACACGCCCATCCAAAGCTCGATGGCTTTCGCGGTCACCTTGTTGAGCAATTTAGGGATTGGCGTTTGGCTGTTGGTTCGGGGCGACCGGTCGCAGCAAGCCAAATTGCTGGCACAACAGGCTTGACACCAAAGCCTATGTCTATAGCCCGTGATGGAAACACCTCACGGGGGTCGGTCTTGGCGTTTGAAGCAAATTTTGATGGTTTGGTCGGTTTAACCCATAATTATGGCGGGCTTAGCACCGGCAATTTGGCCTCAGCCGCCAATGCAACCGCCATTTCGCGGCCAAAGGAAGGGGCGCTACAAGGCCTTGCCAAAGCCAAAAGGCTTGCCGATGCGGGCCTTGTTCAAGGCCTGTTGCCACCCCACGAGCGCCCGCATTTACCCACGCTGAAAGCCATTGGATTTTCCGGTTCTGACGCCGAGATTCTTGCACAAGCGTGGAAGGCAGATCCCGCGCTTGTGCGCAATGTTTCCTCCTCGGCGCAAATGTGGGCCGCCAATGCGGCGACCGTGTCGCCAGCCGCCGATTGCAGCGATGGCCGCCTGCATTTCAGCCCGGCCAATCTTCTAACCATGCCCCATCGCGCCTTGGAGGCCAGCCAAACTGAGCGCAGCTTACGGGCCATCTTTGCCGATACGGCCCAGTTTGCTGTACATAAAGCCCTGCCCTATCAGCCCTTGTTCGCCGATGAGGGGGCTGCCAACCACATGCGCCTGTGTGCCAACCATGGCGAGGCGGGTGTTGAGATTTTCGTTTGGGGCCGAAATGGCTTTGGCCAGCAAGAAACGCGCTTTCCTGCCCGCCAAACCTTGCAGACCGGCGAAGCCATTGCCCGCCGTCATGGCTTAGCCCCTGCCCGCGTCCTGCACCTGCAACAAAGCCGGAAAGCCATTGAAGCGGGCGCTTTCCATAATGACGTGGTGGCGGTGGCGAGCTTGCAGGTCTTGTTCTGTCACGAACATGCCTTTGAAGATCGGCTGGGCGCTTATGAGGCAATCAAGCGGGCCTGCGATGGCCTGATGGAGGTGGCCATTGTCGAGGTGCCAGAGGCCGAGGTGCCTTTAGCAGACGCAATCAAATCCTATTTGTTCAACACCCAATTGCTGTCGGTGCCGGGCGAAGATCGTTTGGTGCTGATCGCGCCGGAAGAATGTCGCGAGAATGCGGCCACCCACGCCTATCTTGAAACGTTGGTGGCCAGCAATGGGCCCATCGGTCGGGTACAATTCGTTGACGTGCGTCAATCCATGCGCAATGGCGGTGGGCCAGCGTGCCTCAGGCTGCGGGTGGTGCTGGATGAGGGCAAGCTGGGGGCTTTAAGTGCTCGGGCGGTCCTCGATGGGTCGCTCTATGACGATCTGGTCGCGTGGGTGAACCGCCATTATCGCGAGACCTTGGGGCCAGATGATTTGGCCGACCCCGCCCTTCTTCTTGAAGGGCGGACAGCTTTGGACGAACTAACCCAAATTATGCACTTGGGTTCAGACTTTTATCCATTCCAACGCGGCTAAACAGAGGCCTCTATTTGGCCCCTGGTAGCGTGTAATGCACCGTGGCACCCGGCCCCAAAGGCCAGTCGAAATAGACCCAGGCTGCGGTCATCGCCATGCCGGCAACCATGAAGGCCAAGGCAAAGGGCAACATCATAGACAGGAGCGTGCCGACGCCGACATTCTTGTCCCACCGCCGACAGAAGGCTAGGACGAGCGGGAAGTAAGCCATCAAGGGCGTGGCAATATTGGTATAGCTGTCGCCCATCCGATAGGCGGCCGTCGTCATCTCGGGCGAAATCCCTAACAGCATGAACATGGGTACCACGACCGGGGCCATCGCACTCCATTTCGCCGAAGCCGAGCCAATGAACAGATCGAGGAAGGACGAGAACGCTTGGACGCAGACCAACAGGAAGGGGGCTGGCAGGCTTAATTCCTTCAAGGCTGCGGCCCCATTGATCGCCGCAATCGGACCAAGGTTCGACCAACTGAACATGGCGATAAAATGAGCGGCAAAGAAAGCAAACACGATATAGGGGGCTAGCGAGCGTATGCCCTCATTCATCATGCTAACCACATCAGAAGACGAGCGGATTGACTTGACGGAGATGCCAAAGGCGATACCGCCCAGCAGGAAGATCAAGGTGAAGGCCGCAATGAGACCCTGATAAAAGGGTTGCAGCTGGGCAGTGCCCTTCTGGCTTTCGTCAATCAGGGGGGTAAAGCCCGGCCACAAGGACAAAGCCGCAAAGAGACCAATGACCACGAGAGCTGCAAGGCCAGCCCAAGCCAAGCCGCGCTTTTCTTCGGGAGTGACAACAGACTTGGCTAATTCCGCCTTCAGATCATCGTCAGGACTACCCGTCCATGGCCCTAAGCGGGGTTCTAACACCCGGTCAGTGATGAACCAGATGATCGGGGTGAACAACACAACAATGGCCAGAATGAACCACCAATTGCCTAAAGGGTTCATAGTCCAAGTCGGGTCGATGATGCGGGCGGCTTCTTGGGTAAAGCCAAATAACAAAACATCGAGCTGTCCGGGCGTGATATTGCCGGCAAAGCCGCCCGACACGGCGGCAAAAGCGGCGGCTATCCCCACCAGCGGGTGGCGACCCGCCGCAGCATAGACCAAGCCGCACAAGGGAATGAACACCACATAGCCCGCATCAGACGCATGGTGGCTGGTCATGCCGATCAAGCAGACGACAGGGGTTAGGAATGCACGGGGCAAATCGCGTAAGCTGTTGCGGATCAAGGCGCTGAACAGGCCTGCCCGTTCGGCTACGGAAGCCCCCAGCATCACGACCAAAACCACGCCCAGCGGCGCAAAGCCTGTTAGCGTCCGCGGCATATCGACAATCAACTTCTTCAAATTGTCTTCCGTGAACAGGCTGGTGGCTTCAAAGATGAGGATCCCATCTTTCAAGACCGCGCCCGCGGGTGGCTTTTCCCCGGCAAATTCAAGAGACGCAGACCAGCCCAGCGCCGAGCCAATCACTGAAAGCACCATCAAGAAGCCAATCAGCCAAACAAAGATCATAACAGGATCGGGCAACATGTTCCCGACCCGCTCAACCCAGGCTAAAAAACCTCGCTGGGTGTTGGGGGCAGGCTTGGCGGGAGGCGTGGCTTGGGTCATAGACATCTCTGAAATCGTTGAAGGCGCGTCATGTGCCTGTTTCTCAGTGGTTGTGCATCTCACAATGTCGGCATTTGTCCGCTATCTGTTCTGCCCAATCACTCTTTAGGAGCCATAACTTCGTGTCGGACCGTCCAAAATCGCGACTCTATCTCATCACGCCGCCGAAAATTGAGAATTTAGAGCATTTTGCCAAGACCCTGGGGGGAGTCATAGAAGCTGGCGATGTGGCTTGCCTGCAATTGCGCCTGAAAGAAGCCAGTGATGCTGAAATTCTCGCCGCAGCTGCCGCAATCTTTCCCCTGGCCCAGGACTTAGGCGTGGCCTGCCTGGTGAATGACCGCCCCGACCTGGCAAAGCTTGCAGGCGCAGATGGGGTGCATATTGGCCAGTCGGACGGTACCGTGGCAGCGGCGCGCAATCATGTTGGCAAGGATGGGATTGTTGGCGTCACCTGTCACGATAGCCGCCATTTGGCGATGGAAGCGGCCGAAGCCGGGGCGGATTATGTCGCTTTTGGTGCTTTTTTCGACACCGCCACAAAAGTGGCACCAACGCGCGCCAATCTGGACATACTTTCGTGGTGGCAAGAGATTATGGAAATTCCATGCGTAGCCATTGGTGGCATCAACCCCGAAAACGGGGCAGAGCTTGTGAAAGCTGGCGCAGACTTCTTGGCTGTGTCGGCTGGACTATGGTCTTGGCCACAAGGCCCTATCGCAGCCAGTGCCGCCTTCAAGGAGATGTTTGACGCATGCGCCTAAGCCGTCTGCGCCGGACTTTTGTTGCTTTTGCCCTTGTGTTGCCGGGGCAGGCGATGGCGCAAGCCCCCGCAAGCCCGATGGCCATTGAGGCTGAAGCCGATCAACGCGCGCTGGAAGCTGCCCTATCGGCCTTGCGGGCGGGTCAGTATCGCGATGCGCTCAGCCAAGCTGAAAACCTTGCCTCGCGTGGCAATCCGAAAGCTGCCGCTTTAGCGGGCTCTATCTATGAGCAAGGCTTGGTCGATACAGCCACGCCCGAAGCTGCGGTGCGATGGTACCGCCGTGCCATCACTGGTGGCAATAGTGATGCGATGCTGGGGTTGGCGCGTTTAGGCCTAGCTCGGAAGGGCGGATCATCACCGGGCGAAGCGCTTGCCATGTTACAGCGCGCAGCGTCCAATGGCCGCAGAGACGCGCTTGCACCCTTGGGCGATTTGTTTCTGTCCGGTGCCGCAGGCCCAAAAGATCGCACGAGAGCGGCAAGTCTTTACGCGCAAGCAGCTAGCTATGGCGATGCGGATGCGGCCTATGCTGCGGGCATCCTTTATGCCGATGGCGATCCCGACCCGATGGATGATCCCTTGAAAGCCATTGGCTTTTTGCGCCAAGCCGCCCAAGCAGGGCGCGCCGATGCTTCGGCTGACTATGGCCTAATGCTGTACCAAGGGCGCGGCGTGGCCCGCGATCTGAAGGGCGCCGCACACTGGTTCAAGGCGGCCGCCGAAGGCGGCGATATGGACGGGGCCTTTTATTGGGCCCTCGTCAATGCCAAGGGCGAAGGCACGCCGCAAAATCTCGAACTCGCGGTGCAATGGGCGCGCGTTTCCAAAGGGTCATCCCCCGATGCCGACCGTCTATTGGCGCAATTAGAGGCGATTGCCGCCAAGCCAAAACCGGCCGCCAGCAAGCCTTAAACCTCGCAGGGCCCTAGCGTTCAAATCGATTCACAAACAAGCCGCCTCTGTGCTAGAGGGGTGAGGTGTTAGCGCCAACCACCCCTCCCCTTTCGACGCGTCGTGCGATTGCGCGGACCATGCGTGCGGACGCGCGGGTCAAAGGCCTCAGAACCCTATGGCCGCCTCTGTGTCTTCTCGCGATCGTGGGCGCAGCAGGCAGCCTCATCGAGGGCCTACCCGCAGCGCTGGTCTCGGCTGGAGCGGGCCTAACCTGGCTCCTCAGTGCCTATTTGTTCTGGCGCGGCTGGAAGCGCTTCCATCCGATGGGTGAGCATGAGGCCGGGCGCGCGCTTGAAGAAGCCGCCGGCCTACAAGAATTACGCCCGCTGACTGGGGGGGAGGATCGGCGCATCAGTGGCGATGATGCCTTGTGGTCCTGGCACCAAGCGCGCTTGATCAAAGCGGCAGCCGCTTTATCCACCCCCGTGAAACCCAAGCTTTTGTGGCAAGATGCCGCCAAGGCTTTGGCCCTGCTGGCGGCACTTGGATTATGCTGCTTGAACCCTGTGGCCAGTGTGCGCGCCTTGACGTTTGACTTATCGCCCTTGGTCGGCGACGGCGACTTGGTTGTTGAGGTTTGGGCCGAACCGCCCGCTTATACGGGCTTACCCCTAATCCGGCTCGACCGCAGCCAACGCGAGGTGTCTTTGCCGGTCGGCTCTAAAGTAACCGCCCGTGTCGATGGCGCGCGCGGGGCACCGGTCTTGCGCGGGCCCTCACGCAGCACGCGGCTAAGCCCGGCGCAGGGTGCTGCGTGGCAAGGCCAAATTGAGATTACCCGTTCTGGCACCCTGACGCTTGATCGCCTCGGCACGCGTGCCCAGTGGCATTTGAATGTAACGCCAGACCAGAAGCCCCAGCTAAGCCTGCCCAAACCGATCCAAATTGACCCCAAAGGCCGGCTCGATATCGCGTTTCAGGCCAGCGATGATTATGGCCTCGCCGCAGCCTTTGTGCGTATCCGCCCGGTGAAAGTCCCCGAAGGATTGGCCGGTCGTTCCGTCTTTGATACGCCCATACCCCTCGAGGGGGCTGCCGGCGAGAATGGCGCGAGACGGGTCTTTTTGGAGGTTGAAGACCACGCTTTGGCGGGCCTAACTGTCGAAGCCCAAATCGTGGTGCGCGATGGCTTAGGTCAAGAAACTGCTTCACAGACCATGAAACTCACCCTGCCTGAGCGGAATTGGCAATCAAGCTTGGCGGCGGCCTTACAAGAAGTCCGCCTCTTGATCTTGCGAGAAGCGCGACCCTACCAGCGCCCGCTGCCGGTCTTTGCCACGTTGTTTGAACCCGTAAGTGGGGGCGGAGCGGCAAGTGATGTCCTTCATCTTGGCCCCATCAAGCTTGACTTGACTGACCCGCAGCCCGGTGCCCCACCCGGCATCGCCCAAGCAACCCGTCGCCTTGAAGCCATTGCCGAAGCAATGCAGCAATTGGGCTTGAGCGATCTGGGCCAATTGAGCCTGCATTATGCGCTCGAACGGCTGAGCATCGCGCGCGACGTCGCTGACGCCCATCGTGTCGCGCCGATATTGTGGGAGATGGCGTTACAGATTGAGGCAAGCAACCAGACCCCAGCCCAACAGAAAATCGCCCAAGCGCGCGAGGCTTTGAAACAAGCCCTTGAACAAGGTGCCTCCCCGGAAGAAATCCAGCAATTGACGCAAGAATTGCGCGAAGCGGTGGGGGAGAGACTACAGGAATTGGCACAGCAAGGTGCTTCTGGTGAAGGCGGCGACCAAGGCCAATCTGGCCCACAGATTAGCGCGGGCGATTTGGAAGACCGCCTTCGGGAACTAGAAGAATCCGGTAGTTCCGGTTCGCGCGAAGAGGCTTTGGCGCAATTGGACCAATTGGACGAGTTGCTCGAAAACCTCCAGCCTGGTGCCCCTGGTGGGTCTGGCCAAGCAAATGGTCTAGGCCAAGGCGGGCCACTTGACGATGCGATGCGGCAACAGCGGGCCCTATCGGATCAGACCGAGCAATTGGGCGAGACCCCACCCTCTGACCAATCCCGTCAGAGAGCAGAAGATCTGGCCAATCAACAAGAGGGGTTGGCGGATGCTTTAGGCGGCAACCGCCAAGACGATCCATCCCAGGAACAAAGTGCGGAAGACCAAAATAGGCGCCAAGCCGCTGAAGCCATGCGCGAAGCCGCGCAAGCCTTACGCGAAGGTGACCTTAATCGCGCCCAAGACGCCCAGGCGCGCGCGTTACAGGCACTTAGACAAGCCGCCGAGTCGAACCCACAGGGTCAAGCAGGTGCGGGTGGGGAGACAGACCCCCTTGGCCGGGCTTTACCGAAACAAGATGATGGCAAAGCTACCAAAGTCCCGGACGGTGTTGAAAAGCGGCGCGCCCGCGATGTGCGCGATGAATTGCGCCGTCGCCAAGCAGACCCGCAGCGCGACAAGAATGAGCGCGACTATATCGACCGACTTTTACAAGACCGCTAGCACCGCCAGATTATACTTGACAGTTCTACTGCCATCATGACAGTATCACTGTCATGGAAGAAGTTTTAAGCAAAACCCATCGCGAACGCCAGCGTGACGCCACTGCCGAGATTATCTTGGATGCGGTTGGCCGGTGTCTTGAGGACGTGGAACTTACAGAGCTAACCTTTACCCAAGTCGCCCGAATGGCGGGCTTGGGCGAGCGGACGATTTACCGCCACTTCCCCAATAAGGAAGCCCTTTTGGAGGGATGGTGGCGCGCCCATAAGGCGCGACTGGGCCAGGAGGGCTTCCCCGATACTTTGGCTGCGCTGCTCGACTTTCCCGTGAAGGCCTTTCCTGCCTTTGACGAAGAAGCCGAAATCATGCGCGGCGCGGTCCTCTCGCCACAAGGCCGGGCCATGACATTAGCGCGCAATGATGAACGCCAAGCCGCGATCCGCCGCGCAGTACGGGCCGAGCTTGGCCCAGACGCTTCAGAAGACTTGGTGCTGACGGTGTGTGCCAGCGTGCAATTGATCCAATCTGCCACCGCTTGGCTTACCATGCGCGATTATTGGGACCTTTCGGGCGACCAGTCCGGCCAGATCGCACGCCGGGCCATCCAAGCCATCTTTACTGCCGCGCGTAACGGCACTTTGTAGGAGTATCCGATGATTTTACATGCCTCTATTTCTGCGGGCGATCCAAAACACGTCGCCTCTGTCTTAGCTGAGCTTTGGGATGGAGAAGCCTTACCGTTTGCGCCTGTTTCGGGGGCTTGGATCGCCATGGCAGGTGATGAGCGTGGCTCTGGCATTGAGGTCTATCCCCGGGGTCGGGCGCTGGTTCCCGGGGTGGACGATGCCATGTTTGACACAACAGATCTTGAGCAGCCCGCCCGCTATGGTGCCACGCATCTGGCGATCCAATGCCATAAACCTCAATCAGCCATCGAGGCCATCGCCCAGCGTGAAAACTGGCGGTCTGTGCGCTGTTCGCGCGGTGGCATGTTTGACGTGATCGAGTTCTGGATTGAAAATTCCACCATGATTGAAGTCCTAACCTCTGAGATGCAGCGTGACTATCAGGCGACATCCTCGATTGAGGCGTGGCGGGAGGCGATTGGCCACATGGCGTGAAAGAACAGGTCGCCTGTTCGGTTTGGCGGGCAGCGCGCTTTATTGGGGGGACGATGATGACAATAGTTGAAACAACTCAGAAGCCACGGCGCTTCTATCAGATGATGGCGTGGGTGTTTGTCGCCGTGGCCTTTGGCGGCTTTATCCCGACCTATTGGCTAAAGCTGATGGACGGCAGCTTTGCCGGAAAACCCATCCTGCACATTCACGGCTTCCTCTTATTTGCGTGGGTGCTTTTTTATGCCGTGCAGGTCAATTTCGTGGCCAATCGTAAAATGGCAGACCATCGAAGCTGGGGGATAGCCGGGGTCTCACTATTTACCGCGCTCGCCATTTCGATTGTTTTGGCGGCCATTAATACGATCAAGCAGGGCGAGCTAACGGGCTTTGCCACCCAAGCCGCCTCTTTTTCCATCGTAACTTTCTCAGGCATTGCCATCATCACGGCCTTTATTACGCTGGCGATCATGAATGTGCATCGGCCTGAGTGGCATAGCCGTTTGATGAGCCTTTCTTTTGTGCCGCTCTTGGAAGCCCCGATGGCGCGGCCCTTTGCGGTCTTGATGACCCCGCCCGGTGCGGTTGGACCACCGCCTGTGTTTGTCACACTCCCACCCTCGCTGGTGATTGATCTCTTGCTGATTGCCTTTTTGATCTATGATCGGCGGGTTCTTGGCCGCTTTCATCCTGTCACGGTTTGGGGCGCTGTCGCCATCATTGCGGTGCAGATCCTGTGCGTCCCGATTTCGACCCATCCTGCTTGGATTGCCACGGCCAAAGCGATTGCGGGCCTTGCAAGCTAACAAAAAGGGCACCAGACCGACGATCTGGTGCCCCATTTTTTCAGGCTTAAGCCTTTGACTATTTGTCTTCCAGCTCTCGCGACCATTGGCCGAGCGAGGCGAGCCCATTCATATGGGCGCGCTTGTAGAAAGCGGCTTGGGCGGCTGGGATATTTTCTTCCTTGCCCGACCACGCCTTTTGCGGGGCAGCCTGCAGCGCACGGCCATAGGAGAAGGTCAAGTTCCACGGAAGCGCATGCATGGCATTCATCGCGTTCAAATGGGCCGTCGCATCAATGTCAGACTGGCCGCCCGACAAGAAGGCAATGCCGGTGACTGTCGAGGGCACCGTATTCTTCAAGCACTGAACGGTCTTTTCGGCCACTTCATCAACGCTGGCTTGTGTTTTACACTTACGGCCGGCGATCACCATATTTGGCTTCAAGACGATGCCTTCCAATTGCACCCGCATCTCATAAAGCGCTTGGAACGTGCTCTTCAGCACATATTCGGTGACTTCAAAGCAGCGATTAATGTCATGGTCGAGGTCCATCAGGACTTCGGGTTCGACAATCGGCACAATGTTTTCTTCTTGGCACATAGCCGCATAGCGCGCCAAAGCATGCGCATTGGCCTTGACCGCACCGGCACTTGGGCGACGGGCGTCAATATCAATCACGGCACGCCACTTCGCAAAGCGGGCCCCATGCACATAATAGTCGCGCAGACGATCGCGCAAATTATCCAAGCCATCGGTGACCCGCTCGCCCGGGAAGAAAGGCATTTCGCGCGGGCCCAAATCGACCTTAATGCCAGGGATAGCGCCATGCGACTTGATGATATCGACCAAGCGCGACTCATCGCGGGCAAATTGGCGAATGGTTTCGTCATAGAGGATCACGCCCGAGATATGGTCCTTCATCGCCCTTTCCGACCGGAACAACATCTCGCGATAGTCGCGACGCGTGTTGGGGGTGGATTCAACGCCAATGGCATCAAAGCGCGAACGAATGGTGGCGGTGCTTTCATCCGCTGCCAAAATGCCCTTACCGGGGGCGACCATGGCTTTGGCGGTCGCGACGAGTTGATCGAGATTCATAGCTGTCCTCTTGGATACACAGTTGGATTAGGATGGATGCTTAAGAGCTTCGACGCCCGGCAATGCTTTGCCTTCCATCCATTCGAGGAAGGCACCGCCGGCGGTTGAAACAAAGGTGAAGTCATCAGCAACTTTGGCTTGATTGAGCGCCGAGACCGTGTCGCCACCACCTGCGACGGCAACAAGGCGACCTGAGCGCGCGAGCGCCGCAGCCGTCCGGGCCGCTTCCATCGTGCCAATGTCGAAAGGTGGCAATTCAAATGCGCCTAAAGGACCATTCCAAACCAAAGTCTTGGCCGTCTCTAAGGCAGCCGCCAAAGCAGCAACCGATTTTGGCCCGGCATCCAAGATCATCTCTTGGTCTGTTACATCGCCAATCTCGCAGGTGCGGTGCGGGGCATGGGCGGCAAAAGCTTCTGCCACCACGACATCGGTTGGAAGCAGGATTTGGCACTTATTGCTTGCTGCCTGCGCCTCAATCGCGCGCGCGGTGTCGAGGAGATCATGCTCGCACAAGGACTTGCCGACATGGGCCCCACGTGCGGCCAAGAAAGTATTGGCCATCCCACCACCGACCGCCAGAATATCGACCTTTGAAACAAGGTTCTGAAGCAGATCAATCTTGCTGGACACTTTCGCTCCACCCACCACGGCCATCACGGGATGGGTTGGGTTGCCAAGCGCTTTATCGAGATAATCCAGCTCATGGGCCATCGACAGCCCCGGATAAGCAGGCAGTAAATGCGCCAAGCCTTCGGTTGAGGCATGGGCGCGATGGGCGGCAGAGAATGCGTCATTCACATAGATATCAGCCAGACGCGCAAAGCCCTTAGCCAGCTCTGGATCGTTCTTTTCTTCGCCCGGCTGGAAGCGGGTATTTTCCAGTAACAGCACCTCGCCTGCTTGCAACTGCGCGACCGCGGCTTCTGCGACAGGGCCTACGCAATCAGCGGCGAAGGCAACTTGTCGATCCAAGAGGGCAGCAAGGGCAGGGACAATCGGGGCCAAGGACATGGCTGGCACGACTTTACCCTTGGGGCGATCAAAATGGGCCGCGAGAATGACTTTCGCACCCTTCTCACTCAAAAGCGCAATCGTCGGCAACGCGGCGCGGAGGCGTGTGTCATCGGTGATCACACCGTCTTGCATTGGGACATTGAAATCAACGCGGACAAAGGCGCGTTTGCCTTGAAGATCCGCCGTCTTGAGCGATAGAAAAGTCATTTTTACCCTATCAACGCGTGAAATGCCGCACCTAAACCAAATCCAAGGCCGTGAACAAAAACGATGAACACGATGGCCAGAGTTGCGGTGCCGATTGCTTTGGCGGGGTTCGCACGAAGCATGCCACTGAGGCGAAGCCTATGCACAAACCCCCACCAGCCACTGGCCAAGCCGATCATCACACCAGCAACCCACCAAGATAGACCTAAGAGGGCGAGGACAAGTGTGGCCGTAACCAAACCTGCCTCGACAAGGCCATTGATGAAGCGCGACGGGGTGAAATCAGGCTTGGGTTCAGTCACATCCATCAGATCAATTTGGCCATAGCGATGGCAGTATCGCTCATGCGGGTCGAGAAGCCCCACTCATTATCGTACCAAGTCAGGATACGTACCAGCGTGCCGTCCATCACTTTGGTTTGATCCAAAGCAAAGGTCGATGAATGGCTGTCATGATTGAAGTCGATCGAGACATTGGGGTCTGACGTATAGCCCAAGACACCTTTCAACGGACCATCAGCGGCGGCCTTGATTGCGGCGTTGATTTCATCGACCGTGGTGGTGCGCTTGGCAACAAACTTCAAGTCCACGCACGATACGTTTGGCGTTGGCACGCGGATAGCCACGCCATCCAAACGCCCTGCCAATTCAGGCAGAACCAGACCGACTGCCTTGGCTGCACCGGTTGAGGTTGGGATCATGGACAAAGCCGCCGCACGTGCCCGGTACAAATCCTTATGCATCGTATCCAAGGTTGGCTGGTCACCCGTGTAAGAGTGGATGGTGGTCATAAAACCCTTGTCGATGCCAATGGCGTCATTCAAGACTTTCACAACGGGAGCCAAGCAATTGGTGGTGCAGGATGCGTTGGAGACAATCAAATCATCCTTGGTGAGGGACTGATGATTGACGCCATACACGATGGTCTTGTCTGATTGTTCACCGGGGGCGGAAATCAAAACGCGCTTGGCACCAGCGGTCAAATGAGCCGCAGCCTTATCACGGGCGGTAAACAAGCCCGTACATTCCATGGCGATATCAACTTTGTTTTCACCCCAGGGCAAAGTTGCGGGGTCGCGCAAGGCGGTTACTTTGATAGGCTTGCCATCGACGACAATCGTGTCGCCCTCAACGCTGACACTGGCGGGAAAACGACCGTGCACGGAATCATATTTCAACAGGTGCGCATTCGTCGCGGCAGGTCCCAAATCATTGATCGCCACCACTTCAATATCATCTCGTCCATTCTCGATGATGGACCGTAAAACAAGGCGGCCAATCCGGCCAAATCCATTGATCGCGACGCGCACGCTCATACTAATCTCCGTAGTAAAACTACAAAATCAAGGCGCTTTCGCCCTATTTTGCTGGAACATGGCATGTATAAAGTGCCCACGCCATTTGTAGCGTCGCTATAGCCATCATCTATCGAATCGTCCACCCAATGGCACTGTTTGCTTGCCGATGATTTGGGGTTTTGGCAGGACTAAGCTATGGGATTTGTCATGAGCATTGGAAAACCTCCTCCGCTGGATCAAACTCTCGTCCGTTTCGACAGTGCCTTGTCGCGCCTTGAAACAGCCTTGGCGGCGTCTATGGCGCGCGTCACCGACACAGCGCGTCGGACCGGTTATGAAGAAGGCCACCAAGCTGGCCTGCGCGAAGCACAAGAAACGCGCGGCTATCCGGCAACACCGGACGTAAATCCCCTGTTGCAAGAAGAATTAGACGCAGCAAAGGCGCGCGAAGCCCAATTGCAACGCGCGGTTGAAGAGGCCCGCACCGCATTGAAAGATGCGATGGGCGACATCCGGGCAGCCCTCACCCCCCTCTGATCAAACCAGCGGACGAATGAAGCCATGCAGATGCAGTCCGTCCCGCTTGATCATGCCGCCTTGTCCGTACGCGGGGCCATGCATGTCGTGCGAACCTCATCGAGCTTGAAAGCATGGCGCCTGCCTGCGTGGACGTGGGCGCAATCGCCAGATCCGGCGGTGGACCTGATGGTGGGTATGACAAGCGGCGTGCGCTTGTGTTTTACGACCGATGCCGAAGCACTCTCGCTGAAGGTGCTTGAGACTGGCATTCAACTCGCCGGCACGCCACGACGGCCGGTGACCTTCGAGCTTTATGTCGATGGGGTCCAAAAGGCCTCAACCGAGGCCAGCTCTGGGCATACGATCCTTGTTACCCCGACCGGTCCCTCGTTTGTGCCCGGAAATGCCTCTGAAATCTTTATTGACGATCTGGGTGCTGGGCACAAAGCACTTGAACTCTGGTTGCCCCAATCGGCGCAAGTGGAGCTTCTCGAATTATCGATCTCAGACGGGGCACAACTTCTCCCGAGCCTACAGCCGAGTGGCCTGCGCTGGGCCCATTATGGCAGCTCCATCAGTCATGGCATGGAAGCCAAAGGCCCGTCTTGGACCTGGCCTGCCGTAGCCGCGCGCGCTTTGGGCCATGATTTGATGAATATTGGCTTGGCGGGCCAATGCCACTTGGACGGCTTTGTCGCCCGCAGCCTGCGCGATGGGCCCTTTGATGCCATCAGCCTAGAAGTCGGGATCAATATTATTGGTGCTGACACCATGCGACGGCGCGTCTTCGCCAGCGCCCTGCACAGCTTCTTAGATACAATTCGCGAGGGCAAGCCCGATGTCCCCTTGCTTGTCATCTCGCCCATCTTCTGCCCGTTACTTGAGACGCGCGTTGGCCCCCTAATGCGCGATAGCCTGGCCAGCTATGGCACGACGGAGCGGCCTCACAGTGCGGCTGATGGCGCCCTGACCTTGGTCGAATCGCGGGCCATCATCTCAGATGTCATCACACGTCGGCAAAATGGCGGCGATGCCAACCTTGCCTACCTCGATGGCCTCACTCTGTTTGGGGCAGCCGATGAAGCGGACCTGCCAGACCATCTGCATCCCAATGCTGCAGGCCAAGAGCGCATGGGGTTGCGCTTTGCCGGTTCAGATTGGGCAAAACGGCTTGGATAATTGCCGGTGTGAGCTGCGGCTTTTGAGTGGGTAGTTTTACTTTGATGCAACGACAGCCCATAGGTCATAAGCTAATCTGGGAGCGTCGATTTGACTAAGATTTTAATCACCGGTGGGGCAGGTTATATTGGCAGCCACGCAGCTTGGGCTTGTGTGGATGCAGGCTATGAAATTGTTGTGCTGGACAATCTATCCACGGGTGTGGCGCGAAATGTGCCCCCCAATGCGACCTTGATTGAGATAGACATCGGCGACCGGGCTGCCCTCGCAACGATCTTAAACAGCCATAAGGTCGACGCGATCATGCATTTTGCGGGCTCCATCGTTGTGCCAGAATCGGTGGTAAACCCCGGGCTTTACTATGAGAACAACACCGCCAAAAGCTTGGGACTGATCCAAGAGGCGGTAAAGGCTGGCGTAAAGGCATTCATCTTTTCCTCAACCGCCGCCGTTTATGCGCCGGGCAGTGCAGAGCCGTTGACCGAAACCGCGCCCAAAGCACCCCTCAGCCCCTATGGACAATCCAAATTGATGACCGAGCTGATGCTGGCCGACATGTCGGCGGCCCATGGCTTGTCGGTCGGCGTGTTGCGCTATTTCAATGTAGCCGGTGCTGACCCGAAAGGCCGTACGGGCCAAAGCACCCCGAATGCGACACACCTGATTAAAGTTGCTTGCGAAGTGGCCACCGGCAAGCGGCAGAGCATGGAGGTCTATGGCACCGATTATGATACGCCCGATGGCACCTGCGTCCGAGACTATATTCACGTCAGCGATCTGGCTGATGCACACGTGCTGCTTGCGCAACATCTCTTGGCGGGCGGGGCCAATGTCACCGCCAATTGCGGCTATGGCAAAGGGGCTTCAGTCTTAGAAGTCTTAGCTTCTTTGGAAAAGCAATTGAACCATCCAATCCAGGCAAAAATGTCGCCGCGTCGGGCAGGCGATGCGCCGTCCTTGGTTGCCAATTCGGCCCACCTCAAATCCCTGATGCCGTGGAAGCCCAAGTATGAGAACTTGGATGATATTGTCGCGGCAGCTTTGGCCTGGGAACGCAAAATACAAGGTCGTTAGAACCGCTATCGATTAGCATAAGGCAGAAATGTCACAGCTTGTCTTGGGCTAGGCGTTTATCCGATTTCACCGATGGCTTTCGAGGCTGTGAAGAGACCCATAAATCGATCCGAGCGCTGGAAGTCGTCGAGCGGAAGTAGCTTACCATATTCCCAACCGGGCTCATGGGTACGCTTTGGCCTTTTCAACTTAAGACCACAAGACACAAGCCATTCGCAAAAAGCGTTGTACAAGCCTGAGTAGGCTGAATTGGCAGCAGTCGGATCTGCCATCTCATAGAGCTCCTCGAGCGATGAATCAGCCGCGCAATGCCCAGCTTTGAGCGGAAACTTCAAGAGATCAGCCATTTCAAAAGAGCGGGTATCCCCCGCAGTGCACAAGGCCGGGACGTTTGAGTTCATGGCAATAATCGACCCGTGCACTCGTGTTCCACACGCAAAAGACACATCGGGCCCAAAACGTGCCTTCCAATCTGGATAGCTCGGGTCCAGAAAAATTCGGCCCCTAAAAAAGGCGCGAGCGAAGCAGGGATAATAGAAGGGATAGCTAATATTCGAGAAATCGTCATGTACGGGCTTCGTGATATCGGACTCAAATGTGGCCCTTAAGACTGCTGCCTCACTTTGAAGGATGTAGTCTATGTTCGACGTCTCAAAATGCGAGAACAAGCCTGTTGCTACGATCCGTTTGGTCCGATCGAGCTCTGGATAGGGCACCACTCTCTTAGGTCCCGCCTCATACCAAGTTGGACATCCGACTGCCGCAATGTTTTTAATGCCTAATAGGGACATTAAGTCTGCGGTAATCGCGCCCCTAACCCCTAGGCTAACCGACTTCGAGGCCAACAATCGATAGAACTTCACCATCGGCCTAGAGAGAGATGCCCGTATCTCACGCGGACTCTGACTAATGGCGTTACTACCGACACTGAAAGCAACAATTGGCCGTTCAATTTTCGCGACGAAGCGATAAAGCTGGTCCCAGTTCAGCTCGTTTGCACCTGCTGATAGCTGGTCTTGAAGAACCAGTAACACATGGCTGAATTCTGAATTAATGTATTCTACGACGTCTGTGCCCAATGCCGATCTATCAAACATGTTCGCCAAGCCAACAGCAGGATCGAAGTCGATGAAGCGAGAAAGCGCATAGGTGATATAACCATTGCCAGTATTGCCGTTGAGTTTGAGAAGTGCCTCATCAAGCAAGAATGGGTCTTTGCTACCACTTTCTAAAAGCAAATTATGGTTCATCAGGAAAGGACGAAACTTGGTTCGCGCCTTCTTTTGTCCCGCCGAGGAATTTGCCATAATTCTTACGCTTTCTGCCCGGCGAAACACAACTTGTGGCGCCTAGTTCTGGGTTGTTTTAGACCCGTTACCGCTGAGCAATTTTGGGTACGAGGTCAACAACGGCCTGCTGACAAGAGATACCCTAGTCGTCATTTATCAACAGAAAGTTCCAGAAGAACCATGAATCCGATGGGTTTTCTGGCTCAACCCTTCCCCTTAATCGAGCGCGAGATTGCTCGAATTGGGCCGGTTAAGCGCCATGATGTAGAATCATATATTGCCGATAATCGGGTAGCAGCAGCAACGTGGAGATTTTCGTTCTCCTGAGCCTGCCGTTTGAATACGGCAACAGCGTCTTGAAGCTGAGTGACAATTGACGGATCCAAGCTTGCAAACGTTGCAGCGCCCGCCTCTCCCGAAATCGGGTTAAGATTAGGTGTGCTTTCGTTCTGCCGCTCTAGTCTCATTATTAATTGATCGACTAAATCTTCATAGGATTCACCAATATAAACAAGGTCTTTATCAGCAATTGGATCCACGAAGCTCAGGGCTTTGTCTCGAATACTTGTTTCCGACTCTTTGATGGCAACAAAGGATTGGGGCATTCGATAGATGCAATAGCCAAAAATCACGCCAATGCACCGCCCCACAAATTGACCCTCCTTTTGGCTGGACGCGTAGCTTTGGAGGAATTTTTCGCTGAGATTCTTAGAGATGTCTTCCAATAAGGACCTGTTAAACGAATTTTTGGACAACAGATTACTGATCCCCTTTTGATCACCACGCGCCGATTGGATTGCCTCGTGGGCTTCTGTCAAAAGTTCAATGAGGTTATACAGGCTTGGATCACAGTTCAAAACGAATTGAGAAATTTCACTAAACTCATCTCTGGTGAACAATTCGCGTTCACTCTCCGCCCGGCAGGACGACAGGAGTTGAGTGTAGGTTTTGAAAACAATGTCATCGATCAAGCGATATCGAAACCCACCACTTGCCAACTCAAATATTTGACCCGCTTGACGTATTGATAGGCAATTAAGGTCTACCAGTCTTTGGACTAAACGTGTGATCCCCAAAGACCAGAAGAATAAGCTTTGAACACCCAAGCGCTCGGCTACGCGATCCCAATGGCCATCAGAATAATCATTCTGCCGATAATAGACCAGCGGAAGGTTTACAAAGGCAGTCCTCTCTCCACGATGGGCCTCAACAAACCATGCAACATGGCTATAGATTTTTGAGGTTCGCATCCACTCCAAGCCACGCTCTGCATCTAGGCGCGACTTCAACTGGATGATGTTTGAGATACCGGCAAACGTATTGATGAGGCCGATCATCTCAATAATTTCATCGATGGGTCCAGATACCTGCGGACCATGCATCGGCATGGGCCTCATATCGATCAGATGTCCTTCGGGGGAGATCGTTGACGAGTTGAAGATAATGCAGCTGTAGTTGCGAGTTTGAAGTATTGACAACACCCGGTCCACCGCATTGGGCTTGATCGGATCGTCGTCACCTAAGAACCAGACATAATCGCCTCTGAGAAATTCGAGGGACCTGATCATGTTTTCCTCAGCCGTATCATAATGCTGAGTGCGATTGATAAGCTTGAAATTAGGATGAGAAAATTTTTCCAGTCGCTTTTTTGTGTCATCTGGCGACATATTGTTCACAACGACCAATTCGACCTCAACATCATCGCGCTTCAGAAAGAGTTCGATAACGGATCGAACTTGCGCTTCCACAAACTTGCCGCGCTTATAAGTGGGAATGCAGATACTAGGCCGTGTGGACAAAGTGGATTCCCAAATCAGTTAGTTTCTGATTCAACGCTGNCAGCGGGATTGTTTTGGTTGCATCGGCTGACGCTTGGGCAGTTCCGCGTGCCCGCGTTGCGGTTGTTTTGGCCACGGATGAAGTTTCGTTGTTAACTTTTTTGACTGCCATTGAATTTCCCCAAATTCTGCCTGTTTGCCCGCATCCACATGCATGATCGACTTAGATAAATTTACTTAAGCCAGAAGGCGAAACTGCTTCAAAGCCGATACTTCTGAGGCCGACGGCCTGTCAAGAAAGCAAGCGTGCAATACAATGGGGAAAGGTGATTTTGGTGCATAAACCAACAAGATTTAACCGCCCCCCCCTTTAACCTAAGCAATAATAAACGAGTAACGATATCTATTTTTTTCTGAATTTTCGAGCAATACTCAAAAAAACAGAACCGAAAGTCCTAAAAAAACCTTGTTCAATTGTTGACCGTAAGACTTGCCGCAGCACATATGTGAAATAATCATATACAGCAATTAAGTTAACACGGCGGCTTATAGAAAGCTTCGCCGTGAGATTGGTCTTGGCAGCCAGTCGCTGAGTACATTCAAAGAATTCAATTACCCCTTCTAGTGCTGCTTGTTCGCAAGCCGTATAATTTGTTCGGAACTCCTTTAGCTTTTCTTTGGCTTGGGCTAAACTTTCGGCTTTATCGTCCCAGCACACACCAGCCGATCCATGTTCAGCCTCTGCAATCAACTCGTCAAAGAAGGGATTTCTATTCGCGACCACAACGCAACCACAAAGCAAAGCCTCTGTTGCTAAAGCGGTATTCTCAAAAATATGTAGCACTTCGTGCGTCTGGAAAATTTCGCGGAGAGCCTCACGGCTTTGCCCGCCCGGTCCACGAGTTATTTTTGTGCCGTTACGAATAAGATGGTCCGGCACTTCCTGTTCGTGCACTTCGACATACTTGCCCGCATAATAACAAATCCCCGATCGCGGTTGGTTGTCTTCAGGCGGTTTGAAGAACTGGGGGTCCGAACCGGGCAGAAACAGCTTTCCCGCACAGTTTTTTATGGTGCGCGCGATGACCTCAGAATATGCGAAGATATACTCATCTTCCGAGAACGCATTTGGTCCTCCTAGCAGGCCAGTGAAATTCATCACCCATCGCACCACAATCCCACCTTTGAATGGGTTAACATGCATTGTCTCCGGCAGGACGATTATTGGTGTTTCACCGGCAACACGGTGTAGCTCAACTGTCGCTGGCGTTAATGCAGGCGTGACAAGCCCTGGCCCGAGATCTGCCGCGCTTCGAAAATACGGCGAAACATAGATAAATGCGCGAGCACCTGACAGGTTCAGCAGGTGACATAAGACATAGAGCATTTTTACGCCAGCGGAGTCTTGGGTATAGGGAGGCGCAACGATGTAGTAAGGCGCGCCACTGCCCATCTTAGGATACAACAAAGCTGCGGTAGAGATACAAGTTTTACCGGGTGGCAATGCGGTTGCTGCTATATATTCTGAAACGACCAAATCTTTTCCCCTTGTCGCAGCTGGGCCTTGCCGCCTTAGATGCTGACGACTCTTAATCTTAAGCCTACCGAGATTCGCAATGATGGAGTTGCAGCATGGTATCAGGCCCGAGCGCGTTGAAGTATGGCTTATCGGCCACGCGAGACCGTTAACACTCAGTTACCTTAAGTGCCCCGCATTGCAAGGATAGCACGAGACGCTCAGTAATCCCCTTTAACCCCGCTTCACTCTCAGCCAAAATGCGCGCACAACATGATGTAAGTTTGCACTTGCTAAATCTGGATTCGGGCAAAAAATGGACGGCCACCGCAGAAAGAAGGGAACACGTTGTTTAATCTTCGCTTTGGAAAAGCCCGCATCAGGGGCATGGACATGCATTTTTAATCCCCAAACTGCAAGCCCTGACCACTACCTTAGCTTTCGAAGTCAAACTCCAGATGGCAATCAACAAGTTGGGATAAGCATTCCTGGCACTGCCCTTTCTGTGCACCGACTTGATGTGCCTCAAAAATGCAAAAGCTTGCGCGCTTTTGCTTTCGGTCAATCAGCCGAAGCCAGAAGCAAACTTCGAGTCGTCGCGCTAATTCCCCCCGGTGCAATTGGCGACCTCATTTGGCGATGTTGGCGCCTAGTCGGTGCGATAATGTCAAGGTTACGACGCAATTCCTTGGAAACATATGTCGCTAAGCAGCCGAAAATTGAGTCAAGCAAAGTCGCTTATGAGGGTGCTTGTGAAAAACTTGACAGTCCGGTTGTGTGGTCGGAGGTCTCAATTGTTATACCAAGCCGCGATAAGCCGGAACATTTAACGGCCCTATGGCACGCTGGTCTCAGTTCAGTCTGCAGCCAAGGTGCACAGGTCATCATCGTGGATCATGCTTCGGAAATGCCCGCGACGGCAAAAACATTAATGGACCTAGCGGAGCAAGGCGTCCAAGTCGTACGGGCAGAAGGACCATTCAATTTTTCGCGCTTGATAAATTTTGGTGTGAAAGCATCAGATCGCACACAGCTTGTACTATTGAACGATGACGTCGCGCCTACCTCAATTGACGCATTCCAGACGCTCTTGCGGACAAGTAAAGCCTTTCCCAATCGAATCTCTGGAGGTGTCCTAGTTTATCCCCAAGGTGGTGTTCAGCATGCGGGATTAGTTTTGGGAATGGGCGGACTAGTTGGCCATTTTGGTAGAGGCTTGCCTATCGAAAGCACCTTGATGGAAGCATGGATCAAGCCGCACCGAGCTGTCAGCGCAGTCACTGGGGCTGTTATGGCCCTATCACGGAATCTGTTTGATCAACTTTATGGGTTTGATGAAGGACTCTTCGTCGAATGTGGGGACGTTGACCTTTGCCTCCGCGCCGCGGCTTTGACGACGGAATCTTGCATTCTTGTTGGGGATTCAATCTGGACCCACCCTGAAATGTCATCTCGTGGCAGTCCCTCAAGGGGCCCTTTCGCAAGGCGCATTCAAATTGATCGGGCTAAGTTCATGATAAGGTGGGGTCAAGCACTCGCTTGCGACCCATTTTTGGATCGCCATCTCCGGCGGGATTCAGAAATGCCGAAACATGCTTGGCCCAGCTTTCGGGGTGAATAAGCAAGCTTGAAATAAACAATCTGCGGGCTGGCTACCTTCTAATTGAAGGTCCCAGTTGATGCTAATCGGTCCTTGCAAACACCCCATTCAAAAGGTAAGCCGTGCGCTTATCTACTGATCAACAGCCAACAGATTCGGATCGCTGTCGAAGCAAAGAGCAGTGTTTTTTGGGCATTTAACTTAGCAAGGTAACTAAAAATCCATGTTGCAATCAGTAACTTCAACTCGTGCTGACTTGTGGCAGGGTTATGTGAATTGGCAAGCTTGGATTGGCTTGGCCATTGATGACTTAGCTGGTCGCTATGCTCGTACCCTCATTGGGCCATTTTGGGTGACTCTGTCCCACGCCGCATTTGTTATGGGTTATGCTTGGTGGTCATCTTTAGTTCTGTCAGCAGACTTTCAAGATCAAATTGTGTATCTTGCGGCGGGTTTAACCATTTGGTTGATGATCGCAAACTGCCTGAGCGACTCGTCTAATCTTTATGAGCGGGCCATGCCGATTTTGATGGCTTATGATCTGCCAATTTCGTTGCACGTTCATCGAGCAGTAGTTGGCCATTTCTTCGCATTTGCCCATAATATGTTGGTCTTTATCGCAGTCATCATTATCTTTAAGTACCCGATCAATGCGAACATTATTCTCGCCATTCCAGGCTTGTTCTTGGTCTATTTGACGTTGACTGGCCTCGCATTGGGCTTAGGCGTGCTTGGTAGACGCTATCGCGATTTGGGTCCGCTCATTGCCTCCATTGTGGGTGCGTTGTTCATTCTGACTCCAATTTTTTGGCGCCGCGTAGAAGGCAGCGCGCAAGCAAAACTGGCAGATTTGAATCCCGTCTACCACCTCGTAGAGGTCGTACGCGCCCCAATGTTGGGAACATTGCCCTCTTCGACCAATTGGATCGTCGCTGGTGCAACAGCTTTACTTGTATTGCTGTTCGGAACGTTGGCGTTTTCTCATTATCGTAAGCAATTGAGCTACTGGATCTGACGGTATCATGGCTACATATCTGGCACTTGAGAGTGCATACGTTCATTACCCAGTAGTTTCATCAAGTCGAGATGTGTCGATCCTCGGAGCTGTAGCGCGTTCAGCCGCTTTCGGAATGTTCTCCCAAGCATCCAAGAATGGCCTTCGATATGTTCGCGGCCTTAATGGTGTAACCATGCGACTGGGGGAAGGGACACGCCTCGGAATAGTCGGGCGAAATGGCTCGGGCAAGAGTACATTGTTGCGGACCCTAGCCGGAATTCACCATCCTACAAAAGGAAAACGAGTCGTCGACGGGCTATTGGCGTCCGTATTGAGTATCGGCGCAGGGCTAGATCCAGAGAAGTCCGGCCGTCAAAATGCGCTCAATATCCAGCGCCTTTTCGGAATCCCAAAAGGCCGGGCTGCAGAAATTTGTTTGGAAATTGAAACTTTCGTCGAATTGCAGCACTTTTTTGACCTGCCGGTCCGCACCTATTCCTCAGGGATGATGGTGAGATTGAGTTTTGCTATCGCTACGTCTCTACCGGGGGACATTCTGTTGGTGGATGAAGTTCTAAGCGCCGGTGACATGCACTTTATGTTGAAGGCTGCTCAAAGAATTGAAGAACGCGCGGAACATGCGAAAATTTTTGTGATGGCAACCCACAGCAAAGAAGCATTGGATCAGTTCTGCAACCATGCGGTTTGGATGCATTCTGGTCGGATCATTATGGACGGACCACCTGCAGATGTTTGGGAGGCCTATGCGACCTCCGACCCAGATGAACTACTACGGAAGAAGCCCACGCCTCTCATTCTCAATACAAAAATGCGAGAAACAGGTGAAATTGCGCAGGGATAGCGGCAATTCTTTCTGGGCCAAGCAATAAAACAAGCAACTTCAATCTTGAAGGACAACAGGCAAATCATGTCAAAGATTCGTTTAGCTGATTATGTTGCAGGTTGCCTTGCGCAACATGGTGTAAAACATGTGTTTATGCTGACAGGAGGTGGAGCCATGCACCTCAACGATGCACTTGGTCGGCACCCCGATTTGTCTTATGTGTGCTGCCACCACGAGCAGGCAGCTGCCATGGCGGCCGAAAGCTACGCTAGACTTTCTAATCGCATCGCTTGCGTAAATGTGACGACAGGCCCTGGCGGCATCAATACGTTTAATGGTGTTTTTGGTGCCTTTACCGACTCAATCCCGATGATTGTTGTTTCTGGTCAGGTAAAGCGCGAGACACTCCTTACCAATGCGGCACCAAGATTGCGCCAGCTGGGAGACCAGGAAGCAAACATCATCGAGATGGTCCGACCAATAACAAAATACGCCGTGATCGTTCAAAATCCGGCTGATATTCGGTTCGAACTTGAGAAGGCACTTTGGTTGGCACAATCTGGCCGGCCAGGACCAACTTGGATTGATATCCCAATCGACGTGCAAGGCGCTGCTATTGAACCCGCCAAACTGCGAGCATTCGATCCGATTGTCGAAGGATATGGCAAAGAGTTTGCAATCCCCAGTGAGTATGGTCGACTTCAAAACGAGGCTCTCAAGACTGTAGCCGTTGAGATTCTTGAACGGCTGAAAGCTGCGAAACGTCCCGCTATGCTTGTCGGCATGGGAGTCCGCTTATCTGGGGCGCGGGATCGGTTCTTAGAGTTGGCGCGCCGACTTTCAATCCCAGTAACTACTGGATGGAACGCGCATGATGTACTTTGCAACGACCATCCCTGTTATGCGGGTCGGCCTGGCTCAGTTGGTGACCGAGCTGGCAATTTCGTTGTCCAAAACGCAGATGTCTTGCTGGTATTTGGGTCACGCCTCAATATTCGCCAAGTCAGCTATAACTATCAAAGTTTCGCGCGTGCAGCTTATAAAATCATGGTGGACATCGATCAGGCCGAACTGGCGAAGCCTACACTGAAGATCGATATGCCCGTGCATGCAGATCTTAGCGAATTAATCGATATTCTGCTGGACTTGACGAAAGATTATAAGGCACCCAAGGCCCATGCAGACTACTTGGCATGGGGGCGGGAGCGCGTCGCGCGCTATTCGACCGTTCTTCCCGAATATTGGGAAACCAAGGATACTGTAAACCCTTATTGCTTTACACAAGCGCTTTTTAAAGAACTGAACGACGATGAGGTCGTGGTCACAGGAGACGGAACCGCTTGTGTGGTGACCTTCCAAGCAAGTGAACTCAAGATTGGACAGCGCCTCTTTACAAATTCTGGATCTGCCTCAATGGGCTATGATCTGCCCGCGGCGATCGGCGCGCATATCGCAGATCCGGACCGACGCATTGTTTGCATTGCTGGGGATGGTTCCATCATGCAAAATCTGCAGGAATTGCAGACTATCGTAGGCTCCCAAATGCCTGTGAAGATATTCATTTTAAACAACGACGGGTACCATTCGATCAAACAAGCACAACAAAACTATTTTGATGGGTTTGTTGTTGGGTGTGGACCTACAACAGGCGTGACTTTCCCTGACTTCAAGAAGATAGCTGATTGTTTTGGCTTTGGGTTTGAACGGCTGCTAACCCATGAGGGAATGTCGGAAAAGATCGCAGCATTTCTAGCTTCAAACGGGCCAGGTATTTGCGAAGTCCGGATCGATAAGAACCAGGTGTTCGCTCCCAAAACTGCCTCACGCCGACTTGAAGATGGCAGCATGGTTTCGGCTCCACTTGAAGATTTGGCGCCTTTCTTGTCTCGCGAAGAATTAGCGGAAAACATGCTGATACCGCTAATCTAGGCAACGCAGTGCCATTAGGAGTGTAATCGATAGGCAATGCACCGAATTGCAGTTGCCGTTGCAAGAATATCTTTTTGCGACGACAGGTGATGTTTTAAGTGCAAAGTACAAATCAGTAACAATCATAGAAGCTCAAAATCTGCCTGCACAAATGCGGACATTATAGGACCCTTAATGAACCTAGATCACCCAATCTTTAGACAACAAAGGCTCACGAGCAGGATTCTGATTACTGGTGGTGAAGGTATGCTTGGTTCAGATGCCGCGCAAGTAGCTCACGAACTGGCAAACTTTGAAGTTTGGGCACCGGGGCACACCGAGCTCGATGTAACGGACCCGGATGCGGTAAAGCGCGCGGTTGACTGGGTTAGTAGCGGGCCAAGCCCCGGTTTTGTCTTCCATTGCGCTGCCCTAGTGAATGTTGAGGCTTGTGCGGCCAATGTCGAGCAGGCCAGGCGTACGATTGTAGATGGTGCTCGTCATGTTGCATTGGCTTGCCAAGCAACCGGAACGAGAGTGATTTACCCGCAGTCATTTTTGATTTTCGGGAACGCAAATGAACTGATTGATGACGATACGGTTCCCGAGCCTTTATCTGTTTACGGCAAGCTAAAGTTGGAAGCCGAAGGGCTATTCCTTACGCACACACTTAAACCCCTCATTATTCGGATGGCTGGATTTTTCGGTGGCGGCAAGCGTGACAAGAATTTCGTAGGCAGGATTATTCCGGTCTTGGCTGAAGCAATTGAGGAGGGCCGACAAAGCTTCACCGTTGGCGATAGAATTTGGCAGCCGACTTGGACTGTAGACTTGGCCCGCAACGCAATTGCCCTAGCATTAGCCGATAAGCATGGTACCTATCAAATGGCCTCAAAGGGCGAGGCAAGCTTCTATGAAGTCGCACAGGTTATCGTTGAGAGCCTAGGCTGGTCCGACAAGTTAAGTTTGCGTAAAGTTGAGGCGTCGGAAGTTGAAGGCACCATGAATGGTCAACGGCCACAGAGAGCGGTCTTCGTCTCCAAGCGTTTGGAAAGTGAAGGCTTTGACCTACAGCGTCCTTGGCGCGACGCGCTTTGTGACTACCTAAAGGACAAGTTTTTCGATAAATACCGTGCGGGAGCCTCACATAATGAGTAATTCAGGCCTTTTCAGCCCATTCCAAAAAGACGGCACTCTCTCTGTCCGGAACCGAATTGTCATGTCGGCCATGACTCGGAATTTTGCTGATCAGAATCACCAAGCGACAGATCAAATCAAAGAGTATTACCGAAAGCGAGCCGAAGGCGGGGTCGGTCTTATCTTGACCGAAGGCGTTGTTATTCATCCAAGTGCGGATGGGTACAATAATGTCCCTCACATTGCGACAAAAGAGCAGGCGGACAGTTGGAGTCCCGTTATCGATGCGGTCCATGCTCATGGCGCAAAGATCGCCTGCCAATTATGGCATTGTGGTCGGATCTCCCACTCAGACTATACCGGTGGTTTGCCTCCGGTTAGCTCAACAAATGTTGCAGCGGCGGGTATAAATCGTCAAAATAACAAGCCGTTTGGCCAACCCGTCGCTTTGGACGCCGCGGGGATTGAACAGGTATACCAGTATTTTGAGATTGCAGCACGCAATGCCCTAGCAGTCGGCTTTGACGCGATCCAATTACATTGTGCCAATGGCTATTTGCCTGATCAGTTTTTGGATTCACGAGTCAATGATCGTAAAGATCAGTACGGTGGATCCGTGGAAAATCGTTGTAGATTTACCCTCGAATTGTTGGAGCGAATTCTAGCAATTGCGCCAAGCGAAAAGGTTATCGTCCGAATTTCACCATCCCGCTTTATGGGCGAGATTTATGACTGGCCCGACATGGAAGAGATGATCAACTATTTGTTGCCTGCCATGTGGAAATTGGGTCTCAGAAATCTCGATATCTGCTGTGCGAACGCGAACTACTTCGACACGTCTGCACGCGTCGTAAAGCTTGCGCGACCACTATGGCCAGGCTTGCTAATAGCTGGCGCCTCGCTGACAAAGCCACAGGCAGAGCAGATTCTGGCGGACGGCGACGTAGATCTAATAACTTGGGGCCGAATGTTCATTTCAAACCCCAATTTCGCTGAAATCCTCAGAACTGATGCAGAAGCGGTACCCTTTGTCTATGAAATGGTCAAAGAGCTAATATGAGGCAGGCTCCGGGGTTTCCTTTCTACGGCTGGTAGCACCTGCAAGGGCTCGAGCTCAAACCCAACCGCGGTGGCCGTAGCTTCCGTGATGACACAATTCAGAGATCAAGAAACAAATCACAGATTAGAGCTCGCTTAGCTGCTCCTTAGATTAATGCGGAACAGTTTAATCTTAAGGTGTTCAGATATTTGAAGCGCCAATACAAGTGATTCAACAATCGTCTCTGCTCAATCCAAGGGCTAAGAGACGTCGCACTCGCTGATAGATTCGCTTCCAATGCGTGGTGGAAAGCAAGTGGATGTCAAACAAACATGCATTTAACCTCGCAGCACATCCAAGACGGACTTGAATTCGTCTACTCCAGTCGTCTGCTGACACGACATTAAAGCGGAGCCGCCATAACCCTGGCGAAACAAAACGAACTTTACGCCGCTCGCGAGAGCTGCGGATTGATCAATTTCACTATCACCGACCATCACAGCCTCATGTGCTGCCACCCCAAAATGCTTCAATGCGGTATCAATATGATCACGGTGCGGCTTCTTGTTCGCAACTGCGTCCCCTCCCAGAATCAAATCAAAGAAAACCTCGAGTTTAAGTTCTGCGAGCAGTTTTTCTGCCAAGCTCTGGGGCTTATTGGTAACAATTGCTAGCGGGACTGCCATTTCAGCCAAAGCCGCGAGGACATCGGGGACGCCATCATAAATCTCATCTGGATTTGCCTCGGCCTGTGCCAAGAGCGTTCGGAATTCAACAAGGTCCCGAGTGCGACACACCAAGGCTTCACCAAGGGCTGCAGCAACCAGATCTTCAGCACCGCGACTGATGTAAGGCTTCAAAACATCTGGTTCAACAGGACTGTAGCCACGGTTACTTCTAATTTGTGAGAAAACACTGGCGGTTGTCCTCACAGTATCCACAAGGGTCCCGTCTAAGTCGAACATAACTAATTTTGGCAGGGGCTGAACTTTTGTCACCTGTAGTCGTTCCTCTTTCATTCGATATCTCAATACTTGTTCAATGCTCTTTGATTTGGAATAACCAAGCCTAAGTTCTGGCTCACCCTATACAATTTGTATCGTCGCCTAAGCTTATGGCAGAATTTGGGAATTCTTGATTGTCAAAGGACTGTCCTCATATAGGCAATCGTTTCTCGCACTTGCACCGGAAATGGCATTAAAGAAATGTCGTGTTTGAGAGCAAGCTGAAGGGCTGGTCTAGGATCACCAAAGTAGGAACTCGTGCGCGAAAAATCGATCTTAGGCCTGAAAATGGGAACCACAGGCTTTTTTGTGAGACCAGCTGTCTCATGGGCGACAGTCGCCGCAATCTGACCCATCTCCAATAACTCATGACCACATAAATCAATTGGAACCAAATCTGGTGCACCCGTTAACAATTCCGCGGTGACCAATTCAATTAAGTCGATCACCCCAAGAAAGGATCTGAATACAGGGATTGAAGCCGTAACATTGATCTGACCACTAAGAATGGCCTGTTGTGCAAAAGAAGAAACAGCGTAGTGATCAAACTTGTTAATGTACGGACCAGCGATATTGAATATTCTGCCAACAAAAGTTGGCAAACCAGACTTGGCTGCGTAGGCCAAAAACCGATCTTCCTGCAGCAGTTTAGTTACGCCATAAAGGTTTCGTCCCTTGCCAGATTGGGCGTCTGCTGCAGCACCTGACGATGCAACAAAGATTGCCTTTGGCATTGAGGCAGTAATTGCATCAAGAACAAGTTGGTCGATGGCTTGGTTTCGACTGAAAAACTCGCCATCACTCAGTTCTGCCGCCTTTTCCTTGGTAAGGTAGGCCAAATGAAAAACAACGGCCCCGGAAAGATCTGCTTGAAGAAGATCTGCTAATGCCAGAACTTCTAGAGGTTGATTATCAGGGCCCACAATCATGCGCGCTGATGACCCGTAACATTTGGTTTTGGAACGCCACTCCTCACCAATTGATTTGCCAAGCCAAGATAGCAAAGCGTTTCCAATCCAGCCTGACGGCCCGATCACAACATATTTGGTTGCTTGAGCGGCTTGCCGCCACGATCCATTTTCCAACTTACATCTTCCATTTATCCGACCCCGTATAAGGGCCATTCCGCCCAAACCTATTTGAGGATGAGCACGACTTTGACGCTGAATTGGTAAAGGCTCTGAAGAATTTCGGCAAGCAGTGGCCGTCATCGACTTTGAGGGATAGGGCACTCCCAATCCTCGTAGGCGTATTGGCTACTAAGCTAAGGGCCAAACAATTGGAGCTACTTATGACCGCTGAAACCGCAAATCTCTGCTTGCCCTTTATTCTCGCTTCGCAGGCCGAGAAACACGTAACGCTAAATGAAAGCCTGATTGCGCTTGATCAGTTGGTGCAAGCGCGTGTCCTTAGTCGCAGTTTAGCGAGTGAACCACCCTCACCGCTTGAAGGTCAATGCTGGATACTGCCCATGGCGTGTTCTGGGCCCCACTGGCAGGGATTTGCGCCCAATCTCTTGGCCTACTTCGTCGATGGAGCTTGGCGCTGCTTTTCCCCAAAACTTGGCTGGCGGGTGTGGGTAATTGATGAAAGGAGGCTTGTCGTTTGGTCAGGTTTGCAATGGGAGATCGCGAACCAAGATCGCGTCGCAAAAAGTGGCGACAGTATGAGCGGCGCGTTGAGCCTACCTTCGGCTGGCCTTCAAGTTGGTGAGAAAGATCTGCACATTACGGCGGTAGGAGCGGGTATTGGGATTAGCAACCCTTTAAGGCGATTACACATCGCGCAAAGTCAATCTCCCGAGTTTGTTATCCAAGAAGCCGATGCCGTCCCTGATGCTCGTAACTTCCGCCAATACCTCACCAATAATCATTTGGTATTCGGGACGTTAAATGATGCTGGCACAACGGGAATGAATCTCTTTGTTCTGAATGCTAACACAAGAGCAGTGCTGCCGGGTGCTGACAATGCCCAACACTTAGGTTCAGCGCAGTCTAGGTGGTCGACGATCTTCTCAGTCACCGGTGCTATTAGCACGTCAGATTCTCGACTGAAGACAGATATCGAGGACTGCCCGCTGGGCTTAAAATTCATCTGCAGCCTTCGCCCAGTGAGTTACCGATGGCAAAGTGGCGCTCAAACTTTAGAGCCCGGACCAGTTGAGGATGGGATTAACTGTACACAAGCAACAACCAAAGCCGGCAAGCGCACGCACATCGGATTTTTGGCCCAGGATGTCAGGGCAGCCACTCCGAACGAGCTAGATTGGGCAGCTTGGACTTTAGCAGACCCTACTGACCCTGAAAGCCAACAAGGACTGCGTTATGAACAGTTTATTGGGCCACTTGTTCTCGCCATCCAGGAACTGACCCAGCGCCTAGCTCAAATTGAAAGTCTTATCGACCCACCCGTTGTCCAGATAAGCTGAAAGGCAAACAAACGGGCCCATTTGAAACAAATGGGCCCGAAAAAATTCGACTTCAGCGGTTGCGATACAAGGCAACCGCTACACTTAGCGATTTGAGCTCAAAATACGCCAACGGCTTTCCAACATATCGATCCGCTTGGCGTCTTCGCGCTCGATAGCACCGTAATAGTCGCGCTTATTCTGCAACCAAAGCATCTCAAAATGTACAGCATTCAAGAGCCCGTCAGACAAATTCGGAGTATCGGTAGCGGTTCCTGCAAAAATCACTTTGCGGGTCTCGAAGCGCGTCAAATGGACAGCTCCCATTACTTTAAGGGTTTCAATGGAATCCATCGAAATTCCACCACCGACCACGAGGGAGAGACCCTTGTCCTTACACAGTTGGCCAACCGTGGTGACGTATTCAGTAATCTTGGGTCCATCGATACCATCCCGGGTCAGACCAAGCGAACCGGAAAAATCAACGCGCCCGAAAACAGGACCAGCCAAATGATATTTGGCTGCGCGGTCAATCAATTGCTCTTTCACATTATATGCGTTGATGGTCTCTAAGTTGAACAAAAACTCTGTGTCGAGTTGCTCATCTGGACTGTAAACCTTGTCCCGTGCCTCTACATATTTTGATAGTGCATAGTCAGATTCAATCATCGGCGCGATGATATATTCAACACCAATTTGCCTAGCTTCCAGCAGGTCGCGGACAGCTTCACAACCACCGATCTTAAGACCAATCTTGAGGTCAGCTTTCCGAGCTATCTCTATCAGGCGCAACAATTCATCTGTCCGAGTACCTTCCGCCTCAAACTCAGCCTTTACTGCAACATACCCAAACTCGGCCCGACCTTGCTTAAGGATGTCCAGCATTTTTCGTTCACGCAAATTCATAGCATTTCTCCTGATTTGTTTTCTTGATGGATTGTGTAGGTAGTCAAAATGTTGGAATGGATAGGTATGGGACCCGTGCAATAACGGTTCAGAAAACCAGAGACTTTCCCCAGCTGTGGGATATTCTGGCAAACCGAAATTGCATGTCAGATCAACCTAGCCAGCACCGACACTCTTGCGGATCTCGCGGACCATGTAAGCAATTTGCTCCTCCTGTAGGCCTGGGTAAACGCCTACCCAAAAGCAGGAGTTCATCACGACGTCTGACTGGGTTAAGTCACCAACGACACGATAATTCCGGCCCTTCATATAAGGCTGTCGCAAAAGGTTCCCGCCAAACAGAAGACGCGTGTCGATCTTTGCAGCCGTCAAATGTGCTACGACATCGCGACGAGAATAGCCCGCCTCTTCACGGACCGTAATTGGGAAGCCAAACCAAGATGCCTCGGAATTTTCTGTTGCTCGGGGGAGGATTAATCTATCTTGTAGATCCGCTAGCCCAGCCCAGATCAAGTCAAAATTTCTTCGCCGGGCTGCAATGAACTCTTCTAACCTATCGAGCTGCGACAATCCAACGGATGCCTGCATATCGGTGATCTTCAGGTTGTAGCCGAGGTTTGAGTACGTATATTTGTGATCGTAACCATCCGGAAGATCGCCCAATTGCCAATCAAAACGGCGCCCACAAGTGTTGTCGAAACCAGGCTCGCACCAGCAATCACGCCCCCAGTCACGGATACTTTCAGCCGCCCGTTTATAGATTGGGTCTGAGAACAAAACTGCTCCCCCCTCACCCATCGTAATGTGGTGTGCCGGATAGAAGCTTACTGTGCTAGCAACGCCGAACGTCCCAACCTTTTTGCCGTCATAAGTTGCGCCCAGTGCGTCGCAGCAGTCTTCAACAAGCCAAAGGCCGTGCTTTTTGCAAAAATCGCTTACGGCCGCTAAGTTAAATGGGTTACCCAATGCATGCGCCAAAACTACAGCCCGCGTTCGGCGGCTCAAAGCCTGCTCCAAACGTCGCATGCTCATATTGTAAGTACCGAGCTCCACGTCAAGAAAAACAGGAACCAAACCATTTTGGATGATCGGGTTGACTGTTGTTGGAAAGCCCGTAGCACAGGTGATTACTTCGTCACCTGGCTTAAGCGCATCATCACGGAACAAGTCAGAAGTTAGAGCGGTAACAGCAACGAGGTTAGCCGAAGATCCTGAGTTTACGGTGATCGCTGTCTTTACGCCCAAAAAAGCGGCCAAACGCTTTTCGAACTCTTTGTTAAAGCGACCGGTAGTTAGTACAAAATCGAGGCCTGCGTCGACGAGGTTTCGTAAGTCGCGATGATCATAAACTTTTCCCGACACCGGGACGCGACCGCTGCCAGGATGAAATGGCTTTGGCGCATGGGCGAGCTTCGCATAGCGTTCGACGAGCTCTCCTATCTGAGCCCGCAAGGCAATCGCCTCTTCGCTTGAGTGATCCCCCATAATGATTGTTTGTTCTGCAAAGTCTGGGATCTTTTTTGCCACTTTGAACTCCTATACCCCACCTTAAGGGGTTTCCAATTCGATTTGTTTCTAAGTCAGCTGGGTTTGCGCCTCAACTTAGCAAGCCAAGAAAGATTTTACCTCTGAGGACACTAGATCGAAGGCATCTTGGCCGCGCAGGACGTTTACATACCATTCGGTCGTAAGCTTAATTGCGGTTTCATTGTCCCAACGCGGTGACCAATTGAGCTCTACCTTAGCTTTGGTTGGGTCAACTCTCAGGATTCCAGCCTCTTTGCGTTGCGACTGCAGTTCGGCCTCTTTCGCAAAATTAACCTTAGGTAGGCCGCCTACAATATTCTGAAAGACGCTAACCACTTCGGCTACCGTCATTTCACCGCCCGGCGTAGGTCCAAAGTTCCAAGAATCAAATCCTGACCAAGATGCCCGCCCTGCCGTATTTTCAATAGCCATCAGATAGCCGCTGACCGGCTCAAGGACATGCTGCCACGGGCGAACGGCTGATGGGCTGCGAATTTCAACTTCGTTAGAATTTTGGTAGGCGCGCACTAAATCGGGAATGAGCCGATCCTCCGCCCAATCGCCTCCCCCAATCACATTGCCGGCGCGAACGCTAATTACCCGCGGCCCGGATCCATCACTGAAGAATGAACGTGCAAAAGCAGAGGTAACGATCTCTGCGCAACCCTTGCTAGCGGAATATGGATCTTTACCGCCCATGGCCTCGTCTTCCCGATAGGGCCAAACGCGTTCACGGTTTTCGTAACATTTGTCACTGGTAACAATGGCTACAACGCGCACGCTAGGCTGCGCCTTACAAGCCATGAGAATCTTTGCCACACCCATGATGTTTACATCAAGCGTTTCAATTGGCTCTACTAACCCAAGTCGAACCAGTGGCTGCGCAGCCATGTGCAGAACGACGTCTGGCTGCGCCAGATTAAACACCTTCAACAGTGCCGACTCATCTCGAACATCTCCGCGATGGTCATCGACAAATCGGCTGAGCCCCGCAGCTCCATATAAATCGGGGGTGGTTACAGGTCCGGGCAATGAAAACCCAACGACCTTCGCGCCCAATTCGTGCAGCATCAAGCTGGCCCAAGCACCCTTGAAACCTGTGTGCCCCGTAAGAAGCACAGTCTTGCCTTTCCAAAAGGCATGGTTAGGAACTTTTACCATAACTTCCAACGGGCCTTTCCACTGACCCACAAGTCTTCAAGCTGCTGCTTGTCGCGTAAAGTGTCCATCGGCTGCCAGAAGCCTTCGTGCATGAAGGCTTCCAAATTATTTTCCCGCGCAATCTGCTCCAATGGCTCCTGCTCCCATACGGTGGTGTCGCCTTGGATGTAATCGATGACAGACGGACTCAAAACGAAGAAGCCACCGTTAATATAGCCACCTTCAGAACTCGGCTTCTCTTTAAAGGCCCGGACGTTTGTTCCGTGCAGGTCCAAAGCACCAAAGCGCGCCAAAGGCCGCACCGCAGTGACAGTTGCCTTCTTTCCGTGTGCGGAATGGAAATCATAGAGCGCACCAATGTCCACATCACTTAAACCGTCCCCATATGTCATGAAGAACGGGCGATCCTGCGGAATATAGTCTCGAATTCTCCGGATGCGGCCTCCAGTCATAGAATGCTCACCCGTATCAACAACACTTACACGCCATGGTTCGGCATTCACCTCATGAAAGATGGTCGGCTTCCCCATTTCAATCGTGACGTTGCTTTCATGAAGAAAATAATTCGCAAAGTATTCCTTGATCATATAGCCCTTATAGCCACAGCAAATCACAAAATTCTTGACCCCATATTGGGAAAAAATCTTCATAATGTGCCAAAGAATTGGACGCCCACCAATTTCTACCAATGGCTTTGGTCGCGTACCAGTTTCTTCTGACAGCCTTGAGCCAAGGCCACCAGCCAAGATAACGCACGACGTCTGACTTAAATCGCTTCGCATCAGGAGCTCTTTCTGAATCAGTATACCAACCTGCATCTAAGGAATCACATCCTAGCTCCGACAGCGAGAAGGATGGTTAACTTCGCGGGTCTTGCCAGATGAGATTCTTGAAGTCAACCTGATCGCATCATCGTTTTCCACACCAAATCGAGAGCCAAAGGCCATAAAATTCCCGTCACAAATTTGTCAAAAAATTTCTACAAAACAATAAGTTAAAGGCCGACCTCCAAGCACGGACCGACTAACGAGGGCGAGCAGTCGTCAATTCATGGGGCAAACTACGCGCAACAGATATACCCTTGATTGATCTACATGCAGAAACAAACACATCACACTATTGATTGTTCTTTCCAAATACTGACTTCCCGCGATTTTCCTGTCAAAGTAACACTTAGGACGCAGCTATTGACCAACCGGATTGGCAATTCACTTGGTAGGCTGGCGCATGCTAAATCTCATTGCGTCCAACAAATAGACGTACAGTCTCGACAATATAGTCTTGTGTTGACTCATCGAGATATGGGTGCATTGGCAAGGAGATCACTGCTCCCGCCTTGCTCTCAGTTACGGGAAGACCATTTGGGCCGACAGGGAAGCGGCTATATACTTTCTGCATATGGATCGGAATTGGATAATAAGCAGCGGTGGGTACACCACGTGTCCTCGCAAACGCAGCAAAACCATCGCGGTTTGGAAGTTCGATCGTGTATTGAGCCCAAGTGGACACTGCGCCCTCGATCAAGGTTGGCACAGAAACATATCCTCCCAATAATTCATTGTATCGAGCAGCAATTCGATTGCGGGTATCAATTTCCTCAGAAAAGATCGCTAGTTTTTCTAGTAGGATAGCTGCCTGGATGGTATCTAAGCGTGAATTCATACCAATCCGGATATTCAGATATTTAGGATCATGCTCGAAGCTTTGCGTACTAAGATCGCTTTTAGTGGCCTTCCCATGGACGCGAAGTGAGTCCATGACCTCCCAGAGATTATAGTCGTCCGTCAAGACTGCACCACCGTCACCATAGCATCCCAAAGGCTTCGCCGGGAAAAAACTTGTGGTAGCCACGTCTGCCCAATGAATAGGGTGGTGGCCTTCAAGCGTGGACCCAAACCCCTGTGCCGAATCCGCGATTAACTTGAGACCATATTTTTTGGCAATACTCGAAATTGCCGGATAATTCGCAGGCTGACCGAACAGATCGACCGCGATAATGACTTTTGGGGTCAACTTTCCTTCCGCTAGAACTGCTTGAATTGAAGCTTCCAGATGGGATGGGTCGAGATTGTAAGTAACCGGATCAATATCGACGAAAACTGGGGTAGCCCCAAGCCAAGGAACAACCTCTCCTGTAGCAGCAAAGGTAAAACTCGGACAAAAGACGGCGTCGCCAGTACGAATATGCCAGGCCATCAAAGGAAGGACCAAAGCATCGGTACCATTGGCACAAGAAAGTGCGTATTTCGCTTGGCCAAACTCCGCCAAAGCCCCTTCAAAGGCTTGCACCTGCGGGCCCATAATATAAGCCCCACTATTGACGACACTGAGAATAGCATCATCTATTCGCGTACCTAACCGCCGCCTTTGGGCGAGAAGGTCAATGAAGCCGATGTCGGATCTTGGAAGAGTGCTCATAATTACCTAACCGGGTAAAGTGTTGAAAAAGCCACGTCAACGTCGTGTCAAAACGTTGATGGCTGAGGTTTCAATAGCGCATTGATTGGCCGTTTTATGCAAGACAACGCACTTCCGACCATCACATTTAGCGACCAATGACAACAAAGCTCACATGCGCTGATGTCTTGCAATCAAAGATTTTAGGTATGTCCCGTAAGAGCTAGAGCCCATTGCTTCGGCGCAATTCAATAGGCCCTCGGAAGTAATCCAGCCCTTTTGAAACGCGATCTCTTCCGGGCAACAAATTTTCAGCCCCTGGCGGCGCTCGATAATTGCCACAAAATCACCTGCATCGCGCAAGCTATCTACCGTCCCTGTATCCAGCCAAGCATAACCGCGATCCAACCGCTCAACGCGCAAATTTCCACTTTTCAGATAGCAGGAATTTACATCTGTGATTTCCAATTCACCTCGCGCGGAGGGTTTAATCTCAGTCGCAAACTCAAGAGCCTTGTTGTCATAAAAATAAAGGCCTGTAACCGCCCAGTTGGAGACCGGCTCCTTTGGCTTTTCGATAATGGATGTCGCAATGCCTTGTTCGTCAAAGCTGACGACACCGTAGCGACTTGGATCGGCAACCTGATAAGCAAACAATGTCGCACCAGATGTTTGTGCAGCAGCGCAAGCCAGAGCGGTGCTCAAATTGTGCCCGTAAAAAATGTTATCCCCCAAAATCAAGGCACATGAATCACTACCGACGAAGTCCCGACCGATGATCAATGCCTGCGCCAAACCTTCAGGTTTGGGTTGAACTTCATAGGAAATAGAAATTCCCCATTGACCGCCGTCACCCAAAAGCGCCTGAAAGCGCGGCGTGTCTGCAGGCGTGGAAATCAAAAGAATGTCTCGAATGCCCGCCAGCATCAAAACCGACAAGGGATAATATACCATTGGCTTGTCATGCACCGGTAGTAATTGCTTTGAGACAACCAGGGTTAATGGATAAAGCCGGGTTCCTGAGCCACCCGCCAGAATGATTCCCTTCATTTCAATCTCCCTTGAACTCGATGGCGAGCGCCTCCACAGTTGCCAGAAGGCCGTTCTGCCAGTGTGGAAGTTCTAGGTTAAAGGTCTGCTTTAGGAGGGCACAATTTAGAACTGCGTTCAGACCGCGGGCGGCAGGGGTTGGAAAATCACGCGTTGCAGTCGGTTCCAGTTCGACGCTTCGAGGCGCGCGCCATGACCTCGTTGCTTCCAGAATTGCATGGGCAAATTCAAGTCGGCTCACCGGGCCTTGGGCCGTCATGTGATATAGCCCGCCATTCGGGCCTTTCTCCAGCAATGACTTCATGACAGCCAAAGACGCGAATGCAACATCTGTTGCCGGCGTAGGACAGCCGATTTGATCTGCTACGACTTGAATCCGCCTAGGGGCCTTTGCAAGGTTCAAAATCGTCCAAAGGAAGTTTCGTCCCCACGGCGAAAAAAGCCATGACACTCGAAGGATTGTCACCTCTGGGAAAGCCTGCAGGATTGCCTGTTCACCTGCTAGCTTGGAGCGGCCGTAAACATTGAGGGGTCGCGCCTCATCTGCCTCTTCATATGGACGATCCATAGTTCCATCAAAAACCGAATCCGTCGAAAAATGAATCAATGGAATTTGGGCACGGTTGGCCACTCGTGCCAGTTCGAGCGGCCCGTCCCGATTGAGCAGATAGGCTTGCTCTGGCTCACTTTCAGCCTTATCGACGTGTGTATAACCACCTGCATTAATGATGCCAACGGGATTGATGAGCCGCACACTCTCTTCAAGGCTCGCTGGGTTACTCAGGTCACAGAAGTTCCTACCAAGAGCACAGATTTGCAAAGCATCATCTTTTAGGGCCGCGAGGCTTCTAGCGACTTGACCACTCGCGCCAACGACGAGGATTTTAGATTTTCGGGAATGAAGCTCTGTCAAAGAAACGCCCCTAACCCGTAATAAGACCTAAGCGACGCCCGTCATAGGATTTGTCGATAAGGGGTTGCCACCAATCTTGGTTTGATATGTACCAGTCAATTGTGGCAGCCAGCCCTTCAGTAAAATTCAATCTTGGCTTCCAGCCGAGATCGTGCGCAATCAAAGAAGCATTCACAGCGTATCTTCGATCATGTCCAGGACGATCTTGAACAAATTGAATTAAAGCTTGTTTGGAGGCAGATCCTTCTGGGCGATAGTGATCCAACCGTTCGCAAATCGCGCGTACAATTGATAAATTGCTCTGCTCATTGTGTCCACCCACCAAATAGCTTTGCCCAATTCGTCCTTTAGTGAAAATTCGATAAAGGGCCTCGACATGGTCTTGCACATGCAACCAATCGCGAATCTGCTGCCCATCACCATAAACGGGTAAAGGCTGATCCTGCATGCCTTTGATGATCATCAACGGAATGAGCTTCTCGGGGAACTGATATGGTCCATAATTGTTTGAGCAATTTGAAATCAATGTCGGAAGGCCAAAAGTGTGGTACCAAGCTTGGACCAGATGATCAGAGGATGCCTTGCTGGCTGAATAAGGTGACGTTGGCGCGTACCGACTGGTTTCCTCAAAATAGCCGGTCTGACCTAATGAACCAAAAACCTCATCCGTTGAGACGTGCAGAAACCGAAATTCACTCTTGTCGTCCTTTGATAACCCATCCCAAAAGGCACGAGCTTGTTGGAGCAGATTGAAAGTGCCTAAAATGTTCGTTTGAATGAAGCTGGTGGCTCCTTCAATGGAGCGATCCACGTGCGTCTCGGCAGCAAGGTTTATTATCCCCTGCGGCTGGAACTCCCTCAAAATGGACGCAACCAGTTGGGCGTCTAGAATATCGCCTTGAACAAACCGATAGGCTGGATTTCCTTCCAAAACGGCAAGGGAGCGAAGGTCTGCAGCATAAGTAAGCTTATCGAGGTTGATAACTTCGCAACCCACCTGCTGGACAAGGTATCGACAAAGAGTCGAACCAATAAAGCCTGCGCCACCGGTAATTAGTAGTTTCATTTTTTTCATCCAACCCATCATATGTCGAATATGGGGTTAAGTCGGCACGAACGGTGTTACAAAATCTGGGTATAGTGGCCAATCTTGGTCGCGGATATGAACCAAATAGTCACCATCCTTTATCCGTGGCCAAGCAATATTGAGCCATGGATCATTGTAACGGACGCCACCTTCGGCTTTGGGATTATAGCTAGATGACACTTTATAGGCGACTTCAGTGTCGTCTTCTAAAGTCAAATAGCCATGTGCAAAGCCCTTTGGCACAAATATCTGCAAACCGTTGGCTGCACTTAGTTCAGCCCCAATCCAGCGCCCGAATGTCGGCGAATGAAGTCGTATATCCACCGCCACATCATAGATCGCTCCGCGTGTGCAACGAATTAGCTTATCTTGTGCATGAGGTGGAGCTTGAAAGTGCAGTCCACGGATAGTCCCGGCAGGGCCTGTCATCACATGATTATCTTGCACAAAAACAAGATCAGAGAGCCACGGAAGTAAAGCGGTTTGGCTATAAGATTCCTCAAACCACCCACGCTGATCAATAAAGCGCTTCGGCTTGATCAAGAGCACATCTGAGATGTCACAAGCTCGCACTTCTATCATCGGGTCAAAGGTCCTTTCTGGTGCTAGTATCGATTGCTTCTGCAATCCGCACCGCTGCGGCACCATCGACCGCCGAAATTGCAACTTGGCGCTCGCCGAGAATGGCGGCGATAAAGTCCGCCGTGGCTGCCCCCATGGGATCAGGGATGCGGGTTGCAAAATCTGCATGCAGGCCAAAACCGGGCCCGTCGCTGAAGCTTTTAGCAATGAAATCAATCGCCACCTCGCCGCCCGCATAATTGATCGTCATGCGGCGGTCACGCTCTTCCGCTGCCCGGCTTGCAAGGAAGCGGGCTTCACCGCCGCCTTCAAACGTTAAGACAGCCTCGACCGCATCTGGATTGTCTGGCTGGCCAGCCAAGCGTGTTGCTGTGATTGCAACCGGTTCAGCACGAAACAGCAAGCGCGCCAAATCAATATCATGGACCATTAAGTCTAACGTGACCGACACATCGGCACCACGAACACTCGGCAACCCAACACGGGTTGCGTGCAACAAGCTTGGCCGCTCCTCAACCTCAAACAGACCCATGGCTTGGAAAATATAGCGCTCTTGATGGCCCGCCTGCAGCACGAGGCCCCGTTCGGCGGCATGCTGGCAAAGAATATCCGCATCTGCAGATGTCGCGGCTAAAGGCTTTTCGACCAAGCAATGCTTACCCGCATCAATTGCGGCACGGGCGACCCCACCATGGGCGATGGCCGGGGTGGCAACCACAAGTGCATCAACTTCAGCGAGAATAGCTGAGAGCTCTGTAAAGGCTTGGGTCTGCATTTCTGAGGCCAAGGCCTCTGCACGCTCGGCACTCAGATCGAAGATCCCCACTAAAGTGGCCCGTGGATTGGCTTTGATCTTATTGGCATGATTACGGCCAAATACGCCGGCACCCGCTACACCAATTCGGACCTGCTTCAAGGAAACGTCTGACACGGGAAGAGCCTTCTGATAGGTCTCAAACGCAGGCGCTCCTGCATGAGAATTGCGACGAGTGGCTAATGTGCTTTTAGCCGGTCTGCAACCCGCAACACTTCGGCGAAGGCCAGAAACAAATGGTAGAAGGTCGAGGTCGGCATGGCTTGCGCGATGGGCTTACCCGCTTGATCAAACGCATCAATCCAGCCCCCTAAAGGCTCCACCGCCAGATAGTGGTTGAGCAAGAGCTGCAAAGTTGGCCGCAAAACGGGAACAGGATCCGCGCCTGTCAATTCAAAAAGAGCCACGGCGGCCTTCAAACGCTCGGTATTCGGCCAAGTTCGCGAACCCGCATCGACAAACCGCCCATCATCTAGAATGACATTATAGGTGGCAGCACGTGCGTGATCGACGCCCTTTTCCTCGCCGAATGCAATCAAGCCTTCCACCTGTTCGGTGACGTCCACGCCCAATAACTTATGGGCGGAGGCCAATATCCAAGCCCATTCAAACTGATGACCAGGCTCTACCCAATGGCCTTTCTCGTCGGCCAGTCGGTCAAGATTATCGTCGAAATACTCGCACAAAGTCCGACGCGCTGGGTCATAAAAATGTCCGTTAAACAGGCCGATGATTTCGTGTGCCAATCGGGCGAAAATCGGGTCTTGCGTGCTTTCAAAGCAAGCCAAGCAAGCTTCCAAAGAATGCATGTGCGGGTTTTGTAGCCGGGGCCCTTTAGCTGGAATTTGATGCCAAAACCCAAGCTTTGGATGGCGCATCTTCGTGTCGATCAAAGCGACAGTCTGGTGCATGTATTCCAAGACATCCGGCGTGGGTGAAATGCGATAAAACCAGCCGAGCGAGAACAGGGCGAACGCATTGTCATAAAGGTCCGTGGTCGGATCAAGAATTTGATTGTCCGACGTAACAAGTTTGGCCCAGCCTAAATCGGGCCCCTGCCAACAATGAGACACCATTGCGTCATACATTTTTTTGGCGTGCGTAATGCCCGGCTGCCAACCAAGAAGATAGGCGTGGGAAAAGACATAAACTTGCCGACAGAAAACCCGAACACGCTTAAAGCCCGGATCAGAAGAGCCACCGTCCAGTGCCAGCTCCTCGACTGGCCCACCATGAACCCGGTCCCACCCGCGATCTGCCCATAAGGGCAGTGCGTGGTCAAACATCCAAGACCGTAGGCGCTTGATCTCCAAGTCCATGTTCCGGTGCCCCTCTAAGGCCTAGACCGTTTGATTATAATGGCCGACTTCTGAGAAGGCAGACAGCCGTGGCTTGGCTTCCTCATGGAAGAGGGCGCGCATGTCGGCATCTGAAACAGTGCTCTCAACCACGACCACCAATTCAGGCTTGTTCGAGGAAGCCCGTACAAGCACAAATGAGCCGTCTTCTAACGTCACACGTGCGCCATTGACCGTGTTTACATCACGGATTGCGCGCCCGAGGATTTTCCCGCCAGCAGCAGCCAGCGCCACATAATCGGCCACGACGCGATCGATGACCCCATATTTCACTTCATCCCCGCAGTGGGCGGACATGGTGAGCGAGGTCCAGGTCAGCGGCAGTTTCTGCTTCATCTCAGAAAGCTTGGCCCCACCAGCCCGATCTAACATAGCCAAGATCACACGGGCCGCGACCAAAGCGTCATCATAGCCGCGTCCATAGGGTGCGCGCAGGAAGAAATGGCCAGACTTCTCAAAGCCCGCCAGAGCATTGAGCTCATTGGTACGGCGCTTAATATAGGAATGGCCGGTCTTCCAATAGTCAACCTTGGCGCCGTTCGCCTTCAAAACCGGATCAATCTCATATGCCCCTGTGGACTTCACATCGACGACAAAGGTTGCGTTTGGATGCAAGGCACTCATGTCTCGGGCGAGAAGGAGGCCGATCTTATCGGCAAAAATCTCTTCCCCTGAATCATCAACCACCCCACAGCGGTCGCCATCGCCATCAAAGCCCAAGGCCAGCTCTGCCCCTGTCGCACGCACGGTCTCGGCCATCGCGTGGAGCATTTCTTCGTCTTCTGGGTTGGGGTTATATTTCGGGAAGGTCCAATCGAGATCGCAATCCATCTCAACAACTTCTGCGCCCATCCGACGCAAGGCATCAGGCGCATAAGCCCCCGCGGCCCCATTGCCGCAAGCGACGACAACTTTGATCGGACGGCTGAGCTTGAAATCACCCACCGCGTCGGCAATGTAACGCTCACGCATGCCTTCAACGCGCGTGAGGCTGCCGCCGGGTCGTTCAACAAACGAACCTGACAAAACGATGTCGCGCAGTTTGCCCATTTCATCGGGGCCGAAGGTCAAAGGCTTTTGCGCGCCCATTTTGACGCCGGTCCAGCCATTTTCATTGTGACTTGCCGTGACCATCGCCACGGCGGGTGCGTCTAAGGCGAACTGAGCGTAATAGGCCACTGGCGATAGCGCCAATCCAATATCCAAAACTTCACAGCCCGCTTGCATCAACCCAATGGTCAAAGCTTGCTTGATCGACAAAGAGTAAAAGCGGAAGTCATGGCCGACGACAACGCGGCTCGCGCCATACTCATGCAACAAGGTGCCGAGGCCCAGACCCAAGGCCTGCACCCCCAGAAAATTCAACTCAGGCGCTTTTGCATTGCCCTGAATGCCAAACCACCAACGGGCATCATACTCACGGAAGCCAGTGGCTTTCACCAAAGGATTCATCTCAAATTCGAGAGTATTGGTTGCCAAATCCGTCAAGGGTTTAGGCATCGTGGTGTTCGTCATCTTGTGAGCTCCAATTGAAGTGGCAGTGCACTAGCGCGGAATGCGGTTAGAATAAAGGGAATGACTTGTTGGGATGCGGGTTCTTGCGCACCCAAATCTAGTTAGCGAAAAACTACTGTACGATGACCGGCCAAGAGAACACGATGTTCACAATGCCACCGGACCGCACGAGCGAGTACGGTACATTCGAGATCGCGACCAATTTCGATCAAATCATCGGGCGTATCGGAATGGGTGACGCGCTCTACCCCTTGCTCGATAATGGGTCCTTCGTCCAGATCGGCAGTCACATAATGAGCGCTCGCCCCGATCATTTTCACGCCCCGCGCATGCGCCTGGTGGTATGGTTTGGCCCCTTTAAATCCCGGCAAGAAGGAATGGTGGATATTGATACACCGGCCGTGCAGGGCTGCCACTGTCTCTGGCGTCAAGACTTGCATATAGCGGGCGAGCACCAAGAGATTGGCTCGATGCTCTTGCATAAAAGCTAGAAAGTCCGCCTCAGCTTGCGCTTTAGTCTCTGGACTTACAGGTCGATAAAGATAGGGCAATCCATGCCATTGGACTTCTTCACGCAGATCTTCATGATTGGATACAACACCGACAATATCTGCCCGTAACCAGCCAGACCGCCAGCGGTGCAACAAATCATTCAGGCAATGGCCGGACTTAGAAACCGCCAGAACAATGCGTGGCTTCTCGCTGGTTGGATGAAACGCCCAATCCATCTTGTAGCGACGCGCGATGGGCGCAAAGCCAGCTTGCAACTCCATCAAGGGCAATGGGACAGACTCAGAGCTCGACTTGAAGGCCGTCCGCATGAAGAAATGGCCTTCAAGCTGATCATGGAAATGATCGGCTTCTTCAATGGTTAGTCCACGGTCGGCGAGAAAGCGCGAGACAGCGGCAACTATACCTGTTTGGTCGGGACATCTGACCGTAAGAATATAGTTGAAATCGCGTGGCATTTCAGCTCTTCGCTTTGAAAGCGTCCGCCGCGAGACGAACGTCTTGGGCACGATCCTTGTGCATGACCAAAATGCCTTGCGCCGTTGCGATGACGACGAGGTCTTCCACACCAATCAAAGCAACCGGGGTTTCCTCTGAACGTACGAGGCAGCCTTGTGTATCGAACAAGGCGGTGGGTCCCTGGGAGACATTGGCGTTGGCGTCCTTTTCGGCCAAATCCCAGAGCGTCAGGAAGGAACCAACATCATTCCAGCCCATATCCACCGGGACCACAGCCGCGCGGTCAGTGGGTTCCATCACCGCATAATCGACCGAGATAGATGGGGCTTTTACAAAGGCGGCCTCGTCTAAATAAACACACCCTTCGTGCCGACGCCCCAAGGCGAGAGCCTCCCTTGCAGCCTTTAGAACCTCTGGGGCGTGCAGATCGAGTTCTGCCAAAAACGCGCTGGCCTTGAAAAAGAAAATGCCCGCATTCCAAGCATAATGCCCATCGGCCAAATAAGCCTCAGCCGTAGCCAAGTCAGGTTTTTCACGGAAGGCTTCTACCGCAAACACACCTTCGCCGAGCGCTTCACCGCTTTTAATGTAGCCATAGCCAGTTTCAGGCGCGGTGGGGGTTACGGCGAAGGTGACAATGCGTCCGTCTAGGGCCGCGGCACAGGCATTCAAACAGGCCCGATGCAAGTTTTCCGGGCGTGCAATCACGTGATCAGCAGGTAAGACCAGCATCAGCGCGTTTGGGTCCCGCTCGGCTTGTATCAGCGCGGCAATGGCGAGAGCTGGTGCTGTGTTGCGTGGCTTGGGCTCGAGCACGATTGTTGCTGCGTGTACCCCTTCTCGCTCAAGCTCCTCGCTGACCGGGCCGAGGTGGCTGAGGCCGCAAATGATGAGGGGTGCGCCAAATTGCGCGGCCTGATCGGCCGCAACGCGCTGCAACGTTTGGCCAAACATGGTGGCTGCCCCAGCTAAGGCGTGGAACTGCTTGGGCTTGGTCTGCGTCGACAACGGCCAAAGGCGCGACCCAGCGCCGCCTGACAAGATAACCGGAGTAATCAAAGGGGATTGCATATGTTTCGCCAAAAACTTGCCCTTAAACGCGGGGTTCGCCATCAAAGAACGGCAGTCCCATTATGGCTCAATTTCCCCCAGTCGACCTACAAAATCGACTGACCGGTCTTAGCCCAGTCCTTCATAAATGCTTCTAACCCGAGATCGGTTAAAACGTGCTTATAAAGCGCATGGAAGACTGCAGGCGGCAAAGTTGCACAATCGGCACCCGCCAAGGCAGCGTCTCGAACATGCATCGCTGTGCGCGCAGAGGCAGCTAGGATCTGCGTTTCAAAACCGTAATTGTCGTAGATAACCCGAATATCGCGGATGAGTTCCATCCCGTCCTGACCATTGTCATCGAGACGTCCGATAAAGGGCGAAATGTAGGTTGCGCCAGCCTTTGCGGCCAACAAGGCCTGCACAGCCGAGAAGCACAAAGTGACATTAACCGGCGTGCCCTCATCGACCAAAGTCTTGCAGACGCGCAAGCCAACAGGGGTCAAAGGCAGCTTAACCACGACATTTGGGGCGATCTTTGCCAAAAAGCGGCCCTCAGCCAGCAAGGTATCATAATCGCTTGCCACAGCTTCGGCGCTGATGGGGCCAGGAATCAATGCACAGATCTCTTCAATAGCATCGGCAATCTTGCGCCCGGACTTTGCGATCAGAGATGGATTTGTCGTCACGCCGTCAACGAGGCCAGTTGCAGCTAGAATTTTCAGATCGGCGACTTCGGCGGTATCAATAAAAATCTTCATGAGGGGTCCAGTCCATGGGTGTGACAGGCGAATGATCAGGAGCCCGCATAAAGCACGCAAGACATCGCCTCAAGGCCAGCGCCCAGTTTGCCGGTGTTTGGTCGGTTCAATCGCTGCGGAAACCACAGTTTTTCAACCATTCATGGCACGATTTCTGCAACCCGCCGCACACTATGAGTCGGCTGGAACTCCCAGATATCTGCAACAGCGGGTGGGCACTAAAGACTTGACGGACTATAGAGCGCACAGATTTGCGCGGGCTCGAGGAAAATATTTATGAGGAAAATTCGTAAAGCCGTTTTGCCAGTGGCAGGATTTGGAACACGTGTGCTGCCGGCAACCAAATCATTGCCGAAAGAAATGTTGCCCGTCTTTGATCGCCCCGCCGTCCATTGGGTTGTTGAAGAGGCGTTGGAAGCAGGGATTGAACACTTTGTCTTTGTGACTGGCCGCAATAAAAATGCGATCGAGGACTATTTTGACCGCGCTTATGAGCTGGAAGACTCCCTGCGTCGGGCCGGCAAGACTGTGCAATTGAAAATGCTTGAGGACATGCTGCCAGAGGCGGGGTCAAAAAGCTTTGTGCGCCAACAATCACCGCTCGGCCTTGGACATGCGGTTTGGTGCGCCCGAGACATTATTGGTAATGAGCCTTTTGCTGTTTTGCTGCCGGACGTCTTGGTGCAGGCAAGCCCTTCATGCCTGGCCCAAATGATTGCGGGTTATGAGGAGGTTGGCGGCAACGTGATTGCCGTAGATCCTGTGCCAATGGATCAGGTTTCGAGCTATGGCGTGATTGCCCATGGTCCTAAAGTTGGCAAATCCATGCCGGTCACCGGCATGGTCGAGAAGCCAGCTAAAGAAGTTGCGCCTTCAAATTTGCGGATTACGGGTCGCTATATTCTTCAGCCAGAAATTTTCCATTATCTTGAAACCCAGGAACGTGGGGCAGGTGGCGAAATTCAATTGACCGACGCCATGCTGCGATTGATGGAAGTCCAAGCCTTCCATGCCGTTGAATTTCAGGGACGCGACTTTGATTGCGGCTCTCGGATTGGCTATGCCGAAGCCTTTATTGGCTATGCGCTCAAGGATCCTGAACTTGGCGCAGACGTCCGGGCTATGATCGAAAAGCTGCTGGCGCGAGACTAAAGACTGGAAAGTACAGCGGTCTGACCTGCGCATTTACAGCAATAGACTTATTTTCTTCAAACCTATCGCCTAAAGAAGCAGGTAAAGAGCAGATTAATTTGGGCTATATGATCGGCCCTGCATCACATGAAATCGATATAAACAAGGGTTCGAAACATGCGCGTTACAATGGTTGGCACAGGTTATGTTGGTTTGGTTTCAGGTGCCTGCTTCGCCGATTTCGGGCATCAGGTTATTTGCGTCGATAAGGATGCAGGCAAGATTGACCGGTTGCACCAAGGGATTATGCCAATCTTCGAGCCCGGACTTGAAGACTTAGTCGCATCTAACGTGAAGGCTGGTCGCCTATCCTTCACGACCGATCTAAGCGAGGCCGTAAAGGATGCCGACACCGTGTTCATCGCGGTCGGAACGCCATCGCGGCGCGGCGACGGCCATGCGGACTTGTCTTATGTGGAGCAGGCCGCGCGCGAAATTGCCGAGCATATGCAAGGCTATACGGTCGTCGTGAACAAATCGACCGTCCCGGTTGGGACAGGTGACCTCGTTCAATCAATCATGACGGAAGTTAACCCAAAAGGGGACTTCTCCGTGGTTTCCAATCCTGAGTTCCTGCGCGAGGGGGCTGCAATTGGCGACTTCAAGCGACCAGACCGCGTCGTCGTGGGGACCGAGGATGAGCGCGCACGCCAAGTCATGCGCGAGCTTTATCGGCCTTTGTTTTTGAATGAAACGCCGATCCTGTTTACAGATCGACGGACCAGCGAATTGATCAAATATGCCGCCAATGCATTCTTGGCCGTCAAGATCGCTTATATCAACGAAATGGCTGACCTGTGCGAACAGGTAGGTGCTAATGTCCAAGAAGTTGCGCGCGGGATTGGCCTCGACAACCGGATTGGCAAAAAGTTTCTGAATGCTGGACCTGGTTATGGTGGATCCTGCTTCCCGAAAGACACCCTGGCGCTGATGCGCACGGCTCAAGAAGCCCACGCCCCGGTGACGATTGTGGAGGCAACCGTTGCTTCCAATACCAACCGAAAGAAGCGTATGGCTGGCAAGGTAATTGAAGCATGCGGCGGGGATGTGAATGGCAAAACCATTGGCATTTTGGGCCTGACCTTCAAGCCAAACACAGACGACATGCGAGATTCCCCAAGTTTGGACATCGTGCCTGCTCTGCTGGCAGCGGGCGCAAAGATCAAAGCCTATGATCCCGAAGGCATGGAAGAAGCCAAAAAAGAGCTCTCTGGCATAGAGATGGTAGACGGCCCTTATGCGGTTGCTGACCATGCAGATGCGATCGTTATCCTAACCGAATGGGACCAATTCCGTGCCCTCGATTTTGAGCGGATCGCGACGCAGATGACAAAGCCTGTCATGGTGGATTTGCGGAACATTTATAATCCAGATGATCTGCGCAAAGATGGGTTCACCTATGTGAGCATTGGTCGAAAATGAAATTGATGGCTCATGCGAGGCTTAGATGACCTCGCTTGTAAAGCCACGCCGACATAGATTATTGGTCGCATATAGCGCAGCTTTATTGTGAAATGTTGAGGGTCATGCATGGGTGTCGTGGAAGCATTGCGACGCTGGTGGCATACATTCCCAATGCCGCTCCGCGTGTGTCTTGGAAAGCGACTTCGGTTTCTGATCGATCCAATTATCGCTTTAGGTCTGCCCAAAGCGGTTAAGGATCAAGTCCATAGCTTTCGGTCTGTTGCAATCTTGGGTGCATTTTCTTCCCCTATTGGTCACGGAATCGCAGCGAAACTACTAGAGTATGAACTACGCGCAGGTGGTGTCAGCGTCCGTAAAATTGACGCCTCTAAGTGGATTGGAGCACCAATCGACCCCAAGCTTGCGATCCGATCAGAAGAGCTGGCACCTGATGATGTTTTAATCGTCGCTTTGAATCCTGATGTTGCAATTCACGCCCTTGCCAAAATGGGCAAAGAAAAGCTGCGCAATCGAAAAATAATTGGCTATTGGGTCTGGGAACTGGAAGTCGTGCCCGCTTTTTGGAAGTTGGCTGGGCGTTTCGCGCACGAAATCTGGACCCCCAGCACCTTCTCAGCCATTGCACTTAAAAAGCTGTTTGATGTTCCGGTTCATGTCGTTCCCCATCCGGTCGCGCTCTTGCCGCCGCCCGAGGTGACGGCAGAGCGCCGAGCTCGGAGTCGTGAAGCGCTTGGCATTTCTGACTCTGCCTTTGTTGCCATTCAAAGCTTTTCACTTGCCTCTAGCCTGACCCGCAAAAATGCTATTGGGGCCATTTCCGCATTTGTGGCCGCTTTTCATGATCAACCCGATGCTCGGTTAATCCTGCGTCATTTGTCTGGTGATCGGTTTCCAGACTCGCTGCATCGCCTGCGAGAAGCTGCCCAAGTTGCAGGTCCGCAAATCATCCTGCGCCCTGCGGGTGATGGCTTGGAAGATTTGCACGATTTATATGCTGCCTGCGATGTCTATATCTCTTTGCATCGCACCGAAGGGTTCGGGCTGAATCTAGCCGAAATCATGTTGGCAGGACGCCCCCTGATTGCGACTAAGTGGTCGGGAAACTTAGACTTTATGGACAATAAATGCGTGGCTTTGGTCAATGCTGACCTTGTGGCACTTGATGATCCTGACAAGGTCTATACTCAAAAGGCAGCACGATGGGCCGAGCCCCGCATGGATGAGGCCATCCGCTGGCTTCAAACCTTGGCTCGCAATCCAGATCAACGTCTTAAGCTGGCGGAAGCGGGTAAGGCGAAAGCCATGGCGGTCCTTGGCGGTCGCGCAATCGAAGTTCTCCATGGGGTAAATCGCACCGACATGGCTTCTCCTGAAGGCTAGTTTCGGTTGGCCTATTCGACGTTTCGAAGATCAACGCTCGTAATCATGGCTTGATCGCCTCGCCGCTTAAAGTCTGGCAAAATGCGTTGTAACCACATCAAGGCAGCCGTTTCCTTATCCTTTCGGGCGGCATCCAAAACATGGTCGATCAGCGTACGCAGGTTTTCGGGTGGCTCCATAGGATCGCTGGCGACAAGCACCCCGTCTACAGCTGTGTTTTCAACACGCTCAAACGAGTGGAACAATTCTTCATGTAAACGTTCGCCGGGCCGCAAGCCTGTTTCCACAATTGCGATATCGCGCCAGGGCTCTTTTCCCTTCATCCGGATCATCGCCTCAGCGAGTTCCATAATCCGTACAGGTTCGCCCATGTCGAGCACAAACTGACCGCCGGACATGGTGCCACCCTTTTCAGCCCCAATGGCGGCCGCCTGCAGCACGAGGGAGCTGGCTTCCTCGACCGTCATGAACCAACGCGTCATCTCTGAATGGGTAATGGTGACAGGCCCGCCTCGGGCAATCTGGCGCTCAAACACCGGCATAACCGAACCGCTTGACCCCAGAACATTACCAAAGCGAACCGAGTGGAAGGCCCCTTTGGCTCGGCGCGAGCAATCGCGCACATAAAGCTCGGCAACACGTTTCGCCGCGCCCATAACATTAACGGGATTGACCGCCTTGTCGGTGGAAATGAAGACAAAGGATTCAACATCCACTGCCATAGCGGCATCAGCGACCACACATGTGCCGCCGAGATTAACTTCAAGGGCCTCGCAGAAATGGCCTTCCATCATCGGCACATGTTTGTTTGCCGCAGCATGAACGACCACATGGGGACGATATTTTTCAAAGATCGCATTGATGCGTTGCGCATCGCGAATGTCACAGAGACGTGCGACAATATCGATACTGGGGTGGGTGGCACGGATTTCTGACGAGATCTGGAAGAGATTATTCTCAGACGAGTCAACCAAAACGATCCTGCTGGGGGAAAGCTCCGCGATTTGCTTAACGATTTCGCTGCCAATGGTCCCGCCTGCGCCGGTCACCAAAATCTGCTTAAATCGGACAAGACCACGAGGACCGCGTAAATCGAGTTCGCGGCGTGTGCGTCCAAGAACATCGGCGGGATGCACCGCACCCAGAGTTGCACCTGCCCCTTCGGGAATTCGCATCAGGGCAACACCCTTTCGGGCAGCAACTTGCAAGGCGACTTGGGCAGCTCTGCGGGCGGGGTCACGACCAATGAGCGCAATCCGGACTTCAGAGTTGCGCGACAGCGCATCGGTGACCAGTGGCTCTAAGGTTTCGAGGCCGCCAAACACGCGTGCACCGGCAAAAATCTTACCGACTTGGGTGCCCATGGTTGAAACAATGGCAATTGGGCGGATCGGCAGCGGCCCCGTCAAGCGAGCGGCGTGAATTGCTTGCGTGATTGCATCGGTCGGCCCCACCAAAATCGTCGCTGGTGCATTTGGTGCGATGGTGCGGAAAAGGGCACGAAGACCACCCCCCGAAAGCACCCGGGCAAAGCCGCGCGCTGCAGCCATCAGAACGAGAGAAACCAATGCGGCGAGAGCCGGTGAAATGCGCGGCACTGTGACCGAGGGATCGACAAAGAATAGAACCGCAACCGTCCCGATACCCGCAGCGGCAATCGCTTGACTTAAGCGAACCAAGTCGTCGGCGGATGTCCAGCGCCACACCAATTGATTGAGGCGAAAGGCGATCAAGGCGACCGCGATCGAAATACCATAACAAACCAAGGCAATGATCGTACCTTCGACCGACGCAGGCTCTAGACCAATCCCATAGGCAAGATAGAGGGCAAGCCAGAAGCTCAATACCGCCAAGGCGATATCAATTAAGTAGCCTGTCGAAAAGATTTTGAGTTTATGGCGGTTCAAATCAAATCCTCGACCTGCAGGTCCCAACGAATAATGATGTCTTTGGCCAGATTGGCGCCCCGGACCCTACAAAGCAGCTGATGGCGGCGATTTTGTGACAATCCGGCAGAATTGTCGATGTTAACTTCATTTACCTCGGTATCCAAGCCTTGACAGCGGAACCGCCACGCGCGGTTTGCAGGTGTGCGGATCAAAATGCTCTCGCCATCGCGACTGGGCACAGCTCGACACCCCTCACCCAGATCGAACATCAGCGTACGTATCCGCACGCGAGATCCATTGGCACCCGCAAACATCGCGTCCTCACCCTGAACATGACGACCATCGTCGCTGATCGTCATGGTACGGACGCAACTATGGCGTTGGCCTTCAACCTCAAAGCTCGCCTTCGCCTCCAGCAAAGCAGATCCATCTTCGTCGCGTCGTCGGATTTGCGGGTCGACGAGGTCTACGGATCGATCAAACTGCAGTGCCGACAAACCCGAAGGGCCATTGGATAGGAGTGCCAAACCGTGGGCTTCAAATTCAACAATTGGTCCAACTTCAGAGACACCCATGGGGGTGCGTAACCACAGGCGCGTGGAACCCGCCTCAATCAAGCCAATATGTCCAGTTTTGAGCACGGATGACCGCCGCCAGCGCCCCGGGCCCAACACGGACTCAACCAAGCCGCCATACCCGCGCTGCTTATTGAACGTCACAAGTGAGCCGTCTGCACGCTGCAGACTAGCCAGGGCTTGCCGCACGCGTTGCGCGATTGGCTCAGCTTCCACAACCCGTGTGAGCATTGCAAGATCGGCAGCGGCAGACAAGGTTCCCAAGGGCGACCCATCTGCAAACATGCCATCTGGTGCGATCAATTCCTCGGCATGATCTAGCGCTTCTGAGACTGTGGTTTGTCGCAAAAGCGCAGGTGCACTGCCGCTAACGCCAAGAATGGCTGCGGCTCGCGTCCATTTAGCGCGGCGGCTCATGGGTTCCCACCCGCCAGCCAGATTGGCAAGGAAGCCGCGGTCGGGCTCAATCAAAGAAGCAATATCTGCCAAAAGCCCGTGCCAAATTCTCCCTTGCAGCGAGGACGAAAAAGAAGGCAACAAGGGCAAGAGATGAGCCAGCCAATTTATCACCCGACGGCCGCGCCAAATCAGGACATCGCTACGACTTGGGGCACTGCCCGCCGCCTTCCAGATCGCCAAACCAGTTTGAGGCTCTTGTGCCCGACGCTGGAACCACTGTTCCAGCCAAAGCTCTAGAATGGGAACCAAGTCCCCATAGGAGGGCGACAAATCGCGCAAAAACTCAAAGGAAACTGCCCAACTTTGAGTCATGGCCTCCGGAATCGAGAATGGTCCAAGAAAAGGATCAAAACTGCCGAGGCCCGTGCGGCTGGGAGTTCGGCCCTGCAAGAGTTCAAGGCCTTCTTCGTGAACAGAGGGACGGAAGTCTGGCAAGGGGTGCCATTGCCGTGAAACAAGCGTGCCGTCCTCACGAAATACGCCGGTTTCAAAGAGGCCGCGCATGTGTTGCCCGAGACGCGCTGTCATACCCGCCCCTGACTGATGCTTGGCTTGAACTGGCATATCTAACCTCTAGCCTGCGGCCGCTTTTAGGGCTGCAATATTGGCTTGATAATGTTCAGGGCCACCTTTGAAGACGGCCGTCCCGGCCACCAACGTATCTGCCCCGGCATTGTAGCAATCCCGGGCCGTCTGAGGGTTCACCCCACCATCGACCTCCAACAGAATTTCCCTGCCGGTGCGATCAATCATCTTCCGCAAGGTTTCAATCTTGCCCAATTGACTGGGCAGAAATGCTTGGCCGCCAAAGCCGGGATTGATACTCATCACCAAAATCAAGTCGACCATATCCATGACATGGTCCAAGACAGATTCATGCGTTGAGGGATTTAAAACGACACCAGCCTTCTTACCCAGATTACGAATGGTCTGGAGACTGCGGTGCAAATGCGGACCGGCTTCTGGATGGATCGAGATAATATCAGCCCCTGCCTCGGCAAAGGCCTGCAAATAGGGATCAGCCGGAGCGATCATTAAATGGACATCAAACGGCCGATCCGAGTGTGGACGCAAAGCCTTCACCACTTGGGGGCCGATTGTAATGTTGGGTACAAAGTGCCCGTCCATCACATCAATATGGATAAGATCGGCACCCGCACGTGTTATTGCGGCAACTTCGGCGCCGAGTTTGGCAAAGTCCGCAGATAGAATGGACGGGCTGATGAGTAGCTTTGACATCGCTTAGTCATGCTCTGTTTCGGGGGGCTGCTGCAAGATGGCAATTTGGCCCGTGGGCCGGCGACCTAACTTGGCTTTACAAATCGCGCGATAAAGAACCCATCCATGCCGCCCCGATCCCCCCAATAACTTGGCAACACGCGCAAACAGCCCTGATCGGTCACCGCTTGCCCCAATTCGGGGACCTCTTCCGGCGATATTGGGGCCAAATTGAGCCCAGACTCGAGGGCTGCCGCCACCGCTGGATCGGCCTCTTCCGGCTCTAGCGAACATACGGCATAAACAAGCCGACCGCCCGGCTTCAGGGCTGCGGCTGCTGCGCGAACCAGTTCAATCTGCACCGTGGCAAAACGCGCGACGTCACTGGGCGTCTTGATCCAAAGCGTTTCTGGATTGCGGCGCAACGTGCCGGTGGCGCTGCAGGGGGCGTCCAACAAAATCGCGTCAAAATAGGGTTCTGCCGAAACGGTACGGGCATCTGCAACCTGCAAACGCGCCGTCAAGCTTGTGCGTGCAAGATTTTCCGCCACGCGATTAATCCGCGCTGCATCGAGATCAAGCGCGGTTACATCCGCGCCACTGGCGGCCAATTGCATGGTCTTTCCGCCAGGGGCAGCACACATATCCAAGACGACTTCGCCGGGCTTCGTTGCCAATAGGCGCGCGGGCAAAGCGGCGGCGGCATCTTGCACCCAGTAATTGCCCTCATCCCAAAGGGGTAAGCTTGTCACATCGCTGGGCGTTTCTTTAAGTCGAATACTGCCTGTCGGCAAAACGATGCCATCAACCGCAGCGGCAATGGCTGCAGGATCGCCCTTTGTTGTCAGATCCAGAGCAGGCTGACGGGAAAGGCTTGCCGCAATCGCATCAGCGGCTTCAGCGCCATAGGCTGCACGCCAACGGTTCCACCACAAGGCAGGAACGCGTTCGCGGTCGTGCGGCCGCACCAAGGGTTCGGTTGCAATCCGGCGCAGCACCGCATTGATCAAGCCAGCGAAGCCACGCCCGGTTGCTTCAAACTTCGCTAAATCCACAGACCGACCTACGGCCGCATGGGGCGGAGCTAAGCCCTCGATCAACTGAGCAGCACCGACGCGTAAGAGCGCTTTGGCAAAATGCGCACTATCGGGCAAAGGCTTGGCCAACTTTGTCGCCAAGACCGCATCTACCAAACCTAATGCGCGCAAGGTGGCCAGTGTCAAATGAGCTGCAAAGCCGCGATCGCGCCCATCCAGTCGAACAAACGCCTGCTCCTTGCGCATAGCCTCTTCCAAGGTCCACCTTTGATCCACAACATGGGACACTAGGCAGACCGCCGCGAAGCGCGCCGGATCGGGATTGGCTAGTGGACGGGGTGTTCGGCGCTCACCACCAGACCTTTGGCCGGAATCTCTGCGGGGAGAGCCAGATGGCGGTCTACGGTGACGTGAGCGTTCGGGATGGGATGGGTCAGACGGCATGGCGCAGGCTCCTGCGCGTCCAACCGCTTCCGGTCAAGTGCCAGGGCAGAGGCAAGGATGCATAAAGCATCCCAATTCATTATCCCCATGGCCCCTTTCTGCGCCCCCAGGGCCCAGAGGTTCGCGATGACCCCTCATCCAATCCTAACGTGTTGCCCGGCAAGTCTTGCGCCTTTAGCGCCTGTAATTGCGCGACACGGTTCTCAGTCGCTGGGTGGGTGGAAAACAAATTATCGCGCAATCCACCAGCCAACGGATTGATAATAAACATATGGGCGGTTGCAGGGTGACGTTCAGCATCCTCATTATGGACTTGCCGTGCTCCATATTGAATCTTTTGAAGCGCCGACGCCAGCCATTCTGGGTCACCGGCAATCTCGGCCCCAAGGCGGTCTGCTTCATATTCGCGCGAGCGGCTAATGGCCATCTGCACGACAGCGGCGGCCATCGGTGCAAACACCATGATCGCGATCATGGCAATCGGGTTCGGTCGCTCCCGATCCCCACCAAAAAACATGGCGAAGTTAGCAAGCATACCAATCGCGCCCGCAAGAGTCGCAGCAACGGTCATGGTCAAGGTGTCGCGGCACTTCACATGCGCCAGTTCATGGGCCATCACACCGGCAATCTCTTGCCGGTTCAGCATCGACAATAGGCCCGTCGTCGCGGCCACAGCCGCGTTTTCCGGATTGCGTCCGGTTGCAAATGCATTTGGCTGAGGGTTTTGAATCACATAAATGCGGGGGCGCGGCATATTGGCCTTTTGTGCCATCGTCAGGACATCTTGCGCGTAGGTGGCAATCAAAGGGTCACGATCATCTGGCCCGACTTCCACAGCACGATAGGCCTTCAAGACCATTTTGTCGGAGTTCCAGTAGGAAAACACATTCATACCCGCCGCCACCACAAACGCGATGGCCATGCCTGGAGCGCCGCCGATCAAATAACCGACAGCCATAAAAATGGCGGTCATGGCAGCTAGCAGCATGAAAGTCTTGGTGGTGTTCATAGAAAGCTCGACTCCGATTAGGCTAGGCCTATATGTAGGGGGCCATGATGACTGAAAAAAGCGCAGATTCCGCCTCCATGACTTCACCAGTGCGTGAAAGCGGTTCTTTTGATCTCAGCACGCCCGCAGGACGGGCTTTGGCAGAGGCGGCCGAGCGTCGCGCACAAGCCGAAGCAGAATTGGCTTTGGCACATGAAATCAACGGGCCCAAAGGCGCGGAACCAACCCGCTTCGGCGATTGGGAGCGCAAAGGCATCGCCTATGATTTCTGAAGGGCTTTCCTGTTTCAGTTCAAGACATGAAGTCGCCTGTTAGGGTTTTCGGGAAGGGCGAATTTGGGCTGAATTCCCCGCACGCGGGCACAGCCTTGAACTTTAGCGATTTATCAGCCCTTTAGACCGTCACGACACATAGGTGCGCCGTACCACAGGACGTGGTGCGCCATTAAAGGGGGTCAGAATGACCAAAACTGCTTTCATCGTCTCGCTCATGGCGCTTGCCGCCGCTGGACAAGCCGCCGCAAATGGTATGACGGCCTCAGCGCCACAACCCCAAGGGGCCGGTGATCCCTGCCTCCTCGGCAGTGCAGCAGATCAAGCAGCGTGCGCAGGCCTGATCCGCGTTGCCCCGGGCATGACCGTGCAAAGCCAGACCTACACCTCTTCGTCCACGCAAAGTTCCGGCCCAACTGTCCTGTTTGATCCAAATCGGGGATATCAAAACAGAGCGGTTCCTGAGGCCCAGCCGACGCAAACGCCGACAATGGCCCCCAGTGCGCCGCCGCAGAAAGCCGTCACATTTACTTCCACCTATCAGAAAAGCGCGTCGCATGCGTCATCCGGTAGCCAAAGTGCAATGACGACCAACCCCACGACGTCCCATCAAACCGTGGCAATGAATTGTGTCGCGCCTTACGCGGGGGCCAATGTGACGTGCCATGGTTCTTGGGTCCCAGCGCCACAAGCACATGTGGTTCAACCTCAACTTCCGCCACAATCGCGAGAAGTTGTTATCCTACAACCACCTGTAGCCCAATCACCTATTCCTTTACCGCCGCCCGTGCTGCCACCGCCATTGCAACAGACTTTGGTGACACCAACCTTGACGCCGCCGGTGCCTTGCTGCCAGCAACAACAAGAAGTGACGCTCATTCCCGCAAGCTTCTTCATGGGTGGCATGAGCTATGGCGTCGGCTTCCCGACCGAGACCTCCTATAGCTATGGCGGCGGCGGTTATGTGTTTGTTGGTGGCGGCACCCGCTTTTCAGGGGTGCGCGACCGGATACATTTAGACCCACCGCCACGCAAACCACGGACGCCACCGCATAAGCCTTGTGGATGCCACTAAGGGCTAAGCTTTAGTCGGCGCGGCGAAACTTTTGCACTTGCGACTTCATCAAGCGCAAGGCGAGGCTGTCTGGCAAAAGCTTTCCAATGGCGGCAATCGTCTTATTGGTTGTGCCCGTCACCACCACTGGCTGGTTGGCTTCCAGCGCGTCATAGCCGATTTGGGCAACCGTTTTTGCATCCTGCCACAACCATTTCGGCATGGTGGAGACTTGTTCGCGCATGCCGTTGACGTCGTGGAATTCAGAATAGGTAAAGCCCGGGCATAGCGCGCTAACATGCACGCCATTATCGGTATTTTCCAGATTGAGCGCTTGGCTGAACTTAATCAAAAACGCCTTTGAGGCTCCATAAAGCGTTGCCCCAGCTGCGGAGGGCAAATGGCCTGCCAGCGACGCTACATTCATGATGCGACCAAAGCGACGTTCCTGCATGCCAGGCAAGACACGATAGGCGAGCTCAAGGGGGGCTTCGACAAGTACCTGCATAAAGGCTGCATGGTCCTCCCAGCTGGATGCTAGATAATTGCCTTGCAAGCCATAGCCAGCATTATTGACCAAGGCATCAACTGGGCGACCCGCTGCTTCAAGCGCGCCAATAATCTGTGCGGGAGCCGCGCGGTCTGCCAAATCTGCGGCAATCGTGATGCTCTCAGCCCCCCAAGTCTGCTTCAATTCGGCGGCAAACGTCTCCAAGCGATCAGCCCGACGTGCCGTCAAAGCAAGGTCATAGCCGCGTTCAGCATAAATGCGGGCAATCGCCTGACCAATTCCAGCCGAAGCCCCAGTTACCAAACAAAGTCGTCGTGCCATATTGCGATCTCCTGTCACCAAGGGGTTTGGTCATCCGCACCGTGGATAGACGGCCCCCGTGCGCCCGTCTAGTTTATATCCTGCCGCCGATGCGGCCTGTTCCCAAGCAAAGCCAGTCAGAAACGTGCAGTAACCCGCAAATTCTGCTCGCCCCAATGCCCAATTGTGCTTTAGCATTGAAGCCGCCCGACAAAAGGCGTATTGGCGCCGCCTACAATCGCGTACAGGCAGCGGGTCGAGAGTCCGATTCACTGTGTTCGGGGAGCCAAGATGGCATCGCCTTCAAATATGTCAGCGGACACTGAAGTCTCAAAAGGCTTTGGCGATCCAGCCAGTGGCGCCCAAGGTGGCGGCCATGGTCATGGTAGCCAGTCCGCCCGTGGATTTTTCATGCTTGCCCTTGGTTCGGTCGGTGTCGTGTTTGGCGACATCGGGACCAGTCCGTTTTATGCCATGCGCGAAGCCTTGGCGCACGCCAAAGGCTCCGGCAATCTTGAGGTGGCCGTTCTAGGGGTGGTCTCCCTCGTCCTGTGGGCTTTGTTCCTAATTGTAACCCTGAAATATGTCGTGTTCCTGATGCGGGCCGACAATAAGGGCGAGGGTGGCACGCTGGCCCTGATGGCCTTGGCACAGCGTGCGATGGGCCGAAAGTCGCCATGGGTGTTTTTCTGTGGCGTGATGGGTGCGGCCTTCTTTTATGGCGACGGCATTATTACGCCCGCGATTTCGGTTCTGGGTGCGATTGAAGGCCTGAAGATTGCGCCCGGCGTCGGCAATTTGTTCACGCCCTATATTTTGCCGATCTCTGCGGCGATTTTGGTTGGCTTGTTTCTGGTACAATCCAAAGGCACCCATAAAATTGCGGCCTTGTTTGGCCCGGTAACAGCTTTGTGGTTCCTGACTTTGGCGGGCCTTGGCATCTATCATATTGCCGATGATCCCCGCGTTTGGCTGGCGTTCAACCCAATTTATGCGCTGCGTTTTCTGATGGAAAATGGCCTTGTGGCCCTGGTCATATTGGGCTCGATCTTCCTTGCTGTGACGGGTGCTGAGGCGCTCTATGCGGATATGGGCCACTTTGGCAAAAACCCCATCCGTGCGGCTTGGTTCGTACTTGTCTTCCCATCCTTGGCTTTGAATTATCTTGGCCAAGGCGCGTTTGTGTTGGCCAATCCAGCGGCGAAAGCAGACCCATTCTGGATGATGGTGCCCGAATTTGCCTTCTGGCCAGTCATGATTTTGGCAACTTTGGCGGCGGTCATTGCCAGCCAAGCGGTGATCACTGGCGCCTTCTCCATGACCCAGCAAGCAGTGCAACTGGGCCTCCTGCCCCGTATGCAAATCCGTCGCACCAGCGAGACCCAGGCCGGGCAAATCTATGTGCCCCAAGTCAACACCTTCTTGATGATTGGTGTTTTGGTCCTTCTGTTCTCGTTCAAGTCATCAGGCAATTTGACGTCCGCCTATGGCATCGCGATCACCGGTGCCATGTTCATGGATACATTGTTGGCTGTTCCCGTCGTGACCCGTTTGTGGAAATGGAATGGGTTCCAAGCCGCTTTGTTGCTGGTGCCGATTGCGGCGCTGGACATTGTTTTCCTTGGCTCGCAAGTCCTGAAAATCCCGCACGGGGCTTGGTTCCCGCTGGTTCTAGGCGCGGCCATCGTCGTCATTATGTGGACATGGCAGGAAGGCAGCCAAATCTTGTCGGAGAAGACGCGGCGCGACTCAATTCCGCTACGCGATCTTCTCAAGACCCTCATGGCCCATCCGCCCCACCGCGTGGCGGGTACGGCGATCTTCTTGACGAGTGACCCTGACCTTGCCCCTGTGGCGCTGATGCATAACCTGAAGCACAACAAGGTTCTGCATGAAAAGATCGCCATTTTAAGCGTCCGGACGGCCGAAACGCCGCGCGTCGCAGATGCCGATCGGATTGAAATTGAAGAGATCATTCCCGACGTGCGCATCGTGATCGTCAATTACGGTTTCATGGAAAGCCCGAATATTCCCAAAGCGCTCACCATGTGCCGGAAACAAGGCCTGAAGTTCGACATCATGTCGACCAGCTTCTTCTTGGGGCACCGCACCATTGTAGCGTCCAGCACCTCTGGCATGCCTTTGTGGCAGGACCATTTGTATATTTTCCTCTCGAAGAACGCCACCAATGCAACGGACTTCTTCCATATTCCTTCGGGGCGGGTTGTCGAACTGGGCACACAGGTAGTCGTCTAGCGCAACAGGCGCCGTAAAGGCCCTATTCAAAGGCCAGTTATGGTGCTCTAGTCGATGGCGTGAACCCGCTCGATTTCTCTCACTTTCTGCTTTGGACCGGGGATTTGTGCTTTGTTGCCGGCCTCACCCTGATGGCTTTGATTTCGGCGTCCGCCGCTGCCAAGATTGACGCTGGTGCGCGTATTCCGATGCAGTTTGGCCTCAATGGTCAGCCCACTTGGACAGCGCCCAGACGGTTTGCGCTTTTGTTCGCGCCCGCTCTGGCTGCAGGATTTGGCCTCCTACTCACGTTTCTGGCGCACCGTGTGCCAACCGGACAATTGACCCAAGAGGCCGTGTCATTAGGTACCTCGCGGGTTTTCATGGCCTTCGCCTTTGTGTTGGCACATTTGCTCCACCTCGCCTTTGCCATCAAATGGCTCAATAAGGACAAGCAGCGCTAAAGGTCCGCACGTAACATTCAAATCAAGGCGACGTTGCTCAGACCGCTTGATCTCCAAGCTCGGATTGCCTAGCACGACTGCACATGATTTAGCCTTGGAACCCAAGCCCTATGACCACCGCGCGCAAAGTCAACAAAGTCGTTCTCGCTTATTCTGGTGGCCTAGACACCTCGATCATTTTGAAGTGGTTGCAGGAGACCTATGGCTGTGAGGTCGTGACCTTTACGGCTGATCTTGGTCAAGGCGAGGAACTAGGACCTGCGCGCACAAAGGCACTGGCTGCAGGGGTAAAGCCAGAGAATATCTTCATCGACGACCTGCGCGATGAATTTGTTCGCGACTATGTGTTCCCGATGTTTCGTGCCAACGCCCTCTATGAAGGCGTCTATCTGTTGGGCACCTCGATTGCGCGGCCACTAATCGCGAAGCGCCAAGTTGAGATCGCCAATCTGGTTGGGGCCGATGCCGTGTGTCACGGTGCAACCGGCAAGGGCAACGACCAAGTGCGGTTTGAAGTCTCCTATTATGCCCTGAAGCCCGATGTGACCGTGATTGCGCCATGGCGGGAGTGGAGCTTCCAAGGGCGCCCAGACCTAATCGCCTATGCCAAAAAGCACGGAATAGAGATTGCCACCGGGAAGGAGCAAGACGCCCCCTTCTCGATCGATGCGAATCTGCTTCACACTTCCTCTGAGGGCCTTGTCCTCGAAGATCCAAACGAGCCGGTGCCCGATCTGGTTTCCAAACGCGCCGATCGTCGTACCATCACACCGGAAGAAGCGCCCGATAAAGCGACGATGATCACAATTGGCTTTGAGCGCGGCGACCCCATCTCTTTGAATGGCAAGGCCTATGGCCCAGCAGCGCTCTTGGGCGAACTCAATCGCATTGGCGCGGAAAATGGTGTGGGTGGCCTCGATCTTGTCGAAAACCGCTTTGTTGGCATGAAGTCACGCGGTTACTATGAGACCCCAGGCGGCACGATCCTGTGGCAAGCCCACCGTGCTATGGAAAGCATCACCCTTGACCGCGGGGCCATGCATCTCAAGGACGAATTGATGCCGCGCTATGCCGCCTTAATCTACAATGGCATGTGGTTCACACCAGAGCGGAAGATGCTGCAGGCCGCGATCGACAGCAGCCAGGAAGACGTCACCGGCGAAGTGACATTGAAAATCTACAAGGGCGGTGTCTATGTGCAGGGTCGGTCGAGCCCGCTCTCGCTCTATAACAAAGAACTGATCAGCTTTGATGCCGCCGGTGGCTATAATCAGAAGGACGCTGAAGGCTTTATCAAGCTCAACGCACTTCGCCTTCGGATTGCGGCTTGGCGCGACCAGCGCGCGGGTAAGAACGATTAAATCTCGCTTTAGCGCTTGGCGATCCGCTCAGCCCTTTTGGCGATGCGGATCAGCAATTGTTCCACCAAGGCAGTGTCTGGGGATCCTGCCCGCTTGACTTGACCGTCAGCTTCCAAAGTCGCTGTCAAAACGTCTTCAAGGGCTGCACGGCTCCACAGACCCGCTTGACGGGCGACTTCGGCCTGTCGCTTCCAAAAGACCCCCATCTTGGGGTGCTTAAGCATCTCGGCCGCATTGCCGCCGGCTTCAACGCCAGCCCGAACTTGCAGCAAAAGCCGGACGCGCCGACCCGTACCGTTCAAGATTGCCACAGGATTGGCCCCGCCGCCGAAAGCCTGCTCAAGCCGCTGTACCATGAGAGCAGGCTGACCTGAAAAAGCGGCATCAATAGCCTCATCCAAGCCCGCTTCGCGACCACCAGAGCCCACAGCCTCAACGCACGCCAGGTCAATTACACCGTCAGTGCCCGCATAGACGGCAAGCTTTTGCACCTCTGCTGCAACCGAATTGGTATCTTGCGCGACGGCCTCCAAGATCGCGGCCAGTGCATCCAATTCAATACTAACGCCCGCAGCCTTTGCTTCGGCGCGGGCAACACCCAGCAATTCATCGCGGGTTGTCTCGTATAATTGAAGCGACCACGCGTGAGCTGAATCCTCAAAGGCCTTACGCGTTTTTGAGCTGCGGCCAATGTCCCCAACGTCTAGGATCAAGACCCCTTCTGGCTTGGGACCACCTTTGTCGACACGTTCCAATAGGCCAGCCAGTGAGGCGGCATCTTTCTCGCCACTGACCCGCACATGAGCAATGGCGGCCCCGCCAAACAGCGAGGCGCTGCTGATGGCTTCCTCAACGCCACCAGGATTGGCCTTCAAATCATCCTCAGAAAAGCGCTTAAATTCCAGCTCTGGATTCTGGGCCCGATGGCGGGTTGCAAGTGCTTCTGCGAGGCGGCGCAACTGACCAGAATCAGGTCCAGACAGGATCACAAAGCGCGGCGAAAGGTCCTTTTGCGCGGCCTTCACGGCCGCAAGACCCGTCAGCTTCATCGCGCTGCCCGCACTTGCCGCTGGAGGTCTAACCACAGCCGTTCCGCAATTTGATTGGCCACACGTTCTTCCGCATCAGCTTGCAAAGCGACATCGCCAAAGGCCTGATCCAGGCTTTCATAAGCGACGTTTGTGGTGATGGTGCCAGTCACAGCGGGAAGAGGCGGCGCTGCAGCCAAAACATAAGTGGCAGTCACGGTCATCTCATTGCGGGTCGAAATCCCGTCTGTGCCCTGCGCAGCGGGGGTAAAGATCCGGGTCAATTTCACGCTCAAAACACGGGGGCTAGCCGTCCCCTGCTCAAGCACCGCACGCCGGTCAAGCTCTTGTCGCAAATAATAGCCGGTGCGGCCTTCAATGGCGGCAATGGTTACAGGTCCGATCCCAGATCCCTGTGTGCTGTAGACAGGTTGGAAACCGCAGCCGGCCAACATTGCCGACAATCCAACTATGCAAACGAGCACACCCAGCTTAGCCAATGCCTTGTCCATCCTATGCTGCACGGGTCACGATATTGATGATCCGGTCTGGAACCACGATGAGTTTAGCCACAGTTCGTCCCGCAAGGAAGTGTGTGGCTTCGGGCAACGCCAAGGCCAAGGACTCAAGCTCTTCCTTGGATGTTCCTTTGGCAACGTGCAATTCGCCCCGCTTCTTGCCATCAACTTGCACCGGCAACATGATGGTGGCTTCCGCCAGCAAGCTTTGATCGGCCTCCGGCCAAGGTGCGGTTGCGACAAAGCCTTCGCCACCCATACGCAGCCAAGCTTCTTCCGCCAAATGCGGTGTAAAGGGCTGCAGGACGCGAGCCAGAACTCCCAAGACCTCAACCCGAGCCGACAACATGTCGGCGCTATCATCGCTTTCCGAGCGGCGGATGTGGCCGACCAATTCATGGAATTGCGCGATGGCGCTGTTGAAGCGATAGGAATCAATCGCCAAGCTGATGGCGGCAATCGCCTTATGGCCAGCACGACGCAACTCGAGTGCGGCACCACTCACCCCCGTCGCGACATGCATCGGGCCAGGCACGCCTTCGGGTAAGGCATCAAAGGCTGCCCAGATTTTCTGTACAAAGCGCCAAGAACCTTCGACGCCCGATTCAGACCACTCCACATCCCGTTCGGGTGGGGAGTCCGACAGAACGAACAAACGCGCCACATCGGCACCATAGGTATCGATAATGTCTTCAGGGTCGACGGTATTGCGCTTGGACTTCGACATCTTCTCGATGGGTCCAATTACAGCAGGCTTCCCGGTTGCGATCTCGACGGCGGTTGTGCCCGTAATCTCAACTTCATCCGGCGACAACCAGTGACCCGCTTGCGACTTATAGGTCGCATGCGTCACCATGCCTTGGGTAAAGAGCCGGCTGAAAGGCTCTGAAGTCGGCTGATGGCCAACTGCCTTCATGGCGCGGGCAAAAAAGCGCGAATAGAGCAAGTGCAAGACTGCGTGCTCAACCCCGCCAATGTAGTGATCGACCGGCAACCAATGAGAAACAGCCGCTAAGTCGGTTGGCCGATCCTGTGGTTGGCCACAAAAACGCGCCCAATACCAGGATGAATCGACGAAGGTATCGAGCGTATCGGTCTCCCGCACCGCCGGGGCCCCACATTTTGGGCAGTCGACGTGCTTCCAGCTTGGATGATGGTCTAAAGGATTGCCCGGTTTGTCGAAGGTCACATCCTCGGGCAAAGTCACGGGCAATTGGTCTTCCGGCACACCGACTGGACCGCAGGTCTTGCAGTGGATGATCGGGATCGGGCAGCCCCAATAGCGCTGACGGGATACGCCCCAATCCCGCAGACGGAAGTTTACCGTACGCTCTCCCGCACCCAAAGCCTCCATCCGATCCATGGCCGCAGACTTTGCGTCCTCGCTTGTCATCCCGTCCAAGAAATCAGAGTTGAACACGTTGCCCTGACCCAGATAGGGTCCATTTTCCAACGTCACCGCGCTTGGATCTGCGCCTTCGGGCAGGATGACGGGCTTGATCGGCAGATTGTATTTTGTCGCAAACTCATAATCGCGCTGGTCATGTGCGGGGCAAGCAAAGATTGCCCCAGTGCCATAATCCATCAGGACGAAGTTCGCGATCCAAACGGGCAAAGTTTGGCTGGCATCAAATGGGTGAATAACGCGCAGGCCAGTATCAAACCCACGCTTTTCTTGAGTCTCAATAGCCTCTTCCGAGGTGCCCGCACGCCGACAGGATTCGCAAAATTCCGCGAGTGCTGGGTTGGCTTCGGCCAAAGCCAAAGCAATCGGATGGTCCACCGAAATGCCTGCAAATGAGGCACCGAAGAGCGTGTCGGGTCGGGTTGTGTACACTTCCAACCCCCCACCGATCGGCGATGGCGTTGTTGAGTCAAACTGGAACCGAAAGCGCAAGCCCTCAGACCTGCCGATCCAATTGTGCTGCATGATGCGCACTTTTTCAGGCCAGCCAGTCAAATCGTCCAATGCGGCAATTAGTTCCTCGCCATAGCGCGTGATCTGGAACATCCATTGCTCCAAATAGCGTTGCTCAACCAGTGCGCCCGAGCGCCAGCCGCGACCATCGACAACCTGTTCATTGGCCAGAACCGTATTCTCAACTGGATCCCAATTCACCTTGCTCTTCTTGCGATACACAAGGCCCGCTTTGAGAAAGTCCAAAAACATTTTCTGCTGATGGCGGTAATAGGATGGTTCGCAAGTGGCAAATTCGCGCGACCAGTCGATCGCAAAACCCAATTGTTGCAATTGGGCACGCATGGCGTCGATATTCTGGCGCGTCCAAGTTCCAGGATGCGCGCCCCGTTCGCGCGCCGCATTTTCTGCGGGCAAACCGAAAGCGTCCCACCCCATCGGATGCAGAACTTGATCACCGGCCGCGCGACGACGCCGCGCGATCACGTCACCCATGGCATAGTTGCGGACGTGACCAATATGAATGCGGCCCGATGGATAAGGGAACATTTCCAACACATAGCATTTGGCACGAGAGGGGTCTGGCGGGCCAGCCTCAAACAATTTGGCAGCGTCCCAGCGCGCGCGTTGGCGCGGTTCGGTTTCGCGATGATTGTAACGTGCAGCCATAAAAGACCCTTATTGCCTTAGACCAAATTCAATGGGTGGACGGTCCAGCACCGAACAGCCAAATAACCCGTATGTCTTTGCCCTAAAAGCAGGCGCGCTGCCAAGCAGACACAGGCAGTTCGACCAGCCCCGACGCAGGGCCTGGCTGACAAATCTCACAGGCGCACTGGCTAATTCTATTAGCGCGTTTCGAGTTGAGAGATGCGCAACTGCCGTGCTCGGGTCAGAATCGCATTTTCAATCTGAATAGCCGTATCGGGGTCAACCGTGGCATCTACCCACGACCCGGTTACGTCTTTTGCTTGACGGAAAACTTGGACAGACAGGCCATCCGCGCGCAAGCGCGTGTCCAGAATATAAACTTGGACCTTGAAGCGCTCATCAGGCTTTTCAGCAACCGCATGCCAGTCCGTGACATAAGTGCCACCAAATGGATCTGAGTCCAGAAGTGGCATAAAGTTCAAGGTATCCAGCGTTGCCCGCCATAAGAAAGCATTCACCCCGATACCTGCTTCGCCAGTGCCCTTCGCAGAGCGGCCTGAGAACAGACCGGTCCGTGCCTTCTTTGCCTGCGGTGCAGCAGCGGCGGCAGCAGCTTGATCGGTCGAAGTCGTCTTTGCGCGGGTGGCGCAGCCACCCAAACCGGTTGCGACCATGAGTGCGACGATAAGTGTAGGCGCGACGACGCGCATTGGCATGCTCCAGACTAGCTCCCCCGCCCGCCCCGGACGGAAAGCCATGGGTCTATAGCATGAAGCTGTTCTTGCGCTAGAGTCAAAGGTGCGATCCAATGCCAACAATACTGCCCGCGGGGTGACAGCGTCTGACCGACGCGTTGCATATTCATCACTATATTGACGCGATGGGCAGCAGATTCACGGGAATGCAGAAGTTCACAACAATTTAGGATTGCTCTTAACCACGCAAGGAAATAGTAAAGAATTGCATCCATCCTCGTTCACCAGATGGTCTGAAAGGAAAGTTTGGCGTGTTTGGAAGCCGTTTGATCATGGCAGCAAGTTTGGCAACACTCATGGTGATGAGTGGTGGTCAAGCCGTCGCGCGTGACCAAAAGACTGTAAATCCAACGGCGTCGACAGCTCAAACAGCACAAGCTCCTTGGTATGAGCGATTCACTTTCGGCTCTGAAGTGCGCGATGGGGCAAACGCTTGGGTGCCTCGGGGCGAGCTTAAGGCCGCTGTAAAGGTTGACCCACGCAGCCGTTGGGGCATGACTTTTGGCGTGCAGCAAGACCCACCAACTGCGCTAACACCGCGCAACGGCCAAAATTCGGGCCGCACATTGGCAGGTGCCTTCTATCAGATTTCGCCAAAATTCCGCGTCGGTGGCGAAGTTGTGGTACCAAACGAGCAATTAGGTGTTTCTCAGAACCGCGATCGCTCTCAGCGTCGTGAGCCTGGCGTTAAAGTCGAATCAGCTTTCAAATTCTAAGCTTTAGTTTGGCTGCTTCGGGTGCCAACAGCTGTAATTAGCCTCACAATCCACTAATTAGGGCCACACCATAAAGGTTGCTGCGTGCAAGCAGGCGCGCCGTCTTGGCCCGAATTCCACCAAGTGCGTACAGATCACAGGATGGAAACGCACGTTGCAGCAAGGCAAGGCGAATCACGCCTTTAGGTCGACCTACGCCCGGGCCATTCGCGCTTGGGCTTTGACTCGGAAAAGCCACCGAAACCAGAATCGCCTTAATGCCCAATTGCTGTGCTTTGGCGATGCTCAGGCCCCGATGGGCAGAAGCGGTTTCGATCAGGTCAGAGGTCTTACTACGATGGCGCAGCCTTAGACGCCTTTCTGGCCAATGAATCCCATCCAGCTGAGTCTGTCGGGCCACACGCGGAGGAACGGTTGCTAACCGGATCGGCCCTCGACCACGAGGGCCCCTAAGCGCTGTTGGCTTTTTGCCATAGGTCCGCTCGATGAGAATCGACTCTGGCGGACAAGCAGCAGCCTGACGTGCCAGGTCATAACCCCGCGCGGGGTCTGTAAGCACAATAAGACGCGGATAGCCTGACGTCACGGGCTTTCGGAATGAGCGCAGGGCGGCTAGAAGCCTTGGCATGGACATAAACCAACGCATCGCCGAAATCACGGGCCGGATCAAGCAGGCCGCGCAAGCAAGCCAAAGGCCGAACGACAGCGTCACCTTGGTCGCGGTGTCAAAAGTTCAACCTGAAGACCGAATCGAAGCTGCTTTGGCCGCTGGCCTCCGCGTCTTTGGTGAAAACCGCGTGCAAGAAGCCCAAGGCCGATGGGCAGACCGCCGCAAAGCCCACCCGGACCTTACCCTACATTTGATTGGCCCACTCCAAAGCAATAAGGCCGAAGACGCCATCGCCTTGTTCGATGTCATCGAAACAGTGGATCGTCCGAAGTTGGTTCAAACCTTGGCGAAACTGGCTCAGGCAGGTCACAAACTTCCAAGGCTCTTGGTCCAAGTAAATACCGGTGAAGAGGAACAAAAGGCTGGGGTTGCGCCACGTGACCTTCCAGCCTTGTTGGCACTATGCGCCGAACATAACTTGCCGATCGAGGGGCTCATGTGCATTCCACCGGAGGATGAAGAGCCTGCGATGCATTTTGCCCTTCTAGCCAAGCTGGCCCAACGCCATGGCTTGTCGGTCCTTTCAATGGGCATGAGCGGCGATTTTGAAACCGCCATTAGATTGGGTGCAACGCACGTTCGTGTCGGTTCAGCATTATTTGGGGAGCGCGTACGGCCAGCTTAGATCCTTTGGTAAGTCGCGCGACGGAATGGAGATGGCAGTGCGTTAGACCCACTAAGGAGGCGCCAGTATCATGAGCCTAAATGCTGTCATTGCTGCCAATCGATTTGGACTAGGGGCTAGGCCCGGCGAACTTGGCCAGATTGCACGCGACCCAAAGGCTTGGCTTATGAGCCAAATTGGCAACGCCGCATCCACCAACCTCCCGGCAAATGGTCTGCTATCCAGCGCCCAGGCTTTTGAAGCCCTGCAAAGCTATCAGCAGGCGCGTGCAGCCCAACAGCGCGGCGCTCAATCGCCCAATCCAGCCGTGAATTTCGACGAACGTGTGCGCTTAGCTGACCTCATCAGCAAAACGACGGGTCCAGAAATTGAAGCCCGCATTCAGCATGCGGTGACAACCCCAGCCCCCTTTGCTGAGCGTTGGGTCCAGTTCTGGTCAAACCATTTCACCATGGCCGCGCGCAATTTCCAGACCACACCCTTTCCGGGCTCTTTTGAGCGCGAAGCCATTCGACCACATGTCTGGGGTCGGTTCGAGGACTTGCTTGTGAAGGCTGACACCCATGTCGGCATGCTCATTTATCTCGATCAGGCGCAGTCGATTGGTCCAAATTCTCAAGCTGCGCAAAACCAACAAGGTCGCAGGCGGGCCGCGGGTTTGAATGAAAATCTGGCGCGTGAAATCCTTGAGCTTCATACGTTGGGAGCTGATGGGGGCTACACCCAAGCCGATGTCACCGAATTTGCCCGCGCCCTTACAGGGTGGACGGTTGCAGGGCCTCGCTTGCGTCGATTGGCGCAAGGCGCAGAGATGGGCACCACCATATTCGTATCTGCGCTGCACGAACCGGGCAGTCGCACAATCCTTGGCAAAAACTTCCCCGCCACCGGAGAGCGGCAAGCGCTTGATATCCTCGCCCATTTGGCGCGCCAGCCATCGGTGGCAAAGCGGATCGCCTTCAAACTTGCCCAGCATTTTGTGGCCGATGACCCGCCCCCTGCCCTTGTAACACGGCTTGAAAACGCCTTCCTGCAGAGCCGCGGTGATCTATCTGCTTTAGCCAAAACGCTGGTTCAAAGTCCCGAAGCTTGGACCCCAGAAGCCCAAAAATTCAAAACCCCGAATGACTTTTTGCTCTCAACCATGCGGGCAAGCGGTGCCAACGCCACGTCGACGCAGGCCCTGCGATCAACCTTCGAGCAATTGGGTCAAACCCCGTGGCGGGCACCCAGTCCAAAGGGCTGGCCAGATGTCGCCAGTGAATGGGCAGCGCCCGACGCGATTCTTAAGCGGATTGATTGGGCAAACCTTGCCGCCGATGTGATTGGCGAGACGTTCCAGCCCTTGGCCTTTGCGGAAACCGCCCTTGGCCCTGCCCTCACAGACAAAACCAAAACAGCTATCTCGCGCGCCCAAACCGCCCGTCAAGGCATTGTGCTTGCCCTTATGAGCCCGGAGTTTCAACGCAGATGACCAACCGCCGCACGCTCCTCACCGCTGGCCTTTCAGGCCTATCTCTCGCCATGTTGGGTGGAACGGCAAGCTTTGCTCAAGCCGCGACAACATCTGGCAAATTCGTCTTCATCATCCTGCGGGGCGCGATGGACGGCCTTACGGCGGTCGTGCCCTATGGCGATCCAAACTATCAGAGCTTTCGCGGCGCGATTGCTCTGGACGGACCGGGTGGGCCAAATGGGACCCTGCCGCTGGTGGACGGTTTTGGTCTTCACCCCGCCCTAAAGGAAATGCACGGGCTTTGGCAAAAGGGCCACATGTCCTTCATGCACGCAGCAGCCAGCCCGTACCGGGAGCGGTCGCACTTTGACGCGCAAGACTTGCTCGAAGCGGGAACCACACAGATGACCAGCGCGCGCTCTGGCTGGATGAACCGCGCTTTGGCCATGCTGCCCAATGGGCCTCATCAGGAAGGGGTTGCCATCGGCCGAACCATTCCCTTGGTCTTGCGCGGTCCAGCTAAAGCCACATCTTGGGCACCGCCCTTGGCGCCAGAAAGCGATATGGACACGTTGGCACGCCTGTCAGACCTCTATGCAGGCGATGCCATGCTGTCCAACGCATTGGCCATGGCGATTGAGACCGATCGCATTGCAGATGGTGGCACCATGATGGGTGGTAACGAAGGCCGTGGCCGCCAAGGGGCCTATGCGCCTTTGGCAAGTGCTGCCGCCCGCATTCTAGCAGCCCCTGGTGGACCTGCTGGTGCTGTCCTCTCGTTTGAAGGCTGGGACACCCATGCCAACCAAGGTGGTGCCCAAGGCCAATTAGCCAATCGATTGGAGGCCCTAGATTCTGCCATTAAGGCCTTGCGTGAGGGTCTAGGCCCGGTGTGGGCGACTACGACGGTTGTGATTGCCACAGAATTCGGGCGTACCGTGCGGGTCAATGGCACGGGCGGCACAGATCATGGGACTGGCGGGGTTTCCTTCCTGTTGGGCGGTGCTGTGAAGGGCGGCAAGATGCTGGGTGATTGGCCCGGCTTGAACCGGCTTTATGAGGATCGTGATCTGGTCCCGGCGAATGACGTCCGCCACCTCTTTGCCCAAGGCCTTACCAATGCCTGGGGTCTAGACCGTCAAGCTGTGCTGTCACGCGTATTCACTGCGTAACAGCACAGCCTAACCTGGGCTATTTTGCTCCAAAAACCTGCTGGAAGAAGAGGGTTTCAGCTTCGCGTTGGGCGTCACGATTGCTCTTCTTGGCAAATCCATGGCCCTCATCCTTGGCAACCATGTACCAGACTTGGCCACCATTGTTGCGAACCTTCGCGACGATCTGATCGGCCTCGGACATGGGTACGCGTGGGTCGTTCGCGCCTTGGATCACAAAGAGGGGCTTGGTGATCTTATGCGCATTGTTCAAAGGCGCGATTTTTTCATGGAAGGCACGCATGGCTGGATCGCGCTCATCGCCATATTCGACACGGCGCAAGTCACGACGATAGCCATTGGTGTTTTGTAGGAAAGTCGCGAAGTGCGAGATGCCGACAATATTGATGCCACCGGCGAGACGGTCGTTGAAATTGGTCATGCTGGCAAGCACCATATAGCCGCCATAGGAGCCACCATAGACCACGACTTTGCGCTGGTTCAAATCTGGTTGGGTGGCAATCCAATCCAGAAGCGCACCAATATCTTTGACCGAATCTTCCCGCTTGAAGCCATTATCAAGATCGACATAGGTCTTGCCATAGCCGGTTGACCCACGCACGTTCGGGAAAATCACGGCTGCACCAAGCTCATTCACCCAATATTGCACCGTGGAGGAGAAGCCTGGACGCGATTGGCCTTCTGGACCGCCATGGATATTGATGATCACCGGGGCTTGGTTTGACGCACTCGCGTTCTTTGGCTTGTAGATAAAGGCTGGAATGGTGCGCGGCTTACCATCAACCTTGTCAAAGGTTGGATAGTTGAAGAAGCTTGGCTCAACGAAACTATCAGGATTTAAGCCCCCGATTTCGCTCATCGTCCAACGGGTCAGCTTTTTGGTCGCAACATCATAGGTATAAGCATCGCCCGGCGCTTTGGCGGTGGAAATTGTCATCCCAAGCCGTTTGGACGAGGGGTCCCAATCGACGCCACCGACGGTGCCAACTGGCAAAGCAACCAACTCCGCCTTCGCGCCCTTTGCTGTGCTTTGCAGATAGAGTTTCGAAAGACCATTCTCATTGACCGTAAAGGCCAAGGTTTTGCCATCGGGGGAAAGGTCATAGCCTTCAACATCCCAATTCATGGCAGGCGACACGCGGGTCCGGGCACCGGTCGCCAAGTCCAATTGAACCAGATAGGAAAACTCAGAGCCTTCGTCCGTCAGGATATAAATCGACTTGCCGTCTGCCGCGAAAGTCCCGCCATCATAGGAGACTTTCAGATCGGGCGTGATGGGCGTCAAAGTGCCAGTCGCAACATCCAAAACCCAACGCTTGGAGTAATTGACCGAGATTCCTTGCCCCAAAAGAATGGTCTTGCCATCATCAGATAGGTCAGCGATGCCAAAGCCGCCTTCTGCGCGATAGACCAAGCGGCGGCTTTCAGGTTGGTCTGGATTAGCAATCACAATATCGCGCACGGCCGTGCCGTTTCGGGTTACTGTCCAAGCTGCCAGCTTACCATCCTTGGTAAAGCGGATACCCGCGTTTTGGGTGCCAGGTTCGGTAAAGGCTTTCGCAAGACCTGTGGCACGGTCAAACAGATAGGCTTGGGTGAACTCATCCCCACCCTTATCCTTGCCAAAAACGAAGCTACCACCCGAATTTGGCCGGACCGCCGCACCACCGACGGGTTCTGCATAATAGGTCAATTGGCTGCGTGCCCCCATCGGCATTTTGACCTCATGGATTTGCGGCACATCGCCAAAGCGCGTGGAAATCAGAATGCCGCCATCGGGCAGAAAATCCTGAAACGAGGCAGCGCGCGTATTTGTGTATTGGATCAAGCGTTCCCGAACGGCTTCGGGCGTGACCGGCACATTTTGCATCACCAATTGCCCAACAGTTCGGGTCTCCACCGCAGCAGGTGCAGGCGTGGTTGCGGCAGTCTGGGCCGTTGCAATCGCCACCGCCATAGGCGAGACAGAAAGCGTAAGGGCAAGGACGATGGCACGGGTCGAAATCATTCTGAGCTCCTTCAAGGGCGAGGGTCGCCTTGGTCGAATCACGAGTGCCGAGCTTTTCCGCTCAGCTGTAGTCAGGCTTTGTGGTGAAGGTCTAACAAAGCCACAAGAGATGCGAAAGATAAGCCATGTTAAAAACCAGTAAGCCTTTTGAAAAACTTGTGATCGCAAGCCACAATAAGGGCAAGCTAAAAGAGATTGCTGCCCTCGTTACCCCGTTTGGCATTGAGGTCGTTAGTGCAGGTGATCTCGGCGTACCTGAACCAGAGGAGACCGAGGTTACTTTTATTGGCAATGCGCTCTTGAAGGCTCGGGCATCGTGCCTCGCAACGGGTCTGCCGGCTTTGGCAGATGATTCGGGGCTAGAGGTCATGGCACTTGACCGTGCGCCCGGCATTTATTCAGCGCGCTGGGCGGGGCCTGATCGCGACTTTTATGCGGCCATGGCGGAAATTGAGCGCCAACTCCAAGCCAAAGGCGCGACAGACCGCTCGGCGCGTTTCGTTTGCGCCCTGGCACTGGTTTATCCCGATGGGCGCGAGGAAGCCTTCGAGGGAGAAGTTGTAGGTGAAGTCGTTGCAACCCCGCGAGGTTCAAACGGCTTTGGTTATGATCCTATCTTCGTGGCTAAAGGGCACACTGAAACGTTTGGCGAGCTGGATCCTGCGGTTAAGCACGCCATGAGCCATCGTGCGGATGCATTTGCGAAATTTGTTGCTGCCGTGCTGTCATGAGCCAGCGTCAACTGGGGCTTTATGTGCATTGGCCCTTTTGCGCGGCCATCTGCCCCTATTGTGATTTCAACGTTTACAAGGCGCGCGGCCAAGAAACCGAGCCCCTGCTTGAGGCCATTCTAGCGGATATGACTTATTGGCGTGACCAAACAGGTAAGCGCCCACTGACAAGCCTGTTTTTTGGCGGCGGAACACCCAGCCTCATGGCCCCGGACCAAGTCCGCCGAATCATCGAACAGGCAGATCGCCTCTGGGGTTTTGAAGACAGCTTCGAGATCAGTTTGGAAGCCAACCCCACCGACGCAGAAGCCGCCCGGTTTCAAGACCTTCGCAATGCCGGGGTAGAGCGCCTATCGCTCGGCCTACAGGCGTTAGATGATGCAAGCCTTAAACAGCTCGGGCGGTTTCACAGTGCGCAAGAAGGTCTGAGCGCGGCGCGCCTAGCCCGAACAATTTTCCCGCGCCTGTCGATTGACCTCATTCATACCCGCCAGGGCCAAACCTTAGAGACGTGGCAGCAGGAGTTAGAGCTGGCGCTGACGCTTCAACCCGACCATGTCTCGCCCTATCAATTGACGATTGAAGAGGGGACAGCTTTTGCCAAAGCGGCCTCGCGCGGCACGCTTTGCCTGCCTGATAATGATCAAGCAGCTGACTTCTTCACCCTGACCCAGACCCTTCTTGAGGGGGCAGGCTTTGACGCCTATGAGGTTTCCAATCACGCCAAGGGAAGCAACAATCGGTCGCGGCACAATCTGCTCTATTGGACGTCGCAGGATTGGATTGGTGTTGGCCCCGGTGCGCATGGCCGGTTGGGCTGGGGTGGGGCGCGACGGGCAACCAAAGCCCACCTCCGCCCGAAAGCCTATTGTGACAGCGTTACACAAAGTGGCAATGGTATCTTAGAGGATGACAGCTTAACGCTCGACGCCGTTCGCGATGAGTTCTGGCTCATGGGATTGCGCATGCTGGATGGTGTCGCCCTATATGACGCGCCCGGCGTGCCCCTCCCCGAGGATCAGATTCAAGCTCGGATCGGCCAAGGCCTGATGTGGCAAAGCCCAACCCACTTAGGGCTAACCGCGGCCGGATGTCTCGTCGCAGATACGATTATCGGGAATTTACTGGCTGGCGAGCGCTAACCGGCCCGCCGCGCACGCCATTGCTGCGCGCTCTGGCCCCACGCATTAACCTGAAGCTCATGCATGGGCTCTGGCATTTTCGTAGGACCCAAATTGGTTGAACCTATGCGGGCAGCCAAAGCTTCAGACGGTTTGTTCGCTGGATCAATAATGTGAATGATGTCCGTCCAGCCAAGGTGATCGACGACCCAATCCATACAGGCGGTGGCAGCCTCCACACCATAGCCTTTTCCCATAGCCTCTGGTGCCAACCCCCAGCCGACTTCAGTACCAGGCCAACCATGCGGCATCCAAGGCCCGATTCGGCCAACCCATTGGCCCGTATCACGCTCAAGGACTGAAAACATTGAAAAACCACGCAGGGACCAGGCACCCGTAATGGTGGCCAATTGCCGCCAAGCCATGGCTTCAGGCAAAGCGCCGCCGATGAATTTCACATGATCGGCGTTTGCCATCATGGCAGCAAAAGCAGGGAAATCGTCCTGCGTCGGTGGACGCAGGACTAATCTCGCCGTGGTGAGAGTTGGACCAAGTACCACGATTAAGCCAGCGAGGGCTCAATCTCTTTGCAGGCAGCCAAGAGGCCATTTACGGCAGCTACCGACTTTGCCCACATGTCTTTTTCAGCCGCATCCATTGGGAACTCAATAATGTTCTCAATTCCACCTGCGCCAATCACAGCAGGCACGCCGACATACATGTCATGGATGCCATACTGGCCAGTCAGATGACAAGCACAGGCCAAAACGCGCTTCTTGTCCTTGAGGTAAGAGGCCGCCATCGCAATGGCGCTTTCCGCGGGCGCATAATAGGCCGAGCCAGTCTTCAAAAGAGCCACGATTTCGCCGCCACCGCCACGGGTGCGCTTTACAATGGCATCGAGTTCATCTTGGCTGATCTTGCCTTGCTCAACCAAAACCGGCAGCGGCAAGCCGCCTACAGTCGAGTAGCGCACCATCGGCACCATATCATCGCCATGACCGCCGAGGGTCCAAGCGTGAATGTCTTCGACGGCCACTTTGAAGTGTTCTGCCAAGAACCAGCGGAAGCGCGCGCTATCGAGCACGCCAGCCATCCCGCAAACCATATTATGGGGCAGGCCCGAGAATTCGCGCAGCGCCCAAACCATGGCGTCAAGCGGGTTGGTGATGCAGATGACAAAGGCATTAGGGGCATAGGTTTTAATGCCTTCGCCGACGGCCTTCATCACTTTAAGATTGATACCGATCAAGTCATCCCGGCTCATGCCAGGCTTGCGGGGCACACCCGCTGTAACAATGCAGACGTCTGCGCCAGCAATGGCGGCATAGTCATTGGCACCTTTGATATCGATGTCGGAGCCAAACACCGGGCTGGCTTCATCAATATCCAGAGCTTTGCCCTGTGGCACGCCTTCAGCGATATCGAACAATACAATGTCGCCCAGCTCTTCGCGCGCCGCGATATGGGCCAAGGTGCCCCCAATCATCCCTGCACCGATGAGCGCAATCTTCTTACGAGCCATATCTGTTTCCCCTCGGACTAGATCTTTGCCTGTGATAGGCGCTCTAGCGCGCGTTTGAAGGCACTGCAACGAAAGAGAGCGGGCAATTGTGCGATTGACCTGCTAGAGCGGCAAATTTTGCCTGTTAACCTTAATGACCCGGCAGTGTTTACCATGTTTGGCGGCACAGGACTTTGACGGTTGCTTAAAAAAATACATAAAATTCAATTAAATACATGATTAATGCCCTTGGCATGCCATTTGCGGAGCCCAACCCAGAGTTTGCGGACTGACCCTCAAAGTAGCGAGGGTTCCGCCTGAATGGCTGGAAGGACTTTAGAAGATGGCAAATAGCGTCCACACAAATATGGGAGCGATGGTCGCGCTTCAGAATTTGAATGCGACCTCACGCGAACTGAGTGTTACCCAAAGCCGGATCAATACCGGTTTGAAAGTTGCTAAAGCGCAGGACAATGGCGCGATCTACAACATCGCCCAGCAACAGCGCTCTGAAAATTCTGCCTATAATGCAGTAGCCGACGGTTTGAACCGCGCGAAGTCGATTGCCGACGTTGCACTCGCTGCAGGCGAGGCCCTGTCTGACATTTTCACACAGATGCGCGAAAAGGCGGTTGCGGCGTCTGATACTTCTATTAGCGCGACATCGAGAGCCGCCTACAATTCCGAATTTATCGCGCTGCGCGATCAAGTACCCTCGGTAATTGCAAACGCCGTGTTCGATGGTGCCAACATTTTAGGCGGTGGTGCAAACTTAACCTTCCTTGCAAACACCACCGGCAGCCAAACCATCACCTTGCCAACCCTCGATCTGTCGTTGGCAACCGGCGCGGGCGGTACACCTGCATCCCCCGCCGCTGACGTCTATTTGGGTGCAACATCGGACTTGAGCACAGCCGCACTGGCGGCAACCTCGCGCGATCAAGTCGTTGCGTCGCTGAACTATATCAACTCGGAATTGGCGCGCCTTGGCGCATCAGCCAAGCGCGTTGAAAACCATTCGATCTTTGTCTCCAAACTGCAAGATGCCATCACCGGCGGTATCGGCAATTTGGTCGACGCGGACCTCGCCAGCGAAAGCGCGCGCTTGCAGTCGCTGCAGGTCAAACAACAATTGGGCACCCAGGCACTGTCGATCGCCAACCAGGCACCACAGACCATCCTGTCGCTGTTCCGTAACTAAAGGGGCAAAGGTTAGACGAAAACAAATCAGGTCAAAATTTCTTAGGCCAGACGGTGATTTACGAATTATTCACCATGTTTTCGCCACAACTTCTGTAGATTAATTTGGGTCATCTCACTGCAAGGTTTGCCGAGATTGACCGGGTGATTAAAAAAGAAAGAGCGAACCATGTCAGGTAGTGTGCATACAAATATGGGAGCCATGACGGCTCTTCAAAATCTGAACAAGACCAATCGCGAAATGGATAGCATCCAAAATCGGATCAATACCGGCTTGAAAGTTGCCGTCGCGAAGGACAATGGCGCGATTTACAACATCGCCCAGCAGCAGCGGTCTGAACTTTCCGCCTATGACGCGGTTCGGAACAGCTTGAACCGCGCCAAATCCATCGCAGACGTGGCGCTCGCCGCTGGCGAGCAAATCTCCGACATCTTCTCACAAATGCGCGAAAAGGCCGTGGCAGCTTCAGATGCCTCCGCTAGTGCCACATCACGGGCAGCGTATAACGCCGAATTCATCGCCTTGCGCGACCAAGTTGCCTCAGTGATCGCCAATGCCGTGTTTGATGGTGGCAATGCCTTAGATGGCGCTGCCGCCAGCTTTACATTTCTCGCCAATTCCACCGGCAGCCTCACGGTGACTTTGCCGATTATCGACCTCCGCCTTGTAGCGGGTGCGGGCACCACCGTCGCCTCGCCTGCCGCTGACATTTATCTTGGTACTACAGACGTCCTAGATACCGCAGCCAATGCGGCGACAGTTCGCGATCGGATTGTCGCTTCTCTTGAATATGTAAACTCAGAATTGGCCCGCCTCGGCGCGTCAGCCAAACGGATCGAGAATCACGAAATCTTTGTCGGCAAACTTCAGGATAGCATCAAAGGCGGCATCGGGAACTTGGTTGATGCCGACCTTGCGGTGGAATCAGCCCGCTTGCAAGCAGCTCAGGTCAAGCAGCAATTGGGCACCCAGGCCCTGTCGATTGCAAACCAAGCGCCTCAAAGCATCTTGAGCTTGTTCCGCCAATAATTCGCTGATGTGAGCCCGGATCAAGCCGGGCGCACAAAGCTATCAAGCACTTTTTTCTCGCCAGACTTTTCAAACTGAATGGTCAGCTTTGACCCCTCGACATGGCGCACGGCACCATAGCCGAATTTATCATGGAAAATGCGCTGGCCGACGGCATAAGTCGCATCTTTAGCCCCGGTTCGCGCCAGAAGCTTGGCTTCGCCATCGATAATCGGCCCACCAAACCCTTTGGCAATACCCGGTGCCAATTTGCCCAAGGCAGCGGCGGCCTGCGCGCGTTTCCAACCCGGGCTTTCATAGCCTGTGCCAAACCCATTACCAGGTTGGGTCGAAAGCGGACCATAGGCCGCAAAGCGCTCTGCTGCACCACCCGTCCCTTGATTGAAATAGCCCGTGTCAGAAACCGCATCGACATGGCCATCGGGTAGTTCATCGACAAAGCGGCTCGGCAAGACGCTATTCCACCGCCCATAAATCTGCCGATTGGCGGCAAAGCTGATGCGCGCACTTTCTCGCGCCCGCGTTATGCCAACATAAGCGAGGCGACGCTCTTCCTCGAGCGCCTTGTCACCCTTTTCATCTAGGGCGCGCCGTGAGGGAAAAACCTCTTCTTCCCACCCGGGCAGGAAGACCAAAGGCCATTCAAGGCCCTTTGCCGCGTGCAGCGTTAGGATCTGGACGGCATCACCCTCCTCGGTGCGATCCAAGTCCATTACCAATTCAATGTGCTCTAGATAAGCTGCCAAGGTATCGAATTGCCCCATAGATCGGACCAATTCTTTCAAGTTATCGAGTTTGGAGACCGATTGTGGATTCTTGTCGGCCTTCAACATATCGGTATAGCCGCTCTCATCGAGAATGAGTTCGGCCAATTCGGTATGCGGCAATTCCAGTGCCTTTTTGCGCCAGTGTTCAAGTTGATGGATGAAACGTGTGAGGCCCGTGCGAGCTGGACCCTTCAATTCATCGCTGCCTAACAATTGGCTCGCCATGGTGAACAAGGGGACGCCGGCCAAACGCGCCGCCGTGCCTAGCCGTTGAATACTGGTATCGCCAATACCGCGCTTGGGAACATTGACGATCCGCTCAAAAGCCAAATCATCGTCAAGAGAGCGGATGAGCCGCAAATAAGCATGCGCATCGCGAATTTCGGCCCGCTCAAAGAAGCGCGGCCCACCAATGACTTTATAGGGAATCTGCAGCATCAAAAAGCGCTCTTCAAAGGCGCGCATCTGCCAAGAAGCCCTCACCAAGACCGCGCTTTCATCATAGCGCCGTCCCGTTCGCCGCCACTGTTCAATATCATCGGCGATCAGGCGTGCTTCGGCTTCCCCATCCCAAATCCCCCGTACCAGCACGCGGTCGCCTTCTGGAATATCGGTCCAGAGAGTTTTGCTAAGGCGGTTCTTATTGCTCGAGATCAGATGGCTGGCAGCGGCCAAAATATGCGGTGTTGAGCGATAATTGCGTTCTAGCCGAACAATTTTTGCACCCGGAAAATCATGTTCAAAGCGCAAGATATTGTCGACCTCTGCCCCGCGCCAGCCATAAATCGACTGATCATCATCGCCAACAACGCAGATATTCTTGCGCTTGCGTGCCAAAAGACGCAGCCAAAGATATTGGGCGACATTGGTATCCTGATACTCGTCCACCAGAATATATTTGAAGCGATCATGATAGTCCGCCAGCAAGTCAGGCTCTTTCAAAAAGAGGCTGATGGTTTCTAGCAGAAGGTCGCCGAAATCGACGCAATTCAAAACTTTAAGGCGGGATTGATAGAGGGAATAGAGCTTGGCACCCTTGCCATTTGCAAACAGGAAAGACTCATCGGCGGGTACCTTATCCGGCGTCAATGCACGGTTTTTCCAGCCATCAATCAAGCTGGCGAGAAAACGTGGCGTCCAGCGCTTCTGGTCGATGTTTTCAGCCTCAATGACCTGCTTCAGCAAACGGATTTGATCATCGGTATCTAAAACCGTGAAGCTGGGTTTGAGTCCGACCAGCTCTGCATGGCGGCGTAAAATCATCGCGCTGGTTGAATGGAATGTCCCTAGCCATCGTAAGCCTTCCGCCGCTGGCCCAATCAGAAGCTGAGTGCGGTCACGCATCTCACGCGCGGCTTTATTGGTGAAGGTGACGGACAGAATCTCCCAAGGCTTTGCACGCCCTGTCACCAGCAACTGCGCCAACCGGGAAGTCAACACTTTCGTTTTGCCGGTACCCGCCCCGGATAATACCAGAACCGGGCCGTCGAGTGCTTCAACCGCTTCGCGCTGTTGCTCATTGAGGCCCACCAACCAAGGGTGCTCTGCCCCCTCCGCTCCCGCAGGCGCACGCGCCATGGCACGCTGGGAAATCGACAAAGCCGGCTGAGAAGAAAGCGGTTCACTAGACATGAAGTTGATTCGCAAAGATAAGAACGATAAGCGAACATAGGGATTAAATGTGCGCTTGTCGCGTGGTTCGCGCAATCGCGTCTGTGTGAGCATAGAGGCCACTGTTTTGCCGCAAAATGGATTATGACAGGAATGATGATACGCAACTTACTCCTGACCAGTGCCTTGTTTTGTTCGATGGCCGCGTCACCCGCTTTGAGCCAATCGATTAGCACCATTGAATCTGCGCCTTTGCAAGAAGTAGGTCCTTGGGGCGCGGCTGCCCTACCTTCTGGACTAGAGCCTATGGAGAGCGATCTGTGGCAGGGGGCTGATCCCGGTACATTGGCTCTGGCTTTTGAACGCATCACACCTGATTTGCGCTTCCCAAGCCTCCAGCGTTTGGTCCGCCAAGCCGTGTTTTCGGGCGGCTCCGCGCCGGCCGGAGACCTAGATTTGGCTCGCGCCCGGTTTCATGCGGCCAATCGTTTGGGCCCTTCTGAGGCCGTCACGCGCCTGTTCCAAACCGTTCCAAGACTCAGCACCGATCCCGCCCTCGTCACGCTGGCGATTGATGCGGCGTTTCGGGCAGGCAAATCTGAGGAGGCGTGTGCCTGGGTTGCAACCCCTGGCCTTGAGGAAGCCAATAGCCATCTTGCTAGCCCGAACTGGTTTGAGACGAGAGCCACCTGTTACGCATTGAATGGCGAGGGACCCGCAGCGAACTTATCTGTCGACCTCGCGCGCGCGAAGGGCCAAACCGATACATGGTTGGGTCGGGCGGTTGCGGCCGTGTCTGGCCCCGTGACCAATCCACCAGCATTTCGGGCTGATAGCGGTCGTGCCTTGGCTTTGAGTATGATTGCGCAGTTGAAACCACCCCGGGCATTTGCCAATAACGGTGACCCAGCCGCCTTGTCGGCCCTGATCAATTGGCCCAACTACATGGCGCGGGGACCGGTCGACGAAGTCACACCCTTCTTGCGGCGAGCCGCGCAAACAGGGGTCGCGTCGCCCGCCCAAGAAGCGCTTTTGCGCATACCTTTGCCACCTCCGATGACGCCCACTCTTTCCCCACAAACCGAGACGCAAGATGTGCAAAGCGAGCCCGTAACGCTGCCGGCACCGCCTCCACCACCGCCTATTGCAGAAATATGGGCTCGGGCCATCAGCCAAGCCGCCACGGCACAAAGCCGGGCCTTAGAAGCACGCCTTCTCCTGCCGGATCTGAAAAATCTCCTCGCCTCGTCGCCTGATCAGATCCCACCCATGACAATGCCCATCTTGGCTGAAGCTGCACTTTGGGCCGGCGACATAAGGCTAGCCAAGGCGATTGAAATTCGCAGTCCCACGCCTATGTCGCCACGCCAGCGCCTTGTCTTGGCGATGCTTGATCCAGTTGCGGGCGATCGTCCAGTGCAACGCCATATCGAGGCGGCGACCAATCCTAGCAGCCAACGCCAAGCGATTCGAGACGCACTCATCGCCTGGTCGAGCGGCTTGCCCACGCTGGGCGGGCTATCGGCCTTAGTTCAACCGGGGCTTCCCGACGTCAAAAGCGGTCAAGCCGGCTTGCGCACGGCCCTAAGTTTAGCGGCCGAACGTAACTCAAAGGGTGAGGTTGCATTATTGGTGGGCCTTGCACTTCAAGGCCAAGAGCCCGCCAGTGCGGACGCCGAAACACTAGCCATCTCCATTCGTGCGTTGCGGCGCGTGGGCCTGTCGGCACAAGCTGTCGAACTAGCGCGCGATTATTTGCTTGCGTTGGACATGGTTGTTCCAGCGCGGCCTGCACCCACAACTGCGCCTGCCAAGCCCAGTGCCGCGCCACCACCTCCCCCGTCGGGCTTGCGGACAACTACCAATCCCCCCAGCCCGCCAAGATCGGCAGCACCTGCGGCAACTGCCGCACCGAGCGCGACAAAAGCGACCCCACGTCCGGCGCCACGCCAGGGGGCAGCGGCACCAAAGGCCCAAACTAAAGCACCACCAAAGCCCAGTTGGACCCCACCGAAGTGAACAATCTGGTCGACGCCTTTCTCGAGATGATTGGTGTGGAGCGGGGCGCGGCCCGCAATACGCTAGATGCCTATCGACGTGATTTGGCAGATTTCTCAGACTTTCTAAATGAACGGCAAGTCGACGCCATGTCTGCCACCTATGAAGATATTGAGGCCTTTGCCCAAGACTTAAGTGTCCGCGGACTTAGCAGCACGACCATCGCCCGACGCCGCGCAGCTTTGCGACAATTCTTTCAATTCGCCGTCAGCGAAGGGTGGCGGGCTGATGACCCAACACGGCGGTGGGATGGGCCCAAACGGGGTCGAAGCCTGCCCAAGACTGCTGAAGCTGCGGACATTGATGCGCTTTTGGCCGCAGCAACCACCCTAAAAGGCTGGAAAGCGGCGCGTGCAAGCTGCTTGATTGAGCTTGTTTATGGATGTGGCTTACGGGTCAGTGAATTGGTGGGCCTGCCACTGCGCGCCGTGCCGAAGCCGGACATTGCGGCCATGCGCGTGAAGGGCAAAGGCGGGAAGGAACGACTTGTTCCTTTGGGATCTTACGCCCGACGCGCTTTGGATACGTGGCTTGCCGTCCGAGCCCAAAGCCTGCCTGAGGGCAATTTGAGAGCGGAGGCTGAGAAGTTCGTGTTTCCCGCCAAGGGTAAGGCCGGCCATTTTGGACGCCGTGAATTTGCGCGCCTATTGGATGAACTGGCGATCAAAGCCGGCTTAGATCCCAAAAAGATGAGCCCACACGTGCTGCGTCATGCCTTTGCAACCCATTTGGTTGAAGGCGGCGCGGATCTACGGTCGGTTCAAGTCATGCTTGGGCATGCCGACATTTCCACCACGCAAATCTACACCCATGTGGCCGACGCGCGACTGACGGAACTGGTGACACGCAATCACCCACTCGCCAAACGCACAAAAAAGGGCCCGTGAGGGCCCTTTTTTGCAATTGCGTCAGAACAAATGCTGTTAAGCAGAGTGGCGCTTTGCAGCCCGGATCATGGCCGCTTCATCCAAGAAGGCCTGTTCGCGTTTGGCTTTGGAGGCATTCGTCCGGCTTAGACGGCGCTCTTCGAGCATTTCGAACTTCTTTTGCTCTTCAAAAGCAGCTTGCAGGTCACCCCGTAAGGCTTCCAACTGCTCTTCAACGCCCACAAGCGAGGCATCCAGATTGGCACGCTGTGCGACCAGCACTTGAGAATAAGCTACCCAATGGCCCATCATGGCAGGATCGGCTTCCGCACGCGTGCGCTCCCGCTTCTCCGCGACCAAAAGGTCGGCCTTCTTGCGCTCAATATCTTCGCGTGTGCGTTCAGCCGCACTGATCAGCATCTGGACGCTGTCGACCTTATGCTTGGCCAATTTGATAAGCGTTGAGCCGGTTTTCATTATGACTTTCCCTGCGTTACATCCCTCTTATACACGCTGTGGGTTAAGAAATCGCTCTTTCGATCTGTAGAATTTTCCCGCGGGTAGGAAAACTGCACAATAGGCTCAATGACTTATTTTAGCCCTGCGTGGTCATGATGTCTGATAGGCGCTGGAAAGTCTCCACAAAGGTCGTCCGCTCTTGCTTACCTTGGCTAAGGAACTCTTCCAAGGGTTCTGCCAAAGCGATCGCCCGGTCCGTACCTGGGTCTGCCCCGCGACGATATGCGCCGAGGCGGATCAATTCCTCCATATCCGAATAAGCGGCTAAGGCGCGCTTGGCGTCGCGCACCAAAACTTGCTCCTCTGGTGCATGACACTCCGGCATGAGACGGGAAACAGATTTGAGAATATTGAGCGCAGGAAAACGGCCACGTTCGGCAATGGCGCGTTCGAGCACCAAATGGCCATCGAGAATACCGCGGACCGCGTCGGCAACGGGCTCATCATGGTCACCGCCGTCAACAAGGACTGTGAAAAGGCCCGTAATTGATCCGGTTTGCTCTCCACCAGTCGGGGCACCCGGGCCTGCGCGCTCCAGCAGCTTCGGCAATTCGGCAAACACTGTGGGTGTATAACCCTTTGTGGTTGGTGGTTCGCCTGTTGCCAAGCCGATCTCGCGTTGGGCCATGGCAAAGCGAGTCACGCTGTCAAAAAGGCACAGGACCTGAAGCCCTTGGTCACGAAAGTGCTCGGCAACGGCCAAGGTGGTATAGGCGGCCTGGCGGCGTTTGAGGCTACTTTCATCCGATGTCGCCACAACCACGACCGAGCGGCGCAAACCTTCTGTGCCCAAGGTGTCTTCAACGAATTCCTTGACCTCTCGGCCGCGCTCACCAATGAGACCAATAACAACGACATCTGCTGCCGCACCTTTGGCCAATTGTGACATTAAAACCGATTTGCCGACACCAGAGCCCGCGAAAATGCCCATTCGCTGGCCCTGACATAGGGCGCAAAAGGCGTCGATTGCCCGAATTCCTGTTTCCATCCTCTCGCCAACGCGCACCCGCGTGTGTGCTGGCGGGGGAACACCCCTAAGCAGGCGCGGGTGGGAACCCTTGGGGACCGGTGGTCCGCCATCTACGGGATTGCCAAATGCATCAATAACCCGACCCAACCAAGATGAGGATGGCGCGATCATCGGCGACGTGCCCTCAAAGACGAGGCTCGCCCCTGCACGCAAGCCCTCAACGGTTTCAAAGGGCATCAGAAGAGCGCGGCCATCACGGTAGCCAACGATTTCGAGGCGCGCATAACCTTCAGCAGCTTCGACCAGTGCCCGTGCCCCTAAGGCCATCGCTTGCGGCGGACCGCTCGCTTCGACCATCAGACCTTTTACGGCAACAATCCGGCCTTCATAGCGCGTATGGTCTTGCCGCCCCAAGGTTTCGGCCAAATCGGCCAAGCGCACACCGCCTCCCACTCGTGAATGTCCGTTTGGACGCATCCTGCCGCCCTACTTTCTCTGCTAAAACCCGTCCCACTTAAGACGCCATGTGAAGAAATGAGTGAACATGGTTGATAAAGTCGCATTTGAAGCGCTTCGCGTTAACCTGTCGTAAAGATCAATTCGGCAAACGTAGCCCCAACATATGGAAAATGTCAGACAAGCCGCAAAAAGCGGTTAACCATCTTTAAGCAAATCAGCTTAGGCATGGGTCGTTGGTTGTTACACCGCCCATTCAGGGCATGTCGGAGGGGGCTCCATGCGGGTTCTGTTAATTGAAGACGATAGCGCGACGTCGCAGTCGATTGAGTTAATGCTGAAGTCTGAGGGCTTCAATATCTACACGACTGACCTTGGCGAAGAAGGTGTCGATCTGGGCAAGTTGTATGACTACGACATTATTTTGTTGGACTTGACCTTGCCAGACATGAACGGCTTCGACGTGTTGCGGCAGTTGCGCAATTCTCGTGTCGGCACGCCAATCCTGATCTTGTCGGGAACGAGCGACATTGACACCAAAGTTCGTGGTTTGGGCGTGGGCGCAGACGATTTCGTCGCGAAGCCTTTCCACAAGGACGAGTTAGTTGCCCGAATTAATGCCGTCGTGCGCCGCTCGAAAGGCCATTCACAGTCGATGATTCGCACCGGCGACATCGTGGTGAACCTCGATCAGAAGACGGTGGAAGTGAACAATCAACGCGTTCACTTGACCGGCAAAGAATATCAAATGCTGGAGCTGCTTTCCTTGCGCAAGGGCACCACCTTGACCAAGGAAATGTTCCTGAACCACCTCTATGGCGGGATGGACGAGCCAGAATTGAAGATTATCGACGTCTTCATTTGTAAACTACGCAAGAAATTGGCAGCTTCGGCCGACGGCCAGCACCACATTGAAACAGTTTGGGGCCGTGGTTACGTGCTTCGCGACCCAACACCAGGTGAGCAATCTGCGGCGGCCTAAGGCCACGGCAAGCTTCGCCACTGATTTATTAGAAGTTTAAAAGGCTCGCCATATGGCGGGCCTTTTTGTTGAGGTGCGATTAACCACGTGGCATAGTACTTGCAGTTAATCCATTCAGACACACAAGGTGTCATAAGATGGAACAAAGCGATGAGAACTGCGCCACATTACACCGCCGAAGCCTCGTTTCGCCCACGCCAGTTGCGGGACTATAATGAGCCTGTCGTGCGACCGGCTGTTCGCCTGCAAGTCCGCACAAGCTTTTGGCAGAGGCTTTGGAAAGCGCTAGGCCTTTAGGCCTTGCGTCGCTGCCCCCTCATGCGCCGCCGCGTTGGATAATTACAGGTCGAGGCGCAGAAATAACTTTCCCTGTTCGTCTGGCTGATCTATTTGTTATAACAAACAGATCAGCTTAGGACAAAAGCCATGACCCCACCAGCAACAGCTTTGCGCAATTATGACGCGGTTGAGCTGCGACGTTTGGATGTCGCACACCATTTACCTGCCCAAGCTGATTACGGCGAGATTCGTGATTTGGGTGGCTCGCGTATCATTACGCGCGCGGAAGACTGCACATTCTGGGATGTAGACGGAAAATCCTATCTCGATGGCATGGCCGGTCTTTGGTGCGTCGGCGTAGGCTATGGGCGCAAAGAATTGGCTGACGTTGCCTATGAGCAAATGTTGGAACTTCCCTATTATAACAGTTTCTTCAAAACCGCGACGGCACCCGCAGTACGCTTGGCTGCAAAGATTGCTGGCATTACCGGCGGCGAATTGCAGCATGTGTTCTTCAATTCTTCAGGCTCTGAAGCTGTCGACACCATGTTCCGTATGGTGCGCCATTATTGGGCGGTCCAAGGCCAGCCTTACAAAAACATCTTTATCTGCCGACGCAATGGCTATCATGGCTCGACAGTCGCGGGCGCAAGCCTTGGCGGCATGAGCGCGATGCACGCGATCGGATCTCTGCCCATTCCAGGGATTGAGCATGTGATCCAACCCTATGCCTTCAATGAAGGCTTTGGGGAAGATGAGGAAGCTTTTGCTACACGCTGTGCGCAAGAGGTTGAAGACCGAATCCTAAAAGTTGGCGCCCATAATGTTGCAGCTTTTGTGGGCGAACCCATCCAAGGCGCTGGCGGTGTCATCATTCCGCCTAAGGGCTATTGGCAAAAGATCGAGGCAATCTGCCGCAAATACAATATTCTCTTGGTTGCCGATGAAGTCATTTGTGGCTTTGGCCGCACCGGCCAGTGGTTTGGCCACACTACGTACGGCTTTACACCGGACATTATCACCACAGCCAAGCAATTGTCGTCAGGCTATGCGCCGATTTCAGCCACGATTGCGTCGCGCGCGATCGTGGAAGTGCTGCGCGAAAAGGGCGGCGACTTTGTGCATGGTTACACCTATTCGGGGCACCCGATGTGCTGTGCGGTCGCAGAGCGCAATTTGGAAATCATTGAGCGCGAAGACCTTGTCACCCGCACACGGGAAGTCACTGGGCCCTATTTGGCAAAGGCCTTGCAGCGCTTGGTAGGCCATGAATTGGTCGGGGAAGTGCGTTCGCAAGGTCTGTTGGGTGCTGTCGAAATTGTATCCGAACCCGGCACGAACCACCGCTTTGGCGGCAAAGAGGGCAAGGCAGGCCCGATGGTGCGTGACGCCTGTATCGCCAATGGCCTGATGGTTCGGGGTATTCGTGATAGCGTGGTCATGTGCCCGCCGCTGATCGTTTCGACTTCGGAAATCGACTTTATGGTCGATACAATCGAAAAATCACTCAATCAGTGCCTACCCGCCTTACGCGCGCTCTAAGGCACGATCCGGTCTGATCCAAGTGGCAGCAAAGGGCCCGTAACAGTCCTTTGCTCTTGGACATTAGCGCTCAAAGGGCTAATAGGGCTCCCTACGGAGAAAAGTCATGGGTTTAAAAGTCGCCGTCGTCGGTGCAACCGGCAATGTTGGTCGCGAATTGCTCGCTTTGCTGGCAGAACTGAAGTTTCCTGTTTCCGAAATTGCCGCGATTGCATCAAGGCGTTCTTTGGGTCGTGAAGTCTCGTTTGGCGACAAGTCTTTGAAGTGCCAAGCCCTTGATTATTTTGACTTCACTGGGTGGGACATTTGCTTGATGAGCGCCGGTGGTGCAACATCGAAAGAATGGTCGCCCAAGATCGCGGCGCAAGGCTGTTTGGTGATCGACAATTCCAGCCAATGGCGCATGGACCCCGACGTTCCGCTCGTCGTGCCAGAAGTCAATCCAGACGCGGCCATGGGCTACAAAAAGAAAATGATCATTGCCAATCCAAATTGCTCAACCGCGCAATTGGTTGTGGCCCTCAAGCCATTGCATGATTTGGCGAAAATCACCCGCGTGGTGATCGCAACCTATCAGTCGGTTTCTGGCACTGGCAAAGAAGCCATGGATGAATTGTGGACCCAGACACGCGGCATCTTTGTCAATGATCCGGTGAAGACAGAAATCTATCCCAAGCAAATTGCGTTCAACGTCATCCCGCATGGCGGCGATTTCATGGAAGACGGCTACACGACCGAAGAATTCAAATTGGTCGCTGAAACCAAAAAAATGCTGGACCCGACCATCAAGGTGACGGCGACTGTGGTGCGCGTACCCGTTTTTGTGGGCCATTCCGAGGCGGTTAATATTGAATTTGAAAACCCCATCAGCGAGGAAGCCGCCCGGGAAGCTTTGGAAGAAGCACCTGGTTTGGTGGTCATGGATCGCCGGGAAGCCGGTGGCTATATGACGCCAGTTGAAGCAGCCGGCGAATTCCCCGTCTATGTGTCGCGCATCCGTACCGACCCGACGGTTGAAAACGGTTTGGCCATGTGGGTTGTCGCCGACAATCTGCGTAAAGGTGCCGCACTCAATGCGATCCAGATTGCCCAATTGCTTGTCGAGCGTGGCGCGTTCGAGAAAAAATTGACTGTGGCGAATGCCTAGCACGACAGCCTGACAATACCCCTTTTGCTTTGTGCTTGGCGGGGTAGCGCTGGGCACGAAGGGGGAATGATGACACTGGTTGAGCGCACAAGGTTGCAACCCGCATTCTGGGCGGCACTGTCCGCCTATGTCATGTGGGGCCTATTGCCGGCCTTTCTGCACCTATTTTCCCATATCCCACCTCTGGAAGTTACGGCCCAGCGGATTGTTTGGACTTTGCCCTGCGCTCTGCTTGCCGCTCTGGTTTTTGGGGGCATGGCGTCTCTGCGCGTGACGATAAAGACCCTTGGTCTATTGGCCTTATCGGCAGCCTTAATTGGCGGCAATTGGCTGCTTTATGTCTGGGCGGTTGGCCAAGATCGGATCGTGGAATCGAGCCTTGGCTATTTCATCAATCCGCTGATCAATGTCTGTATGGGTGTAGCCTTCTTCAAAGAAAAGCTGACTAAGTGGCAGATTGGCGCTTTGGCCTTGGCACTTTTGGGCGTGCTAAACCAAACTTTTCTGGTCGGTGCTTTTCCCTATGTGGCCTTGGGCTTGGGTTTCTCATTCGCGCTATATGGCTTAGTTCGCAAGCTAGCCCCGGTTCACCCCGCAGCGGGTCTATTCTGGGAATCAGCTCTCCTCTTTCTCCCTGCCTTGGCCATCATCGCCTGGCATATTCAGGCAGGCGGCCCTGTCATGGGCGGATCACTAAGCATGACAGGCTTATTGATCTTGCTGGGCCCAGCAACAGCGATCCCGCTTATCTTGTTTGCAACTGGGGCGCGTGGTCTTAAGCTAACGACCTTGGGACTGCTGCAATATTTGGCTCCAACGCTACAATTCAGCACTGGCCTAGCTTTGGGGGAGCATTTCACCCCAGCCCATGGGATAACTTTTGCCCTGATCTGGGCTGGACTGGCGCTATATAGCGTCGCAACGTTCCAATCCAGCAGGAAGACCGCCATAGAGACGCCATAGGCCGAAAACGAAAAAAGGCCCCAGCCAGAAAGCCGGAGCCCAAAAAGTTTTTCGCATGCAGGGGACCTAAAAGAAGGTCGAAATCCTGTTAGCAAGCAATGTGCCATGAATTGTTTGGTTGCGAAAGAGGAAAAATTCGTGGTTGACAGTTAGTTGATGTCCCAAAACGCAACATGTGTTTTAAGTCTGAACAAATTTGGTCTGTTTCCAGGTGCAAGTAGCCAAGCCCTGCCTAATCCGGCGTCATTTGATCTTTGTTAGCTTTTTCTAACCATGTTTTACATGCAAACTATCTTCAATCGAGGTTAGGTTATGGCCATGCATGTAACGATCTTTGAAACCGGCCGTCCGCCTGAACCGATTCGCGGCGCTTTCCCCAGCTATCCGGCTATGCTTGAGGCCCTTTTGGCCCCACATATCCCAGCCCTCACTTGCGAGGTCGTGCAGGTTCTGGACGGGGAAGCCCTGCCCCACCCGGGCGAGGTCGAAGCCGCGTTGATCACAGGATCACCCGCGGGTGTGTATGATGATTTTGCTTGGATTGCAGAACTGAAAACGTGGATCCAGCGCGCTGGCGAACTTAAGGTCCCGCAAGTTGGCATTTGTTTTGGCCACCAGCTCATGGCGGAGGCCTTTGGTGGGCGCGCACATAAAGCTCCCCAAGGCTGGGGCCTAGGCCGTCATACCTATCACGTCGCAGCCGACGAGCCTTGGATGGGCGGAACCAGACAGCGCCTACATTTAGCAGTCAGTCACCAAGACCAAGTGCTGGAACCGCCCAAGACAGCGCGCGTCATCGCACAATCGGATTTCACGCCTTATGCGGCTTTGGTTTATGACGACGTGCCCGCTTTGTCGTTTCAAGGCCACCCGGAGTTCTGCCCGCGGTTCGCGGATGCGCTAATTCGCTCGCGGCGTGGCACGCGCTTTTCAGAGGATATGGCCGATGCTGCTTTGGCAAGCCTCAACGCGCCGCTTGATGGAGATGTGGTTGCCGCTTGGGTTGCGGGCTTCTATACTCACGCCTTGAACGAACGGCGAGCCAAACAGGATCGCGCAGCAGCTTAAAAGAGCGTCGCGGCCAAACTGGGGTCACCCATCGCCATGAAGCCGCAATTTCTACATTCTTCTTGAATTTTGCCATAGTGGAATGCTTGGCCGCTTAGGTCCAACATGGCCCCGCCTGCCGCGGTCAAAACGCCATCACCGGCTGCTGTGTCCCATTCCATGGTCGGTCCAAAGCGGGGATAAAGGTCGCCTAGACCTTCAGCGATCAAGCAGAATTTCAAGGAAGAACCCCGGCGCACAAGTTCCCTGACGTGGACTTTTTCCAAAAAGGCCTCTGTCGCCGGGTCTTGATGCGAGCGTGAGGCTAAAACGGAGAGGCTCTTTTCAGCCTCACGTGTTTTGATTGGGTGCCAAGAGCCGTGAGGATCGAGGCGCCACGCACCGCGAGAAGCCATCCGACAATCTCCAACCCAAGAGACGCCAGTTTCCGGCATATGAACCACCGCCACGGCCGGCCTGCGACCAGTCAAAAGAGCGATATTGACGGTGTAATCAGGGTCGCCTGATACAAACTCCCGCGTCCCGTCGAGGGGATCAATCAGCAGAAAATCCCCGTCTGGATTGGCGAGAACTTTAGGACCGTCCTCCCCTTCTTCGCTAATCACCGGGACATGCGGTAAAAGCTCTGTCAAACCTTCAAGAATGAGGGCGTTAGAGGCCAAATCGGCGGCAGTAACTGGCGAACCATCCGACTTTGCGTGTGATTGGATGCCTGTGTGCTTGACCGTCAATATCGCCCCACCTGCGCGTCGCGCCAAGGCCTCAAGCGCAACAACAAGCGAATCTGGAACCCTAAAGGTTACGGTGTCAGGCTGGTTCATATCAATCACGCAAGAAGGCGGCAAACTGGTGAGGCGGATGTCATGACAGGATTTTGAGGCGATGAATATAGGGCTTAATCGAGGCTCGACACGAAGGTTGCGACGCGGTTGATCAATGCCGCTGCCTCGTCGGAGCTATAAGGCGTAGCCGGGCTATGCCCCCAAACTGGTCCGGGCCAAGCTGGATCACCCACATGCCGACCGACAATATGGATATGAAGCTGGCGTACCATATTGCCCAGAGCGCCAATATTGACCTTATCAACTCCCGGCAGGCCGCCGACCAAACTGCCGAGTGCTAGGACTTCTTTCCAAGCTTGCTGCCCATCTTCTGGCCGCAAATCAAACAATTCCACAGCGTCAGCGACACGTGGCACCAGCACGAGCCACCGATAGCGCGAGTCATTCATCAGCCGCACGTCGCACAGGCGAGATTGCGCCACAAAAAGCGTATCGGCTTCTAGTCTCGGGTCGAGTGCAAACGCCATTTAGCTGACAAAACTCGAGCGAAGCGGGATCGCAGCCCAATAGTCAAACTCCAGGATCGCGTCAGGGCTTTCAGGGCCTTGGAAGTCATAGGCCGAGACATTTTTTGTCGCGATTAAGCGCAGACGCAGGGCGCCATGGCCATTGCTTAACAGCGCTTTGTCGAGAACCTCGCTCCACGCATAAATCGTATCGCCGGCGAATAACGGATTGATGTGCCGCCCGGCATTGATCGCTAGAATTTCAGCTGCATTGGCCAGTCCATTAAATGCCAAGGCCCGCGCGATTGAGATCACAACACCGCCATAAATCAAACGCTTACCTTGCTTGGATTGGGCTTGGGCGACAGAGTCAAAATGCACTTTTGCCGTGTTTTGATACAGGCGCGTCGCAATTTGATGTTCAGCCTCTTCGACCGTCATCCCATCCACATGGTCGATGCATTCCCCGATCTGATAATCTTCAAATGCATAAGGCGAGCCCGCCAATTCAGAATCATAAGTCCCAGACCATGCCGGTACGGGAGCGGGTAAGTCCTGGGGTGCGACGAAGGCGGGCAAGTGCGGGATAACCGGCGTTGGCGCTGGCGCGCTAGGGTCGCCCTTATGGACCATCACCCAACGAACATAACTCAGGATGGCTTCGCCTTGCTGATTGAAGCCAGTCGTCCGCACGTAAACAACGCCGGTCTTCCCATTGGAATTTTCTTTAACGCCGATCACTTCGGAAACAGCCGACAACGTGTCACCCGGGAACACTGGACCGAGGAAACGACCATCGGCATAGCCCAAATTCGCAACCGCATTTAGGCTAATGTCCGGAACTGTTTTGCCAAACACCGTATGAAACACCAATAAAGGGTCTATGGGTGCGGCATCTAAGTCACCATCCCGCGCAAAGGCATCTGAGCTATAGAGCGCATAGCGCGATCCTGTTAGCGCGGTATAAAGCGCGACATCGCCCTCTGTGACAGTCTTTGGGGTCGCGTGCCGCAAAACCATGCCGACATGGAAATCTTCAAAAAATAGTCCCGGATTTGATTTGGTCATCAAGCAGCCTTTCTGCGTTTTGGTTAGCGAGCCAAAGGCCTGCCTGCAAGGCTTTGAAGCGCTTGGGGCTGGCGACCGAAGGTCACAAGTCTGACATTGAATCAGGTCCCTTCTTTCTGGACGAGTTTAGGTCGCTCGACATGCGTCACCTCCTTAGGACGGCCGAAACTGGCTGAAGAGGGATTTATCGGGATCATGCATGTCGCGGGACATAGCGCTTAGGCCCAAAAAGGCCTATATCTTGGGCTCTAGGGATCCGTTTTGGGGGTAATGATTTGAGCTCAGGATTATTGGCGCTGTTGGACGATGTCACAGCGATCGCGAAAATTGCGGCTGCAAGCTTGGATGATGCAGCGGCTCAAGCGGCAAAAGCTGGCAGCAAGGCCGCGGGAAAAGCTGCTGGCATTGTGATCGACGATGCGGCTGTTACGCCGCGCTATGTCGTTGGCTTTGCCTCGGAACGCGAACTCCCCATCATTGGCAAGATTGCTTGGGGCTCGCTGAAAAACAAGATCATCATCTTGCTGCCAGGTGCCTTATTCCTGAGCTTTTTTGCCCCTTGGATTATCACACCGCTTTTGATGTTGGGCGGAGCCTATCTGTGCATGGAAGGCTATGAGAAGGTCATGGACCTAGTCCGCCCCCATGACCACCACGGCGAGGATGACGTCACCGATGATGGTGACAAGACCTCTCTTGAGCTTGAGAATGAGAAAGTGGCCAGTGCAATCAGGACCGATTTCATTCTATCCGCAGAAATCATGGCCATTACCTTATCTACCGTCGCAACCGCGCCTCTATGGCTGCAAGGTGGTGTTTTGGCTGTTGTCGGCATCGGCATGACGGTCTTGGTTTATGGAGCCGTTGCTTTGATTGTGAAGGCGGACGACGCAGGTGCGGCTATGGCGCGCTCTGCCAATGGCGCGATTGCGGCCTTTGGGCGCGGCCTCGTTTTAGGCATGCCCGTGTTTTTGAAGGTCCTCAGTTACATTGGCATGGTTGCCATGTTGTGGGTTGGCGGCGGCATTATGGTGCATGGCCTCTATGAGCTTGGCTACCCCACACCCGAGAAGGTGATCCATGGGTTCGCGACGTCGGTGGCAGCAAGTGTCCCCGCGCTTTCAGGTTTTGTGACCTGGCTCGTGAGCGCTGCGATTGCTGCAGTAATTGGTCTGGTTATAGGAGCGATTGTTGAACCTATCGCGCACAAGGCCTTGGTCCCCGCCTTTAGCCGCGTGAAGGGCTTATTCGGCCAAAAGGCTTGAGGTTAAGGACTTAGAGCTGCTTGACCTAGATGCTTGGATGGTTCATTTGTTATAACAAATGACAGCCGTGCATTCTCCTTCGCGTCATGTTTGCTCTGCAGCCAGCGCGCCCACCACGTGGTATCACGCATCAGCGAAGCGTCCCTTTGCCCGCACCATACCCCTTGTTGGGGAAGTGTGGGCAGATGTCGTTGTCGTTGGAGCAGGCTTTACCGGCATGTCAGCAGCGCTTGATCTGGCCAAAGCTGGACTAAAGGTTGTTGTTCTAGAAGCCAACGAAGTGGGTGCGGGTGCTTCGGGCCGAAATGGTGGCCTTACCTGTTCTGGCTGGCGGCATGACCAGAAATGGCTTGAAGCACGCATGGGCCGCGAGGATGCCCGTAAGCTATGGTTGCTCGCCGAAGAAGCCAAAGCGGACCTTTTGGCACGTATGCGGGACTTGCAAATTGAGGCCGATTGGGCCCCGGGGCAAATCTTTGCCGCGCACACCCCGGGCCTGATGCGAGCCTTGGATGAAGACGCGGAATTTATGGCGCGCGAGTATGGCTATGAACGGCCCCATCGGCTGGATCGTGAGCACGTTGAGGAGGCGCTTGGAACCTCCGCTTATCATGGCGGCTGGCGCGACCCATCGGCTGGGCACGTGCACCCACTCAAGTTACTCTATGGGCTGACGCAAGCGGCCCTCGTCGCTAAAGCGGATCTGCATGAGAACAGCCGCGTCCTTGAAATTGGCGTCAACGGCGGCAAGCGCTTTGCCAGAACCGCAAATGGTCGGGTCGTGGCGGAGCATATCCTCTTGTGCGGCGATGGCTATTTAGACGGCATCGAACCTGATGTCGAAGCGCGCGTTCTGCCAATCGGCAGCTTTGTCGTCGCAACCGAGCCCTTACCGATCACGAGCCCAATTTTGCCGCACCATGATTCGGCGATGGATACGCGCTTTGTCGTCAATTATTGGCGCAAGACAGCCGATCATCGCTTGATATTTGGGGGGGGCGAAAAATACACGCCTAGCTGGCCGAAAGACGTTGAAAGCTTCGTGCGGCGCAATCTGGTTAAAATCTATCCCGACCTCAGCGCTATTCAGGTTACCCATGCTTGGGGTGGAGCACTCGGCATCACCCCAACCCGATTGCCTTTTTTGCGTCAAATCAGGCCCGGCATTCTGTCTGCGTCTGGATACTCGGGTCAAGGCGTTGTTTTAGCACCTTATTTTGGGCGCATCCTTGCGGCATGTGTTTTGGGTCAACAGCGTGACTATGACGTGCTCGACCGTATGCCCGTACCCCATTTCCCAGGTGGCCGGGCGCTCCGCTGGCCGCTTTTGACCGCAGCCATGTCTTGGTATGCGCTGCGAGATAAATTACCGTGATGCGAAGCCACGGCTGAGGAGGCCAAAACGTGAAGCTGTCTAATCCACGCCTACTCCGTACCCAATGTCTCATTGATGGCCACTGGATCGGCGACGGCGATGAAGAAATTTTCAACCCCGCAACCGGGGCTGTTTTGGGTAAAGTGCCCAGACTGGGTCACGACGCTGCGGAAAAAGCTGTTGCCGCGGCCCATGCCGCCCTACCTGCTTGGCGCAGCCAAACCGCAAAGGAAAGAAGCGCCATTCTGCGCCAGTGGTTTGACCTGATCATGGCCAACCTAGAAGATTTGGCGCAGATCTTGACGGCAGAACAAGGCAAGCCACTATCCGAAGCCCGCGGCGAAATCGCTTACGCCGCGTCTTTCATTGAGTTTTTTGCTGAAGAGGCCAAGCGCATCCGCGGAGAGACGCTTCCGTCACCAAAAGCCGATGGCCGCATCATGGTCTTACGCCAGCCCTTGGGAGTCGTGGCAGCCATCACGCCTTGGAATTTCCCGGCGGCCATGATTGCACGCAAAGTAGGTCCCGCGCTGGCGGTAGGCTGCACCATGGTTCTAAAGCCCGCCCCAGAAACCCCGCTCACCGCACTCGCCCTCGCGGATTTGGCTTGTGAGGCGGGCGTGCCAGCGGGTGTATTGAACGTTGTGACGGGCGATGCCGTCGCCATCGGTCAAGCGTGGTGCGCGAGCGAGATCGTACGGGGGCTGTCGTTTACAGGCTCAACCCCAATTGGCAAACTTTTGATGCGCCAATGCGCTGATACGGTCAAAAAACTGGGACTTGAACTTGGCGGAAATGCACCCTTCATCGTCTTTGATGATGCAGATATTGATACGGCCGTAGACGGGGCCATGGCGTCTAAGTTCCGTAACATGGGCCAAACCTGCGTATGTGCGAATCGGATTTATGTCCAAGAAAACATCCATGATGCCTTCGTTGCCAAACTGACGGCCAAAGTCGCCGCCATGAAAGTGGGACCAGGGACCGAGGAAGGCGTCACACAGGGCCCGCTAATCAACCAGGCAGCTCTCGCCAAAGTTCAAAGCCATGTCGCCGATGCCTTAGCCCAAGGTGCCAGCCTTCAAACTGGCGGCAAAGTCAGCTCGCTAGGGGGCACGTTCTTTGAACCCACCGTGATCACGGGGGTGACCAGTTCAATGAAGTTTGCACAGGAAGAAACCTTTGGTCCGGTCGCACCGATTTTTCGCTTCAAGACCGAGGCAGAAGTAATTGCTGCCGCCAATGATACGCCATTTGGTCTTCAATCCTATTTTTATACGAAGGATTTGGCCCGCGCGTTCCGGGTTGCCGAAGCGCTTGAAACGGGGATTGTGGGCGTGAATTCGGGGCTAACCTCGTCTGAAGGCGTACCGTTTGGCGGCATCAAACAAAGCGGCCTAGGCCGCGAAGGATCGCACCACGGTGTCGAAGAATATTTGGAGCTCAAATACGTCTATCTCGGCGGAATCTCCTAAGCCGAAACTGTGCATAAGGTGCATCCAATCGCCCGGCGTTAATCTTTGTTAACCAATCTTAGCTTAGACTTAACAAAGTGAATCAAAACGAGTGGATGCGTACAGAAAGTGCCATTAGACTTGTCAGCCTTTTTAGCCCAATGGGGGCGTGATGTCGTCACCGCGGGCGGAGCCGCGGCCGTGGCCGGCTATTTGGCGTATCGCTATGGCAAGCAAAGGCGTGTTCCCATTTCGAGCCCCCGTGCCAGTGCCGCCATTGCTGCTTCTGGCTCGGTCGCCTTGGTTTGGCCCGATCATGATGATGGCGAAGGCTGGGGCGAACCCGAGGAGGAGGCCGACGCCTCAACGCGGTCAACGCTCCTCAAACGCTTGGATCTAAAGGCACAAAGCCCAACCGAAGAACCCAGTACCTTTGATATCCTAGAAGCTTTGGTTGCAGCCTCCGCTGAGCTTGGCACCCGCCTTACGCAATTGCGTCAGCGCGGAGAAGCTTTCACCTTATCGGTTTTGGGACTTGAAGTTATGGGCAAGCCCCACGGCGCGAAGGCCATTGTCTGGTTGACCCCCGGTGCGGCTGCAGGCGATCTTGCTGGGGCTGGACAGGCAAGTTTCCCGGCTTGGCGAACCGATAGCCAAGGTGCTCTTTTATGGGCCAATACGTCGTATTTGAAGGCCGTTGAAGCGGTCGATCTCGAAGATGCACGCGCCCGGGATTGCGCGCTTGATCAAAAGGCGCGTGATGATGCCGCTCAAGCGGCCAAGGGCCAAGCCTCAACCCATACCAGAGCGGTTACCATTGATGGCAAGCGTCGCATGTTGCGGATCAGTCTTTTTCCTGCCGACGACGGTGCGTCGGGCATTGCATTTGACGTTACAGAAGAGATTGAGGTGCGCGACACCTTGGCCCGCGAAGCCAAAGCGCACGAGGAAACCTTAAACCACCTTACCGACGCGGTTGCTGTTTTTGACTCCAGTCGACGCTTAACAACGCACAATAGCGCCTTCTCCAATTTGTGGGGCCTTGAGGATGCGTGGTTGAATGATGGCCCAACCCATGGCGAATGGCTGGACCGGTTGCGCCAGTCTGCCAAGATTGCAGCGACGCGCGATTTTGCCGCCTGGAAAGCGAAGGAGCTGTCGCATTACCAGGAACCCGGCCTGATTCCTGATGAGACGTGGACCATGCCTGATGGTCGTATTCTGCGCGTGGCCCGCCAGCGCCAGCCTTCAGGTGGTCTGTTGATCCTGTTTGAGGACATCTCCGATAAGATGGGTCTGCAAGCCCGGTTCAAAACATTGATCGAGGTACAGCGCGCCACCTTGGACAAGCTTGGCGAAGGCGTGGCGGTGTTCACGGCTGACGGGCGGCTCTCCTTGGCCAATAGTGCCTTCGCCCGCATGTGGGGCCTCGACCAAAGTTTCTTAGACGCACTGCCCGAATTTGATTTGGTTGCAGAGCGTGCAATTTTGGTCCATCGCGACGCCGTGTTTTGGAGTGAATTAAAGGCCCGGATTTCTGATCCCTCACCTCGTTCACGACAAGAGAAACAGGGTGAATTTGTGTGCGCCGATGGCACCAGCCTGACTTGGCTAACCCGCCCCCTGCCCGATGGTGCAACGCTGGCGGCCTTTGCTGACGTGACTGCTGCGCGCGAAGTGGAAACTGCTCTGCGCGACAAGGCCGCGGCTTTCCAAGATGCCGACCGCCTAAAAACCGAGTTTGTGCGTAATGTGAGTTATCAATTGCGTACACCGCTTACGACGATTGGGGGCTATGCCGAACTCTTGGCAGCAGGTGTTGGCGGCACGTTAACTGAAGCCCAGTCAGATTATCTGAACTCAATCAGCATTGCGTCCAGCCAACTCGAAAAGCTGATCGAGAATATTCTCGACCTCGCCATGATTGATGCCGGACAAATGTCGCTAGACTTGGGCGACGTCAATCTGGCCGAAACCCTAGAAGTTACGGCAGAGATCGCGCGGACCAATTCCGTCAACGACCAAGTGCGGATTGTGGTTGAGTGTGACGAAAGCGCCGGGATCATTCGGGCAGATAAAGCGCGCATCCGGCAGATTTTGTTCAATCTGGTATCCAATGCGCTGCGCTTTACGGGCAAAGGCGACACCATCACGATTGGTGCTCGTCGCTTTGACGATACGGTTCGGCTTTGGGTCAGCGATACTGGGCCGGGCATAGATATGGCGCGGCAAGCTTCTGCTTTTGAAGGCTTTGCCGATGGCGACCGGCGGGCTGGCGTCAGTCTCGCTTTGGTGAAGCGCTTTGTTGAACTACACGGCGGCTGGGTGTCTCTGGCCTCCCCCAATGCCAAAGGGGTTACCGTGTCTTGCTATCTCCCCGCAAAAGCTACCCATTTGCATGCCGCACCCGAACTCGATCTTGTGAGTTGAATTGGACCTTAGGCACGCGCCAAGGCGGGGCTTTCATCTGGATGATTGGCTATGGCCCCCGCGAGAGCCGCCTCAATCCCTTTCGCCAAGGATTCAGGCGTGACAGGCTTTGCAATATGGACGTCGCACCCGGCCTGTAAGGCCTGTTCGACATGCTCTTTCATGGCGTTCGCGCTGAGCATGGCAATGGGCGTGCGGGGGCGGTTGGCGGTCAATTCAAAAGCCCGGATCGCCTGTGTGGCCTTCAAGCCATCCATTTCGGGCATCTGCATATCCATCAAAACGACATCAAACTTATCAGCTTGGAAAGCTTCCAAGGCCTTCACGCCATTCTCCACGACGGTAAGGTCCACACCATAGGGCTGTAGGATCATGGCCACAACGCGTTGATTGGTTGGATGATCCTCGGCCAGTAGAATGCGCAAGAGGCGCTCTGCCGCGCCCGAGGTCGCCACATTTTGCTTCGGCACTTCAGGCTGCATCGCGCGCAGGATGTCAAATGCATCAAGTGGCATAGACCGTTTCAGCGGCAGCCTGACGGTAAAGGTTGAGCCTTCGTTCGGAATCGACACGACACTGATAGAGCCGTCCATCATCTCTGACAGGGCCTTACAGATGGACAAGCCAAGACCTGTGCCACCAAATTGGCGGGTGATTGATCCGTCGGCTTGTTCAAAGCGATTGAACAAGCGGGCGCGGGCTTCTTTATCAAACCCGATACCCGTGTCGGAAACCTTGACGACTAAGGTCGCCACCTCTCCGTCGACTTCGGGTTCGATCACATCGACCTGAACCGTAACCTGGCCCTCTTTGGTGAACTTAACCGCATTAGAGGCTAGGTTCGAAACGATCTGGCGAATGCGGACGACATCCCCTTTGAAAAGCCCGCGCGCGGTTTCCCCAAAACTCAAGCCGAATTTAAGGAATTTCTCCGTCGCGGCTGTCTGCATCAAATGCACAGCCGCCTCGATCGCCTCGACAAGATCGAACGTGTCGACCTGAAGGGTAAGCTTGCCTGCTTCGATCTTGGACACGTCAAGGATATCGGTCAAAAAGCGCTCAAGCGTCTGGCCCGACTGACGGATGAGGCTAACCATTTCGAACTGCTCATCGCTAAGTGGGGTCCGGCTCAAAGCCCCGGCCAAACCAATGACCCCATTGAGAGGCGTACGAATTTCATGGCTCATATTGGCGAGGAATATGCTTTTGGCCTTGCTGGCAGATTCCGCCGCAGCCCGGGCTTGGCGGATTGCCGCCTCAGACCGACTGTTTCGAAGCACATAAGCTAATTGATGGGTTATTAGACGCCAATTGATCGGCTTGACGACAAAGGAGGTCGCGCCAGCGGCAAAGGCCAAATCAATTGCCTCCATATCGTCGCGCCCGGTAATGACAACAACCGGCAGACCCATCAAACGCGGATCGCGGCCCATGGCTTCCATCAGCTCAAAGCCATTCATATTCGGCATGTCGAGATCGACGAGCGCCACGTCAAAGTCACCTTTACGCAAAGCTTCCAGCGCAATCAGCCCATCCTCTGCAACACTTACCTCGATACTGGGGCTAGCGAGGTGGGAGACGGCAAATTCACGCAGGATGGGATCGTCGTCCACAACCAAGACCCGTGCAAAGTCTGTTCGGACGAAATGATCAATGCTTGCGGCGGGCGAACTCATATGGGCACCCAGTCCAGAAGGCCGGTCTCAAAGGCCGTACCCGCAAGTCCAACAGGGCAACGCAGCCGGGCCGGCACGCGCAAGCTGCTTGGCTGCATGCGTCGCCCAGTTTGTAGCATTTGGAGAGGCGTGAAGCTCTGCACCATTGCGTTTATGAATCCCATACCGACCAAATTGCCCACGTTTTTGGGTAAAATGTCGCAGAAACTCCTTAACTTTAGGTCAAGCAAACGGGGGCTTTTTTAAACAAGTCCTTAGCATCAGTCAGAAAATCTAGAGTAGTGAGGTCTTCCAGTCCCAAAAAAGGCGAAGGAGTTAGCTGCGCGCGCCAAATACTGGGTTATTTTCGCCTAACTGGCGAATATCAGACTGTATTTGAATGAAAAATTTTACGTTACCGATAAGGAAGCGATTTCCTCTCGCAATTGCCCAATGCCGAGGTTTTCATGCGAAGAAATTGGGATAACCTCAGGATGTGCAGCGGGACGCTTCTTGAGGGCCTCTTTTGTGGCAGCAAGCACCGCGTCCAGCTCCCCCTTCTTCAATTTGTCGACCTTTGTCAGGATGATTTGATACGACAAGGCAGAACTATCCAGCATGCGCATCACGTCCAGATCATTTGGCTTTAACCCATGGCGGCTGTCGACCAGAACAAAGGCCCGCTTCAAAGTGGCGCGGCCACGCAAGAAGTCACGCGTTGCTTCGTTCCAGCGCGCGATCTCTGCCTTTGATGCCACTGCATGGCCATAGCCGGGTAGATCAACAATCCGAATACGCTCAACTTCATCTTTGCCGGCGATGGCAAAGAAGATCAGTTCGCGGGTGCGCCCGGGTTCTGACGAGGCCCGGGCGAGACCTTTGCGCCCGACCAAAGCATTTACCAAGCTGGACTTGCCGACGTTGGACCGACCTGCAAAGCAGACTTCAGGTGCCCCCATGGGCGGCAAGTCTGACATCGTCTTGGCGGCCCACAGAAAGCGCGGCTCCAAGCGAAACAAGCGTTCCCCCGGCGGGAGGTCACGCATCGGAGCCATTGGTTCAGACATAATCAGGCAGACTTTTTCTTGCCGAGTTTTGCAAAGAACTCGTCAATTGGGTTAGACGTACCTGACCGCTTCGAGATCACATATTGCTGCACAATCGTCAGCAGGTTTGACCAAGTGTAATAGATCACGAGGCCCGAACCAAAGCCCGCGAATACGAAGACGAAGATCCACGGCATGAGCGCAAAAATTTGTGCCTGCAGCGGGTCGGTCGCAGTAGGCTGCATCTTCTGCAACAACCAGAACGAGACACCGTACAGGATCGGCCAAGCACCAATCGCCAAGAAGGTGCCAATAATGGGGATTGCCGTCGGGTCATAGGGTAGCAGACCGAAGAGATTGAAGATCGTGGTTGGATCTTTGGCCGACAGGTCAGAAATCCAGCCGTAGAAGGGTGCATGACGCAATTCGAGCGAAATCGAGAGAACCTTAAACAAGGCAAAGAAGATCGGCATTTGGAGCAAAGCTGGAATACAGCCAGCGACGGGATTAATCTTCTCCGTCTGATAAAGCTTCATCGTCTCTTGCTGCTGGCGCTGCACATCGGCGGCAAAGCGTTCTTTGATCTCCGCCATTTTGGGGGCGAGATCGCGCAGTTTCGCAAAGCTCTTATAGCTGGAATACACTAGGGGGAAGGTCACGACCTTGATCACGACGGTGACCATCAGAATGGCAATGCCGATATTGTTGCCGATCAAGCCATTGAAGAACATCAGCATGGCGTAGAATGGCTTGGTCAGGAACCAAAACATCCCCCAGTCGACGGCATCTTGAAAGCGCTGCAGCCCGAGTTCTTGGCCAAGAGTGCGCAATTCCGACACGCGCTTTGAGCCGGCATAGAGGTGCTGTGTTGTGGTCAAGCTTTGGCCCGCACCCAAGGCAACCGGTGCGGCAATGAAGCTGGCTTCAAACACTTCCTCATTCGGCAATTGGGTAACTTTATAGGCTCCGTCTACCTTGGTCTTTTGATCGGGAATCAGGGCGGAAAGCCAATATTTATCGGTGATGCCGAGCCAGCCACCGGTGCTGGCTTGTTGCAGAGCCTCGCCCTTCTCCAGCTTTTGGTAGCTCATCAATTTCAGCTTGCCATCAAATACGCCAACCATGCCCTCGTGGTTGATCCCATTAGGTGGCTCTTTTGGCTTTGCGTGGCGACGTATCGCGCCATAAGGCTGCAACGTCACGGGTGCCGCACCGGCATTCACAACGGTGTCTGTGACCGTGAACAGATAATTCTTATCCACTTTCACGACACGCTTAAACGTCAGACCTTGACCATTGTTATAGGTCAGGGTGATGGGTGTCGTTGGCGTGAGCTTTTCGCCCGGAGTGGCCTGCCAGACCGTGTTGGGCCCTGGTAAAGCGCCGGCGCTGCCATCGGGCGCTGTAAAGCCAAAGAAAGCGTAATATCCATCGGCCGTGCCTTGCGGATGCAACAACGTCACCGCTTTGGAATCTTTCTTGATGGTTTCATCATAGCGCTTCAGCACCAAATCATCGAACCGGCCACCCAAAGTCGAGACCGTCCCGCTGACCGCATCCGCATCAATGCCAATACGTTGGCTCAAACCCAGCGCATCGGGACGGCTGACGGGTTGTCCTGCTGCTGCTGCTGCTTGCACAGGCGTGACAGCTGGTTGCGCCGCAGCAGATTTTTGTGCGGCGGCTTGGGCTTCCTGCTTCTGCGCCATCTCTGCCATACGCGCCTTCTCGCGCGGCATCTCATAAAAATATTGGAAGCCAAGCAAGATCGCTAAAGACAAGCCGATCGCGATTGCGAGGTTCTTGGTATCAGGCGCTGAGGGTGGCGGAGACAGTGGAGACGGGGACATTGGGGTCCTTGCTATCAGCTTCTAAGATGTGGCTGTGGCGGATGTAACAGGCGGAGAGGCAGGTTTTGCGGACAGCCTTAAGAACAGGGTGGTCAAGTCGTCAAGCAAGGCGGGCCATTCCACTGTCACAGTTGCAGTACGCGCGACTGCTACATAGTCAAATCCCGGGCGACCATGAAGAGGCAATAGCTGTAACATCGCTGCGCGCAAACGGCGGCGGGCCCGATTGCGGCTGACCGCATTGCCAACTTTCTTTGAAGCCGTCAGACCATACCGGATGAGGCCTTTGGACTGCGCGGCTGCATCGGAAGCCTGACGGACCTGCAATAACACAAATCGCCCAGCGGCCTTACGACCCTGAGCGACATGCAAAAACTGACGACGAATGGTCAGCCGATCAATCGTAGGAGGCGGACTATCGGACATAAGACTGCCCAGGCCGCCGGAACCTTTAAGCGCTCAGACGCTTACGGCCTTTGGCGCGACGACGGGCCAAAACCAGACGGCCGCCCTTGGTTGCCATACGGGCGCGGAAACCATGGCGACGAGCGCGGACGAGGTTAGATGGTTGAAACGTGCGTTTCACGACAGTTACTCCTGGCGGACAACCGCCTTGATCGAGAAGAAAATTGAACGCGCGCTGTTACAGAGCGCTTGGCTAAGAGTCAATCTCTGCGCGCAGGCCGAGACTGGGTTTGGCGAGCTAGAACTGCTTTCTGAAACTCAACTCCACGGAACGACCACGCGGTGCCAACAAGGCCTTTTGATAGGCCTCAGGTGTATTGCCGGCAGAGTCGCGGACAATCTGGGCCGAGTCTGTTAGATTATCGACCCGGAGAATGAGGCGTGATCCCTTCAAGAAAGGTGCCTTTTTGACCCATTGCGGCCGCGCTTCAAAGTTCAAGAAGCCGCGTAGGTTGAAGGTGAGCTGATCGTCGAAATAGAGGTCTGTCGCACCTGGGACGCCGCTTGCGCTCGCGATGATTTTGCTTTCACCGCGCCATTCGCCAAAGGCCCGGAAGCCGATCCCCATATAGGACCATCCACCATTGAATTCGACCGTATGACGGCGCGATCCACCGCCATCGTCGACAGCCGCCCCGTCAAGCAGATCAAGCTTAGGCAGATTGGGGGCCAGAATGATGGAATCTTCCAGCTTGATGGAATGGAAAATCGAAATGCTCCAGCGGCCTGCTTGACCACCGGGTCCGCCGCCAAAGCCGCCGCCGCCAAAACCGCCGAAGAAGACGCCAGGCGGGGGACCGCCGCGTCCACCCCCGAAACCACCAAAGCCTCCCGGGCCACTCGCAGAAGGTGTTGACGATGGCGCAGAAGCGGTGCGCTGACCTGCTTGTTGATTGGGTCGATTAGGGGCTGCGGCAGGCACTTGCCCGTCGCCAGATTGCGGCCGGTTCGGGCTTGTGCTGGCGGCACCGCCTTGCAAAGGTGTTGTCGAGCTTGCGGGCGCCGGTGGCCTTTGCCCACCGCCAAAACCGATCGGGGGACCACCTGCGCCACGCCCAATCTGGGGACCAAACCCTTTCGAGAAGGAAAATCCGTAACGCAAAATCGTGCTGTCGGCAGAGTCGTAATTGATGGGCCGTTGGTCAATTCCAGTTAGAACGCCCGCACTGTTGCGCTCAAACCGCCGGGGATAGGCCGCCTCAAGCGCCGGGGTCAGCAGAGGGAAGGAAGCGATTGTGTCTTCGCTGGTATTGACAGCATAGCTCAGCGTCAGATCGAGGCCTTCAAACTTGGCGGGCGAATAATTGACGCTGAAGGTGGTATCGGCTCGACTTTCGGCTTTGAGGGCCGAGTTTCCGCCACTGGTACGGTTTACCAATACGGTTTGGCCACTTTGGAAATCAAACACGGCAGAGCTTGGCGTGACGAGAACAGGATTGCCCAATTGCTGGATGCTGGGTGCCGCCTCAGAGGCATCATAAGCAACAGACAGGCGCACAGTGCTAAGCGGGGACCAATTCACCCCGAGCCCTCCACCTTGCAGGCCGCCAAAATCCGACAAATCGGTATAGAAGCCATTCACACTCAAGCTCAGATCGCCAAAACTCTCGCCGAAGCCAGAGCGGCGGCTGGTGATCGGAATAGAGAGATTTCCGCGCCCGGTAACGTCACCGCGGCTGAGATTGGTGAAGGTGGTTAGGCCATTACGCACCGATTCTGACTCGAGCTGGCGATCTTGATAGCCAATGCGGAACGACCCACGGATTGGGCCGGCTGGCACATCAATCATTGGGCCAGTGGTGTTGTAAATAACCTCATAAACGGTCGCGGTGGAATTGGCCGTTTGCGCGGCTGCCAAAGGCGAAACGGTTCTGGTGTCCGACTTGGTTTGATCGGCAGAGCCTGTGGCCGTCCACTGCCAGCCATCTGTTGTGCCATTGACGGTCACGGCAGCGCGCGACGTGTCAATCTGCGAATTGCGCTGAATGAATGCATTGGCAACGGGCAGCCCTGTTGGGCTTACCGCGAGACCCAAACGACTTTGACTTTCATTGGAATCAAAACGGAGGTCAAATGTCGCCCCCATCGACTTGCCAAAATTGCGATTATAGCTGATCCCGAGTTCAGCTGCCTGTGTTTCGGGCACTAAAGTCCGGAAAGCCGTGCTCGTCGGCGATGCAGCGCGACGGACACCACGATCGGCCTCCGTAACGCCATTCTGACTGGACACTTCGCTATTGATTGACAGACGGCCCTTAGCCCCGATGCTCAAAAGACCCAGTTCAACCTCACCGCGGGATTGCTCGCCCTCTGCGGCGGTGCCAGCGGTGAGCTCTGTGGTAATCGCGCGAAAATTATCTTTCAGAATGAAGTTGATAACCCGCTGATCTGCCGAATAGCCATATTGCAGGGCCGTAGCTTCCGGGAAGATCTCCACCCGCAAAATGGCTTCTGAGGCAAGGCCTTGGACATCGCGGAAACTACCGATCCTTCGACCATTCAGCAGAATAACGGGCGGGCCACTGCCGCGCCCGCGACCAGAACCAGCACGCGGACCCAAAGCCGCCAAGACTTCAGCAATGTTTGATGCACCAAGCGCGGTGATTTCAACTGGGTCCAAGGTCGTTTCAGGCACAGCATCGCCGGGGACAGAGTTTGGGCCGCGCTGGGCACGCACCACGATTTCCTCAACCGGTTGCTCATCTTCGGTCACCGGCTGATCCACCGGCTGCGAGGTAACGGGCACCGCGGTTGCATTTGCAGGCTGAACCGTCGCGACCTGGGCCAGGGAGGGCGTTGCTAATGCCAAAGGCAAAAGCGCAGCTGCGCTGCTTAAGAGTGCCAATCGAATGGACATCGGGGGGAGACCTATACTTCTTGTTAGACGGCCCAAGGCCAGCCAGTTGGATTTTTGCTTAACGCGTTGAACGTGCCTATACGTTTATTCCGTCGCATAAGATGATGACAAAGTTGTTATAGCTGACATATCGCCCTTTTGGGGACCAAATCACCCAAAGTGCAGCCCTGACTCGGTCTTCATATAGGGCTGCAATCTCGAGCTGAAAGATGATGGGCAGATTCAACCGACAGATTCTATTGATAGAGGGCCCGATCGGTGCCGGAAAAACCAGCTTGGCCATGCGCGTGGCGCATGATCTTGAAGCTAAAGGAAAAGAAGCACGCGCCTATCTCGAATTTGACCCGGATCATCCAATCCGTACCGAACAGGTGGATCGATTGTCCGGCCATGAACCAGAACCCAAAGCCTATGGGCTTGAGCCGTGGGCGCGCCTCGCGGCACATGGTATCGTTCATCGTGGGATCACACTTTTAGATGCAACCCTGATCCAAAACACCTTGCTACCCGCCTTTGCCGCTGGCCTGCCCGACACACATATCCGACAGCTTGCGTCCACACGCTTGACCGCCTTGGCTAAGGTCAAACCGTTGATCGTCTATCTGCATGTAGACGATATGGCCGCTCACCTCAAAAGCCTATATGAGTTGAGCAGGCCGGATTGGTCGGCCCAGAATTTGGCTTGGATTGCCGGCACCGAATGGGCGAGGGTCAGGCGACAAACCGGCATGACGGCCTTGATTGGCTTTCATGAAGCTTGGCAGAGCTGGGTGGAGGCTTGGCTGGCTGAACAGGGGGAAGCAAGCTTGGTTCTCCCCGCCCTCAGCGCCGAGAACGCTATCTTAAGCCAACTTGTTTTGAATCATGCAGCTAAAGCCAGCTAAATGAAGCTGTTTTTCCACTTCTCCTGACGAGAAACGTTGACGAAGCGGTCGCTCTCTTCCATGTCACACAGACATTTTCTGGGGATGAGCATGGCAGGTCCACAAGCACACGATAAGCGGCCATTGTCGCCACACCTGCAAGTCTGGCGTTGGCACGTGACGATGGCGACATCGATTTTCCACCGGGCATCTGGGGTCGCTCTCTATTTGGGCGCTATGGTCCTAACAGCTTGGGTTGTGGCATTGGCAAGCGGCCCAGCGGCCTACACAGACTTCATGTCATTTTTGATGAACCCACTATGTTTAGTGATCCTGTTCGGGATTACGGCCGCCGCCTGTTATCACTTGGCAAACGGCATACGTCACCTAGCTTGGGACGCTGGCAAAGGGTTTGACCCCAAGGTTTCAACCGCGACCGGATGGGCCACCATCATTGCTGGCGCTGTTGGGGCTGTTTTGGTTTTTGCGCTTGCATTTTTGGCTTAGGGGGAGACGATGAACCACTCTTTACGTACGCCGCTATCGCGCGCTCGTGGTCTTGGATCCGCCAAGCATGGCGTCGGCCACTTTATCCAGCAGCGCGCAACCGCGATTTTCTTGGCCGTCCTGCTGCCTTGGTTCGCCTTGTCAGTGCTTTTGGGCACCGATGGTAGCTATGACAGTGTGGTGGGCTGGCTGAAGCACCCATTGAACGCTGCGGGGACTGCTCTCCTAGTCCTCACTGGACTGTTCCATATGCGTCTTGGCATGCAAGTGGTAATCGAAGACTATATCACGGGCGCTGTTGCCCGCACTGTATCTTTGCTCGCCAACACAGCCATCCCCGCTATCTTAGCTGTTATCGCGATCCTTTCGGTCGCCAAAGTATTCGTTGGAGCTTAAGCCCATGACGGCCGACTATCAGTGGAATGACCATACTTTCGATGTCGTTGTTGTAGGTGCGGGTGGTTCTGGTTTGCGCGCCGCTCTGGGTGCTGCACAAGCCGGTTTGAAGACCGCCTGTATCTCGAAGGTCTTCCCAACCCGCTCACACACCGTTGCGGCGCAAGGTGGTATCTCGGCGGCTCTTGGCAATATGGGCGAAGATGATTGGCGTTGGCACATGTTTGACACCGTCAAGGGGTCGGATTGGCTGGGCGACCAGGATTCGATTGAATATCTAACGCGCAATGCTCCCGCCGCCGTTTATGAGCTGGAGCATTGGGGTGTGCCCTTCTCGCGCACGGAAGACGGCAAGATTTATCAGCGCGCCTTTGGTGGCATGACCCGCAATTATGGGGAAGCACCCGTCCAACGCACCTGTGCTGCGGCGGACCGCACCGGCCACGCCATCTTGCACACCCTCTATGGCAACTCCCTGAAATATGACGTCGAATTCTTCATTGAGTATTTCGCCCTTGATCTGATCATGGATGAAACCGGCGCGTGTATCGGTGTTACAGCGTGGGAATTGGCGACCGGCAAGCTGCACCGTTTCCGCGCGCAGCGCACCGTTCTGGCCACGGGCGGCTATGGCCGGGCCTATTTCAGCTGCACCAGCGCCCACACCTGCACCGGTGACGGCAATGCGATGGTTCTTCGGGCGGGTCTGCCCTTGCAAGACATGGAATTTGTGCAATTCCACCCAACCGGCATTTATGGCGCAGGCTGCTTGATCACCGAAGGGGCACGAGGCGAAGGTGGGTATCTGACCAATTCAGAAGGCGAACGCTTCATGGAGCGCTATGCCCCAACGGTGAAGGACCTAGCCCCACGTGACATGGTCTCGCGCGCGATGACAATGGAAATCCGTGAAGGCCGCGGCGTGGGCCCTGGCAAGGACCATATCCACCTACATCTCGACCATTTGGACCCTGCTATTCTGGCCCAGCGCCTGCCCGGCATCTCGGAAAGCGCCAAGGTGTTTGCGGGCGTAGACGTCACGAAGGAGCCGATCCCGGTTCTGCCGACCGTGCACTATAATATGGGCGGCATCCCAACCAATTATCATGGCGAAGTGCTGACCAAGGTTGGTGGGGACCCAGATCAGGTTGTACCAGGCCTGATGGCCGTCGGCGAAGCAGCCTGTGTGTCTGTACATGGGGCAAACCGTTTAGGCTCTAACTCACTGATCGACTTGGTGGTGTTTGGCCGTGCTGTTGGCCTGCGCTGTGGCGAGACGGTTCAGTCTGGGGCCCGTCAGCCCGAAATCACCAATGCCATGACGGATAGCCATTTGGCGCGTCTTGATCGCTTCCGCCAGGCCAAGGGCGGCACGCCCACTGCGGCTCTGCGCCTGCAAATGCAAAAGGTGATGCAGAACCATTGCGCCGTTTACCGCGAAGGCCAAACCTTGGACGAAGGCTGTAAGGAGATGGACAAGGTCTTCTCTGGCGCACCTGACATTGCCATCACCGACCGCTCCATGATCTGGAACTCAGACCTCGCTGAAGCTATGGAATTCGACAATTTGTTGAGCCAAGCCATGGTGACCATGTATGGTGCTGCCAACCGGACCGAAAGCCGGGGTGCCCATGCGCGCGAAGACTATGCCGATCGCGACGACGTCAATTGGATGAAGCACACATTGACCTGGTATGATGAGGCCACCGGCTCGGTCAAAATCGACTATCGTCCGGTGCACATGAACACCATGAGCAACGACGTCGCGACGATTCCACCAAAGCTGCGGGTTTATTGAGATAGTTTTGGGAAGCGTTGATGCAGACCAAATGGATGAAGCGATTAGCTTTTTCCGTGGCTGTCGTGCTGACCTTGATTGTGGTTTTCTGCGTTTTTGCCGTGTGGTACATCTGGCAGAGGCCGCCGCCGGTGGCAAGCGGCACGGAACCGAAGGAGGCGCGTTATCTTTCAGTAGAAGGCGTTGGCCGCGTCGCCTATTGGAAGATCAACGCCACAGCACCTTATAAGGCCTCGACTCCCATTCTGTACCTCGAGGGAGGACCAGGCATTGGCATTTCAAAGGAAAAAATTAGTAGCTTATCAAAGCTGTTTCCTGATTTTGATATCTATTTTCTGGACCAGATTGGCGTTGGGGCTTCGGATCGGCTGGCACAAAGGCAATTAACTCTCGAAAACAGCATCAAGTCCATTCAGAAATTTTCAAAAGATATCATTCGACAGCCAGTAATTCTCTTCGGTGGGAGTTGGGGGGCGGGCATTGCGACCAGAGTCGCTATTGCTCACCCAGAAATCGTTCAGGGCTTAGTACTTGTTTCGCCAATCTCGCTGCCCGAAACGTGTGGGGCGGCACAATCGCCGATTACGAAGGATTGTCTTCGGTATAGAATTCCCAAGTTCGAGCTTTCGCTTGAGCCACAGCCTTTAACTCGCTTAGAACCAGGACCACACGCGCCCTCCGTACAAGTTAGCCGCCCGCTACCAGACTTTGTCCCCACAGGCCGGGCGACGGCCCCGATTGATCGTCTGTGGCTCGCATATATGATCGCGCCAATATCGCCATGGCTCTCGGAGAAAATAATCCCGCTTTCGGAACGAAAGCAGTGGGAAATAGACGGACAAAGTTATGAAGTGAACTTAGTGCTTAAGCGTCAGCATGTGCAGGCACCAATTGTCGCTTCCAATGCAAATGAAACTTTGCCCGTCCTATTGCTGCGTGGTGAGTATGATTTTGTGCCCTTAAGGGAGGTTGGGGGATATCAGTTATTGTTACCAAATTCTCGCTTCATTGAGTTTAAAAAGGAAACGCACGACTTAAACTTGGAGAGCTGCGCCGTCCTCTTGGAACTAAGGCGCTTCTTGGCGAAGCACGCAGGGAGTAAAGAGCCAGCGTCATGCGTCAATCGATTGGTTCCTGTACACAACGTTCCTGATGCCTACACAATGCAAACTAGGTTGAAGCTTGATTGATTAGCACCATCCCTACCCCCGCTCATCCTTGGGAAAGTGAGTTTCTACGCGTTCGTCGTTGCCCGCAGACCAATTGCGCCGCCCAAGACCATGACAACGAACAAATATTGGACTGCGCTTAGCTTCTCGCCAAACGCGAAGACCCCAATGGCCGCTGCAGCTACAATGCCAACACCAGCCCAAATGGCATAGACGATACCGACTGGGAGTGCCTTCATGGCCGGAGCTAAGAACCAGAAGCACGAAGAATAGCAAAAGATCGACAACGCACCCCAGTGCCACTTTTCAAAGCCATTGGATAATTTGAGCAAGAAGGTGCCTGTCACTTCAAGCGCAATCGCACAGGCTAAAAATATCCACGCATTCATGTTTCAATCTCCTGGGCCTTTTGACTGGTTTGGATAATCTCTTCAAGGAAGGCGACATGTTCACGAAACGCCAGCCTTCCCGACGCAGTTAGAGCGACCCAAGTTCGCGTTCGGCGGCCAATGATCTCCTTTGAAATCGAGATGAGACCAGCTTTCTCAAGCGTTACTAAGTGAGAACCCAGGTTACCGTCTGTGGCACCACTGATCGCTTTCAAGGTTGCGAAATCTAATGGCTCTGGATCGCTGTCAAGCGCAGCCATAATCCTGAGCCGATGTTGCTGATGTATGATTTCGTGACACTGTTTCATGGTCGACGTATCGAGACACCACCAAGTATAAGCGCAACGCCGCCGCCAAGCGCCAAAGCCAAGTAAAGCCATTGGGGCACCAGCCACCACCCCACACATGCCGAGATCAGCACCAGTGCAGCGAGCACCCAAAAGCGCTTGCCTGACCAAATTCCAAGGATTGCGTAAGCTGCCGATAATGCCAATCCGAATATCATGGCTGCCGTTGGCTGGGTCGCCTTGGTGACCACCAAGACAAGACATATGCACAAAACGGCCACCACCCAAGTAGCCAAAGCGCGGAAGTCCTCAGGCTTTGGCGGTCTAGTGAATGTCCAGGCGAAGGCCCCAAGCCAGCCGACTATCCAAACATAAGGTGCTGCAGCTGGGAAAATCGACTGCGCACCAAAGCCAAGAAGCCAAACGACCCCCCAAGCAGAGATAATGGAGCCCATGCCACGGTAATTCCGAAGCTCAGACGTCTTCCGACGTGCAATCGCCACGTCGTTCAAAATTTCAAGCGCTTTTTTCTTGTCCATGATTACTCTGTACCACAGAGTTAACTCTGCACAACAGAGCATCACATCAAATTGATCTCCGTTTACGGAAGATAATCTGGAGCCACAGCATCCCCCTACCCCCGCTCATCCTTGGGCGAGCCCATCACGATATAGCTGGTGATGGTGGCAACTTGGGGCAGGGCCCCGAGGACTTCGGTATGGAAATGCTTATACGCAGGTAGATCGGTTGTCTCGACCCGCAACAAATACTCAACAGTGCCGGTTATATTGTGGCATTCGCGAACCTGAGGTGCGCGTTTGATTGCTGCTTCAAAATCAGCCTGTTCTTGCTTGGTATGGCGGGATAGACCCACCGTCACATAAGCCAAAAAACCAATCCCAAGGGCGGCGGCATTGAGTTGGGCGCGATAGCCTTGAATGACATCTCGTCTCTCTAGCTCTTGCACGCGCCTAAGACAGGCCGAGGGTGATAAACCCACCTTACCTGCAAGGTCGACATTGCTGATGCGTCCGTCATGAGACAGGACGTGCAATATTCTTCGGTCAATCTCATCTAGATTCATCATAGCATGCGCATTTTTATCCATAGACGATGAAATTGCAAGAACATACGACCAATGATCGTATAAAATTGCGCCATGATGACCCAAGAACTCTTCCTCGGCCTATGTGGCTTTGCCCTCGTCTCTTCGATTACGCCGGGGCCGAACAATCTGATGCTCATGGCGTCGGGTATCAATTTCGGCTTTGCCCGCACTTTGCCCCATATGCTGGGTGTGTCGATTGGCTTTGTGGTGATGACAATTTTGGTTGGGCTCGGTTTGGCGCAAATCTTTGTGCGCTTTCCAATTGCCTACACGGTCCTAAAGGTGGGCTCGGTGGTCTATCTCATTTATCTGGCGTGGAAGATTGCGACCGCCTCCCCCCCAGAATCGAGCGCTAATTCGACTGCAAAGCCATTCAGTTTTTTACAGGCCTGCCTCTTCCAATGGGTCAATCCCAAAGCTTGGACGATGGCGCTCATGTCTGTGACTGCCTATGTGCCGGCCGATCATCCAATTTTGGGTCTCGTCATCGTCGCCAGTGTCTTTGGCGTGATTAACTTGCCGACGGTTGGCCTATGGGCCTTCATGGGTGTGCAGATGCGCCAATTCCTGCAGGATCCTGTAAAGCTGCGGACTTTCAACCTCATCGCAGCCCTTACCCTGCTTGCCTCACTCTATCCGGTTGTGACCCATGATCTTTTGTCTCATCCGGCCCTCGCGACGCCTTAAGGCCTAAGCAGCCGGCAACTCGAGTACAAAGCGCGCACCACTGCGGTCCTCGCGATTTTCCGCCCAAATCGCCCCGCCATGGCTCTCGGCAATTTGGCGCGCGATGGCGAGCCCAAGACCCGAATGCTTACCGAAGGCGGCTTGGCCCTCCTCGCCCGCACTGGTTGGACGGTGCGTATAGAAGCGGTTAAAGATGCTTTGCAGAGATTCTTCTGGAATACCTGGGCCTTCATCCTCGACCACAATCCGGATGGTCTTATCGTCGCGCGCACCAACCAAACTGACCTGGCCGTCGGTGGGCGAGAAGGACAGCGCATTGTCCAATAGATTGGTGAGGATGCGCGAGATCGCCTCCTCCCGCCCACTCACGATCAAGCGGTCGGTTTCATCGGGATAGCGGACAACAATTTCAACTTCGCGGGAATGGCCAATCGAACCATAGGCACGCGACAAATCATCCATCATTTCAGCCATGGAGAACTTTTGCTGGCTGGCGCGGGCAAGTTCGGCATCCAAGCGAGAGGCGTTGGCGATATCGGTGACCAAGCGGTCTACCCGGCGCGCATCATTAAGAATGATGGATTCAAGCTTCGCTTTGCTATCGGGTGTGGTGGCCCGAGGCAGGAGTTCAGCCGCATTGCGGATCGCGGCCAAGGGATTTTTAATCTCGTGAGCGACGTCAGCCGCAAAGCTTTCGTTCGCGTCAATGCGGTCTTGCAAGGTCGCAGTCATGGCAGCCAAAGCGTCGGCCAAATCGCCAATTTCATCCGGGCGTCGGCGCAGGGCATCTGCATCCAAGGCCTGTGCGCGCCCTCTTCGCACATTATCCGCAGCCGCAGCTAAGCGCCGTAACGGCACAGCGATAGACCACGCCAACATACTGGCCGAAATCGCAGTCACCAAAATGGCTGAAAAGATAAAGGGGTAAAGGGCCCGCCGCTCTGCCTCCACAATCTCACTCACATCGCCGCTTTCCAGCGTCAGGACCCCGACGACAGCGCGAATACGTTGAATGGGCACCGTGACAGATACCACGCGGCGACCCTCTTCATCAAAGCGCTCACTTTGAACGACATTGCCTTGCAGCGCGGTAGAGACCTCACGGATCAAGGCCTTCTTCGGGTCGTCGCTTGCCCCTTGGATAAAGACCCGAACGTTAGAGACGGCCTTGCCGGCTGCCTCGCCAATATCCGGGGCTGCAGGTCCCAGCGGTGGCAATTCGCGTACATTGACGATATCGTCCAAGATGGTGCTATCGGCGATGGGACGCAGATCGCGGCTAAACAAACGCAGGCGAGCCCCCGGCTCTCGCGATAGGCGCCTCAAAATTGCGCGGGCGCGGCCTTCATCCAAAACCGGTACCGCGTCGGCAGGAATTGCGGCCTCAGCCAGAACGCTCGCAATCGTTGAGCCTTGCGCCCGTAGGGCATCCATACGCGCCTTGGTAAGGCCGGATCGTAACTCGTTAAACAAGAGCGAGCCAAGCACCAGAATGACGATGCCGGCGAAGTTTGCAATAAAAATAATGCCTGCGATACCGCCACGGCGGCGCTGCCTTCGGGTTTTGCCAAAGGGTTCGATAGGCTTCTTTTTAGGATTCTTTGTAGCGATAGCCGACCCCATAAAGCGTCTCGATGGCGTCAAACTCGCCATCAACTTCACGGAATTTCTTGCGCACACGCTTCACGTGGCTGTCAATGGTACGGTCATCAACATAAACGCTGTCGTCATAGGCCGCATCCATCAATTGATCTCGGCTTTTGACAAAGCCAGGACGATGGGCAAGCGCTTGCAGCAAGAGGAATTCGGTCACCGTCAGGCGGACGGGCTTACCCTTCCAATAAGAAGCATGGCGATTTGGATCCATGGTGAGAGAACCACGTGTAACGACTTTCTTGTCGCCATCTGCCGGGGATACATCCTCATCGACCGCATCAATCGGACGCGAGCGACGGAGAACCGCTTTCACCCGCTCTGACAAAAGCCGGGTGGAAAATGGCTTACGAATGAAATCATCTGCCCCCACAGAAAAGCCAATGACCTCGTCAATCTCATCATCCTTCGAGGTCAAGAAAATCACAGGCACGTCTGAGCTTTCCCGCACACGACGCAATAATTCAACCCCGTCCATACGAGGCATTTTGATATCCAAGATCGCGATGTCTGGCGGGTCTGAGATCAAGGCAGGTAAAGCCGTGGCCCCATCGGGATACGTGCGCACGTCATAACCTTCGCTCTGGAATAGGATTTCCAGGGAAGCACGGATGTTTTCGTCGTCATCGACCAGAGCTATTGTCGTCATAGGCCTACTTATAAGGCGGTTTGTGGCCGCATGTTACCCCTCACAAGGCAAGATTATGGCGAATAAAGTGTTTATGAGACGCTAAGCTGGGGAAAAAACAGGCTAACCGGCCTTGGCACGCGCTTCGGTCTCCAGCATTTCATCCAAATAAGCCATGGCCAGATCGGTCAATTCAAACTGAGGCTCTGCCCAGAAATCTTCAACGCCACTTGGAATTGCGGCATCCAGAACAGTATGAATCTCACTTTCATCATCATTCCACAGGATGGAGACATCGGCCAAGCGCGCGGCCTCGCGCCCAAGGCTTTGTGTAATGACGGGATCATCCATGCGCTTGGCACTGACCCGCAACAAGGTCAGCCCACCTCCAATATCCTCAGAGATATCCGCATATGACAAAATGGCATTGAGGAGCGTGCCCGAAGGTGGGGCAACCACAACAGCAACAGGTGCTACCTTTTGCTTGGCTGGGCGGCGGCGGGATTTGGGGTAAGGAAGGATAGTCATTTTCGGGCCTCACTGTGTGTGTGAGTTGGTTATGCACCCCTCTTACGACAAAATCGGGCGTAGATTTTGACCACAATGAGTCTGCAATGAGTCCACCGAGCAAGTCGGTGATGTCGAGGCGGATTCAGGTGCCGTTTACCATTGTTAGCGCCGCCCGAGTCCTATATGCGGTCCGTCATTCAGCCGACGAAAGTTTCACTGCCCATGACCAGCCATGCAGATCTTGCAAATGCCATTCGCTTCTTGTCGATGGACGCCGTTCAGGCAGCCAACTCGGGGCACCCCGGCATGCCGATGGGCATGGCAGATGTCGCGACAGTTCTGTTCACCAAGTTTCTGAAATTCGACGCCAAAGCCCCTGATTGGCAAGATCGCGACCGCTTCGTCTTGTCGGCTGGCCATGGTTCGATGCTGATTTACTCGCTGCTCCATCTGACAGGCTACGAAGCGATGACGATGGATCAGTTGAAGCGCTTTCGCCAGATTGGCGCTTTGACCGCTGGTCACCCCGAATATGGCCATGTGCCGGGTGTAGAAACCACCACGGGTCCCTTAGGCCAAGGCATTTCCACCGCCGTTGGTATTGCGATGGCCGAAGCCCATTTGCGGGCGACTTTGGGTGCCGATGTCTGCGACCACCGCACTTGGGTTATCGCTTCAGACGGCGACTTGATGGAGGGCATCAGCCATGAGGCGATTTCCTTGGCGGGCCATCTGCGCCTCAATCGCCTCATTGTTCTGTGGGACGATAATGAGATCTCGATCGATGGGGCTTTGTCCGTCGCCGAAACTGGCGACCAGCTTCAGCGATTTGAGGCTGCTGGTTGGCAAACAAGCCGGGTAGATGGTCATGATCCTGTGGCATTGGAAGCAGCTATGGCGGCGGCCCTCACGTCGGACCGGCCGGTTCTGATCGCCTGCCGCACCCAAATCGGCTTCGGCTCGCCGAATTTGGCTGGAACTGCCAAAACCCATGGGTCCCCCCTGGGGGCTGCCGAAATTGAAGCCACCCGCGCAGCACTCAACTGGCCCCACGCGCCGTTCGTGGTGCCAGAGGAGATTGTTGCTGCATGGCGCGCTGCCGGTAGCCGTGGGGCGAAGGCCCATGCCGATTGGCAAGCGCGGATTGCAAAACGGTCTGATCAAGGCGCGGTCAAAGACCTTTTGGACTCCAAGATCGATGCGTCCAAATTGCGTGCCGTGATTGAGGCGCATTGCGCAAGCATGGCGGAGAAAGCCCCATCTCTCGCGACGCGGGAAAGCTCTGGGGCGGCCTTGGAGGTTTTGGTTCCAGCCTTTGATCTGTTGATGGGCGGCTCAGCTGACTTGACGGGTTCGGTAAATACCAAAGTGGCGGGTATGAAGGGCTTTGGGGCTAATGCCTATCAGGAACGCTACGTGCATTACGGTGTTCGCGAGCATGGCATGGCCGCAGCTATGAACGGTATGGCCTTGCACGGCGGCGTGGTTCCTTATTCGGGCACCTTTTTGGTATTTGCCGATTATCTGCGCCCTGCCCTACGCCTCGGTGCGTTGATGGAAGTCCGCGCCATACACGTTCTCACGCACGACAGTATTGGTCTGGGTGAAGATGGCCCAACCCATCAGCCAGTCGAGACCTTGGCATCGCTGCGCGCGATACCGAACGTAAATGTTTTCCGCCCGTGTGACCCAATTGAAGTCGCTGAATGTTGGGAGCTGGCGCTGCTTGCGCCCAAAACTCAATCGGTTCTGTCTTTGACCCGCCAAAAGCTCGGCTTTCAGCGGAAGGATGGTTCGCCAACAAACCGCTGTGCCCAAGGTGCCTATGTGTTGTCGCCGTCTAGCCTGCCCGAGAAGGCGGTCTTGATTGCAACGGGGTCTGAAGTTGAAATTGCCATGAAGGCCCAAGCCAAATTGGCCGAAGCCGGTATTGGCGTCCGGGTCGTCTCTGCCCCTTGCTTGGAGCTGTTTGAAGCCCAATCCGCCGCTTATCAAAGCGAAGTCTTGGGGGGCGATTTGCCCAAGATCGCCATTGAAGCAGCTGTCCGTTTCGGCTGGGACCGTTGGATTGGCCCGACGGGTACCTTTATCGGCATGAAGGGCTTTGGTGCATCTGGCCCCTATCAGGCGCTTTACGCCCATTTCGGCATTACCAGCGAAGCTGTTTGTGCAGCCGTTGAGGCACTTGGCTGAACTTGACCGGGCCACGCGTCTCGATCCTAATCATTGCCTATAAGAGCCGGGCGCATTTACCGCGTCTGTTTGACTGTCTTGATGCGCAAACCTTCCGCGACTTTGAGACAATCCTGATCGATAATGCCTCGCCCAAGGGGGCAGAGCCCGACGCGGCAACCCAGGCGCGGGCCACGCAATTTGTCGCCAATGCCACCAATATCGGTTTTGCAGCGGCAAACAACCAAGCGTCGAGGCTTGCCAAGGGACCGTGGATCATCTGCCTCAATCCAGACGCATTCCCAGAACCCAACTGGCTTGAAGCCTTGATGGCGGCAACCCAGCGCTATCCAGATGTGACGGCCTTTGGTTCCACCCAGATTTTGGACGAGGACCCGAGCCAACTCGATGGCGCCGGCGATGTCTATCATGCGTTCGGCATTCCCTTTCGTGGCGGCTATCGCAAGCCATGGCCGAGTGATCTGGCCGACGGACAGGCTTTCAGCCCCTGTGCCGCTGCTTCGATGTGGCGGGCAGATGTGTTTGACTTCTTAGGCGGCTATGAAGAAAGCTATTTCTGCTATTGCGAAGATGTCGACCTCGGGTTTCGGCATCGCTTGGCAGGCGGAGAAGTCGTACAATTAGCCGACGCACAAGTCCGACATCTGGGCTCGGCTTCCAGCGGGCGACTGTCGGACTTCGCCGTCTATCATGGCACGCGCAACCGACTTTGGACCTTCATCCGAAATATGCCAGGCGCGCTATTCTGGTTGTTGTTGCTGCCGCATCTTGCAGCGACGCTTCTTTTGTGGGCCCATACCGCTTGGCGCGGGGCAGGCCCTGCTTATGGCCGCGGACTTGCCGATGGTCTGAAAGGCTGGCACCAAGCGTGGCAAGCCCGAGGTGCCATACAAGCCAAACGCAAGGCCAGCTTATCGGGCCTGATGCGCCAATTTGCCTGGTCGCCCCTTAGCCTGTTGAAGCGCGCGATTGTGTTGCGTCAGATCACTCGACCGTAACCGATTTTGCAAGGTTACGCGGCTGGTCCACATCGGTGCCTTTAGCCACCGCCACATGATAGGCCAACAAGTGGATCAAGGGTGAATAGACAATCGGGGCCACGAATGGATCGGCCTTTGGCGCTTCAATCGTATGGCGCGCGACATCGCCAGATTCCTCAATCCCCAATGCGTCCGAGAATAAGGTCACCCGGCCTTTTCGGGCGGCAATCTCCTGAACGTTGGAGATCGTCTTCTCAAACAAATGGTCATGCGGGGCGATGGCGAATACGGGCGTGACTTCATCGATCAAGGCGATGGGCCCATGTTTCAACTCACCTGAGGCATAGCCTTCGGCATGGATATAACTAATTTCTTTAAGCTTCAGCGCGGCTTCTAAAGCAATCGGATAAGCCATGCCACGGCCAATATAGAGGATGGAGCGGGCGTGGCTGGCTTCTTCTGCCGCCGCAGCAATCGTGGTCTCAACCTTCAAGGCTTCGCGGATCAAGCGCGGGGTTTCCATCAAAAGATGCGCCAAACGGCGCTCCTCTTCCCGATCAATCTTCTTGCGCGCCAAGGCAGCAGCGACCGAAATTGCCGCCAATGCGGACAATTGGGCGACGAAGGCTTTGGTGGACGCCACGCCGATTTCAGGGCCGGCCAAGGTTGGCAGCACGGCATCAGCTTCGCGCGCGATGGAGCTTTCCGGCACATTGACGACAGCAATCGTCTTCCAGCCCTTGCGTTTGCACAAGCGCAAGGCCTCTAGCGTGTCGGCGGTTTCACCCGATTGAGAAATGAACACAGCGGCCGCGCGGCCCGCCGCGACAGGCTCGCGATAGCGGAATTCAGAGGCAATATCGGTCTCGCACGACAGCTCTGCCACTTGCTCAAACCAATATTCCCCGACGCGACCAGCCAAATAGGCTGTCCCACAGCCAATGATCCACAATTGGTCGATCTGGGCGAAATCAACGCCAAAGTCTGGCAGCGTGACGCGCTCTTCGAGTGGATCTACATAATGGCCGATGGTGCGGGCAGCCGCATCAGGTTCCTCGTGGATTTCCTTTTGCATATAGTGGCGATAATTGCCTTTTTCGACCGCTGCAGCACTGGCGGCGACCGACTTGATCGGACGCGCAACCGGATTGCGCGCCACGTCATAAACCGCATGGCTGGTCCGGCTTAGGACCACCAGATCGCCCTCTTCGAGATAAATGACACGATTGGTGAAGGGGGCAACGGCTATACCGTCTGAGCCCAAATACATCTCGCCGTCGCCAACACCCACAACCAAGGGGCTGCCTTGGCGGGCACCAACCAATAAATCCTCTTCGCCGGTGAATAAGCAGGCGATCGCAAAAGCACCACGGACCCGCTTGAGGGCCTCAATCACGGCGTCCTTTGGGCTGGCCCCTAAATCCAAGGCGCGCGACACCAATTGGGTGATAACCTCAGTATCGGTTTCAGAATCAAACGTGCGGCCTTCCGCTTCAAGTTCTGCCCGCAGGGTTCGGAAGTTTTCGATAATGCCATTATGCACCACCGCGACGCGGTTGGTTGCATGGGGGTGGGCGTTTCGTTCCGACGGCGCACCATGTGTAGCCCAGCGGGTGTGACCTATGCCGATGAGGCCAGGTAAAGGCGCGGTAACCAATACGTCTTCCAGATTCTTGATCTTGCCTTGCGCGCGACGACGTTCAATCTTGCCATCTACCAAGGTAGCGATGCCCGCAGAATCATAACCGCGATATTCCAGCCGCTTTAGTGATTCAATGAGACGCGAAGTCACCGCCTCTTTACCCAAGATTCCAATAATGCCGCACATTTAAAAAGCGCCTTTCAAGTCTTGCAAGACTGAGTACATGTGCCGTGTTGATAGAAAGCTTCCGTCAGAGGCGCCACCCCCAATACTGTCACTCTTGATGACAGCGCGTTGCATCACCCGATCAGAGCAAGCTATATCAGGGGGCGGGCTTAAGATAGACTTGTTGCAAGAAGGCATCGACTTCCTTCGCGGTCGCCAGCGCGACCTCTTCTTGCGGCAAATGACCGATATTGGGATAGGAGACAAGCTTTGCGCCCTTAATCTCTTGGGCAAAACGCTTGGCGTCGGCGAACGGAATCCAAGGATCGGCTTCCCCCCAAATCACCAGGGTTGGGGCGGTGATGGTTGGGATTTTCTGATAGGCATTTGGATCGTCAGGGCCTGCCCGCATACGAGCTAGAGTGGCTTGCCGATTGCCTTCGCGCATCAAGAGACCATGGTACCGCTTCACCATTTCTGGCGTCACCAAAGCATCATCCACAATGACTTGCTTCAGGTTGGATTCAATCATGCCTTTGGTGGTGGCGCGCGAAAAAATCTCGCCAATCACCGGCGTGCGGGCCAGACGGAATACCAGAGGTGGCTTGCCTGTTTCGCGCGGATAGCCAGCCGCATCGACCAAAATGAGACCTGCGACTTTCTCTGAATGGGCCAGTGCATAGCGCCATGCCACACCACCACCCATGGAATTGCCACCCAAAACAAAGCGTTCCACTTTGAAATGCCGGGCCAGATCATCCACAACTTGCACATAAGCGGTGCTTGAATAGACCCCACTCTTGGAAGGGCCGGTGAGGCCATGGGCGGGGAAATCGAAACTAATCACCCGCCAATCATCTTTAAGCTCAGCCACCCAAGGCTCCCACGTGTGGAGAGACGCATTGGAACCATGGGCAAGGATCAAGACGGGCGCATCGCGCTTGCCCTCATCACGCACATGTAAGCGGACACCGTCGCGAATTGTGATGAATTGCGATGCAGGGGATGTGTAGCGGGCCTCGGCAACCGCGCGTGGCAAATCCGGACTACAGCCGACTGTCGCAAAGCCAGCCAGGGCTATCCAAATTAAAGCTAAAAGTCGTTTTTGCATCGTGCCGGCCTCCCCATATGTGTTTATCCTTGTCGGTTGCCCGCGCTGGTTCAACCAGATTACCACGTGCCTATATTTGGCGCGCTTGCCCAAGGCTCTTGCGGGGCCAGCGCGGCACCGCGCTGCAGAAGTTCAACCGAAATCCCATCGGGTGACCGCACAAACGCCATATATCCGTCGCGCGGAGGGCGGTTGATCGTCACGCCACGGGCGGCCAAATGCGCACACAAGGCATAGATGTCATCGACGCGATACGCCAAATGACCAAAATTGCGTCCACCATCATAGGCGTGCTCATCCCAATTATAGGTCAGTTCCACCATAGGCAGCCCGCCTGGTAGGCCGCTTTGTGACACTTCACCTTGCGCCTTAAAGCGCTCGGCATCCACTGGGGCCGCCAAAAACACCAAGGTAAAGCGGCCCTTCTCATTCTCAGTCCGGCGAAGCTCTACCAGCCCTAAACCACCACAAAAGAAATCCAAGGCGGCGTCCAGATTGCCGACGCGGATCATGGTGTGCAGATATTCCATCGTGAGACCTTTCAAACAGTCACTTCTGTTGGGTAGCGTTCGCCGCGTGCTTGTTCTAGCGCGGCTTTGAGGGCGGCGGCAAATGCCACGCGCTCGTGCGGCGACAGACAGGTCGCTAAGGGCAGGCGGGCCCCACCGGCAGAGAGGGTCACTTGGGTCTCATATTCATTGATCTCATCAACAATCACGCGGGCGAAACTGGGGCTCACGCGCCACCATCCGACTTTGCCGCGATGGCACGTCTTTGAGATCGCAATTTGCGCCGCACTCACCTTCACGGTTTCGCATTCGCGTGCGCCTGCTTTGAAATTCACCTTAAACGCCAGATAGACCAAAATGACATCCAAACCGAAAAATCCAATCACCGGCCAGGCACCAATTGAGAGAAAGGCCAAACCGGCAAAGAAGCTCATAGCTGCAAGCGATAGCATAACGATCTTGAAGCCTTGGTCGGATAAAGAACGGTTTGGGCGCAATACCGCGTCCATATAAATGGCGTCGCGCTGATCAAATTCTGGGGCATTTGGGAGGGCGGTGATCGACGTACTCATTCCCCTAAGTTAGCGCAAAGTCTGCGAAAGCACAGTTGCAGAATGTAGAAGGTGGCGATTTTTTTGAGGGGCTAGCGGGGCTTGCCGCAATTGGCTATGCGGGGGCATGGCCACAAAAGCAAAAGTCGTAAAATCCAAACTAAAGGCTGCCGAGATTGCCGCCCTCTATGCGCAATTGGCAGCAGAACGTCCTGATCCCAAGACAGAGCTGGACTATACCAATCCCTATACTTTGGTGGTCGCCGTCGCGCTGTCTGCCCAAGCCACCGATGTCGGTGTTAACAAAGCCACCAAACGCCTGTTTGCGGTTGCCGACACGCCGGAAAAAATGGTCGCCTTGGGTGAAGAAGGTGTCACCAATTATATCAAAACCATTGGCCTGTGGCGCAATAAGGCGAAGAATGTCATCGCCTTATCCGAGTTGTTGCTTGAAAAATATGGCGGCGAGGTGCCCCGGAACCGAGATGCCTTGACCGAATTGCCCGGCGTTGGCCGCAAAACGGCTAATGTCGTTCTCAACGAAGCCTTTGGGGAGCCGACGATTGCGGTGGACACCCATATTTTCCGCGTCTCAAACCGGACGGGTCTCGCCCCGGGCAAGAACCCCGATCAGGTCGAGGCGGTGCTGGAACGTGTGACGCCTGATGCCTATAAGAAGGGCGCGCATCATTGGCTGATCCTCCATGGTCGCTACGTTTGTGATGCGCGTAAGCCCGCCTGCTGGCGCTGTGGCATCGCTGAGATTTGCAAGTTTAAGGCGAAGACTCCAAACCCAGCAGATGCGCCCAAGAAGGCCAAGCCCACAACAAAAGCACCTGCCAAAAAGGCAGCCAAGCCCGCCCTTACCAAGGGCTGAGTCCACCCTGTCGCCACAGGCCGATTCGCAGCCTATAAGCGGACGCACCCCTTTTGTGATCACCCTCCGCCGGAGCCTTTGCCATGTCCACGATCCGTCCCGTCCGCCGAGCCCTTATCTCGGTTTCCGATAAAACGGGGCTGATTGAGACAGCACGGCAATTGGCCGACCAAGGGGTCGTTCTGGTTTCAACCGGTGGCACCAGTAAAGCTTTAGCGGCGGCCGGTCTGGCCGTCATCGATGTTGCCGATGTGACAGGTTTTCCTGAAATGATGGATGGACGGGTCAAGACCTTGCACCCGGCCGTGCATGGTGGTTTGCTAGCTCTGCGCCATGTGGCCGAGCATGCGGCAGCGATGAGCCAACATGGCATTGCGGGCATCGATCTTCTGTGGGTCAATCTATACCCCTTCGAGGCAACCCTGGCTTCGGGTGCAAACTTTGAAACATGCGTTGAGAATATCGACATTGGCGGGCCTGCTATGATCCGCGCGGGGGCTAAGAATTTCGACTGGTGCGCGGTGGCAACCGACCTTGGCGATGTCCAGACGGTTTTGGCCGACATGGCGGCCCATGGCGGCACCCAAGAGCTGACGCGTAAACGATTGGCCGCCAAAGCCTATGCTCGCACCGCAGCTTATGATGCTGCCATTTCAGGCTGGTATGGAGAGCAAGTGGGCGAAGCCTCCCCGGATTGGCGGGCTTTTGGGGGATCCAAGGTTCAAAGCCTGCGTTATGGCGAAAATCCCCACCAAGTCGCTGCCTTCTACGCCACCACCGAAAAGCGCCCCGGTGTCTCCACCGCCCGTCAGCTGCAGGGCAAGGAACTGTCCTACAATAATCTCAACGACACTGATGCCGCCTATGAATTAGTCGGAGAGTTTGATGCGGGTGAAGCAGCCGCTGTTGCCATTATCAAGCACGCCAACCCGTGCGGTGTGGCCATTGGCGCTTCTTTGACCGACGCGTATCAGCGCGCCTTGGCTTGCGACCCAGTCTCGGCCTTTGGTGGCATTGTTGCATGCAACCGCAAATTGGATGGGGCGGCGGCTGAAGAGATCGTCAAAATCTTCACCGAAGTCGTGATTGCCCCTGATGCGGATGAAGATGCGCAGGCCATCTTTGCCAAGAAGAAGAATTTGCGCCTCTTGTTGGCCGGTGGCCTACCAGATCCCACCCAGCCAGGCCTGACCTTCCGCACCTTGGCCGGCGGCTTCTTGGTGCAAAACCGCGATACGGGGCGGATTATGGCACCGGACTTGAAAGTCGTGACCAAGCGGGCCCCAACCCCGCAAGAATTGACAGATATGCTGTTTGCCTTTCGGGTCGCCAAGCATGTGAAGTCCAACGCGATTGTCTATGCGAAGGACGGTGTCACCGCGGGTATTGGCGCAGGCCAAATGAACCGTCGCGATTCAGCCCGCATTGCCGCGGTTCGTGCCGTAGAAGCAGCGGAGACGGCAGGATGGAGCCAAGCGGCCACCATCGGCTCGGCCTGTGCCTCTGACGCTTTCTTCCCCTTCGCCGACGGTCTGTTGCAAGCGGTGGAGGCTGGTGCCACGGCCGTCATTCAACCCGGTGGCTCGATCCGCGATGATGACGTGATTGCGGCTGCCGATGAAGCGGGCATCACCATGGTGTTTACGGGCATGCGCCATTTCCGGCACTAGAAGGACTTGGGCGGATGCAAAAATTCCCCCGCGAGACATTAGACGCCCGTGCTGCGCGCCTGCTTGCTCATTGCCAGATTTTCAAACCAGAGGGCAATGGCCCATTCCCAACAGCTTTCCTGTTTCATGGATGCGGCGATAATGATGGCCCGCAACCAGGCTATGCTAAGGCAGCAGCGCAAAAGGGGATCGCCAGTGTCGTAGTGGATTCCTTCCGTCCGCGCGACATCAGCCTCACCGAAGCGCGGATTTTGGTATGTACGGGCCTGCGGCTTTGGGGTCGGGAGCGGGCTGGCGATTTGATTGCGCTCTTGCATTGGGCGCGGGGGCAAGACTGGGTGCAAGCCGATCGTCTGGCTGCAGCAGGTTGGAGCCATGGCGGCTGGACCGTGATGGATGCTCTGGCCCTTGGCCCGGAAGTAGCAGAATTTGCGGATTTGGAAGGCGTCCCTGCCGATCCACTTGCGGGGCTTTCGACGGCTTTTCTCGTCTATCCTTGGTGCGGTCTCGGTGCCCAAACGCTGCGCAAGGGATGGCAAAAGGCTATTCCAGCCTATCTCATGCTAGGCGAAAATGACACGCTGTCTGGCACGCACCTGCCACTTAAAGCTGCCGATAAAGTCCGCCTCTCGGGCGCGACCGTTGAGACCTTGATTTATCCAGGTGCCACCCATTCCTTTGACGAAGAAACCTCCGTCAACCCCACGTTCCGCTTCAATCCTGAGCAAACCGCCGATGCACAAGCGCGGTTCGCCGATTGGATGGCGCGCCACCTTCTTTAGCACCTCATGTAATCCGCCAGAACTAAAGCAGTACGCGCGGGTTCATGATGTTTTTGGGGTCAAAGCTTTGCTTGATAGCGCGCATCAGGGTCAGATGGGCGTCAGGCTCCCGCCGCAGAAATTCATCCCGCCGGCTGATGCCAATGCCATGTTCAGCCGAGATTGAGCCATTGAAGGACATAGCTACATCGTGGATCGCCTCATTCATCTGGGGCACCAGCGCCTTGTAGGCTTCTGCCGACATCGCACGGGGTTGGATCACATCATAATGGATATTGCCGTCGCTACAGTGGCCAAAGGCGACCACGCGCGCGCCCGGTGCCACTTTTTCTGCGGCGGCATCGGCTAATCGCAAGAAAGCAGGAATCTTGGAGACGGGCACAGAAACGTCATGCTTGGCCGCCACACCTTCGGGCTTTTGACACGCGCTCATCTCTTCTCGCAAATACCAGAAGGACTTTGATTGCGCCTCATTTTGCGCGACGACGACATCCGAAGCGAGGCCCGCTTCCAGCGCAGAGGCCAAAGCCTCTTCCACTTTTTCGACGAGGTCTGCACTGGGACCTTCAAACTCAACCAAGGCCAGCCACGGTGAAAGTGCGCTAAAGGGCACCCGCACATTGGGAATGTTTTTGAGGGCCAGCGAGACGCCCACATGATTCATGACTTCAAATGCTGCGACCGCGGCGGCTTCTGCCTCTAGCCGGTGCAGCAATTCAACCGCTTGCTCAGGCGTTTCCAAAGCGAGTAATGCGACCGTCATGTAGCGCGGCTGGGCAACCAATTTCAGGGTTGCGGCCGTGACGAGGCCCAAGGTTCCCTCAGCCCCAATGAATAGCTGCTTTAGGTCATAGCCGGTATTGTCTTTACGCAGAGCCGATAGGCCTTCATAGAGCGACCCATTGGGCAGCACGGCCTCTAGCCCCAAGATTTGGGCGCGCATCATACCGTGGCGGCGCACATGAACCCCGCCTGCATTGGTCGAGATCAGACCGCCAATCGTGGCAGAGCCTTCTGAGGCCAGACTTAAAGGAAAGCGTTTGCCAATTTGTCGGGCCGCGTCTTGAACTTGCGTCAAAATAACGCCCGCTTCGGCGACCAAAGCATCATCGACGGGATCGATTGAGCGAATGGCATTGAGGCGCTTGGTCGAAATCAGGACTTCGCCGCGTGGAATTTGCGCACCAACCAGACCCGTATTGCCGCCTTGGGTCGTTACCGCCAGCCCGGCCTCATGGCATTGGCTCAGGATCATTTGTGCCTCTGCGGTGGAGGCGGGCATCAGCAGGATCGGCGCAGAACCACTCCATCGGTCGCGCCATTCAATCAAATGGGGGGCGATCAGGTCAGGATCTTCCGTCCAGCCTTGCGGTCCGATGAAGTCTTTAATGCGGGTCAAGGTTGAAAGTTGCGCGTCCATCTGCGGCCCATAGGTTCATGCTGAAAAAGATTGGGCCTAAAGCCCGTGATAGTCTCGGTACCAATCCACAAAGGCCTTCACGCCGACTTGGATGGGTGTGGAGGGCTTATAGCCGATTGCGGCAACAAGTGCAGTAACATCTGCGGAAGTATCGGGTACATCGCCAGGTTGCAGCGGTAACATGTGCAAGATCGCTTTCTTGCCAGCGGCCTGTTCGATGGCTGCGATATAATCGGCCAAGACGACGGGGTTATTGTTCCCGATATTATAAATGCGAAACGGGGCTGACGAAGATGATGGGTCTGGGGCGTCGCTGTTCCAGTTCGGGTTGGGTGTGGCGATCAGATCGCTGGTACGAACCACGCCTTCAACAATATCGTCCACATAGGTGAAGTCGCGGCTGTGATGGCCGTAATTGAAGACTTGAATCGGTTCTCCGGCAAAAATCGCCTTGGCGAAAAGAGACGGCGACATATCCGGCCGGCCCCACGGGCCATAAACGGTAAAGAAGCGCAGGCCCGTGGTCGGCAATCCGAACAAGTGACTGTAGGAATGGGCCATCAGCTCATTGGCACGCTTGGTTGCCGCATAGAATTGCAGCGGATGGTCTGCACCATTGGTCTCAACAAAGGGCATATGGGTATTGCCACCATAAACACTGGACGTGCTGGCATAGGTCAAATGTGCGATTTTGTGGGCCCGGCAGGCCTCGAGGATGTGGGTAAAGCCGACGATGTTGGAAGCCACATAGGCGCGCGGATTATCCAGCGAATAGCGTACACCGGCCTGAGCGGCCAAATGGATCACCCGGTCAAAAGCATGCTCTGCAAAACAGGCGTCCACGGCGGGGGCATCGGCAAGGTCTGCACGGATGAAGCTGAAACTACCTGCTGCCTGAGCTGCCACCTGTTCTAACAGCGTCAGGCGGGCCTCTTTAAGTGCGGGATCATAATAATCATTGACCACATCAAAGCCGACAACATCATCGCCACGCCGCAACAGGGCAACGGCAGTATGAAACCCAATAAAGCCGGCGGCTCCTGTAACCAGCACGCGCATTTTTCCGTCCCTCATAAATGGGTACAAAGTGGGCGAGCCTCCTCGCATACAGGCCGCAGCCAAACCCTGTTACCCAAGTGTGCATCATTGCTGGATTGGTTTGCGAATACCACTGTCTCAAGCAGACAGGATAACGTCGCGCGTAATTGAAGCGGAAGCCGCTTCACCCTTAGTTTGCCTCAGACTTGGAGAAGGGGATAGAGGATGGCACGTCTCTGGCGGCGATGGGTGATCAGCTGGTGTTATCTGGTTCTGGCATTGGGCCTTGTCTTCGCGGGCAGTGCATGGCCGCAAACCGACGCGGCAGTCCGCCTGTTTTACGATGTGATCTATTGGCCATTAGACGGGCAAAGTGGCTGGCATGAAAGCCTGCGCCTGACGGCGGCGATTCTGGGCGCAGTGATGATGGGCTGGGCGCTGACCCTTCTCACTTTGGTGCAAACAGCTTTGAAGCAACCTCAGCTCTCGCTGTGGCGACCGATGACCGGCTCCATTCTGGTTTGGTGGGTGATCGATAGCAGCATTTCGGTGGCGCTGAACACGCCGGGAAATGCACTATCCAATACCGGCTTCTTGCTGCTTTATCTGATCCCAGTCTTGGCGAGCGGGGTTTTGACGAAGTCTAACCGAGCTTAGTCGGCATCCATCTTCAAGGCGGCAATAAAGGCCTCTTGCGGGATATCGACGCTGCCAAATTGGCGCATGCGCTTCTTACCAGCCTTCTGCTTGTCGAGCAGTTTGCGTTTACGGCTGGCGTCACCACCATAGCATTTTGCCGTAACATCCTTGCGCATGGCCGAGATGGTTTCCCGCGCAATCACGCGGCCACCAATGGCAGCCTGAATGGGGATTTTGAAAAGATGCTGCGGGATCAAATCCTTCAGCTTTTCGCACATCGACCGGCCGCGCATTTCGGCGCGCCCTGCATGGACCAGCATGGAAAGCGCATCAACAGGCTCTTCATTCACCAGGATCGACATTTTGACCAGATTGCCGGCCTTATAGCCCTCAATCGTATAGTCGAAGGACGCATAGCCCTTCGAGATACTCTTCAAGCGATCATAGAAGTCAAACACCACTTCGTTGAGTGGCAATTCATAGACCAGCATGGCGCGCGTGCCGACATAGGTCAGTTCGCGCTGATTGCCGCGGCGGTCTTGGCACAGCTTCATAATTCCGCCCAGATATTCATCTGGGGTCAGGATCGTGGCCTTGATCCAAGGCTCTTCAATCGCCTCAATCGCCATCACATCGGGCATGTCGGCGGGATTGTGCAGATGCAACGTCTCGCCATTCTTCATCTTGATCTCATAAACCACCGAGGGAGCCGTTGCGATCAGATCAAGATTAAACTCGCGGCTCAAACGCTCTTGAATGATCTCCAAATGCAAGAGGCCCAAGAAGCCACAGCGGAAGCCAAAGCCCAGTGCGGCACTGGTTTCCATTTCAAACGAGAAGCTGGCGTCATTCAAACGAAGCCTTCCCATCGCAGCGCGCAAATCTTCAAAGTCTGCGGCATCGACGGGGAAGAGGCCGCAGAACACCACCGGCTGGGCTGGCTTAAAGCCTGGCAGCATGCTGGTGGTTTGGCGACGTTCTTCGGTGATGGTGTCGCCCACGGCGGCATCGGCCACTTCCTTGATCGAGGCGGTCAAGAAGCCGATTTCACCTGGCCCCAATTCGTCCACTTCGGTGATCTTAGGCTTAAACACGCCGACACGATCGAGGCTATAATTCGCCCCGGTCGCCATCATGCGGACCTTCATGCCCTTTTTCATCACGCCATCAATGATGCGAACCAAAACCACCACGCCCAAATACTGGTCGTAATAGGCGTCCATCAGAAGCGCTTTGAGAGGTGCATCGCGGTCACCCGTCTTGGGCGGTGGCAAGCGGGTGATGATGGCTTCCAACACATCTTCAATGCCAAGACCGGTTTTGGCTGAGATCATCACGGATTCTGACGCATCAATGCCGATTACTTCTTCGATCTGGGCCTTCACCCGATCAGGCTCGGCCGCCGGAAGGTCGATTTTATTGAGGACTGGCACAATCTCCAAATCGGCATCAATTGCCTGATAGACATTGGCGAGGGTCTGGGCTTCCACGCCTTGGCTTGCATCGACGACCAACAAGGCACCTTCGCACGCTGCCAAAGAGCGCGAGACCTCATAAGCAAAGTCCACATGGCCCGGGGTGTCGATCAGGTTCAGAATATAGTCTTGACCCTCACGCTGGAACTCAAGCCGCACGGTTTGCGCCTTAATCGTGATGCCGCGCTCGCGCTCAATATCCATGCTGTCGAGCACTTGTTCCTTCATCTCACGCTGGGTGAGGCCGCCTGTCAATTGGATCAGGCGGTCAGACAAGGTGGACTTGCCATGGTCGATATGGGCAACGATGGAGAAATTACGGATGTTTTCACGGGGAGTCATGGGGTCGACATAGCCTGACAGGCCCCAAGGGGAAAGGGCCAGATACCGTTAAGCGATCAATCTGGCGTGTGCGCGCGCAGATGGAACATTAAGACTTGCTCTGGCGCCGTCAGCGGCAGGCCCATGCCAACCTCTTGCAGCAACCGCCCCGTCATCACCTGACCGGCCCCTGTAAGATCCAATACCTCGACGCTGGAGCCCGCCGACCACGAACGGAATTTGGGCGGCCAGACAAGTTTCACAAGATAGCTCATGTCCGGGTCCAAGCCGTGGAAGAGAACGCGCGGCAGAAGGCGTTGAACTTGGCTGCGCATAATGGCGATCGAATAAAGCGCTTCGGTTTGATCTTGCGCGATCACGCCCATGCCCAACAGCTCGTCAGAGGTTTTTAGGCGCACCAAATTGCCATTGTGTAGCAGCTCTCGATGGGCCTTATGGCATGCAATGGCCTCTTTCAGGATCGCCAGCTCTGTGTCAGATTCTTCCAACAAATTGAGCTCAAGACCCATATGGCCGATCATCGCGGTCCCTGCCCGCATCGCCATGGACAAGGTTCGGCCCGTAATGTGACAGCGGCGGGGCCCAACATGAGCACCCAGGACTTCCAGCGGAAAGAAGAAGCTTGCCCCGCGCTGGATATCTTGGCGGTCCAAAGCGTCATTGCTGTCGGATGTCCAAATCCGGTCGGTATAGCTCAGAACACCATAATCAGCCCGCGCGCCGCCGGAGGCACAGGATTCAAACTCCACCTGCGGGTGGGCGATCCGTAATCGTTCGAGCAAAGCATAGAGCGCTTGGACTTGGGCGTGCGAGCGTTGATAGCCCTGATGGTCGCCTGGATGGCTGATGTCCCGGTTCATATCCCATTTGACATAGCCAATGGCATGATCGCGCAAAATCGCGTCGATGCGCTCAAACAAATAGTCGGAGACCTCGGGACGCGAAATATCCAGCACCACTTGGTTGCGAAACGGCACTTGTTCCACATGGGCAAGGCTTAACACCCAATCGGGATGGGCGCGATACAGGTCTGAATCGGGATTGACCATCTCAGGCTCAAACCAAATCCCCATTTCCATGCCGAGGCCCGTTACATAATCAATCAGGGGCTTTAGGCCTTCGGGATAGACGTCGGCTGAAACATACCAATCGCCCAGACCAGACGTGTCATCGCGGCGGGAGCCAAACCACCCATCATCCAACACAAAACGCTCTACCCCCACCGCCGCTGCGCGATCAGCAATGGCTTTCAGGCGATCAAGGTCATGGTCAAAAAAGACGGCCTCCCACGTATTGTAATGGACAGGGCGAACTTTGGCGCGCGTCTCGGCGCGCAAGATTTGACTGCGGACATGGGCGTGGAAGCGCTGGCTGAGGTTCGAGAGACCTTCGCGGCTATAGGCGGCGTGGATGGTGGGCGCGTGGAAGGTTTCGCCTTGCTTCAGCCGGATTTCACCGGGGCCTAATAGCGCGCCAAGCCCTGCAAAGACCCGCCCGTCATGCAGACTATCTACCCGCATACGGTGATTGCCACTCCAGCCCAGATGCAGGCCATAGGCCTCCCCTTGCACTTCATCGGTTGTATCGCCGCACAGAATGAGGGCGGGCAGGCCATCATGCGAAGTACGACCCCGACGGCTTTCGCGCAGATACGTACCTGCAAAACGCTTCACCCGTTCGCGCTGAAATTCCAAAGCCCAGCGACCGGTAAAGCCGATCAGATCGGTCATATGATTGGCGATGGGCAATACGGCTGTCGCGCATTCACTGACCTCCAGCAGGCCCTCGCCCAAATTGGTCAGCGCAGACTGGATGGTCAAAACGCCTGTGACAGCATCAAGCCGCAGTTCATAGGCCAAACCCACCTGTGTGTGGTCGTCGCGGCAGGCAATATGGATCGTGTCGCCTGCTTGTGTGGCCTCTGTCACGACAAAACGGCTACCCCAATCTTTTCCAGCACGGTGCACGACAATGCCGGAGGGGCCAAGTAGGCCAAGGCCTGCCTCCATCGCCAGCGACGCATCGACAAATACGTCCGAGCTACCCGGTCCACCCTGATGGCTGGCAAGCGACTTAAGAACCCGTGCGTCCACATCATCGGGCAAGCCAGTCCCCCAATGCAGGATCGCCGGTGGTGCACCGCGCTTCGCCGCCACGACCAAACTCGTTCCACCGCCATGGAGGATCAGATTATCCATAATGTTGTTCCCAAATTGCTGCCTGGCAAGCTCCGCGCGGACTGCTCGCTTTTATTTTCCATTTCCGAAGCTTGCCTCGGCGTGAAGGGCTTACTAGTGTCTGCACCTAAAGAAAAGGCAAGGGGGAAATGCCATGTTTCAAGGCAGCGCGTCGGCGTTACAAATCGGCATTTTCTTCGGGCTAACCGCCCTGATCGCCCTCATGACCTATTGGAAAGTGCATGGTGCCGGCGCAGGTCACAAAGACCGACAGAAGGATGGCGGGACCACGCGGGAAGTCTTTCTAGCAGGCGGTGGTCTTTCTTGGTTGTTTGTGGCTGGGGCCATCACCTTAACCAATCTTTCGACCGAGCAATTGGTGGGCATGAATGGCAACCAGATGTTGTTGCTCGCCTGGTGGGAAATATGCGGCTTCTTTGGCCTCTTGATTTTGGCCTTCGTCTTTGTGCCCATCTATTACCGAAACAACTGTACCACGGTGACCGAGCTGTTGGAGAAGCGTTATAAAGGCGGCAGCATTCGCACCGTCATTTCCGCTCTATTCCTGATCGGCAATGTGCTGATTTATCTGCCTGCGGCGCTCTATAGCGGCAGCTTATTCCTGCAATCCATGTTCGGGGTGGACTGGTCGCTTTTGTGGTTTGCCGCACCCATGGCCATTATTGCTGCCATTTATACGATTACCGGCGGCCTGCGGGCTGTAGCGGTGATGGACACCTATTCCGGCATTGGCGTGCTGGCGATTGCTTTTTTGGTCGTGATCTTGGCGCTTGCGGCAGTGAATTTTGACATTGTTTCGGGTGTGCCTGAGGAGCGTATCTCGATGATCGGCTCTTTCACATCGCCCATTCCGTTCCACACCCTGTTTACGGGCATGTTGTTCATCCAAATCTTCTATTGGTCGACCAATCAGAACATCACGCAAAAGGCAATGACGGCCCCAACCGTCCAAGAGGCGCAGAAAGGGGTTTTGGCCGCCGCTGCGGTGCGAATCCTGATTATCCCCGCCATTGTGGTGATCCCCGGTGTGGTGGCTTATAAGCTGTTTGGCAGTGTAGGGGATGCCGCTTATGGCAAGCTTGTCGCCCATGTCTTGCCGTCGTGGATGTCGGGTGCTTTTGCCGCCATGATGGCTGCGGCCGTCATCGCGCATACCAGTGCGATCCTCAATTCGAGTGTGGCGCTTTATTCCATCGATTTCCATGAGAAGTTCATTGGCGCGGTCAAGAACCATTGGCGCTTGGCCGCCTTGGCGTCGGCCGTGCTGACCGTGACCTCCATTGCGCTCGTGCCTGTCTTCCAAAATGCCAAGAGCATCATCAATCTGTTGCAAGAGCTAAACGGGCTCTTCTCCATGCCGATCTTATCGGCCTTTATCGCAGGGCTCTTGTTCCGCAATGTCGATGCACGGGCCGCAATTGCAGGCCTGATCTTTGGCTTCTTGCTTTATGGCTTCCATAATTTCGTGCTCTACAAGCCAGACACCTTGTTTCCGGGCGAGACCTTCTATCAGCATATTGGCCTTTACTGGCTGCACTATATCGACGTGATGTTGATCGTGCTGATCACCTCCGTCATCACCGCTTTGAGCGTCAATCGCTGGGTGTTTGGCAATAAGGCCGTGTTCATTTTCAGCGCGAAAGGGCGCGCCATGAAGGCGATGGAACCATGAGTGACAAGATCCTTGTGATTGATGAGGGCACCACCTCCACCCGCGTGATGCTGTTTGCCGCCGATGGCACCTGCCTTGGCAGCGCGCAAAAGCCCTTGACCCAGCATTATCCAGCGCCCGGTCTGGTCGAGCATGATGCAGACGAGATATGGACGCTGACTCTCGCCTGCGCCCGGGAAATGGTGGCTCAGGCCGGTGGGGCTTCGGCGATTGCGGGCATTGGCATCACCAATCAGCGCGAGACCATCGTGTTTTGGGACAAGACGACGGGCAAGCCACTGGCCCCCGCCATCGTGTGGCAAGATCGTCGTACCGCCGACATGTGTCAGGCCCTCAAGGATCAAGGCCAAGAGGCGATTGTGCAGGCCAAGACCGGCCTGTTGCTAGACCCCTATTTCTCGGGCTCCAAGATCGGTTGGGCCTTAAGCAACTGGCCGCACTTGAAAGCGGCGGGCGACAAGCTGGCAGTTGGCACGATTGAGAGCTATCTGGTCTATCGTCTAACAGGTGGCGCCCATATCTCCGACGCCACCAATGCCTCGCGCACCGCGCTGATGGCGATTGGCAGTGCGGGGTGGGATGACGGCTTATGCGACCTGTTCGGGGTGCCGCGTGCCATTCTGCCCCAGATTGTCGATTGCGCCGGCCCCTTAGGCCTGACTTTGCCAGAGCTGTTCGGCGGCGCGATTGCCATTTCGGGCATGGCGGGCGACCAGCAAGCCGCCACCATCGGCCAAGCCTGCCTGCGACCCGGCCAGACCAAAGCGACCTTTGGCACCGGGGCGTTTGTCCTCACCCAGACCGGACGGACCCTGCCCCAGTCCAGGAACCGCTTGCTGGCCACCATTGCGTGGCAATTGGACGGTGTGCGCCATTATGCTTTGGAGGGGTCGGTCTTTGTGGCCGGAAGCTTGATGCAATGGCTGCGCGATGATGTAGGCCTAATCGAACGGGCCTCAGACTCTGAAAGCCTTGCCCGCAGCGTGGCGGACAATGGCGGCGTCTATTTGGTTCCTGCCCTATCCGGTCTTGGGGCCCCCCATTGGCAACCCCATGCCCGCGGCGCGATCCATGGCCTCAGCTTCTCGGCCAAGAAGGCCCATGTCGTTCGTGCAGCCCTCGAGGCCATGGCCCACCAGACTTATGACCTCAAGACCGCCTTTGCCGCCGATGGGGCCGATTGGGCCGAAGTGCGCATTGATGGCGGCATGGTTGCGAACGACTGGATGGCACAAGATCTGGCCGATATTCTGGCCATCGATGTAGAGCGCCCCCACTTTATCGAGACCACGGCTTTGGGCGCCGCCATGCTCGCCGGGGTCGGCTGTGGCCTTTATGGCTCGCTGGAAGAAGCCGCAATCATGCGCGGCCAAGTTGAGCGCTTTAACCCCGACATGGCTGCAAACATCCGCCAAACGCGCCTCAGCGGCTGGGCGGATGCGCTGAAACGCGTCTTAGCTTAAGCGTCTAAATCCACCCTGTACGCCTTTAACCCTGCGACTCTGCAGGGTGGCGAGACTTGCCCTTTCGCAGAGGGGGACAGCTAGGCCGCACCGCGTCCAATGCACACCTACTGACAAGACTGCATGTCATTTAGACAAGTGTGCTTGACAAAGCCTTGGCCGTGTGTGACAAGCATCCTTGTCATATTAACAAGGAAACATGACATGACGAATAGAACACCTCCAAAACCTCGGACGAAGGGAAAGGGAAACTTTCTACTCGGCGTTGCGGGACTTGCGTTCCTAGGTGGCATCGTCGGCTACTTCGTCGGCGGCTGGGTTCGTGAGTTTGAAGAAGGCCGCACCGGGCTATTCCTCGCTGAGATTGGGTTTGCGCCTTCGCTCAGCCTCTTTATCGGTGTGCTTCTCCTAATCATCTATCTGATCAGCGCCGGCCTATTTGGTTTGGCGATGGTCAATCCGAAAGTTGCGCGCAATCGGGTCTTGACGGGGGGGCTTGGCGACAATCCCAGCTCTCGTCGGGCCTTCTCCTCCCTCGCGCTGTTTTATGTGGGCTATAGTTTGGCGTTTGGTACTCTGGTCTTTCTGCACGCCTTTCCTAAAACAGCCTTTGGCCAGCCTTTCTTCGTGTTAGGCCTCATCCTTATAGGTGCGGCCTTGATGGGGTGGTGTGCCTACCGCGTCTGGAAAAGTTTTGACGAGTTCTTCCGGGCGATTTGGGTAGAATCGGGTGCTTTGTCAGCTTTCATCGTCCTTTTGGGCTTCTTCGTTGAGATGGGGGCCACCCAGCTTGGACTCTACAAAGGCATGACGGGCTTTGACTGGCTGGTTCTCTATCAGTTTGTTTATCTTGTCATTTATGGCGTGGTATCTGGGATCCGCGACCCCAATATGCTCACCATGGAGGAACCAGAAGACGCATGAAGAACCGTCTCAAAGTTCTCCGAGCCGAACGGGATTGGTCCCAATCCGATCTGGCTGACGCGCTCGATGTCTCCCGCCAAACCATCAACGCCTTGGAGACAGGGAAATATGATCCCTCCCTGCCTTTAGCCTTCAAGATTGCGCGCCTCTTTGGGTTGCCGATCGAAGCCATCTTTGAGGACACGCTATGAACGACACGCCTCCTTTGCCTCTAAAGACAAAATGGTCCAGACAGACCAAGCTCAATGTCTACATTGTCGGCTCCCTGCTGATCGGGGCCGGGATTGGCCTCAGCCTGCCTTTCAGAGCCACAGGAGGTCCGACTGCCTGGTTTGTCGTGCTGCTGGTTCTTGCGATGATCTTGGGCTTGGCGGCGACCATCCACTATACCAGGCTGCTCGACGAATTGGCGCGCCATACCCATGAGGTCGCCTTTTATTGGGGTTCAGTTCTTACGATTTCGATCTGCTTTGTCCCAATTGCAGCTTTGGTGGGCTTTCCAGAGTTTCAACTTCCGAGCTTGGAAACTTTGCTTGGCACCAAAACTCACGCCTTTGCTGCGGGCATGGGCGTAGCCATGGGGATCCTTCTGGCGACCTATTTGGCCATTTGGGCTCAGATTTGGCTCAAGCGAAATCAAGCCTAAGCCCGCCTATCCAGCTTTTGTTTAACCCTCCAACCAACCTTAACCTCTGTAAGGACTATAACGATGAAAAAGACTCTCTTAGTTGCCCTGTCGGCTTTCAGTATTGCCCTCTTCCAAGCTCCATCCGTTTTGGCACAACCAGCCAAAGCACCTGCGGCGGCACCAGCTAGCCAAAAGGCTACCCCCGCTCTGTGGGTGGTGAAGGACAGCGATACCACCATCTATCTGTTCGGCACTTTCCATCTGATGGCCCCCGACGTTAACTGGAACCATGGCAAGGTAAAGGCCGCTTTTGAAAGCTCCGACACTTTGCGCTTAGAAATCGCCAATCTGGAAGCCGAAGGTCCCGTCATTGCCAATCTGATGGCCACAAAGGGCCAATTGCCAGCCGGCAAGACCCTCTTTGATGGCTTGACCGAAGCCCAAACAACAGGGCTCAATTCCATCATCGCCCAAAGTGGCTTCCCTCCCCAAGCCATCCAACAAATGCGGCCTTGGATGGCCAGCCTCATTCTGTCGCTCAGCCTCTATCAAAAGCTAGGCCTTGACCCAAATCAGGGGGTAGACAAGACGCTGGATAGCTTGGCCCGTGCGGCAAACAAGCCGGTGGAAGGCTTTGAAACCGGTGCCGAGCAAGTGGGCTTCTTCGCCAATCTGACCGACGCCCAACAACGGGCGATGTTGGTCTCGACCATCGAGGACTGGGACCAAGCCACAACCATGTTGAACGACATGGTCGACGCTTGGAAGACCGGTAATGCCGACAAGCTGGGCGATCTGATGAATACCAGCCTGCGTACCCAGCCTGAGCTTGCCAAACTTATCTTGGCTGATCGCAACCAGCGTTGGGCCGATTGGATCGCCGCCCGGATGGCCAAGCCCGGTACTGTCTTTGTCGCCGTCGGTGCCGGCCACCTAAGCGGCCCTGACAGCGTACAGGCTTTCTTAAAGCAAAAGGGCATCTCCTCCAGCCGAATTGACACGAAGTAAGCCGCCGCTTCCGACGCCTGATCTCCGCTGAAGCGCGAGCTTCCAGCGGGGATCTCAGCGAGTTTGCCGCACGACATCCCGGACCGGCTTTGCCGTCCGGGATGACATCCATGGGGTAGGTTTCACCTAGGCCTATTTTGGTGGAAACGCTGTTTCACCTAAACGCTTCTGGATCGGAAAATGTCCAAAACGATCGAATAAACTAGCGCGTCGGGACAGGGGTTTCGCCGCGATAGTCATAGAAGCCGCGGTCGGTTTTGCGGCCAAGCCAGCCGGCTTCGACATATTTCACCAGAAGTGGACAGGGGCGATACTTTGTGTCGGCCAAGCCTTCATTCAGGATTTGCATGATCGACAAAATCGTATCGAGGCCGATAAAGTCAGCCAGTTCCAATGGTCCCATCGGGTGGTTAGCACCCAGACGCATCGCCTTATCAATGCCTTCCACCGTGCCGACGCCTTCATACAAAGTGTAGACGGCTTCGTTGATCATCGGGATCAAGACGCGATTGACGATAAAAGCCGGGAAATCTTCGGCATTTGTAATGGTCTTGCCCATGGCCGTGACCACGGCGGTGGCCGCCTCATAGGTTTCTTCATTGGTGGCAAGACCACGAATGACTTCCACCAGCTTCATCATCGGCACTGGGTTCATAAAGTGCAGACCAATGAAACGCTCTGGCCGGTCGGTCGACGAACCCAGCCGCGTGATGGACAGGGATGAGGTATTAGACGAGAGAATCGTATCGGGACGGACGATGCCGCACAGCGACTTAAAGATCGCCCGCTTCACATCTTCCTTCTCACTGGCCGCTTCAATCGCCAAATCGATCGAAGAAAGGTCTTCAATCGCCGTTGTGGTTACGATGCGGGCCAAGGCAGGGGCGATTTCGGCATCCTTAATCAAGCCACGCGCCGCCTGACGGGTCAAATTACGCTCAATCAGGGCGCGGCCTGCGTCCAACTTCTCTTGGGAGATGTCGTTCAGGAAGACATCATATCCTGCCAAAGCCGCAACATGGGCAATGCCATTCCCCATTTGACCCGCGCCAACAACGCCAATTGTCTTGATTTGTGCCATTTGATGGAAAGACCTGCCCTTTGATATCTAACTGCTTTCTTCGCAGTTGCAGCAAGCTAAGCGCGAGGCGCGATTACGGCAAGCACCTTGTGCTGCAAACGACGCACTTCAGCGGCATGGCCCTTGCACTCTACCCATCGTAACAGCGTTGGCCGTCCCGTTTCGGATCGTTCCGGTGGCACGACGCTTCTGAATTTTGACGACCAGGAGGACTAGATGGCCAATTCAATCGACCTACACGTGGGCCGCCGCTTGCGACGCCGCCGTCGTCTGATGGGCATGACCCAACAGCAATTGGCCGATAGCGTCGGTATTCGCTTCCAGCAGATCCAGAAATATGAATGTGGTGCCAACCGCATCACCGCCAGCCGCTTGTTTGAACTAGCCGGTGCGCTTTCGATTGCCGTACAATATTTTTATGATGGTTTATCTACCATGACGGCCGCCAATGAGCCGCCAGCCAATGATGATGAGATCGGACCCGAAGTTCTGCGTCAAAAAGAAACGCTGGAACTGATCCGCGCCTATTACCGTCTGGGCGAGCGCCCACGGCGCCGCCTTCTGGACCTGGCTAAGGCCCTGAAGGACGACGCCACCGACGCAGCTTAATCGCTTAAGCGCTTCTATTTCTTCAAAACAGTCGGCCAGTTACGGTTGGCAACAGCAATGTTGCCAGCCGTATTTTGCTGCCAGCGTGCTTGCACGTCCTTGTTGTAATTCAAATATAGCTTTCCGCCCACAATGGCCCACGCATTGGGGTCGATCCCCGCCGTATAGCCTTGGCTGACTGCCCACGCGCAATAGCCGCCAAATTGTGGGGCATAACGGGCCGGATTGGCTGCAAAGGCGTCGCGATTGGCGGCGCTTGAGAATTGAAACTCCGCACCCTGATAATTGACCTTGAATTGCGAGGTGCCTTGGACGGGCTTTCCAGCGGTAAAATAGGCCACGGGGTCATAGCCCTTGATGGCGACATTGGAGCCAAAACTGGTCCAGATCGGTGCTTTGTCGGCCAAAGCCGGGCCAGAAATCGCCAAGGGGCTGAGGGCGAGTGCTAAAATCAAGGCGAGCTTAAGGGTTTTCATGGGGGTATCCTTTCCGTGAATAAGATGTTGGATGGGGTTATGAAGGGGGCGGAGTCGCCTCAGGCGGGGATTAGATCGCCGGTTGGATCCGTGGGCTTGGTTCAGACTGCATCGGCGCATCGGCCACAAAAATTCGACGCAAATCCCCTAAAAGACCCAGAATGTCAGGCAAGCGAATGCCAATCAGCACCACAGAACCAGCCAATAAGGTTGCAGCTGCGGCAAAAAGGCCGCCACCATCATGGTTGGGGTCAATCCCCAAGGGCGTGAACAAATGGAAACTGACTGCGCCGGCCATCACCGCAAAGGCAATCAAGGCACCCAGGGCATTCAATCGCTGCAGGCGCGGCAACAAGCCTACGATCAACAGGGTTGAAGCCAAAAGCTCTGCCGAGCCAATCACATATTGGCTAAAGAGACCGGTATGGGCAAACAGCCCCGGCAACCCTAAAGAGCCTGCCCACCCATCCAAAGCCCCGAAAATCACCTGGGTCTTAGGGTGGTCGGTAAACTTGTAACGCAAGCTATCGAGAAAAATGGCAGCGCCAAAAACCGAAATGGCCGTGGCCGCAATGTTCTTTAACTTCATGGCCGTGGCCTCCTGATCGTGTCTTGCAAGAGGATACGGGGGCAGATTGGGTCTGGTTACAGGGGTTAGGCTTTATGTTAAAAAAGGGCGCTGCTCGTCGGTTGTCTAACCCACAGGCTTGAGGGCCTGCCAGGCAACATAGGCCAGAAACGGTAGGCCGATGAGGTCAACCAGCGCGATGCTGCGCAGGCTGGGCGGAGAGCCTGCCGCCCAAAACAGCCACAGAAATGAGAGCATGCTGAAGCCAACGGCGCATGTCGCCAGTTGCCGTACCTCCGGTCGCACGGCAGCCCAGACACAGATCAGGCACACGACCAAAAACAAGGCTGCGCGATGCTGGAACAGCAAGAAGAGCGGCGAAGTCGCCTCCACCCGATAGAGCTTGGTGATCAAAGCAGGCCGAAACAGCGCCAAGGCCGGGATAACATGCACGAGCAGAAGCGCGACCCAACTTACCTGCGTCAACATCTTTGCCCCTCCTTCATAAAGAGGGCCCATAGACTATCCTCTTGTAACATGTCAATAACATGTTATAAAGATTTTATGGATCAGCCCCCAAACCCGCGCCAAAGCGATCAGGCCCTTGCCTGCCTGAAACGTGAAATCATCTCGTGCCGCTTGGCACCTGGGGCGCATTTCTCTGAAATTGAATTGGCCAGCCGCTATGGTTTGGCGCGCGCTGCGACGCGGGCGGCACTCACACGATTGGCTGAAATGGGCTTGGTCCAGCCAGTGCCCCGTCATGGCTTTGTGGTGACGCCCATCACGTTGGCTTCCCTCAAAGACGTGTTTGAATTGCGCTTGATGGTTGAACCACAGGCCGCCGCAATGGCCGTCGGCAAGATTGATCCGGCCCGTCTGCGCGCCCTCAATGCCGCCCCACACTTGGCCAAGACGGCAAGCGACCAGCTGGCCTTTGTTGACAGCAATCGGGCTTTTCATGCCGAAATCGCCAAGGCCAGCGGCAATCGCAGGCTGGCCGCTTTGTTGGAAACCTTGGCCGATGAGATGCAACGCTTGGTCCATCTTGGCCTGTTTGGCCGGCCCGGTAATGAGGTCAATCAACGCGATGCCGATGCCCAGCATGAGGCCTTAATCCAAGCCTTTGAGGCCGGTGACGCGAAGGCGGCAGAGCGTGCGGCCCGCGATCATATCGAGCATTCGCGGGGCTTGGCGATGGATCAAATCATGCAGGGCTTTGTCCCGCTCAAGCTCGCATAGGGGAGGCAAAGGATGTTTTCACGTGGTCATGATGTCATTTTGGACGAGCCCGCTTTGATTCACCCCACCGCTTTGATCTATGGCAAAGTGCGGATCGGCAAGGGCGCGTCCATTTTTCCCTATGTCGTGATGCGGTCTGAAGTCCACGAAATCCGCATTGGCTGTCGCACCAATATTCAAGACTTCGTGATGCTCCATGTTGGTCATTCGACGCCGACCGTGATTGGTGATGATTGCTCTATCACCCATCATGTGACTTTGCATGGCTGCGAAATTGGCGACCGCTGCTTGATCGGCATTAATTCCACCATCATGGACGGGGCGAAAATTGGGGCTAATTCGATTGTCGCCGAGCACAGTCTGGTGCGGCAAGGGCAAATATTTCCTTAAAACTCCGTCATCGCCGGGGTCCCGGCACGCCTCATCAAAACAAGAGACTGCTCTGAAGCCAATCGGATAAACGCCCAAATCTACGAAACCATCGCCCGTGGCTATGCCGAAGGCCGAGACCGGATTGGGTGAGGGATGATGGAAAGCCCGTGTGCTTGAAGAAAGCCACACCGCGCAGTGCGCGGAACGGCTCGATGCCTCGCTTTGCTCACACACGATTAAAGCCGTTGCCTTTGCCTAGGCCTAGCCTCTGGCAAATGAGAACCAAATAGAGAAATCACGTGAAGCCGCACTACCCGCATCGGCAACCCGCCCCCTCACCGTTTGCGTCGCCAGTAGGTGAAGGGCTCTTGATAGATGTCTTGGTCCAAATCGGTGATCAGGCCTTGCAGGCGGGCTTGGGCGTCTTTGACGCCTTGGTTATAGAAGAGCGGGCCGATTTCTGCAGCCATAAAGTCTAACAAGGCCTCAATCGCCAGATTGCCGACTGGCTCGTCAAAGTTTTCGGCGCAGAATTGTTCCAGCGAGGTGACGGCCTCTTTGCGAAGGGCGGGGGTTAAGGGCTTCATGGCAAAGGGGCCTTTTGAAACGGGGTAGGCTTAAGCGCCTGCCTCCAGCTTGCGGAAGGGATGGGCCTTATAGACGCCCAAGATTTTCAACTCGGCGGAGAAGAATTTCAATTCCTGCAGCGCCAATTGCACATTTCGCTCGTTCGGATGGCCTTCAATATCGGCATAAAATTGGGTGGCGTTAAAGCTGCCGCCGATCTGATAGCTTTCCAGCTTTGTCATGTTCACACCATTGGTCGCAAACCCACCCATCGCCTTGTACAAAGCGGCGGGAATATTGCGCACTTGGAAGACAAAACTGGTGATGCATTTGCCGTCTTCGAGGTCGGCATCCTCCGGCGTGGCCGAAAGAATGACAAAGCGGGTGGCATTGTGGGGTTCATCCTCCACATCTGCGCGCAGAATGGGCAGGTCGTAAAAGGCTGCGGCCAAGGCAGAGCCGAGGGCTGCAACACTCTTGTCGCCCATCTCGCTGATTTCGCGCACAGCCCCGGCGGTGTCGGCGGTTTTCACCGCTTCTGCGCCTAGTTCACGGATGATCTTGCGGCACTGGCCCAGCGCCATGGGATGCGAGCGGATCTTTTTGATGTCGGCCAGGGTCGCACCTTTAACGCCGACCAATTGGTGGTGAATGGGGGCGAAATATTCCCCCACGATATAGAGGCCAGCTTCGGGTAGAAGGTGGTGCACATCGCCAACCCGACCGGCCAAAGTGTTTTCAATCGCAATCATGGCGCGCACCGCTTTACCGCTGGCAACAGCTGCAAACGCATCTTCAAAGGTTTGGCAGGGCAAAGGCTCTAAGGAAGGGCAAGCCGCTTTGGCCGCCGCGTGGGAATTGGCCCCCAACTCGCCCTGAAAGGCGATTTTACCTTCAACAAAGTCACTCACGATGCCTGCTCCTGGTACCACGCTCTGGCACCTTCTAAATGTTCGGGTGTGTCGACGCCCTTGGGGAATTCATCGACCGCGCGCGCCACAATCGTCATGCCCAATTCAAGGGCACGCAATTGTTCCAGTTTCTCGCGCACTTCCAAAGGCGATGGCGATGCAGCAACAAAATGCGCCAAGGCACGCCGCCGCCAAACATAAAGGCCCACATGGCGCTGGATCGGTCCTGGCCCGGTGGGTGCGTCCGCCCGGGTGAAGTAGAGGCAGCGACCCGTTGTCGCACCCCCTTCTGTCGTGTCTGGCCACGAAACCACGGCCTTCACAACATTGGGATCGGCCCGCTCTGCCGGATCGGTGCTGGGGGATACCAAGGTTGAGAGCGCCGCATCGGGCGCATCTTCAAGGGCCGCAAGGGCCTGTTGGATTAAGGCCGGGTTCAGGGTGGGCATATCGCCCTGCAGATTGATGATCGGATCAAAATGGCCATCGGGGTCTAATTCGGCCAAGGCAGCATGAATCCGGTCCGATCCAGAGGGCAAATCTGGGTCTGTTAGCACCGCCATTGCGCCCGCTTCTTGGGCGGCTGCGACAATTTCAGCCTCACCAGCGGCAACAGCCACCGGGCCAAGCTTGGCCAGAAAGGCGCGCTCAATCACCCGTGCAATCATCGGTTTGCCCGCAATATCGGCCAAAGGCTTGCCGGGCAGCCTGGTTGCGGCCAAGCGTGCGGGGATGACGATAAGGGGTTGCGACATGGTGATGACCCTTTGCGAGCAGGCGTTCTTAATGCCCAAAGCCAGAGAATGCGAGCCTATGTCTGCGCGGTGCCACAGCACAAACTGTTGAAAGCCGCTGAGACGCATGCCATAGGACAGTCCAATACGCAAAGTCCGCCAAACACCCTTGAAAAGAGGGCGGGCGGTTCGAGACAAACACGCGACAACAGGGATATTAGCACCGTTATGAGCAGCAACAATCTGTGGTTCAACATGGTAGCTGGCGCCTTACTGGCGACCGGCTTGGGCATTATGGGCCTTCGTACTTTGGGTGATATGGTCTATGCCAATGATACAGCGGCCGTAGGCTTTCCGGTAGAAGTTGCGGAAGTGCCCGCAGGTGGTGCAGAGGCCGCAGCCGGTCCTGAGCTCATGCCAGACTGGGGCACGCTTTTGGCAGACCCCGCCAAAACCGCAGAATTGGTTGCTGAAGGCGACAAGCTGCACAAGGTTTGCTCGTCCTGCCACAATGTAGAGCCCGGCAGCGCCAACAAGACTGGCCCGATGCTGTATGGCATTATGGGGCGGGTGGCTGGCACCCATGCAGGCTTTGCCTATTCGGATGCGATGAAGGCCTATGGCAAGGCCTGGGATTACGATGGCCTTTATAATTTCTTGAAGGCCCCGAAGGGCTATATCAAAGGCACCGCCATGGCCTATGCTGGCATGGGCAAGTCCTCAGACCGTGTTGCTCTGGTTGCGTATCTGCGCTCGCTGTCGCCATCGCCAGCGGCCTTGCCTGCGCCAGACCCAACCCGTGATCCGGCACAAGCCGCTGCTGCGGCTGCGGCAGCAGCCGCCCCTGCAGCTGTGCCTGCAGACGGTGCCGCTCCCGCAGCTGAAGGTGCTGCCCCTGCCGCCGCGCCAGAAGCCGCTGCACCAGCAAGCGAAGCGGCACCAAAATAAATCTGGTCGGCTCTCGCAGCCGGTCCATATTGAGATCTCACTCAAACAAAAATTGGAAACTGGGGCAAGTTAGGTTAACTTGCCCCGTTAAACCAAAAGCTCACTCAGTGGAGACGCCCCATGAAAGTCCTCGTACCCGTCAAACGGGTCATTGATTATAACGTGAAGGTCCGCGTGAAGCCCGATCAAACCGGGGTGGACTTGGCCAATGTCAAAATGTCCATGAACCCATTCTGCGAGATCGCTGTTGAAGAAGCGGTGCGTCTGAAGGAAAAAGGTGCTGCGACTGAGATTGTTGCGGTGTCGATCGGCCCACAACAGGCTCAAGAAACCATCCGCACGGCTTTGGCCATGGGTGCAGATCGGGGCATTTTGATCCAGACCGATGACGATTTAGAGCCTTTGGCAGTGGCGAAATTGCTGAAAGCTGTTGTTGCGGAAGAAGCCCCAGAATTGGTTCTGATGGGCAAGCAAGCCATTGATGGCGACAACAACGCCACCGGCCAAATGATGGCGGCCCTCTTGGGCTGGCCACAAGCCACTTTTGCTTCGAAAGTTGAGATTGCCGATGGCAAAGCCACTGTCACCCGCGAAATCGACGGTGGTTTGCAGACTTTGGAAGTCGCATTGCCAGCAATCGTCACCGCAGACTTGCGGTTGAACGAGCCGCGCTATGCCTCTTTGCCAAACATTATGAAGGCGAAGAAAAAGCCAATCGACGTCAAATCGACTGGTGATTATGGCGTCGATGTTGCGCCACGTCTGAAAGTTTTGAAAGTGACAGAGCCACCCAAGCGCGCAGGCGGCATCAAAGTTGAAAGCGCCGAGCAATTGGTCGGCAAACTCAAAGAAGCAGGGGTCCTCTAATGGCTGTTCTCGTTGTTGCTGAGCACGATAATGCGTCGGTAAAGGACGCAACCAACAAGACCATCACTGCCGCTTTGGCTTTGTCCTCAGATGTCGATGTCCTGGTCGCAGGTCTTGGCGCTGGTGCTGCCGCTGCGGCTGCAGCCGGTATTGCAGGCGTCCGCAAGGTCCTCCACGCTGAAGGCGCCGCCTTTGAGCAAGGCGTGGCAGAAGCAGTTGAAGGCCTCGTCGTGCCTTTGATGGCCACTTATGACGCGGTTTTGTTTGCGGCCACCGCAACCGGCAAGAACGCGGCCCCCCGCATCGCTGCAGCTTTGGACGTATCGCCCATCTCGGAAATCCAAGAAGTGGTGAATGCGACGACGTTCGTGCGCCCAATCTATGCTGGCAATGCGCTAGAAACGATTGAAACCTCAGATGCCAAGAAGGTCATCACCGTCCGCACCACCGCTTTTGCGGCTGCAGGGGCAGGCGGGTCGGCCTCGGTCGAAACCGTCACGGCTGGTGCGCCTTCGGCTCATGTGACCTTTAAGGGTGCTGAGATCGTCAAGTCTGACCGTCCAGAATTGGCAGGCGCCAAGCGCGTCGTGTCAGGTGGTCGCGCCATGGGTTCGGCTGACGAATTCCACAATGTGATTGAGCCTCTGGCCGACAAATTGGGTGCCGCGGTGGGTGCCTCGCGCGCTGCCGTGGATGCAGGCTATGCACCAAACGACTATCAAGTCGGCCAAACCGGCAAGGTTGTTGCGCCAGAGCTCTATGTAGCGGTGGGCATTTCCGGCGCCATCCAGCACTTGGCCGGCATGAAGGATTCCAAGGTCATCGTCGCCATCAATAAAGATGCCGACGCGCCAATCTTTGCGATTGCAGACTATGGCTTGGTGGCTGACTATAAGTCAGCTGTGCCAGAACTGATGGGTGAATTGGCCAAGGCTGGCCTCTAAGCCTCCCATCAGCCTTCGGGCAGAAAAGCAAAACCAAACGCTTCCTGGCCCTGCCGGGAAGCGTTTTTGTTTGGCATGGGGCGACCTTAAAAGCGCTTATCTTGCGCGGCGAGATAGGCAAAGCGCTTCACCTCGCGGCGACCGCGCGTCACCGTATCAAGGACAAAGCCCGAGAAGACCGAAATGACCGCGGTAATCATCAAGGCGCTTGCCAAAATCGCGGTGGGGAAGCGCGACACAAGGCCTGTCTCCCAAAATTCGAGCACGACTGGGATACCCAAGAATAAGGCGGTTAGCGCCAATAGGATGCCCAAGATACTAAAGACCGCCAATGGCCGCTCTTCACGCACAAACAAGCCGATGATGGAGATAATCCGAATGCCATCGCGGATGGTATTGAGCTTGGAAATTGAGCCCTCTGGCCGCTCGGCATAGGGGGTGGGATGTTCCTTGATCGTCATGCGCAATTCTAGCGCGTGGACCATCAGCTCGGTCTCAATCTCAAACCCGCGCGAATGGGCGGGAAAGGACTTCACAAACCGGCGGGAAAAAATCTTATAGCCTGACAGCATGTCGGTGGTCATTTGGCCAAAAACGGCGCTGACCAAGCCGGTCAAAAGGCGGTTGCCAAAGCGATGACCCGGGCGATAGGCCTTCACCGCTGTATCCACGCGGGCCCCATTAACAAGGTCTGCGTGGGTCGAGACCATGAGATCAATCAAATGCGGGGCTGATGGGGCGTGATAGGTCGCATCGCCGTCAATCATCACATAGATATCGGCCTCAATATCGGCAAACATGCGGCGGACAACTTCACCCTTGCCGGGCCGATCTTCCCGCCGCACAATGGCACCAGCCTCGACCGCGCGCGCAAACGTGTCGTCGGTTGAGCGATTGTCATAGACATAGATTTTTGCGCGAGGCAGCGCGGCGGCAAAGTCTTTCACGACGGTCGCCACCGTAGCGCCCTCATTATAACAGGGAACCAGCACGGCAATCGACAGATCGTGTGTATGTAACTCGGACATCAGAACCTCAACGCCTCTTGGCCATAGGGTGGGTCGCCGGATTTACGAAGCGGGATTCGCACCCATCACCAAAAGATCGAATGATTTGGCATCAATTGCCACAGCCAGAAGGAGTAGCTAGAGGGGGATACAAGCATAGCGACATTTACCATTCTGTCGCGCAATCAAGGAAGCAGGCGTGTCCGAACAAGTCCAAGACGTCCCCGCCCATCAGAAGCACAAGCACGGCTTAGACATCCTCGACTTTTTTTGCCAAGGCTGGCGGCCCCACGCCCTAATCCTCTTGACGCTGCTACTCTGCGCTCTGCCGGGCTTTGTGGCCCTGCAGCCGCTGGATCGTGACGAAAGCCGCTTTGTGCAAGCCACGACTCAAATGTTTGAGACGGGGGACTTTATCCGCATCAGCTTTCAGGATGAGCCACGCAATAAAAAGCCGATTGGCATCCATTGGCTACAGGCGGCAACGGCCGGGCCTTTAGATGGCGCAAACACAAGGACCATCCAAGCTTTTCGCATTCCCTCGCTTTTAGGGGCCGGTCTTGCCGCTTTGTGTGTCTTTCAGATCGGAGCCCTGCTCTATAATCGACGTAGCGGCCTGATCGCGGGGGTCGCGATGGCCTGTGGACTTTTGCTCTCCACCGAGGCCGGAATTGCCAAGACGGATGCGGCCCTCGCAGGTTTTACCGCCTTGGCCTATCTGGGTCTGGCCAAATTGCGACAGCGGCCAGAGGCAAAGGCAACTTGGGCACCGTGGGCGCTATGGCTGGGGCTGGGCATGGCAGCCCTGATCAAAGGGCCCATTGGCCCGCTGTTGGTTATCCTATCTGGCTTGATGCTCGTGCTGTGGGAGCGTGATTTGGGTTGGGTCAGACGCGCCCTGCATTGGCCCTCAATGCTGCTGGCGGCGGCCATTGTTTTGCCGTGGTATATCGCGATCTGGCAGGCAACCAATGGCCAATTCTTCTTTGACGCGGTTGGCCAAGACCTCGCCCCCAAGCTTTCGGGGCAATCTGAGAATAAGAGTGTGCCGCCCGGTGCCCATCTCTTGTTGTCGCCGATCATCTTTTGGCCAGGCAGTATTTTGATCCCGCTCGCGCTTTGGGCTGCGTGGCGCGACCGAAAAGACGACCGCGTGCGCTATTTATTGGCTTGGCTGGTGCCGGGCTGGCTCATGTTTGAAGCAGCCCCCGCGAAGCTCGCACACTATACCCTGCCGGTGCATGGTGCCGTCTTGCTGTTGGGTGCGGTTGGGCTTTTGAATGGTGGCTGGCAAAAGGCTTGGTTGCGGTGGACCAGCATCGTGATTTTGGGCTTCGGCACTCTGATTATGGCGGCTCTGCCTTTGATTTTGGCTGCAGATGTCGCCGCGGGTGCGCAGATGATGGCCCTGCAGGCCAGTATCGCCATTGGCGTGGCTGGACTTGCGGCTTTGGGCCTGGTTATCGCCCGATCCCGCTTTGCGGCGGCAGGCTTGATCGGTGCGGCCATGATGGCAAGCCTTGCCATCAAAGGCGTCTTTGTGCCGTCCATTCCACAATTGGATTTAAGCCAAACCGTGTCTTCCACCCTTGAGAAGGAAGGCTTGCATCCACGGCTTTCGCCAGGCCAGCCCGGCCCGCTGATTGGCGCAGGCTATCAGGAACCCAGCCTGATCTTCTTAACCCGCAGCGATTCTGCTCTGTCGAGCGTGGCTGCAGCGGCCGCCGCAGCCAAGCCGGGGGTGGGGATCGTGGTCAATGCAGACCCACAGTTTGAGACGCCGCTGATCGCCGCGCTAGAAGAAAAGGGCTATCGCGTTGAATGGCGCGGAGCCCCTATCGCCGGCCTCAATTACTCAAAGGGCGATGAGGTGACGCTTAAAATCGGGAAAGTAATCCCTAAGCCTGCTGATACTCAGGCGAACGGCCCCCAGCGCTAATTCTCGATGCTTGCGAGGCAGGTGGCGCAAATTCGAGATAGGCCTGACGAATATCTGTGGCCAAGTGCAGCAGTTTGGGCAAAAGCTCGCCAATCGCGCGCTCGTCGCTCAAGGCAGAGCGGATGAAACGCACGGTAACGGCTGCCAAGACTTCGGGGCCTTCCCCGGAAGTTGGCCGCAAAACCGGCACCGCCAGATTAATCTCCCCACCAACGGCCTTCGCATCAAACGCATAGCCGCGGGTGCGAATGGTCTCCAACTGGGCCTTCAGCGACGTGTGGCCTTGGCGATGCAGACCGATCTCTTCCAATAGATTCCGCTTATGCGAGGTCTCAAACGCCTGCATGACTTGCCCGGCACCCGATTCAAACAGATCGGCGTGCGCCCCGCTGGTCAAACGATTCAGCGCAAGTGGGCTGGTGCGGTCGGTCGCGGCGCGCAAGGTCAAATCAGAACCGGTTAACGTCCAGATGCCGATGGGCCACAATATCTGTTTGCCGAGCTTGGCAATCAGCGGCCAAGCGCCTTCCCGGATCCAAGCTTCGTTCTGGGCGCCTTCGGCGAGATTGGTCACCGCGAGGGTGGGCCGATAGCGGTCATCCATTTCATCGCGGATAACAAATCCACCCTGACAGAGGGTTTCCAAAATTCGGTAGGCCGTCGTTCTCGGGACCCGCGCGCGCTCTGCTACTTCGGTGACGGTCATGCCGTCTTGCCCATTAAGTGCCCGCAGTGCTTCTAGCCCCCGCAATAAAGCGCGAATTGGCCGCACTGGTTCTGAGTGGTCATCTAGCATCAGGTAATCCCTATCTCCGTGTGCGCACTCGATCCCCCACAGAAAAGAATGTGACTATTTTTATGGACATAATCATGCGTCCAAAATTATGGAAGATCAAGCCATTGTCGGGTAGGGCGCTGCGTTAAGCGCCTATTTAGACGCGAATATTCGCGTTAAAATCGCCAGTGTGAGTAAAGGGGCTATCAATAAAACAAGCAAACGTCCGAGAGGTGGACGGGAAAATTTCCAAAAATAATACAGAAAGCTACGTAATTTCGCGATTTCGACCCGCCAAGCGGCGGTTTGGCTGGTCCCACCGATATGAGTCGCCCGCGCCAAAGGGTCAAAAATGACCTTAAAGCCCGCAAGTCCATAGCGATGGCAGAGATCAATATCCTCCACATGGAGGAAATAGGCCTCGTCAAATCCACCGATTTGCCAAAAGACATCTCGGCGCGTCACCATCAAAGCTCCTGAAACAACAGGGGTTTCTATGGGTTCTTCCGGAAGAACTTCGCGGTTTCGATTGAAGTCGCGCCAAATGCCAGCCTGCTCTCCGGGGCGACCGAGGCCCGAAAAGCTGACGCAAGCCGACCAGAGTGACAATGTGCCGCGGCGCCCACCGCGCTGTTCGACGCCAGTTTCATCGCGAATATGGCCACCCACGAGGACTGGGACTGGTGAGGCGGCAAGATCTGCCAAACGCGCCAAACTGTCCGGATCAAGCACACAATCAGGGTTTACAAACGCCAGAATGGGCGAACTTGCCTGTTTCGCGCCCAGATTACAGCCGCGACCAAAGCCTATATTGCCGTGCCCCGTCACCAGTTTCAGGCGGGGTTCAGCCGTCTGCCAAGCCAAAAGGTCGCGCACGACATCCGCGCGATTGCCGTTGTCGACCAGAATGACTTCCTGACAACGCGGGCATTCCAACAATCGGGTCAGACAAGCGTTTAAGATATCGCCCGTGTGAAACGAGACGACGACGGCGCTGATCGCCGTCTCAGTCGACACGGCGGGCTCTCAAAGTTGAGGCCCAACGGCGTGAATTGCGCAGCATGAAGGAGAAGGCGATCAAAGCAGCAAAGCTGGTCCAAACCCACTCACGCCAAGCCGAATGGCTGAAGCCCCAATTAAGGGCCAAGAATGTCAACCCACCCACGAGAGCAGATGTGGCTATCCGATGTCGGCCAAAAACCCGGATCGCGACACCGCCTGCCAAAACTATCGTCACCGAGGCCAGCAAGGCCCCAATCCCGCCGGTCTCCAGCCAAATATGCATGGGCGCTGCATGGGGGTGGAGCTGGATAATCGGCCATTCAAACCCGCCATACATGATCGGCGTATCAAACGTGCTGCCGGCCCCTAGCCCCCAACCTGTCAGCGGTTTCTGCGTGACATAGCCAGATGCAGTCTCCCACATTTGCGCGCGTCGCCCATAGGATAACGGCATTTTATCCCCGGGCAGCAGCTTGAAAGCAAGATTGGCCAAGGCGGGGTAAATCAAGGGCGCTGCGGCAATCAAGGTGGCCGCACCACCGCTCACCAGCGCCAAAGCAGTACGGGGAAAGCTGAGGGCAAATAGGGCCGCAAGGGTCCCTAGAACCATGCCGACCGCATTGATGTCGGTTCCAAATTGCAGGGATACAAAGATTGCGAGCCCAACCAAGGCAAAGCGAATACGCGCATCCGACATTTGTTGATAGAGGCACGCATAGGCAACCCAGAACAAGGTCAGGGTCGCAGAAGCTGCGCGCCCCATATCGCCCGCAATCTCCAAAGGCTCCTTTTCGGGCGAGGCAAACCGATTCATCGCATAATGGCTAATCGCTTCACTGGCTTGGATACCGAGCGATAGAAATACCCCGGCAATGATCGCACGCTGGGCCAATAGCCTGTCCTCCCCGCGACAGGCATAGACCGCCCAAATACCGATGGGGGCCAAGACGCAGACCGCAGCCAGCCTGCGAACTGTCTCTTCCGCCAAAGCCGGGGCCGGCGACCAAAGCGAGGTCGACAATACCCAAAGGGCAAATAAGGATAAGCACAACCATGTCTCGCCGTGCTTTTTGAGGGCCTTAACAAAGGCCTGATCTAAGGGCTTTCCCTGCGCCGATAGGCCGTAAATCAAACCCCATAGGCCCGCTATCCCTAAGCTCATCGCCAGACCCGAAACACCGGTACCGGCAAAAAAGCCAAAGGCAATGCCAAAGGCCCCCGCGATTTTTGCGCGAGGGTCCAGCCGGCGAACAGAATTGTGGCCTAGTGGGGCAGCACTCAAGCAAGGGTCTCTTTCAGGTCCGGGGGTAAACACTCTGCCGTCAAGATCGCGAGCGCTTCTTCCAGCGTCATGATCTCTTGAGCTTGGCTGCCAAAGCGACGCAAAGCGACTTTGCCCTCCTCAGCTTCACGACGGCCCACAACGGCCATCACAGGCACTTTGGCGAGGGAATGTTCTCGCACTTTGTAATTGATCTTTTCGTTGCGCAGATCGGTTTCCACGCGAATACCGGCCTGCTTGAAGCGGGCAGCCACTTCCTGCCCATAAGCATCGGCTTCTGAGGTAATGGTTGCAACCACCGCTTGGACCGGGGCCAGCCACGTTGGCAGAGCCCCGGAATAGTTCTCGATCATAATCCCGATAAAGCGCTCAAATGTGCCGAATACCGCGCGGTGCAACATCACCGGACGATGCTTCTGGCCATCTTCACCGGTGTAAACTGCATCCAGACGTTCAGGCAGTACATAATCCAATTGGAACGTACCGCACTGCCAGGTCCGGCCGATGGCGTCGGTCAGATGGAATTCGAGCTTCGGCCCATAAAAGGCCCCATCGCCTTCCGCGATGACGAAATCGACGCCAACGCTGGTCAAAGCGTCGGCCAAGGCCTTTTCGGCCTTATCCCACGTCTCGTCACTGCCCGCCCGTTTTTCAGGGCGCGTCGCCAAGCGGTAATGGATATTGGTCAGTCCACAGGCGGTATAAGCGCGATTGAACAAGTTCAAAAAGCGCTTGGTCTCGTCGCCAATCTGATCTTCGCGACAGAAAATGTGCGCATCATCTTGGGTCATTTGGCGAACCCGCATCAGGCCATGCAAAGCGCCATTGGCCTCATTGCGGTGGCAACAGCCAAACTCTGCCATGCGGATCGGCAGATCGCGATAGCTGCGCTGGTCGGACTTGAAAATCTGGATATGGGCTGGGCAATTCATTGGCTTCAGGGCCAAGAGATCGGCTTCACCAGAGAAGATGGGAGCTCCTTCTTCAACAGAGGGGGCCTCATCGGGCACCACGAACATATTCTCGCGGAACTTCTCCCAATGGCCTGATTGCTCCCAGAATTTAGAGGCCAGAAGCTGAGGCGTCTTCACTTCCACATAGCCATCGGCATCCAGCTGGCGACGGATAAAGGCCTCCAGCGTGCGCCAAATCATATAGCCTTTGGGGTGCCAGAAGACCGAACCTTGCGCCTCTTCTTGGAAATGGAACAGATCAAGCGCCTTGCCAATCTTGCGATGGTCACGCTTTTCTGCCTCTTCTAGGCGCATCAGATGATCTGCCAATTGCTTATCATCAGCCCAAGCCGTGCCATAAATGCGTTGCAGCTGTGGGTTTTTCGGGTCGCCGCGCCAATAGGCACCGGCCAGCTTCATCAGCTTAAAGGCTTTGCCCAAGCGGCCCGTAGACGGCAAATGCGGGCCCCGGCACAAATCCTTCCAGCTTTCGCCTTGGCGATAGACGGTGATAACTTCCCCCGTGGGGATGATGTCGTCGATGATATTAGCCTTAAAAGTCTCGCCAATCTCATTGAAATGCGCGATGGCGGCATCGCGGTCCATTTCCTCGCGCACGATGGGAAGATCGGCGTCGACAATCTCGCGCATGCGCTTTTCGATGGCTTCAAAGTCGTCGGTAGAAAATTTTTCTTCGCGGTAGAAGTCGTAATAGAAACCATCTTCCACCGTCGGGCCGATAGTAACTTGCGTACCAGGAAATAGCTCTTGCACCGCTTGGGCCAGCACATGGGCCGTGTCATGGCGCAGAACTTCTAAGCCATCGGCGCTATCACGCGTCACCAGCTCGAACTTGCCGCCATGGTCAAGCGGGCGGCTTAAATCCCACCATTGACCATCGATTTTGGCAGCGACGACTTTTTTGGCGAGGGATTTGGAAATGCCTTCGGCAATCGCCAAAGGCGTAATGTTTGGCTCATAGGGGCGAACGGCACCGTCGGGAAATTCTAAGTGGATCATCGGAGTTACTGCCAGAGTGGTATTTCAAAGAGAAGCTTGATGCGGGGTGGCTTGACTGTCAGGTGCAGCATTTGTCGCGCTGGGATCGGCTGGGCGGGCACCCAATTTCCAATCCCCATAACGCCACGGCGTGAAAGCTGAGACCGCCTCACAGGTTAGAGGCGCTGGATCATAGCCAGAGCCCCCACCAGGTCGACATCGACAAAGTCGCGCCAAGCCCATCCAAGACCCACGCCAAGCGCCAAATTGGCGGACACATTCGGCGGCATAGTCTGAGCATGTCGGCAGGTACCGACATTGCTGACCAATCAGCGGCGACAAGGTGACCTTGTAAACGCGCTGCGCGGCTAGAAGCACCCGGGCCGGTACAGAGAGGGTCGTTGGTCTTGCCATGATCATTGCCTGCGGCGTCGGGTTTCTGTGAAAAAGCCAGACGCGCTCTATCCAGTGCCTAATCTCAGGGGGAGGGAGAGAAGTCTTTGTCGAACAGTCAGGCAGGGAGAAATCTTGCCGCAGCGAAGCGCCCTGCCGCGCTTCGCCGGCTTTAGTCAGTAGTCAAATGGGCAACCTGAAGGGCAAACATCATAGGTCTCTTTACCCTGACATGGGGGGCCTTGTCACCACCCCCTACGTCAGATTTGCCCGGCGGCAAGTTGATGGGCAAGGGCACGATCGACGGCTTCAACCGCGGCGTCAAATGCCAAAAGGGCTGAGGTGTGGCGCGGCGCATAATCGCGCACCGCCTCGAGATAACGTAACTCCCAGAAACGTCCGGTAGGTGCTGGTCCATGCTCTTTCAGCATGGCCTTGAAAGCGTCGCGTGCGGTTCGGATCTCATGCGGGCTTGCCCCCACAATGTGACGCATCAAAATGCTGGCACTGGCTTGCCCTAGGGCACAAGCTTTGGGTTCTATCCCTGCTGCCGAGACCTGACCATTCTGCAGACAAACATCCACCTCAATCTCTGAACCACACAAGCGCGAGACGCGATGGGCTCGCCCATCGGGGCTTGATAGCAGGCCGACAAGGGGAATATCGGCGGCAAGCTCTAACACACGCGCGGAATATAGATCTTGGCTCATGGTGCTAACATAGGGATTTGTTCAAGGGTTAAAAGACCGTCTGTGTGTGGGATTTGCGGCGGCATAGCCTGCACCAAAGCCTTCTCGAACGAAATAATGCTAAGCGTTGTCATCCCGGATGGGGAAGCCCCGTCCCTGATCTTGTGGTGCAACGTGCGCTGAGGTCCCTTGGGGCGCCCGCTGGCCGCTTCATCCAGTGTGTTCGGGCGATTTGTCGCGTCAAAT
>NZ_NCSQ01000013.1 GCF_002105465.1 Aquidulcibacter paucihalophilus
ACCAAACCGATTTGGGAATCCCCTTTGTCAACAGGCCCTAAGCCTATGGCGACACGACTTCAACAATGTGCGGCCCCACAGTGGAATCGGCGGGCTTGCGCCCGCTGCGCGCCGTACGCTCTCGCAATGTGGAAGCATCGCTCCCGGCGCGCTTCCCAAACACCAAACTTGGCGGTATCANTGTGTATAAAAATTTGATGGCGGCGGCTCCCATACACCTTTCTTTAGATAAAAGTACCACACCGCAGCGTGATGAATAAACACACCAAGTGCTAAATAACCACGCAACCCATCAATGGAAATAAATCGATCGTTGTTCGAGTGTATTTTAATACTCGATCCAAGAAATATGCACACTATATTTGCAGCGAGGAGCACTATAATTGCGGGTACTATGTCAGTCGGCTCCATTTTGAATCCTTTTTCGCCAGCAGGAAATCAGTTTTACATTTTCGGTTACGTGCCAAGTGGAGTTTTTCTTAAATAACTGGATGGGTGCTTTACCTTTGAATAAAACATGACCCTTAACTCAGCGCATCAAACAATTCTAAAGACTTCAAACCTGAATATCAAAAAATGGGCAAAAAAATTGAGCCCATGAAAAGAAATATAAAACGGATGATTACGCACTCAGAACTTCCATTTGGCAAATTACAGCCAAATATTCGGAAGAAAATATCTCAATAATCCACGCACTGCATACTTTATATTATTCCCAAGCGATTGATAATTATTACGATTTGAACCGACGCCATTGGCAATACACTCGCTCCTCCACCTGAGGCTAAGAAGTGGATCGGGGAGATGCAGCAACTCCAGCTTGCGAGGGATAAACTCCTCGATATGCGAACAATACCCAATCATCTCGTGACGCGATTCCTGAAAGTGCTTGCTGTAGAACTCTCGTTTAAAGTAAAGTAACTGTGTCCGCGCTCGGAATGGATATCGGATACCTCTAGACCTAATTCGATAGCAATCAATCGCAAATAAAATTCTTGGGTCAATCTCATCCAAAAGCTTACTAATAGTTGGAAATATAAGTCGGCCGGTAACTTTTATAATATTGTCGTTTTTCTGGAACAGCCGACTATTCGCAACGGCAAAGTCAATAATGCCCAGTTCCCCATATCCGTAATGTACCCCTTGGGGGCGTTCAGTATCAACAAAAGATAAAAACTCAAACTCTCTGCCAACACTTGACTCCAAGTTTGCAAAGAGCTCTGAATCAGCACCGGAATTGTCACAGAAGACAACTCCACCGATACGATCATCTGGATGATTGAGCCAAAACTTAACAGCGTTTAGGTACTGGTTTAATCTTTCCCGCTTGTCGACTAGCAATGTTTGGTCACGATAAAAGGTCGGATTTACAGTCGATGTTAAAAGAATGAGAAACTTTCTCTGCATTATTAAGATCCGTCTCACTTTATCCGATAGCATTGTTCACAGGGTGCAAGTCTCAAATCTTTGACTCGTTAAGCAGTCGACTGCAACAAACAACTCAACTCTGTAAATTGCAGTGCTCGTTACAGCTGGTTGCAGAGCAGGTTATGCGTGTATAAATCTTATGCTCGCGAAACATTCATTCTTTTTGATTGGTTGATCCGTTTAACTTTGAACTGCGATTATACTATTGTTGCACCTTAGGCAGTGCAATTTGGTAAAAATCATCAAGTGTCACAGAAGCCTTTAATCTTATCTGCTCGACCTGAGCAATATCAAATTTCGAGACGTAGGCACCGATTTGATCAAGCGTTTCTTTGACGTCCAAGGTTGACAGCGAAACAATCGGAACACCTTGGCCCCCGGTGTATTTGTCAAAGTCCACATACTTGTGGTCATAATACTTGCCCTCGGTCACAGGGACAAAGGGACAACCTGCAATCCCGGACAGAATGCAACCATGGAAACTCATGCTCAGTGCAAACTTCGCTTTATGCGCCAATTCAAACAACTCATATTCGTCTTTTACACGGCCAACCGAGGAAATCTTGGTAGGGTCAGTGAGGTGGGCCTTTAGGGTATCGAGCACTGATGCATCGTCGCAGAAAGTCGAATCACTCACACCAAAGAAAACAGCTGGCAATTGATACTCTTGAATCAACTCGTCGATCAAAAGTGCAATACGCTTGAAGTCCGCTTTACTGATCTCATCATTGGTATCAAAAGTCATGCTTCGCAAATTGACCAAGAAATATTCAGGTGCTTGGCCGCGGCTAGAAGGATAAAGCTCAGTGGCGCTAAAGACTTCGTCATAAACAAGACGCTGATCGCGGTCGGCCTCGCCATCAACTAGAAGGTCAATATCCAGCTCATTTCGCGTGACCCAATAATCTACAAACTTAAGGAGAAAGTGCCGAAGCTCTGCTCGTTCGTGGGTTTGAAGCGGTCCATATTGCTGTGGCCCAAAGATGACTTTGCCACCGGCATTGTGCGTCAGTTTAGCGGACGCCAAGAGGGCAGGGGCATTAAGGGAATACCATTGGCCGGAAAACTGTGTACCACCATAAACAAAAAAGGCCTCTGCGGCGCACAAGTTGGCCTCAATCCGACGGGTTTCGAGAAAATTCAACATGCTGAACAAGCGAACGACGTGCCATCTTGCCCAATTGATGAAGCTCTTGGGCATTTTAAGGCGACGCATTAGATGTTCTGCGCGCCATAATGGCGTCTGCAATCCATTAGAGATCTCGACTTTAAAATCGGTCGCGAAAGAGCCTATGAATGGGGTGTTTACGTCGTGCAATTGCACCAGAATCTGAGACGACGGTAAAATCTTTTGAATGCGGAAAACCACCGCCTTTAAAAGGCACTCGTCACCCAAAGAATCTTGTCCATTGTACGAGCCTGTGACGATTAACATTACTACTCCTTTGACTAACCCCAATGCATAAGCGCGCTAGCGCAATGCGACAGGTTTAAATTCCCTAAAGTTTGCCAAACAGCAAATCTTTACAACGAAAGGCTACAAAAGTAGCCTAGCGATCCCACAAACGAAGCTTCAACAACTAAGGGTTAATGAGCTCTTCCACCTACCGATAATATTGAGCCTGCTTTTCGAACAGACTGGCATAGTGGCCATTTAGAGCCATCAGCTCTTCATGGGTTCCTTGTTCTTTGATTTCACCCTTGTCGAGAACATATGTATAGTCGGCCATTCGGATGGTCGACAGTCTGTGGCTGATGATCAGCGCGCCGCGATCACCGATGCGCTCGCGGAAATTGTCAAACAGTTCGAACTCAGCTTTGGGGTCCACCGCGCTCGTCGGCTCATCAAGAATGATGAATTCTGATGCGGGGAAAAAAGCGCGGGCCAGCGCCAACCGCTGCCACTGGCCAATGCTGATCTCCTCGCCATGATCAAACAATTTGGTCAATGGCGTCTCATAGCCCAACGGCAAGGACTTGATGTAATCATGCGCGCCAGCCCGCTCGGCCGCTACTTGTATGGCGGCCAGATCATCCGGCAAATCGATGCTGCCATAGCGAATGTTATCGCGGACGCGCTCAGGATACTTGGCGTAATCTTGGAAGATGACGCTGAAAACCTTACGGTATTCAATTGGATCGTAGGTGCGGATGTCTTGGCCATTCAGAGTCACCTGGCCCTGATCTGGGTCATAGAGCCGGCACATCAATTTAATCAGTGAAGTCTTGCCAGAGCCATTCTCGCCAACCAGAGCAACAATTTGCTTAGGTCGGATCTCAAAATTGATGTTTTGCAGTGCAAAGCGCTCACTCTGGGCATAGCGGAAGCTAACATTATTGAGTTTTAAGCCTTCGACGACCGGCCGGACTAAGGCGACCGGTGAGTCCGGTGACTTCAAATTGGGCTCAACAGACAAAAAGCCGAACAATTGACCGAGATATAATTGGTCATCGACAAGGCGCGAGATGCTAGAAACCATCTCCGTGCCCGATCCCTCTGCCCGGCGAAACAACAAGACAAACATGACGACTTGGCCGATGGTGAGGCTCCCCGCCAGGGCTTGCTGAATCAAAAAGGCTGTCGCACCAAAGAAGAAAATCGCGCCGATTGCGGCAACTCCCAATTCAGCCCAGGTGCGGCGCAATTCGATGCGCAATTGCTCATTGCGAACCTGCCGCTTGATGCTCGCATAGGTCTCGCCCAAGAACCCGCCAAGATCGCTGACCCGGAATTCCTTGGCGTACACATCGGAAGTCAGCATCCAATCCAAATAGCTCGCACGGCGTTCCATTTGGCTGCGCTGTGTGCGCCAACGAAACATCGCCCGAGTAAAATGAACCCGGACAGCCAAAGCAATCACAACTGTAATCAATAAAACCGGCAGCATACGGGCTTCAATGCCCGCCAGAAGCACCAAAATACCAACAAGCATAACCCCACTACGCAACAGCGTAATGACATTGGCGATCACTTGGCTGGGTCGTTGAGAACCAGCTTCACGGGCGCGCTGAAGCGAGTCGTAATAAGCGGGACTTTCGTAAAATGCCAAATCGACGCGCGTAGCTCGGTCATGAATCTCCCGATCCACGAAATCGCTGACGATCATCCCCTGCTTCATTCGCAATAGACTAGCTAATGAGGTCGCAAGGACCGACGCCATGATGCAGCCACCGGTAATGCCGAGCTGGATAAACACAGCCGAAGTTAAGCTGTTGTGAGTGCCGATGGTCGCTGTAGCGGCCGTAATGGTGTCGACGAGGTGCTTTACCGAGTAGATTACGCCAAGCGCTAAAGCCGCTTCCAGCAAGGTTGCGAACAGTACCGTAGCTGCCAAACCTTTGCCCGTGCGAGACAGAAGCGAAAGCGTCTTGCTCCACACAAATGCAGATGTCTTGATGGTGGAAGTGATGGACATTATACGAGAACTTTCGCGACCAGAGCGCCGGTCAATTCAGAATCGGTTCGAATACGAACTCATCGTTTATTCGAGGTTTGCACCCCAAGTACGAGGGAAAGCAGCACTGTCCCGATCAAGCGAAGAACATTCTCGACTTGGTAGATCCAATACAGCGACGGGGGTTTAGGGCTGGCTTGCCATTGCGCCACATGGGGTTTCACGCTGCGTTGAATCCAGCGTTTCCAAGCCGTTTGCATCAATTTAGGCGATAGCTGCCAATTACCCATGAATTGCCCCATTACCGCTTCTGACTGAAGGAAATGCTCGGTCTCATCGTCGCCAGTCAAATTGAAGATTGCCAGCTTAAGGAAGCGGCCTCCATTGGTCGATGACAGATCCTTTGGCCAAGACTTTGGGTTCTTGCTCAAGCTATTCATGTCCAGCGCGGCCGCTACGGTTGCTTCGATGCCCAATTCTCGGGCCAAAGCGAGGGTCGCTTCGCGATCAAATCTTGGGTGAGAAGCCATGGCATCCATATCGGCCAACCAATGCAAATGCGACCAGAAATGTCTGGAATGGTGCAGGACGACATAGTTGAACAACCAGGGCAACGGCATGGTCAAATAGGTCACATTATTGATGACAACAGGGTCAGGCTCGATCTTGGGCATGATGCCGTCAAAGATACCCGTTGCGGTCTCAATCCGGCGATGCAGCTCAATATGTACGTGGTCAGGTGTGATGAGCGAGATCACGTCTTGGAACCGGCGAGCAAAGTCAAATTCGTCCGGCGTTTCCGCAAATTTCCATAAGGTTGGGCTAAGTAACAGCCGATAGCCCTGATCCAGCGCGCGTTGCAACACCAAATCATACCCTGAACCTTCAACAAAAACGTCGATATCACGGCAACGTCTAACACCAACTTGGCCATAATATTGGGCAGCAAGTGTTAGGCCTTTCAAATATAGGTGTGACGCATTAACGGGCTCGATACACGTCTTGTGGAACTTTTGCTGCGCAGCCAACAGACGCAGTGAATCAGATGCCACTTGGAAGGTGGAATTGCGCGCTTGTGCGACCACATGCGCCGGAACATCCGCCTTAATGGCTTGCAGGTGTTTCATCGCCAGCGGCACGATAAAGCGCTCGCTGCAGGTTTTCACGAAGCCATCCCAATCTTGAATCGTGCTCGCGAGCTCTTTGGCTAAGTTTGCCTGCGCGTCGGTTAAATGGGGGCGAGCGAGTAAGATTATAAGCTGAGATACCGTATCGGTCTCAACCTCCGCCTTATCGAGCCAGTCTGATTCACGCATCCGAAGCATTGAAGGTCTTACTTTTCAAAAGTTACTGCCTGCCTTGGCAAGCTTTTTTAAACATGATCGAAGAGGACAAATTGTTGAGTACCGAATGATCTTTAGATTGGAACATCCGATACTCGCAACCCGCCTTTTTGGTGCTGGGGAGATACACAAGAAAATTTAGACTGAGTATCGCCGCACTGGTTTGTTGTCATTTGACGCTTGATAAGAATTTTTCTCGTTAAACCAAAGCATTCAGCAATGGCAATTAATGCTCTTCACTTATTTCATTTCAGTCGCCGTTCTGTGAATGAAGTAATCACCGAGGACTAAGACATCCATATTTGTACGAAGGAAGCAGTCTAGCGCCTCTTCTGGGCGGCAGACGACCGGCTCATTCTCGTTGAAACTTGTATTCAACACCATCGGCACACCGGTTTCAGCGCGGAAAGCCTCAATCAAGGCGGCGTAACGTGGATTTGTCTTTGTCGAGACAGTCTGGAGGCGCCCCGAACCATCCGCGTGGGTGACTGCTGGGATTTGGACCCGCTTGTCTTCGCGAATTTGGAAGACCTGCATCATGAATGGTACGTCGTCATTTTCCTCAAACCAATCATCAACGTGATCCTTGAGTATGGATGGCGCGAACGGACGGAAGCCCTCACGACGCTTAATTTTCGCATTGAGGATTTGCTTCATATCTGCCCGGCGCGGATCACAAACGATAGAGCGGTTCCCCAAAGCGCGTGGACCCCATTCCATCTTACCTTGGAACCAACCAATGACCTTACCTTCTGACACAGCCTTGGCCGTGCGGGTTGCCAATGCAGTCTCGTCAGGAATTAGAGACACTTCGCACCCAGCTGCATCGACATCGGCCTTACGGGCATCAATCGCCGCAAGACAAGCAGCAGCATCATAGGATGGACCCCAATAGGCATGATCCATAACAAATCCACGGGCACCACCCTGACGGTGCCAGACAGAGAAGGCGGCCCCAATCGCACCGCCGGCATCGCCGGGTGCTGCATGGACATAGACGCGCTTGTATGGCGTTTCGCGACGGATTTTGCCATTTGCCACCGAGTTATTGGCGCAGCCACCCGACAACACGATATCGGTCAAACCACTTGAAGCACGGGCTGCATTGATCAAGTTGAAGAACGCCTGTTCGTACATGACTTGGGCCGAACGGGCCAAGTCCATGTGCTTTTGCTCAACGGGTTCCTCTTTCTTACGACGGGGTCCTAGCAATTGCTCAAGTTTGTCCGAGAACAAATCTTCGAACACGGGTGAACCGTTATCCCACTGATATGGAACGCTTTCACGGTGATGGCGGAAGTAATCAGTATTGAGCTTGAAGCGACCGTCGCTTTCAAGTTCAAGCAATTGCTTCATGGCGTCCATTTGGTTTGGCTGACCGTAAGGGGCGAGGCCCATCACTTTGTATTCATCGCCATAATTTGGGAATCCAAGATATTGGGTAATGGCTTGGTAGAATATCCCTAAAGAATGCGGGAAATAGACCCGCTTCTCGATGTCGATCTTGGTGCCGCTGCCGACACCCCAAGCCGCACTGGCGAAGTCCCCAAATCCATCAACCGAAATCGCAACCGCGTCTTGGAAGGGCGATACATGAAAGGCCGAGGACAAATGCGCCATATGATGTTCGACTGGTAGGAGTTTACCCTTGAATGTCTCTCCTGGGAACACAGCCTCCAGAAGAGCGTCGGCACCTTGTCTTTCCTTGCGGGTGCGCAGCCGATCCAAGACCAAGCCCATCTCTGGGCGAGACTTCGCCAGATACTCAACCCGCTGCCACATATTGGCTTTGGTATCTTGGTTGAGCGCGACGAAATCAATGTCGCTCAATTGAGCGCCGGCTTCCTTCAGGCACCACTTAATCGCCTCAGCTGGAAAGCCTGACCAGTGCTTGACACGCAAGAAACGCTCTTCTTCCGCTGCTGCAATCAAGACACCGTCGCGCACGATGCAGGCCGAGGCATCGGCATGGAAAGCATTAAGCCCAAGGATCAACATGATGTTTCTACTTCCGATTCTTTAGTTGAGGAGTGCTGCTTGGCAATAAGCCTATTGTCAGCGATTTGGAGCGCGAGGAGGATCTCGGCGTATAGCCGTTGCAACGCATAGTGCCACCCATTCAGTCCGTCCCAAGCGCAGCCACGGACAAAAAGGGTAAAGAAAAAGACTAAAGGCGGTGTCAGCCACCCCATACGCCGAAGCTTATCGATCGGCCGCAATGCCGATGGATCGGCAGAGAGTAAATGTGCCGCCTCTGCACGGGCATAATTGGTCTGTGAAGCAAGCCAGCGCGACAAGGGCTTTCGGTCGTCATGGAACACGGGCGAACTTAGGTCGTCGACTTGACCTGCGATGACGACCTTATGCCCATGGCCAATATTGTTATAGGTCGCCAGAGCCCTTCGGTATAGGATGGTCCGGGCCGGATAAAGCGCGCCACGCAACGGTTTGCCATGGATCAGATAAACAAAGGCCGCACGGAAACCGCTCTGAGTTGCATGTGGCGTCAACTGGGCCAACTCACGTTGCAAGTCATTGGTGAGCACATAATCCGCGTCGAGGGACAGCACCCATTCCGTTTCGATCTGGGAAAGCCCAAACATGCATTGTTGTGCAAAGCCTTCAAACTTGTTGAAAATCACCCGAACGCGTGGGTTTGCCGACAATACATCCAGGGTTCCATCTGTACTGCCACTGTCAATCACCACAATTTGCTTGGCCCAATCCAAGGCTTCGAGCGTCCGGGCGATGTTGTCGATCTCATTAAATGTAATGATCAGCGGCGTTACCGAGTCAAGAAACGACTTTGAACCGCATGCCCGGTCGGGCAACGGCTCGCTTGCTTGCTCAAGATACACACTTTTAGAGACCATAATATTCAATGTTACTCTACCATTTCGCCAATCATTTGGATTCTAATCCAATATTGGCACAACTTGGTGACTACCACTGCAGTCAATGCAAGAATGATGGCGCTAATTGGCCATCGCGCTCAGTCCACTTGCACACAAGCTGGTCGATCCGCTTTACCCTGCAACCAAGCATAGACATCCAAGCTTGTCTGAGCCGCTCTATCCCAACCAAAGTCCCGCTCCATCCAAGCCCGACCAAGCCGTCCCATCCTAGCGCGTTCTTCGGGCGAGGTGTCGAAAGCACATCGCAATGCATCCGCAAGGGCTGTGCTACCATGCTCCACCCACCAGCCACAGCCCTCTGCTTCCAGACCCGGCCAGGGCGCACCTTTGGTGACAATTACGGGCACTTGTGCAGCCAATGCTTCGGCGACAACAAGGCCGAAGTTCTCGTTCAACGTCGGCAAGACGAACAGGTCTGCCTCCTGATAGGCTGCCGCTTTTCCCGCACCAAAAACGGGCCCTTCAATAGAAACACGCCTTAAACCAAGCTGATTGGCCAGCGCGCGTAGCGCGTCGTCATGGCCGTTCTCCGCCGGCCCAACGATTTTCAACTGCCAATTCGGCGCACTGCTTTCAATGTGCGACCAGGCTTCAATTAGCCGATCTAGTCCCTTTTTGGGATGAATGCGACCAAGGGCCAAAACAAGTCGCGGCGCATCCACCGGTTTCTGTGCCCGCTCGATTGGTGTCAGATCGATCCCGTTACCGATTACAGCAATCGGGGCCTTTAGGCCAAGAGCCCGAATTTCCTCATATTCCGAAGCAGCAGTCGCATGGAAGCAATCAACCGCTTCAAGGGCGCTCCTCTGTGCCATATGCCATACAGGCCACTTCTTCCAAGCGGAGATGCGCATGGCTTCTTTGGATAACATACCACGAGGCGCATGGACGAGCTTCACGGATGCTGGATGTCGCCGTTTAGCTTCAGCTGGATAAAGATTCGGCATCAGCCAAACCCCATGTGCTTGCAAAATAGTCTCTTGAGCTCCAAGGCCTCGCAGGCTTTCACGCATCTTGGGCGAGGCACGCCGCGGCTTCAAAAATGGATTTGCAGAACTTGGGTAACCGACAGCTCTGACGCCCTGCTCAGCTTGGCCGCGCGATTCCCCAGATGTCTCCACATAGTGGATCTCTACTGCATGTCCCAATCGCGCCTGCGCCTGTGCAAGCGCGGGTACACTATAGGACGGACCACCATGGTTCCGCGAAAGTCCCGCAATGATGTGCTTGATGCTAAGTGACTGCACTTAGAAGATCCGTCGATTAATTTTGCTGATGGCCGACATGGCAATTAGGCTAAGCATTTGGAAGGTGTACTGATTATCTTGCTATTCGATCAGACGCGCGAGATTTTGACTATAGCGTCGACCATAAGCATCCCAGCCCAAAGCGTCTAAATCCTCTTGCGACAGGGGTGCAAGCGCCGGCCCATCCAAAAGCCGCTGCGACAAGCTCGACAGACCAACTCTGAGTGCCTCCGCGTGGTTGGCGTCAACGATGATGATACGATCGGTCAAGGCCGGCGTGAGTTGTAAGTCCGCTCCACCGGTGTTCTTTGTGCATAAGATAGGTAGGCCTGTTGCCAGCGCCTGCGACAACACCATCCCAAAGCCATCTTCTCTCGATGCCAAGACAAAGGCATCCGCCTTCGCATACAAACCCGCCAATGCCTGCTGATCTACTTTGTCATGATGGGTAAACTGGGGGTCTCCAGTCGGAAATGGCACATCGCCCAAGGTCCCAACATGGATCAAGCGAACTTTTGGATTTGCTCGGACAGCCTGAACCAACAAATCACAGCCTTTACGGGCACACCAGAGACCAGCATAAATGAAGGTTACGCTCTTATTTGGTGTTGTGCGAGGCTGCAGCGGAAACTGTTCTAAATCGACGCCATAGGGGTTTTTGACCAATTTTGCGTGCGCCTTAGGATCGCGCTTAAAACTGGATTCAACCGTCACGGAGGGGATACTGATCCGGTCAGCCATCTCATAGCCCGCCAACTCTCGTTGGATCGATAGTACTGTAGGGCGCTCAGAATCTGGGTTGAGTGCGAGGATCTCATCTTGGGCTAGAACATGTTGGCTGCCGCGCTCTAAGATCAGGGTCGCACCATATGTTTCGCGTGCGAATTGCGCCGCCTCCAAATAAATGCCGGACATGAAAATAAAAACGTCACATTCCTTCAGGGTGGCTTTGACCGCCTTGTTTAGGGCCCACCAAGTCAATCGCTCGCACAGCTGGGGGGCTATCTGGCCGAATCTTGTTTGCCAAATCGCGAAAGGGAACAGAGCCGGAAAAAGATCTACATGACACGCCGCCGGCAAGCCAAACTCCACAGCCCGCTTGCGCGGAACATAGGAGTAAAAGCGTACCTCATGACCAAGCTTTGCCAATTCTCGAGCGAGATAGAGGACGTGGAAACGACCGGCTGTCGCGATGGCGATTTTGAGTTTGGGCTTGGTCATCGAAGCCTACTGGCGGAAACATTTCCTTTGAATGCCGACTTCCGCATCCTTGCGATCGGCCGACCGTCTCGATCCAAAGCTCCAAAGCTTTTGAGCGTAACCAAAAAAGTTTTGGCGACAATGAAGGATGCTACAGTCGTCACCATGATCTCGAGCAAGTTGCCATTTGGCTGCAGCATTGCGGCACCGCACAACCCCCCGACGAGGATTGGTCCGAGCTGACCATCATCAAGGCCCCTGCGTAAGGCTCTATCAAATCTTGCCAAGATAACACCCCAGATAAAAAATCCTATAATGACGCCCGGTTGGCCAAAATTCATAAAAAACTCTAACGTCTGACCGATACCTACACTTGTATCCGCTGCGAATGTCACACCAGTAAACTCGCTGACTAGGTCTCCCCCGCCGCCGACCACGGGCTTATCCGGCCAAATAGCCCTTGGTATTAGCGCCCACAAAGGCACAGTTGCACCGTGTACTAAGTCAACAAAACCATAGTTATAGTTCGCAACGCCCGTCCCCACCAGAACGCTCTCGTTCAAGCGCTCGAGGAGCATTGTTACATGTTCTTTTTGATTGATATCTAATGGTTCGAGGTTTGCAATCATTCCAAAAACCGTGTTTAGGCCGCCGCTTAAGTCGGTATTTTCTTGCCAGACGTTTTCACGGAGAACGTTGCGGTCCGCAAAGTAGGCTACGCTAAAAGATAGGCCTCCATAGACCAGAAATGGCACTGCAACGAGAATGGCCACTTTTTGCTTTGAAACAACATAGGCAAAGCAGCAGATTGCAAGCAACCAGAATGTGCCAAACCCTAAAAATCCGCCAGTAATCATTGTTGAAAGCGGCAATAGCGGGACCGAGAGCAACCCTAAAACTATCCGGCGTATGTTTCGAGCTTTGAAAGCGTAGTAGAGATAGTACCAATACCCCACGACGATCAACAACCCGGCAGCGCTGGCTAACGATGTCGCAGACGGAATGAATGCCGCAATCGGAATAGCGAAGAAGTACGCAACGACACCAATTCCAAGAATTAACAAACCAAACTGTGCGGTTACCCGTTCATCCAGCTCGACCAACACTTTAGCTTGTTTAGGCTTGAACTCTAATGCGTACCCAGTTGCGGCTCCAGCCAGGAACGCCACGAGCCCGGTCAACACCATTTTGAAACCAAGTTCGGCAAGCCACTCGTTATCCGTCCCTGCGGCCGCCCCGGTGTAGCTGAGGATTCCGGGAACATAGATGATAGACAAGCTGAAAAAGTATCCGATGACCAAGGGACCAGATTTTCTGCCGCGGCCAACGATAAAAACCAGCAAAATAATTGCGAGAACTACCCAATATAAGAGAAGCGTACTCATCTTTGACCACCATCTAGGGGAGATAAAGCATAGATTGTCGTTAGCATCTCTTGCAGCCTATCCCTATAGGTATTGTGGCCTTTTCGGATTCGGGTCCGAATGTTTTTGCCTAATAGCTTGGCTTCATCAGGATGGCTCAGCAGATGCTTGACCAATGCCGCTGCCGCATTCGGTGTTGTGAAGTATCGGACACAATCACCATCCTCGCCAAAAATGGCGCGATGCTCTGACGTGTCTTCCACTAAAGCGCAGGCACCGAGGGCTCCGATTTCATACGAGCGCATCACATGCCCATCGCGATTAGCTCTACGAACGAGGCAAAGATTGGTTTTTGCAGCGCGCGTTACAGAGCGCATCGCCTTGGGAGATAAATTGCCCAAAGAAAAGCCACTAAGATCGTCGTAGCGATCCCAATAGCCACCAGCCAAGGTAGGGGTCACTCCAAGGGCAACTAATTCACGGATCAAGCCGGCACGCTCATCATCCGCACCACCAATAAACAAAAGCTCTGGCGCTGGCCCATTGTGATCGGGTTCGATCTCGTCTGGGAACAAGTCGTGATCATATCCAAAGGGCAAATACCGGACCGCGCGACAGGGCAAGTTGGCCAGTTGGTCCATTGTGCTTCGTCGCGGCGAAAACACGACATCATAGTTTTGTAGCGCTTTGAAGTACCAGCGCGCGCCCATAACCGGATTCCATGGATCATCGGTCGCATAATGCATGGTCTGGACGCCGCGCTCGCGGAGCGCTTGCAATACCCCTGGAAGGATGGGAGCGAGGCCTGTAGTCAGCACCAAATTCGCCTGATGCTTGGCGACCGTGTCCAAAAGTGCCTGTCCGAGTTTTTTAACGTGCACCGGCCGCTTGTCGCATAGGCGCCAGAAGAGCGAATTCACCAAACGGTGTCGCGACTCAGCCATCTTGATTTCTTGAACGGCAACAGGGACGTCCATTGCCTCCGCGGCGCGGGAAAAGCTGCCAGCCAAGTGAGTGCCACTCACATCGCCAACCACAACAAGACGTGTTTTCTGACTCATGTCGACATGCCACCCGCTGAGCCCTTGCTTGCCCCGGGAACGGCAAAGGTGATTGCCTCAAGGAGGCCCGCGACCGCAAGGTCGATCGTATAGCCGGCCATGACATGTTGGCGCGCAGCCTGCGCAATCTGACCATGAACGTCTCTGTCATTGGCCCAAACGCTTAAGGCGTCAGCAATGGCTTGCGGTGTTGCAAATGGCACAACAGCGCCAGTCACGCCTTGAATAACCAAATCATTAGCGCAGCCTACGTGATCACTGACAATAGCAGGAACGCCACAAGCCATGGCTTCATTGACGACCAAGCCCCATGTTTCACCATAGTCTGAAGGCAGGATGAGGCTGTCTGCGATGGCGTAAGCAAACGGCATTTCGGTTTGGTTCAGAAAGCCAGCAAAGGTACAGGGGAGTTGATGCGCAGCAGCGAAGCGGACCGCTTCGTCTTTATCCTCACCATCTCCAACAACTAACCCATGTACTTTTGCACCCGAATCCCGGGCCAAACGTAGGGCTTCAAGAAAGTCCATAACCCGCTTTTTTGCCTCGAGCTTACCGGCAAACAGAGCGACAAATGCATCTGGCGGAATCTGCCATTTTGCCCGCGAGGCATCGCTATGCTCGCGGCTCGCTTCTGCATTCTTGGCAAAAGTTTCATTATCAATGAAGTATTTGGCCATAGCGATCTTGTTTGTATCGATCCCTGCATGCTCGAAAAACTTCCGATTGGAGTCGCCAATTGCTAGGACGGATCGAACGCCGCGCATATATAACCGATGGAATGCCTGTGCGGCTGAACCTCGTGTGCGCAATGCATTACTTTCGCCGCGCATAATGAGCGGAATTCCCCGGAGTTGGCAGGCAAGATAGGCCTGCATCAAGGTGGCATCATGCCAGCCAAGCATAAGCGCGACATCTGGCTTAAAGTTGGCGATGTGGCGGCCGAAGTCAAAACAGAGCCGATGAAAGAAACCAGGCTTTGTCCCTGGGATCTGAATAGTCTTTGCGACGACACTATCAAAGCCACCCCGGACCGGCACATCCCAAACAATTGGGCGACCAAAACCTAGTCCTTGCTCCTTCGGTGCTGGAACATAAGAAAAGACAACCCGGACCTCCAGATCAAGGCGGGCCGCTAAGGCGCGGAAAAGCGGCGCTTGATACTGGATAGGATGAGAGGTGAAGATGATCAGACGCACAGATTTACCTAATACTGCTCTTGGGAGTCGCTGGTTGAGGGTGGGTACCCGATGAGAAGAACTTGTCTTTTGTCCTATAAGTGCATTGGGACATCAGGACTTCTTAGACAGAAGCGGCAGGACCGCATCGCAAAACACGCGGTCGTAATTCCAATCGTCTAGAATTTTAGCGCGCCGCATTTGATTGCCAGCGCGATGGGTGTCGACATTAAGAATGACAGACGAGATCGTGTCATAAAGGCTGTCAACTGACCGTGGGTCTGCTGCGACTGCAAAGTTTGGCGTAACGAACATGTCGATCCACTCAGGTAGATGTGAAACCAGCGGCATCAAGCCACACGCCATATACTCAAATGCCTTATTCGAAGCACCAGCCATATGCGCCATATTGACGTCATCACTTTCGGGCGGCATCAAAGCGAGGCCCAAATCGCCTATTTGGGCGGTAGTGAACAAATCCGAGCGTTGAACTTGGCCCAAATAGCGGATACATCCTTCCATAGGGGTGCCCTCGACCGCTTTAATAAGACTCTCGACATAGCCAACATTCGATCCCGATTCATATCCGGCAATGACCAAATTTACGCTGCCGCCAAAACGCTTAAGCGTTTCAACCAATGTAAATGGGATGCGGTCAGGGGTTATTGAACCGTGATAGTAGAGCGTAAAGGGTCTGTCTGAATCCGACAATAGGCTGTTCGTCGAGACTTCTTTGTGACGCGGGAGGTTCCAGACCACCTTCAACTTATCTGAAAGGAATGGAACTTCTGTGCGTACATGACGTGCTCGTTCTGCGTTTGGAAATACAACCACATTTGCCAGTTTGAACATTTGAGCGCGTGACCAGCGGATGAGAGGGTTAAGATCACTTTGCCGATTTGGGCTATCATGCTCGTGATAGACAACGATCGACTTACGGATCAGCCGTGCCAATAACCCCGGCAAGGTACCCAAAGAATCTGAAACATAAATAACATCCGGCCTATGCCTAAGCGCTAGGCCAATGGCTGCCGAGCAATATTGCAGGTAATCTGCAGGCGAAACAGTAAAGTCCTTTCGCAGCGACGTTTGGTACTCACGAATGCCAGCCTGCTTCGGCAGAATTAGGTCTGACGACTTACTGGGTGACGACAAGTAAGTTACGTCCCAACCATGCTCAGCCAAAATTGCCCCAGCATGCATCAACGGCGGATAAGCACCCGGATTTGTAACTTGAAGAAATAGAGCTCTAGGCTGTGTCACGAAACGGGCCGGCTGTTTGAACAAAGTCTTTGGTAAATGTCATGCATATCTTGCGCTACGTCCGACATAGTTCGAGGAGTTTTGATATTTCGGGCGAGTTGGGGCAACAGATCGGCGTCGCTAACCAAGCGCTTAATCGCGTCCGCCCAAGCACTGACATTTCCTGCCTCTACAAGCAAGCCGTCCTGTTGATCTGTCACAAGTTCGCTGATGCCACCTAAGCGAGAGCCCAAGACAGGCACACCTGCGCCAAAAGCTTCATACACAACCAAAGGCCCGGTCTCGAGCCAGGTGGATGGCACACAAATCGCATCAAACAGTGCCATTGTCTTCAGCACTTCTGGACCTTTTATTGGAGAGCGGAACGCAATCCGACGGTCCTGAGCTGCTAGCTGCTTAAGAGTCTGTGCAAAGGATTCTGATCCTTTTTGTGAAATTCCAAAAACGGAGAGCTGCAGCGGCAAGTTTGGCATTGAGAGGACGGCTTGGATCAGTGTATCGATGCCCTTGGTTGAATCCAGCCTTCCAAAATAGGCAAGCTTCAAAACACCATCTTGTCGTTTTTCGGGCGATTCCGGGGTAGATGAAACGGAAGGCTGGATTAACCCTTGCCGGATAATTGAAAGTTTCGCTTCCGGAACGCCATTCCGTTGGAGAACATCGCCGACCCAGTCACAAACTGCAACCACATGATCAGATTCAGCCATCAGTGCATGAAATCGCCGATGACCATCCTCAACCAAAGCACGCATGCGAATGCCAAGCCAATGTCTGCGGCGCAGGCCAAGACGACCTATGACACGACCAACCGGAGCTGGAATCCTCGATCCAATTCCTGCCAAACTCGCTGAAACTCCATGTGATGCAAGAGTACAGGCGGTGCAGCGCTCGGGCAGCAACACACCATCACATGGCATTTCTCCAAAGGCCATCATGGTCCCTCGGAAGCAACTGACTGTAGGCGTGTGATATGTGAAGACTGTTTTTGCGGAATGCAACTTTGCCATTGTGAGTAAGCGAGTCGAAACCGCTGAGCTAAATGCGTGAAGATGAACTATATCTGGGCGAACTTGCGAGAGTATCTTTTCAAATGAACTTGCAGCTGTGCTGTCCTCCGCCCCATACGAGATGTCAGGCCCATCAACTGCGAGAAATCTGAAGATGTTTATATCGCCGACTTGATACGTTGCCTCCTCACTTCCAGGTGCAGCAATTACAGCCTCATGACCCCAGTTTAAGCTCTCAAGGGCAAGTGCCTGAACATAGTATTCAGTGCCTCCCATCGCCTCAGGAGCGAATGTAAATGGAACGTGAAGGATCCTCATCTAAGACAAAGTCTTTATCGACTTTAAGTCAAACCGAACTGCGCCATGCCCTTGCGATTGGCTTAGAGTGCCGCTTTCATCATTTTGTATATGGCCGCCAAATTCAAAGCATAATTCGTGCGGAAACCGGTCAAGATACTCCACCCCGGGATCAATCAACGAAATCGCCAAGCGATAAGTGCCGCGCGCGAGTTGTGTGCTATCAAAATCATAACTCACGTCAGATTCACCAGGTTCAAGTCGTAGCTTATCACCCTCAGCCCAGCAACCAATTGAAGCCAATCCTACGGGCGCGCCGCTAAAGTCGAAGATCTTGATATGAACAGCGCATCGCAGCGCTTCCTTCGCCGCAATTGACAAGTTTATCCTAATTCTTGGCCCAACATCGACCGCAGCCTTCAGGATACCAACGGCGCCGAAAACAGGACCATCGCGAACCGCGCTGGCTTGATCAGAATGTAGGGCGGAATAACATTGAATAGCATCTCCGATATCCCCCCGATGGACCACAGCGCCTGATTTCAAGACAATACCTGTTTGGCACAGGGCTTGGACTGCACCCATGTTGTGGCTAACGAACAAGACAGTGCGTCCTTGGCCCGCCACATCTTGCATCTTGCCTAAGCACTTTTTCTGGAACTCCGCATCGCCAACTGCCAAAACCTCATCAATCACCAAAATTTCTGGCTCAAGATGCGCTGCAACAGCGAAAGCTAAGCGGACATACATACCGCTAGAGTAGCGCTTTACAGGAGTATCGAGGAAGCGTTCGACCCCTGCGAAATCAACAATTTCGTCAAACTTCCGCGCGATCTCATGGCGGGTCATCCCCAAAATTGCCCCGTTGAGATAGATATTCTCACGCCCCGATAGCTCTGGATGAAATCCCGTCCCTACCTCAAGAAGGCTCGCAACCCGGCCTTTGATTTGAACGCTACCCTCAGTCGGCTCTGTAATCCGCGATAAAACCTTAAGCAGTGTGGATTTGCCAGCACCGTTGTGGCCAATAATGCCCACAACTTCGCCGCGCTTGATCTCGAAGTCGACGTCGCGCAGGGCCCAAAAATCTTCAACTTCATCGCCGCCAACGATCGCCTTGCCTTTAAGCATATCGGCTGCGCCTCGGCCAAACCGCGAGAAACTCCGGATGATCGCATCTCTAAATGTTGGCACCTTCTCATGCGATTGGTGACCTATAATGTATTTTTTCCCAAGGCCTTGGGCTCGGATAACGATATCTTCTGACATAAAAAGCTTTCAGACTTCCATTTGACTCTTGGGCGCTATTGCGACGATCACAACATTTGCCTCTGATCCATAAAGATTAAATTCCGCCGAAGCAGTCTTGGCCTAGATTAGGCGGCCAAATTTCTGTTGCAGAATAGGGACGGGATCGAAGGCAAAGAAGCTAAAGTAAACGCTATCGCCTTCGCTGAATTTGTAGATTTTCCCGCCAGTCTGCAGCCGGAGGAAAGCGTTCCAAAGGCCCAACCCCCTCAAGGTTTGCTTAAACAGGCGAGACAAAAATGAACCTTGACCCATATTGTTTGGGTCAGAGATCAGAACACCAACACGTGCCACCCGGCACATTTCGGATACAGCCGCTTTGTAATCCTTGATATGATGTAGGACAGCGGTTTCAATTACCCAGTCAAACTCATTGTTCGTAAACGGTAATCGGGTCGCGTCACCATCCACCAAATCACTTGGCTTGAGGCCTGCGGCATGACCAATTTCGCGTTGGTCGCGGCTGGGTTCTACATCAATTACTTTGCTAGCCGGGAAAACTTGCTGCAAAAATCTTATGCCCCGACCGGTGCCAGCGCCGACATCCAAGATTGAGGCATGACCGCGACCAAGCGCCAGGCCCTGAAACATCGCCAGCGCGCGCATATGCTCGTCATCGTTTGACAGATGCTTGTCTTCATAATCATCTACATGCGCGGCATAATATTCCCGTTGCCTCTGCTCGGCCTGTTTGTCGAGACGCATGAAGGTGTCCTTGAAGAAAAGAGCGCTACTTGGCTTTGGGCCAGCAGGCTATGATTAAACGAGGTCTGCGAAGGTTTTTTCGGTCGCTCTGAAAGTCCGAATGCCCAACCACAGGAAGAAAGCGACAACACCCAAACTCAATAAAAAGCCGGGCATATAGAGTTGCGACTGGCCACCCAGCAAACACCAGCGAAAGCCGTCAATCACCCCGACGATTGGGTTAAGCGAATAGAGCAAGCGCCATTCCTGTGGCACAACTGAGCTGGCAAAGCCGACCGGGGACACATACATCCCAAACTGGACGATAAAGGGCACGATGAACCGAAAGTCTCGGTAGCGCACATTAAGCGCCGTCAACACAAGCGCAGGCCCAAGGCTCGCCAAGATCGCAAGCAGCACAAAGAATGGCAGAAAAATGATCCGCCAATCCGGGAAGAAGCCCAAAACCACCATCAGGCCTAAAAGCAAAACGAAGGTCACCATAAAGTCGACAAGGGCAACAATCGAGCTAGCGACAGGGACAATGAGGCGGGGAAAATAGACTTTGCTGATCAAATTAGCATTTGTAACCAGACTGCCCGCCGCTTGGCTCAAGACCGTCGAGACGAGGAACCACGGCAGCATCCCAGCCATCACCATGACGGGGTAAGGCGCGGTCCCTTCGCTTGGTAACTTCGCCATTTTGCTGAATACAACCGTGAAGATAAGCATGGTCAAAAGAGGGCGAACCACGGCCCAAGCCACGCCAATCACTGTTTGCTTATATTGTACGGCCACATCGCGCCATGCAAGGATTGCGAAAAGCTCCCGGTAAGACCAAAGGTCCGACCAATAATTCCGTTCTGTCCGTCCGGCCTCGAGAATGATCACTCTCTCAGCATTGCTGGGTGAAGCTTGGTTCAGGTCAGAAGTAATATTTGCTTGATTTGTCATCATTTTCTCGAACTTTAGGCGGCTAGACGACCAATTAAATGAGATAGTGCAACGTTGAACACGGGCTTGCCAAAACGTTGGTGAACGGCATCAGAAAGGTCTTTACCGGAGGTCATTGGCTTGCTCAGGGCTTCATCCAAAGCTGCCGGAAATCGAACTTCGTCGACGCAGACACCAAGGGCTCCATCTGCCAATGCATCCTTTGCCCCAGCGATAGCTAGGCCCATTGCAGGTGTCCCCGCTGCCATGGCCTCCAAGAAGACGATACCAAACCCCTCCCCGGTTGATGGCAAGACAAACAGATCCGCCGCATTGTACAAATCATTCAAACTGGCTTGAGAGACTTGTCCAAGAAAGCGGACATGGGTCCCTAACCTTCGAGCTTGGGCCAAGGCCTCCAGTCGGGCCTGATCATCGCCATCCCCTGCAATCAAAAACGTTGCCCTTGGATGATTTTTCAACAAATGCGGCAGTGCATCGATCACGCGATCATGCCCCTTATAGCGCTCCTGTGCGCTCAGGCGACCAACAGCCAACAGCACCAATTCGTCCTTCAGTCCAAATTTTTCGCGTGCTGCGTTCCGATTACTAGGTGCAAAGGCTTCGCTGACGGTGTTCGGGATGACGACAAGGTTCTCCGGAACAACATCGCATTGAGACAGGATGCGCATGCGCGTATCACGGCTTACGCAAACGACACAGTCCGCTTGCTCCAGTGCCCAGCGTCGCAGTCCGCTGAGACGCCCCCAGACCTCGATGCCATGCACTTGTATGACCAATCGTGCACTCGCAAGTTTTGCAGCCAATGCTGCTAAAGGTGCCATATAAACGTGATTGCAGAACACCACATCACAGGCGTGCCGCAATGAAAAAACGGCGTTTAGGGCATAGGTCAAGCGACTGGAATTGGCTATTCCTTGATGCACCTTGGCTGGCAGTGCCTCCACTTTGTCGACCGCGCTGCGTGGCAAAACAGAAATCTTGTCGATTCGAGGATCAAGCGAAAGGCTTTCCAGCACATCGCGGGCGGCACAAGCGATTCCGCCACGGCCGCCATAGGCCTCGGTGACAAGCGCCAAAATTTTGAGTTTATGATGCATGATGAACTGTCGCTTGGGGCGTTATCGCCGCCTCTAGGACTGTCGCTTGTGTTGGCCTTGGCGGTACAAGCCCCAGCGCCCAAGCCCGCGACGCATCGCCTTTGGTCACCAAAGCGGGACCATTATGATTGGCGATCCAACGACCAGTTGGCACACCAAAGCCCGTTTTGGCACGATCGGTAATTGTCGTCGGTAAAGGCTTGCGGGCTGATTTTGCCAAGGCCTGTTTCCCAAATCTTGGTCCGAAAGCGCGCAAAGTCGGGGCGACTTGCTCAAGCAACACACAATCCACAAGCGGGGTGCGTATTTCGAGACTATGAGCCATCCCTGCCCAGTCGGAATCGCGCAGCAATTGGTTCCGCATGTAATTGCTGGACTCCAAGGCGCACACGCGCCCCATGTCAGAATCTGGGTCAGGCCGCATACTTGCTGCAACGCGCTCTAGCGGCTTCAGGCGGCGCATACCCTCGCTCAATAACTCAGGGTCTAAGACCGTCTTCAATTCGAACGGCAAAAACAAGCCACGACGCAGAAGGTACGCGCCCGGATACGTGCCGCCATAGGTCAGCATGCCGCCAAGCTTTGGCGACACACCGGCTTGTTTGAATAAGCTATACGCTGCCCGACCAATGGCTCCCATGCCAGGAATAGCAGCGGGTAGCGCAAGATATTTCACCCACTTTGGAAGTTCGCGGGAACTTGGATAACCTGCTAAGAGCTCATCCCCGCCAAGGCCGGAAAGGGCAACTTTTAGCCCTGCTTCATGGGCAGCCTTTGATACGAACCATGTGTTCACGCCATCAATCGACGGCTGGTCCATTGTCTCTAAAATGGCGGGAAGGTCGCGCTTAAACTCCGCTTCATCGACCCAACGTACAACATGCTCAGCCTGATAGAGTTTTGCGACCTCACGCGCGAGGGGCGTCTCATCCTCTGGCGTGTTCTCAAACTCCTTAAAGCCCAGCGTGATCGCGCGAATTTTGTCTTGGCCCGCGTCTCGCATCAAACCTAAAAGGGCACCGGAATCGATTCCGGCAGAAAGAAAGACGCCAACTTCTACATCGGCGAGCAGGTGGGCGCGGACACTATCCAGCGCGGCCTCTTGAATGCGTGCTTCGACTTGTGTGGGCGTCCACAGGGTGTTTGGGGCCTTAGCCAAAACATCCGCAACAGTCGAATAAGGTTTTGAGGGATGCACCCCTGCGGCATCTACAACTTGCGTGTGGCCTGCTGGTAATTGGCGGATATCGCGGTAGCAGGTGAAGGGCTCTGGCACGCTGCCCCAGAGATAGAAGCCAACAACTCCCGCAGGCTCAGGATCCCGGCTAATCTGGCCGCCGGCTAGAAGCGCCTTAACTTGACTTGCAAAGCGCACGGTCCAGCCATCATTGGCGATATAGAGGGGCTTGATCCCGTAAGGATCACGCGCAAAAAACAAGCGCCGGGCGTCACGATCCCAAATTGCGATCGCAAACATGCCGCGTAGACGGCGCACCATGGCTTCACCCTCGAGCGCATAAAGGTGCAGGATAGCTTCGGTGTCAGAGGTAGTGCGAAACACACAGCCTTGGGCTTCAAGATCGCGGCGCAACTCTGGATAATTGTAAATCTCACCGTTGAACACGATGACGTATCGGCCAGAACCATCGGTCATTGGCTGGTTCGCGCGTTCAGAAAGATCTTGGATCGATAGCCTGCGATGGCCGAAACCAATCCGGCGATCCTCGCTCCACCACGCGCCAATCCCATCAGGACCACGACGATACATATGATCACGCGTGGCAATCAGCTCCGATTCAGCTGGTGCTGAGGCCGATGGATGATAAGCGTAGATACCATTTATGCCGCACATGGGGCTAACTCATCTTCCTCAAGTGTCCAGCTTGGAGCATCGAATTGCGCAAAGGAGCGCACAAATATCCAACTTGCAAGCTCCGGAATAGCTACCGCACCGCGCCTTACAAGGCTCGGTTCTATATAGTCGCTGCAAGCACTTACAATTCAGATCGTGTGAAAACCAACTGAATTTTGGCTTGTTGCGTTTGTCGCAACCTGCCCAGCTGAACTGTAGCCTATAATGATCAAATATGTCGTATTTTTAGACAGGTTTTGATCAGGTATTTACTCAGCAAAGACAATGCCAGAGCGGTCAATGGATGGGCTCATGACCTGAGCCCTTAGGGTCCCTCGTTCTTTATGAGAGTCC